>JABUTN010000036.1:0-2813 GCA_021443665.1 Bacteroidales bacterium | reverse complement strand
CTCTTACAGTTCATTAACCAGTATGGAACTGCCCGGCGTGTATGACAACGCCGCCGCTCTCAACGAGCGCATCCGCCTCTTCTGGCTCGGCGTCGGCACGGACGATTTTCTTTACGGTAATGCCAAGGAATACAACGACTTCCTGACACAGAAAGGCATCAACCACGTGGAATACTATACCACCGACAAGTGGGGCCACACCTGGATGAACGCCCGCCATTTCCTCGTGAAGACACTGCCCCTGCTGTTCCAGAGCCGCGAATATGTGGCAGCCAACGCCAAGACTATGAAGGTGCCCAAGGCGGCCCAGAAGAAAAAGAACGCCCAGAAGGACGAACAGCGCCTGACTCCGGATGTGATGAAGAGAATCTTCCCCAAGGGAGTCGTTTCCCCTGAATACAATGCTGACGGCACAGTCACCTTCCGTTTCGACGCCGCAAACGCAAAGAATGTGGAGCTTGACTGCCAGATGCTTGCCGCCAGAGCGCCTATGAGCAAAAATGCTGATGGTGTGTGGGAAGTCACCGTGACCCCTCCCACAAATGACATCTATCCCTACACCTTCATTATGGACGGCCTGCAGGTGGCGGACCCCAACTGCGTCGAGATTTTCCCTAACGAGGGCGTGAAATCATCCCTCGCCTACAACCGCACACCCGAGCCCGTGATGCAGGACCTGCAGGCGGTGCCCCACGGCAAGGTCAGCTACTGCTGGTACCAGTCCTCACAGCTGGGTTTTCCCCGTCCGATGACCGTCTATACCCCCGCAGGCTATGACCCCGCCTCCGACAAAAAATACCCCGTGCTCTACCTCATCCACGGTATGACCGACACCTACGAGACCTGGTACAAGGTGGGCAAAATCAACCTGATACTCGACAATATGATTGCCCGCGGCGTGGCTGAAGAGATGATTGTGGTGATGCCCTACGCCAATCCCGCCATCGAGATGACCGCCCGCAACCTCGGCCCCTACAACCTTCTGGACCCCGGTGTCAACACCCGTGAGATTATAGAAGAGGTCATCCCCTACGTCGAGGCCAACTGGGCGGTGAAGACAGACGCCGACTCCCGCGCCATCGCAGGATTCTCCCTCGGCGGCCGCCAGAGCCTCGCCACAGGTTTGGGCAATCCCGACAAATTCCACTGGGTGAGCGCCTTCGCCCCCGCCATCTTCGGCGACGAGCCCACAAGCAATTTCGAGAACGGACTTTGGAAGACTGAGGAAGTTCTCAACAAGGAGCTCAGGTTCCTCTGCCTGTGCTGCGGCAACTCCGACTTCCTCAACAAGGCCTCACGCGACCTCGACCAGTCTCTCCTCGACCGCAAAATCGAGCATATCACCTTCTATTGTCCCGGCGGACACACCTGGATGAACTGCCGCGACTACTTTGAACTCGTTGCAAGGAGAATCTTCAAATGAAAATAGTCTTTCTTGACAGAGGCACGCTCGGACAGGATGCCGACCTGTCCCCCATCGCCGCCCTAGGGGAACTGGTCTGTTATGACGAGACCCACAGGGAGCAGAAGATTGAGCGCGTAGCTGATGCCGACATCATCATCACCAACAAGGTGCGCATCACCAAGGAGGTGATCGACGCTGCTCCCCGGCTACGCAAAATCTGCGTGGCAGCCACTGGAGTCAACTGCGTGGATCTGGACTATGCCGCCCTCAAGGGCATTCCCGTCCTTAATGTGGCAGGCTACTCCACCGACAGCGTGGCCCAACTCACCTGGATGCACATCCTCAACCTCGTCTGCGGGGCATTCAGGGCCAACAAGTTCTGCCACGACCTAAGTTATTCCAACAGCGGCTGCTTCTGCGGGGCCACCCTCCCGCCCTACCACGAACTCAGTGGCAAGACCATAGGCATCATCGGAATGGGGAACATCGGCCGTCGCGTTGCCTCCATTGCCCTTGCCTTCGGGATGAAGGTGGTATATCACTCCACCTCCGGCAAGCCCCACTGCAGCGAATACCCCGCCCTGTCCTTGGAGGAGCTACTTTCCGCAAGCGATGTCGTGAGCATACACTGCCCCCTGAACACGCACACAGACTCCCTGATAGACTACGCCAAACTGCACCTGATGAAGCGCAGCGCGTTTCTGGTGAATATGGCCCGTGGCGGCATCGTGGTCGAGGCGGACCTGGTGCGGGCCCTCAACAACAAACTGATTGCCGGGGCCGCCTGCGATGTCTATACCCGCGAGCCTATGCCCGAGAACCATCCCTACCTCAAGGAACTCAAGGACAAATCACGGCTGCTGCTCAGCCCCCATATCGCCTGGGCATCCGTAGAAGCCCGCGCCCATCTGGTGCAGGGCATTGCCGACAACATCCTCAAATAGACTATGGATATAAGGATTGGACACGGCACGGATGTACACGCCTTGGGAGAAGGGCTGCCTATGTGGCTATGCGGAGTCCGGGTGCCCTCCGACAAAGGCTTCATAGCCCACTCGGACGGGGACGTGGCGGTCCACGCCCTCTGTGACGCCCTGCTCGGAGCCCTTGCCCTCGGTGACATAGGCCATCATTTCCCCGACACGGACCCCACCTACAAGGGCATAAACTCGATGGAACTGCTGCGCAGGGTGATGGAACTGATCCGCAAACAGGGCTATAGTGTTTCCAATGCGGACATCACCATACAGCTGCAGTCCCCAAAAGTCGGCCATCTTGTCCCCGCTATGCGCGAGAGTCTCGCCGAAGGCCTGGGGATTGACCTTTCCCGCGTCAGCGTAAAGGCCACCACCACGGAAAAACTCGGTTTCGTCGGGCGTTGTGAAGGCTGCAGGGTCGATGCCGTGAC
>JABUTN010000035.1 GCA_021443665.1 Bacteroidales bacterium | reverse complement strand
TATAACAAGAGTATGGCTGTAAAATGCCAAAACGGCATTTTCGTTGGTGAAGAGACATTGGGTCTTGCATCCTGGAGAGGCATTCCTTTTGCAAAGGCTCCTGTCGGCAAACTCCGTTTCAAGGCCCCCGAGGCTCCGGATGCCAGCGACCGCGTATATGAGGCCTACAACTATGGCAAGATGCCTTGGAATGTTACAGCAACATACGATCCTGACACTTACAGCGAAGACTGCCTTTATCTTAACGTCTTTACGGCAAAGAACGACATCGAGAACAAGGATGTGATGGTGTGGATTCACGGTGGCGGCTTCGTAACTGAAAGTGCCAGCGCATATATGGGTGAGATGTTCGCCTATACTCATCCTGATATGATTCTCGTAACCATCGAATACCGTCTCAACTTCTTCGGTTTCACCAACTTTGATGACGTGCCGGGAGCTGAAGAGTTCGATGGGGCGCAGAACAATGGTATCAAAGACCAGATCATGGCCCTCAATTGGGTTAAGAACAACATTGCCGGATTCGGTGGAAACCCTGACAACATAACCCTCTTCGGAGAATCTGCAGGAAGCATCTCCACTTCAATCCATGCTTTGCTGGACGAGTCAAACCATATTTTCAACAAAGCCATCATGCAAAGCGGAACTTGTGGTTTCACCTTGCCTGACGGATACACCAAGCCGGCCGCTTCAGCCATGCTCAAGATTTTCGGGGCGAAGAATATGGAAGACCTTCAAAATGTTCCGACTGAGGATTTCATCAACCATGTAATGGACATTACCGAGGTTCAACGCCTCTACGGTCCTGCGGCTGACGGTAAACTCATTCCTAAGGACATGGCTCAATTGTATAAGGACGGCAAGGCAAAGCATTTGAAGTTCCTCATCGGCTACACAGAGGACGAATGCCGCTATTATTGCCAGTTCTGCAAGATTGATGACGAAGTGGGTACAGAACGTGCCTTCGGTCGCTGGATGAAGAACCGTCAAGAGCAATTCGAGCAGGAGTTGGCCAAAGACAAGAAGAGCAAGGCTGTTGTTGATGAATGCATCGCCTACTGGAAGAGCAAGGGCGAGAATGACACAGACGCCATAGAGAGCGTTTTGTCTGAAATCGCATTCGGTATAGGTTCTCTCAATCAGGCTGACGTTTGTTCGCAATATAACGACACATACGTGTATTATTTCGCCTATCCTTCTCACGGCCCAGTCAAAAGGGCAGCCCACGGAGCGGAATTGTATCCCGTATTCTGCGGCGATGTTCCTGAAGAATTCCAGGTTGGAGACCATCAGAATATGAAAAAGCACGTCGCTGAGGTTTGGGAAAGTTTTGCAAAGACAGGAGTGCCCACCATTGACGGAGTTCCTGTTCACAAGTACGACACAGAGAAACAGAATGTCATCGTATTTGACAAAGACGGCAAAGTCTTCACTAAGGAGAATTACCTTACCAAGCGTCACGACCTGTTACTTCCTCTGCTGAAGTATGAAAGCTACGTTCTGCAGCTTACTTTCTTCCCGACCAACGAGGAAGTGGTCACATACTTTGCGATGTAATTTTTTGTAGTAAAAGTCTCCTGCTTGCGTCTAATGTGCAAAATCATGTGTTGCGGCATTTTTGCCATGCTGCTGTTCCCGGCGCTGCATTTCATATTAGGATTGAGGAATAAAGCGCGTTACCTGATGCCCGAGATTTTGTTATTTTCTCGTCAATCTAATGTCTGACGATGAAGAGCCGACAAAAATCTCGGGCATTTCGCTTGTGGTCTTGAAGCGGTTTTCATCAACAGACCAGAAACGCAGCTGGGAGTAGGGGATGGATATCACCACGCGCCGCTTTTCCCCGGCCTTGAGAGTCATTCTCTTGAAGCCCTTGAGTTCCTTGATAGGGGAGACCCCGCCTTCCGCCTCATAATCCTTGAGTCTGACATATACCTGGGCCACCTCATCGCCATCACGCTTTCCCGTATTCTTCACGGTGAAGCTAACATCCAGCCTGTCACCCTTCTTCTTTGTGCGAAGTCCGCTGTATTCAAAACTCGTATAACTCAGTCCGTGTCCGAAGGGATACAGGGGTTCGTCCCGGAAATATTTGTATGTTCTGCCGAGGGTCAGGTCATAGTTGTCGAAAGGGGGCAACTGGTCCATCGACTTATAGAAGGTCAGGGGCAGACGTCCGGCCGGATTGTAATCCCCGAAGAGAACCTCCTCGACAGCCTTTCCCCCGAATTCGCCGCCATACCAGGCATCGAGTATCGCGGGGATGTTGTCATTTTCCCAGTTGATGGCCATTGAACTTCCCGCCACAAGTACGAGAACGATGTTCTTGTTAGCTTTGTGAACAGCCTGAAGGAACTCTATCTGCTCGGGCGGAAGGCTGAGGTACTTCCTGTCGCGTCCCTCCTGTTCATAGTTTCTGTTGATGCCCATCACGGCAATGACCACATCGCTGCAGGCGGCGGCTTCGACAGCCTCCCTCATGTGAGGCTTGACGCCATCTTCGGAAACAGTCTTCTCCACGGCCGGCTTTGCCCATTTCAAGGCCAGAAGAGGACTTACATCCCTCTCGTGGTCGTGTTCCATCACTATCTCATACTTCTTTCCGGCTGTGAAATGATATTTGGCTTGACGATCACCGCCCTCGAAAATCTTCTTGCCGTCAATCCAGAGCACCCCGTGTCCGATCGATTCCATCTTGAGGGTGTATTCTCCGCTGACATCCGGTACGAGAGTGCCCTTCCAGCGGGCCGACATGAACGAATCGGGAACCTCAGGGTCGGGCGGTCTGTTGGCAGGTTCATACAATATATACGGTTCCTTTCGGGTGCTCCACAGTTTCTTGTACTCCATATCACCAAAGTATTCCACCTTTATCCCATCCTCGAAATACTCTTCGCCGACCATATCAGTCTCGTCTCCCTCTGCTCTCCAGGGGGCATAATTTATCCGGACCTTGCCTCCAAGCCGCTCGCTGACTGCCTTATAGACAGAAACGGGCTCTATGGTAGGGATGCCGCTGTAATCGCCCAGTTCACACTTTGCGGCGTTATTGCCGACGATTGCGACTGATTGTATCCTGCTTTCGTCGAGAGGAAGGAAGGAATTCTCATTTTTCAGCAGAACGATCGACTTGCGGGCGGCCTCAAGAGCTATGTCCTGATGCTTCCGGCAACCCACGACAAGAGGGTCGAGTTTCGTGTAAGGATTGTTGATGTGGGTATCGAAAAGGCCCAGTTTCATTCTCGCCGTCAGAACCCTGCGTGCAGCCCGGTCAATGTCCTCGTCAGAGACAATTCCCTTGTCGTACGCATTCTGCAAGGGCTCCATATAGGCTTCGTCTCCGCATTCGAGGTCGAGACCTGCCTTTATCGCCAACGTCGCGGCCACCTCGTAATCTGGAGCGTATTTGTGTCCGTCACGAAGAAAGCCGACACCGCCGCAGTCCGAAACGACATAGCCGTCAAAGCCCCATTCATCCCTAAGCAACTCTGTCAGCAGCCAGTGGTTGCAGGAGCTCGGCATACCGTTGATGGCATTGTATGAAGCCATCACAGACTCGCAACGGCCCTCCTTGACACACATCTCATAGGCCGGAAGATAGTACTCCCGAAGCTGTTTCTCGCTTATTAAGGCATTGCACTCGAAGCGGTTGTGCTCCTCATTGTTGCAGGCAAAATGCTTGGGCGTGGACACGACCTTCAGGTATCTCGGGTCGTCACCCTGCAAGCCCCTGACGAAAGCCGTTCCCAAGACGCCGGTGAGATACGGGTCCTCTCCATAGGTTTCCGGAGTCCTTCCCCAGCGTGGGTCGCGGGCCATATTGACGGTTGGCGACCAGAATGTGAGCAAATCTGTGAACTGCTGTATTTGAAATTCTCCGTTTCCAAGTTCGTTCCATCGGGCACGGGCCTCATCGGATGCGGCATTTGAAATCTGCCATACCAGATCCGGGTCCCACATTGACGCCATACCGATAGCCTGAGGGAATACGGTAAATCTGCCGGGCCGGATGATGCCGTGAAGGGCCTCGTTTCCGTGATAATATTTGGGAATGCCCAGACGCTCCACGGGTTCGGCGGAAGAAATCAGCAGCCCTATCTTCTCCTCCACGGTCAGTCTTTGCAGCAAATCCTCAACCCGCTCCTCTATAGGAGCATATTGATTCTTCCAAAGCGCGTCGCTCCTGTTCTCGGCATATGCGGCAAAGTAGTCCATAGCAAAGCGGCGACCGGATTTCTGGGGTTCAAGGTGCCTTATATCGAGAGTGACGGAATCTATCGTAAGCAGGTCATAGACTGCTGTCGGGCCCTCCGGGAACTGTTCGCCGAGAACAAGGTCGATGATTCCGTCCCCGTCAATGTCCGTCTTGCAGAACCCGGCGTGCGCTGACTCTTTAAGGTATTCAGGACTAAGGCCGTAGTTTTCCGGAGACATACCTTCCGCCCAATGTGACTGATATCCCTGCACTATGTAGGAGATGATGTCGTCGTAGGCGGTATATGCGATATTTTCGTTGCTTCCTCCCTCGCAGGAAACAATCAGGCAAGCGGAAAACAGGACTGGCAGAAAGCCGTACTTTTTTGGATGATTCATTTGTGAGCTATCGTAAGGGGAAACTGAAATATGTGTCCGGATAGGGTTCGTCCTTGAGGGTGAAATGCCACCACTCCGAGGTAATGGATCTGAAACCATTGTCTGTCATGATTTTGCGCAGGAGCATACGCATACGGTGCTGTTCCTCTGTGAGAGGCTTTAAGCCCGGTTTGCCGCCGACCGGGTATGCCGGACTCGACTCCTCGCCGAACCAATCGAAGGGAGCTCCCATATCGACCTCCTTGCCGCTCGCAAGTTCAAAGAGAGTAAGATCGACCGTGCTGCCGCGGGTGTGACCAGATTTAGTGGCGATATAACCACCGGGAATCAGCCTTGACTTGCTGAGATAAGGGTAGAAGTAACTTCTGGTGAGTGTGTCGGCCTCATCCGCCGCCCATTCTACAAACACATCCACGGCACACTGAGGTCTGTATGCATCGAAGACCTTGAAGGTGTATCCCAGTTCCATAGCCTGCCTGCAGGCAGACTTCAAGGCGCTTGCGGCCTCGTGGGTAAGCATCGCGACAGGACGTTCGTATCCGTCGATTCTGCGTCCGACAAAATTGTAGTTTGAATAGTATCTAATCTCCAAAATCACATCCGGGATGCTGTCAGTGACATAGCAGAATCCGGATTTGTCATCGCTCATCTTCGGCGAGTTGGAGCGGGTGTTTCCGCATGCGACTGTGCCCAAAACAAGGGTAGCCGCAATTGTTACGAGCGTGTATATGCCTGTTTTCATTTTTAGTATGTGTGCAAAAACAATCAGCTGAATTCTAATTGGAAGTGCAACGACTTCCGAAGTCAAAGTTATAC
>JABUTN010000034.1 GCA_021443665.1 Bacteroidales bacterium | reverse complement strand
ATGTGCAAAAGCGAGGTGCAACTTGCCAAGGAACAGGTGAGTATGGGCGAAAAACTTCTTTCAAGGGCAAAGAAACTTGTGGAGGACGGCAAGAAACCGAAAAACGAGGTTTCACAGGCTGAGGCGGACCTCAGCGGCAGCCGATTTCTGCTTACCCAGGCCGAGGGAAACGAGGTGATGGCCCGTGTAGCCCTTGCCAACCTGCTCAATCTCGAGGACCACAATGCCTTCGACATTTCGGCTCCCGACGACCCTGACTACCTGCCTGCACAATGGAAGGTTGATGAGATTCCCTTTGAGAGCATTCTGCAGTACCATCCTTCGGTCAGAGCCGCCGAATATAATGTCAAAAGCAGCGAGTACAGGGTGAAAGAGGCGAAGAGTTACTATTATCCCAACCTTTCGATGCTTGCCAACTATACAACATATTTCTATGCTCCCTTTATGTTGAGTGGGCCGGCGGTGAACGCGGGCACCAATCTGCCTTCCGGTTTTGATGCCTCACAGTTCAAGACCCAGTTGCAGAACAACGGCTGGGGCCAGGTCGGATTCAGACTCACTATCCCCATCCTGAGCGCTTTCAATGTGAAGGAGCAGGTCAAAAAAGCCAGGTTCGCCCAGCAGGATGCCCTGACATATCTCGATGAGACCAAACTGGAACTCGGCAAGCAGATTCGTGAGGCGTACTACTCCACAGTCACTGCAAAGGAACGTCACGTGTCTGCAGTTGCCGCAGAGAGCGCCTACAAGACCTCGATGGATTACAGGCAGGAACTGTATGATGTGGGACGAGCCACCCTTTATGATTTGAGTCAGGACCGCCTCAAATGGCTCAAGGCCCAGGAAGAGGTGCTTTCCGCCAAGTACGAGTACCTGTTGCGCAGTGCGATTCTCGACATCTACATTGATTTCGCCGAGTAATGAGGGTAGGCCTTTTCATAGACACCTACTTCCCCTATGTGGATGGAGTGGTGAAGGTTGTGGACAATTACGCCCGTCGCCTGAGCCGGATGTGCGAGGTGACGGTGTTTACCGTAGGCTGCTATAAGGGTTATGACGAGAATCTTGACAAAGAGTATCCCTACAAGATAGTCCGCACGCACGTGGCGGGTTTCAAGAATTCAGAATACATTGCTCCATTTCCCTTTCTGGACCCCGTGTTCCAGAAGAAACTGTGGAGTTCGAAACTCGACATCATACATATCCATTCCCCCTTCAGCATTGCGAAGGAGGGTCTGAAATATGCTAAAGTGCGCGGAATCCCGGCGGTTTCCACACTTCACTCTCAATACAAGAAGGATGTGTACGAAAGAATACACTTTCCGCCTTTCAGATGGATTTCCTTCAACTTCCTGATGAGCACCTTCAATGCCTCGCACTTGTGCTGGGCTGTGAATGACGCGGTCAAGAACCTTTATATAAACGAGTACGGGCTCAAGACCCTCTGCCTTGTCAAGAACAACGCCACGGACCATATACCCGTGGAGGACCCCATAATGGCCCGCAAGCTGGTGAATGAAACTTTCCGTCTCAAATCGGACCGTCCCCTGCTGATTTTCGTGGGCAGGCTGGCCCGTGTAAAGAACGAGGAGTTTCTTGTCCGCAGTCTTAAGATACTGAAGGAAAAGGGTCAGAAATTCCAGATGCTTTTTGTCGGGGGCGGCCCCAACGAAAAACACCTTGCCCAGATGGTGGCTGAACTTTCTATGGGAGACTGCATCAAGGTGGCCGGCCCGCTTGACAATCTCGGGCTTATCCGCTACATATACAGCGCCGCGGACCTTATGCTCTTCCCCTCGCTCTATGACTGCAGTTCCATTGTGCAGATAGAGGCGGCCTGCCAGCGCACACCCGTCCTGTTTGTGGAGGGAGCGGCCACTGCAAGCACCGTGACCCCCGAAGTGAACGGCTTTGTCGCCCCCAATGACGAAACTGCCTATGCCGATGCGGTTATGGGGATTCTGAAGGACCCCGAGCGCCTGCAAAGGGTGTCGGAAGGGGCTTTGAGAGACTTGTATGTGACCTGGGACACTGCGGTGGCCGGTGTGTATGAGGACTACAAGAGTATCATAGAATCCTATAAAAAGAAATAAGATGTTTGGACACTTTGCGAGACTGTTTGTACTGATTATCATTCAGGCGATATGCGTGGTGGGCGCACAGGCCTTCCTGAAACTGGCCCTCAACAGGATTGGGGATTTCGTGATGTCCTGGGAATGCATCAAACACGCCCTCTCCGTCTGGCAGCTCTATGTGGCCGGCATCCTGGCCCTCACAGGCGTTGGCGAGTGGATGTATGTGCTCAAACACTATGACTTTTCCCTGGCCTATCCCCTGACCTCCATCAGCTTCATCGTAAGCCTTTTCTGTGCCTGGCTTATGTTCGGCGAGACCATCCCCGTCACCCGGTGGATTGGCGTTGTCATCATCTGTATCGGAGTCTATTTCGTCGCGAAGTAGTTTATAAAATAAAAAGGCCGGCCATTTCAGACCGACCTTTATTTCTTGTCCGAAACGGACAGGGGGGCTTATTTCAGCGTGATAATCTTGTACTGGTCGCCGATGCAGATCTTGAACTCGCCGCTCTCGAGGGTCCAGTCCAGGTCCTGGTTTACGAAGGCCAGGGACTGGGCGGGCAGACAGAAGCTGACGGTTTTGGTCTCTCCGGGAGCAAGTGAAACCTTGCTGAAGTCACGCAAGCGGCGCACATCGGGAGTGAGGGAGGCCACAAGGTCGGAACTGAACAGGAGTACTGACTCCTTGCCTTCCACTTCGCCGGTGTTGGTCACGTCAACGCAAATGTTGAGCACATCCTCGGGACCGAAGACTTCCTTATCGACTTTGAGGTTGGAATATCCGAAGCTGGTGTAGCTCAGGCCATAGCCGAATGCCCACTGGGATGAAACCACGGCGTTGTAGTTGTACGCGCCCTCCATAGTGCCGTCAGTGTGCTCGCTGGGCTTGTGGTCGTAGCATACGAGGGAGTTGGTGTACTTGGGATATGTGAAGGGCAGTTTGCCTGAGAAGTTGGCCTCGCCTGCGAGGAGCTCCGCAAGGGCGTCTCCACCATAGTTTGAAGGCAGCATTATGTCCACGATGGCGGCGGCGTCACCCACGATGTCGCGGATGATGCGGGCGCGTCCCTCGTTGAGGATGAGCACGACGGGCTTGCCTGTGGCGGCGACTGCCTTCACGAGCTTGAGCTGTTTCTCGGAGATGGTCAGTTCGTTGAGGTTGCCGGGAGTCTCGCAGTAGGAGTTCTCGCCTATGCAGCATACCACGATGTCGGCCCTTCTGGCGGCGAATACCGTAGTCTCGAGATTGGTGTACTCGTCCTGGTCGTAGGTGACGTTCTCCATAGGGTTGGATTTCTTCTTGTATTCAACGCCGGCGCTGTAGCTGACATTGGCGGCACCAAACTTGGCCTTGAGGGCCTCGAGGATGGTGTTGTACTGTCCCGTAAGGTCATCCCTGTCAGCAGCGTCTCCCTGCCAGGAGTAGCTCCATCCACCGTTGAGGCAGCGCATCGAGTTGGCATTGGGACCGCAGACGAGAATCTTGCTGCCCTTCTTGATGGGGAGGACGGCCTTCTCGTTCTTGAGCAGGACCATAGACTCCTGTGCGGCCTGTTTTGAGGCGGTGGCAAACTCGTCTGAGGCGAACTTGGGATATTTGCTGATGTCCCAAGTGGGGTTCTCGAAGAGGCCGAGGCGCAGTTTGAGACGGAGGATGCGGCTTACGGCATCGTCAATGCGCTCCTGTGACACCTTACCTTCGCGGACCAGTTCGGCCAGAAGGGTGCAGAACTGGGGGTCATAGGGATCCATACTCATATCAATGCCCGCATTGATGGCTATGCGGATGGCGTCCTTCTTGTCGGTGGCGATTTTCTCGCGTTTCCAGAGGTTGTCGATGTCGGCCCAGTCGGTGACAATCATGCCGTCCCAGTTGAGACCTTCCTTGAGCCACTCTGTGAGGTAGCGGTGGCTGGCATGGACGGGCTCGCCATTGATGCTGGCGGAGTTGACCATAATGCTGAGGGCGCCGGCCTCGATTGCTTTCTTGTAGGGAGCGAAGAACTTCTCCTTGATTTCGTGGGGGGCGACAATAGCGGGGGTGCGGTCCTTTCCGCTGACGGGGGTGCCATAGCAGAGATAGTGCTTCACGCACACGGCGATGTGGTTGAGGTCGATATGGTTGGGGTCGTCACCCTGCATGCCGCGGACCACGGCCTCGCCCATCTTGGCCTGTGTGACTTCGCTCTCGCCATAATTCTCCCAGGCGCGTGACCAGTTGGGGTTGCGTGTCAAGTCGAGGGTGGGGTTGTAGGTCCAGGGGATGCCGCAGGCGCGGGTCTCGTAGGCGCAAATCTCTCCACCGATGCGGGCAAGTTCCGTATTGAAGGAAGCCGCCATGTTGATGGGCTGGGGGAGATAAGTGGCGCCGGCGGTGTAGGAGGCTCCGTGATTCTGATCGACACCGTAGATGTCAGGGATGCCGATGTGCTCCATAGAGTATTTCTGGATGTCGCTAATCATACTGTTCCAGACTTCGGGGGTGGCGGCGACGCCCTGGGGCACGTTCAGGAAGGAACCGATGCGGTAGTCCTTTACAAGAGCCTCAAGTTTTTCCTGATCGACCTTGAACTCGGGCATGGCCTTGTAGTCCGTATAGAGGTCAACGGCCAGTTCGCACATCTGTCCGACCTTGTCCTCAAGGCTCATCTTGGACAGAATCTCGGAAATCCGGGCCTCAATCTCAGGGTCGGCCGGGATAGCGGGGGCCGCCTGTTTGCCGCTTTGGCAGGCGGTGACAAGCATCGCGGCGGCGATGGCTGTCAGGGAAATGCTTTTCTTTATCATGGTTTTTGGTTATTTGGTGTTGCAAAATTGCATCTGGAAGTACTTGGCTGTGAGTTTCTCGCCTGTGGCACGCTCTATCATCTCGTTCCAGGGATAGCGCTTGCCGGCGGTGAAGATGTTCTCATTGAGCCATTTGCCCACCTCGGGACGGTCTACATAGCACTCTCCCGCATAGTCCTCGCTCTTGATGACATTCTTGACTATGTAGTAATGCAGCTGGCTGGCGAACACTTCGCCGAGCTGGTAGTTGTGGTAGTAGCAGGGGTAGAGGGCGATATGGATCTTGGTGGCCCAGTCGGGCATATCGCGGTTCTCGGGGCGCTTCATTCCCTGATACTGCTCCACAAGGTCCCACCACAGTTTGTTGAGGTCCTGGTCGGGGTTGGCGTACATCGATTTCTCGAAACGGTACATCACCTGATACCAGCGGCTGCACACCAGCTGCGAGAGGCGGAGGGTCTTGGCGCAGTCCTCGCTTATGGCGTTTGCCTCGTCATCGCTGATGCCGAGGCTGCGCTTGATCCAGTTGGGGTTGCTGCTCAGGCGGCCGAAGAGCATTGCGATGGCCTCCGTGGTGAAGGTCTGGGCGGCGTCACGCAGGAAAATGGGCAGTTCCGGGTTGTCGTGGCCGAGGGCATACACGGCGTGGCCGAATTCGTGGAG
>JABUTN010000033.1:5029-10742 GCA_021443665.1 Bacteroidales bacterium | reverse complement strand
GTAGCTCAGTTGGTAGAGCGTCGGCTTCCCAAGCCGAAGGTCGCGGGTTCGAAACCCGTTTCCCGCTCTTCCCCCCCAATCAATACGAACTCTTCAATCCGGTAGCCTTGTTGTATATCGGCTTCTCGGCCGTGCTGTCAGGGTCCTGGGCATAGTAGCCGTTCCTCTCGAACTGCACCGCGATGCCACTGTCATCATTCAGCAGATTGGGCTCCGCGAAAGCGTCCTTCTCCACCAGGGAATCGGGATTCAGGAACTCCTTGTAGTCCCTGCCCTCGGGAATGTTGCCCATATCAGGCTCCAGGAACAGACGGTCGTAGATGCGCAGATGCACCTTCCTGCAGTCGTTTGCATTCACCCAGTGGATTGTGCCCTTCACCTTGCGCCAGGCACCCTCGCTGCCGGGTTTGGTAGTAGGGTCGTAAGTGCAGCGAATCTCCACGATGTTGCCTTCCGCATCCTTAACCACCTCCTCACACTTGATGATATAGGAGTATTTCAGACGCACCTCGCCGCCCGGCTGGAGGCGGAAGAACTTCTTGGGGGGATTCTCCATAAAGTCCTCACGCTCAATGTAAAGTTCCTTGCCGAACTTGACGGTCCTCGTGCCGGCCTCGGGGCATTCCTGATTCTTCGGGGCGGTGCAAAGTTCTTCCTTGCCGTCCTCCCAGTTTGTAATCACGAGTTTGACGGGGTCCGTGACGACCATATAGCGGTTGGAGCGTTTGTTCAGGTCCTCCCTGAGGCACCACTCCATCAGCGAGAGGTCAATCAGGTTGTCCCTCTTGGCCACACCCACCTTGGTGGCGAAGGCACGCACTGCTTCCGGGGTATAGCCCCTGCGGCGGATACCGCAGATTGTGGGCATACGGGGATCGTCCCAACCGCTCACATAGCCTCCCTTGACAAGTTCAAGCAGTTTGCGCTTGCTCATCAGGGTATAGGTCACATTCAGGCGGGCGAACTCATACTGGTGGCTAGGGAAAATGCCGAGTTTCTCAATGAACCAGTCGTAGAGGGGACGGTGCACGTCAAACTCGAGCGTACAGATGGAATGGGTGATATGCTCGATGGAATCGCACTGGCCGTGGGCATAGTCGTACATAGGATAGATGCACCACTTGCTGCCCGTACGGTGATGGTCGGCGTGGATGATGCGGTACATCAGGGGGTCGCGGAACATCATATTGGGGCTGGCCATATCTATCTTGGCGCGAAGCACCTTGCTTCCGTCGGGGAACTCGCCCTCACGCATACGGCGGAACAGGTCGAGGTTCTCCTCCACGCTGCGGTCACGCCAGGGACTCGGGGTACCGGGCTGCTGCACCGTGCCGCGGTTGAGACGGATTTCCTCCTGGCTCTGGTCATCCACATAGGCGAGACCCTTCTTGATGAGCTCGACAGCCCACTGGTAGAGCTGCTCGAAATAATCCGAAGCATAGAACTCGTCCTTCCACTGGAAACCCAGCCATTTTATGTCGTTCTTGATGGAATCCACATACTCGGTGTCTTCCTTTACGGGGTTAGTATCATCGAAGCGGAGATTGGTGGCGCCCCCATACTGCTGGGCAAGGCCGAAGTTGAGGCAGATACTCTTGGCGTGTCCGAGATGCAGGTAGCCGTTGGGTTCTGGGGGGAACCGCGTCATCACCGATGTGCAATGACCTTCCTTGAGGTCACTTTCAATTTTTTCTTCGAGAAAATTCTTTACTTCATCCATAACTGTTATTTTTTATTGTCTTTATCTGATATAGAAGGGCCAGTGGATACCTATCTTGAAGGAACGCACCGGCTTGATGTAGCCGTAGGCGGAGAACATGTCACGCGAGGGCGCCCCCATCGCCACGTTGGTACACTTGACGAACAGGGTGATGCGCCTCCACTGGAAGTTTGCGAAAAGGTCGATGTAGGGTGCGGAGCCTATCTTCTCACGGTTCTGCAGCTGGAAGGTGGAAAGTGCCGGGTTCCACGCGGGGGCGTAGTAGGCAAGGTTCCAGGTGCCGTCCACACCGAGCTGCATCTTCAGCACGTTCTTGACCAGGTCATGCTCGAAGTACCAGCGACAGTGCAGGGAGAACATAGGCAGCGGCAGCACATCGTTGTTGGAACTGAGCTGGAACATCAGATTGTTGTCGAACCTGAGCCACCACACCTTGAAATCCTTGTGGAGCGTGACTGTCAGGATGCTCATCAGGTCGCTGTGCTGGCGCACAATGCCGAGGGTGTCGTAGTAGAGCATATTTTTGACCAGGGAATAGTTCGCGCTCACGTCGAATTTCCACTTGGGTATCTCCACTGAGGCCTGAATCACCGTGTTGGAGGTCTTGCCGAAAGAATTGTCCCACCAGAAGTGGTTGGAATGGTAGTGCTGCGAATACCAGTCCGGCTCCCGCAGTTCCGTCATGAAACGCGCCCTGAGGGTCACGGGATCCTTCCTGTTGCGGAAAGGATAGAAGGACACGGCAACGTTCGCATCTATGTTGAAATCGTTCTGGTAATAGCCGAGGAAATGATACTGTCCGCTTGCCCCCCACTCCAGATATTTGCGGAACTTGCCGCCCACAAGCGCATACACATAGAGGTTGTTGAAGTTCACATTCCTGTTGCCGCTCAGGTACATACTCGGGCTGAAGCCGTAGATGCTCTGGTACAGATGCCCCACCCCGCCGTCGATATGTCCCACCACGGCATCCCTTGCCCAGGGCTGGAGACGCACATAAACCTTGTTCTCCAAGGCGAAGACGCGCGTGGAATCGTTGGAACTGGTGGGGTCGAGGTAGAACACGTTATTGTAGAAATTGCGCCCCACATCATCCGTAATCTTGTCGGTGTACATCCTGTTGAAGAAGGACATCTCGAAATTGTGGCCGAAACTCAGCATCGGCCCGTAACCATCACGCACCGAATCCCTTGCCGCATCAGCCGAATCCAGAGGCGCCCTGAGAATCGCCAGGAGCGAGTCACGGCGTATAATCAAAGCCGTGTCGGCGGCCAGAAGGGAGTCACGCACATACCTGTCCCGCCGTGCAAGCGCCAGCAGCGAATCCCGCCGCGCCTGTATCTGTTCGGGAGAGCCCACCCCGTTGATTTCGTCCATAATGCCCTCATTCACACCAAGTTCCACAGAACTTGAGTTTTCCAGGACAGCCAGCGAATCGGCGATATGCCCAAGTTCCCGCAGGGCTGCCTCCTTCTCTTTCCGTGCCTTCGAGGCCCCGAAACGGAAGGGAATCCCGTAGGAATGCTTCAGATAGACTATGTCCCTGACGAGCTGGTTCTTCGCGGAACTCAGGTTGACCGGAATCGCCTTCGTGTCTATGGTCGTGTCGCGGAAGTCGCTCAGGTTCCGTATGCCTCCGTTCTCCGTCCTCGTCACCCTCTGGTGGATGAAGCCGGCCTGCGCCACATATTTCCTGCCGAGATAGTTGCCCCCGACAATCAGCGTCTTGTCGTGGGTGTTCTCATTCACGAGGTAGCCGCCCATCTGGTAACCGAAATACTGGAAGGACAGGTTCAGTTTCGGGGTAATGTTCTGGGTGTGGATGAAGCGTACGTTTATCTCCTCCTGGTTCTGGAAATTGAAGAGGGTCCCCCAATAGGCCAGCACCGTGTATGGAGCCTTGGTGTTGTACTGGAGCATCGTCTCCGGAGTATAGGACCAGCTGATGTAGGGTTCGAAGGCCTTGAACTGCTCGTAAGGGGCCCTCTTGAAGTAGTTGTAGTATAGGGTGGCCGAACCCACGGGACCGAGGGTGGTGGCATTCACATCCTCCTTGGCGTAGGGGTACTCGGTGTACCACTCGTTTATGGTCGTGTCAATCTTGGCGGGCCGGTATTCGTTCACATACTTGTTCGAGTTGAAGGCGAACATCCTGGTGTAGCGCACGCTGTCGGGGATATAGGTACTGGTCAGGATACGTGGAATGGACCAGCGGATGCTGTCGCGGCGGTCCTTGGCAGCGGCCCTTACCTTCGAGGTGCTGTCACGGCGCAGGGCGCGGAGTTCCGCCTTGGAATAGACCTTGGGGGCGAAAATGCTGTCCAGACCCATACTGCGCATCCAGAGCGAATCCCTCAACAGGGAATCTATCCTCCGGGAGTCATAACCGAGGGAATCTGCCATCACCAGCCTCAGGGACTCGATGCCGCTGATGGTAGAGTCCTGCAGCAAACTTCTGATGCGGAGACTGTCCGAAGTAGCGGCCGCGAGGCTGTCGGGTGAAGCGGCCGGGAGACTGGCGCTGTCGGGTGAAGCGGCCGCGAAGCTGTCCGAGTGAACAGCCGGGATGCTGCTGATACTGTCAGGAGTAGCAGCCACGACACTGAGGTTGTCCGAGGAAGCGGCGAGACCGTTGAGGGTGCTGGGAACCGGAGCCTGCCCGGAGTTCTGGGCGGGAGTATCCGCATTAACGGCCGACGTTGCAGCTTGCGGGGCAAGAGAATCCGCACCCAGCCCTGCTGCAGGAGAGTCGCTGCCGGAGTTCGCTGTTGCGGGACGTGAACCGAGAGAGTTGAAGTCTGAGGCTGCCGGTTTAGGAGAGTCGCGGCCGGCAGCGGGGCCGCCGTTTTCCGCCGCAAGGGTGTCCCTACCGGGAAAAACGGCCCTGAAAGGGTATGCACGCGCCCTCTGTTCCCCGATCCAGGCGGCAAAAAGCCCGACCAACAAGGCCATCAGGGCAATATGTAGGGCGCTTTTGTGCATAACTCGCAAATATATGAATTTTTTCATTATCTTTGTGGCACTTTACTTCTGGGGATGTTTTGGTTTTGACAGCGTTTGATGGAGGGAAGTAAGCATGCCGGTCGCCGTGACCCCTGCCGTGAATGGGATCTCAGCCATTACTTGGCAACAACACTGTTTCTCTCGCTGCGTAATCAGCCAGGCTGTTTACCTTAATCGCCCCGCCAAGGTTGCGGTCGCGACGAGTGCTCCGCCGGAGTTTCCGCTGACTCATTCCGGATTTGCGAGTATCATTCAAGTCAGATGCGGGCGACGCACTCCTCTATGGAGCCCTAAGTTTTCAGAGGATAAGGTTCCGGTGGCCTGTCTTTCGGCAGCCGGTCCCCGACAACCAAAGAAAGAATAAGCATGTAGAAGGCTTTTGTCTGCGGCGTTTGGACGGCGGTTCGAGTCCGCCCATCTCCACAAAAAAGGCGACCCTGCCCGGGTCGCTTTTTTTGTGGAGAAATGTAGTCTTCGGGGACTCCGCCCCCGGGCCCCTGCGCCACCACGTGGCGGCCCTTTGACCTTATGTCCACTGATGCGGACCGGCATCGGGCGGCACGCTGATGCGTGCTGATGCACGGCCTTCGGTCTCCGCCTTTCGCCGGCCGCCTGATGGCGGCTATACAAGCGGTGCTTTTTTGTGGCAGGATATTGTCCTGGGGACTCTGTCCATTAGGCGATGTTCTTCGGGATAAAACACTTATAATGACAATGTTGCGTTATATTGAAACAGTCACCACGTCATTCTGAGCCGCCAGGCGAAGAATCCCGTCCCGTGAGCGGCTCCCGATGACTCCCCGTTACACTGCCCACAATATCGGGGGGGGGGTGGTATCAATCACGTGAAGTGAACCCCGATTCTTGGAGCAATGACTAATCCAAAAAAGCCTTGTTTTTTAGAGTAGTGGTCCTCAGACTATGAGGCAAGTGCCCCTGGAGGAGCCTGCAGAGGGGGTGCCCGAGGTAGGTCCCTATGACTAATCCAAA
>JABUTN010000033.1:0-4655 GCA_021443665.1 Bacteroidales bacterium | reverse complement strand
CCGAATGTGCCCTGCAAGGGTTCCCAGATGGGGTCGGTGATTTTGTGCCGGGCCACTGTCCACATATTCGCGGGTTTTTGTGGACAGTCATCGAGGGCAGTTTCCCAAATGTGCCCTACAAGGGTCTCCAGACGGGGTCGGCGATTTTGAGCCCCACCACTGTCCACATATTCGGGCTTATTTGTGGACAGTCATCAACGGTGATTCTCCGAATGTGCCCTACAGGGGCCTCCAGACGGGGTCGGTGAATTTGGGCCCCGCCACTGTCCACATATTCGGGCATTTTTGTGGACAGTCAGCGTGAGGGGGTGGGTGGGGATTGACGAGATCCTTCGCTGACGCTTCAGGATGACCGAGGTTCAAGTACCCAAGGCTGATTAGGGACGGGCTTTGGTTGACGCGATGAGCGGTGGGCCAGTTCGAAGGCAGCGCAACCCACGATTAGAACCCGAAATAACTCTTCGCGTTGTTGTAGGAGATGTCCTCGACCATCCGGCCGATGAAGGGGAGTTCGGAGGCAGGGAGTTTGCCCTTCTCGAGGTCTTCGCCGAGCACGGAGCAAAGGATGCGGCGGAAGTACTCGTGGCGTGGGTAGCTGATGAAACTGCGTGAGTCTGTGAGCATTCCCACAAAACGCGAGAGCAGGCCGAGCGCCGATAGGGCGTTCATTTGTTTGCGCATACCGTCCTCCTGGTCGAGGAACCACCAGCCTGAGCCGAACTGCATCTTTCCGGGCACGCTGCCGTCGTTGAAGGTATAGGCCAGGGCCATCAGCACCTCGTTGTCCTTCGGGTTAAGGCAGTAGAGGATGGTCTTTGCCAGGGCGCCCTCGCTGTCCAGACGGTCGAAGAAACGGTGTGCGGCGGCGGCGCAGGGCAGGTCGTGGATAGCGTCGTAGCCCGTGTCGGGGCCGATCAGGGAGAACATCCGACTGTTGTTGTTGCGGAGCGGGCCTATGTGGAACTGCTGGGCCCAGCCGCTTTGCGCGTCCATCACGGCGAAATCGTGTAGGCAGGCGCTGCGGAACTTGGCCAAACCCGTTTCGTCAGGGGCCTTACCCTCAAGGGCGGCCTTGAAAATCTCCTCAATCTCCGATTGCGTGTAGGGCTCGCTGTAGAAGGTGTCCATCCCGTGGTCAGACAGCCTGCAGCCCATAGACTCGAAGAACAGGTGCCGTCTGCCGAGGGCCTCCATCAGGTCGGAATACGAGCGGATCTCCAGGTCCGCGGCCTCCCCAAGGCTCTCCAGGTAGGTCTTGTATGCCGCGGGGTTCTCAATCGCCATCGCCTTGTCGGGCCTCCAGGTCGGCAGGATGTTCACCCCGAAGGGCTGCTCGGCAATCTGCCTGTGGAAGCTCAGGTCGTCGGCCGGGTCGTCCGTGGTGCAGACCGTCTCAACATTGAAGCGCCTGATAAGCTCCTGGCCGCGGTACTCCGGGAGGGCGAGTTTCGCGTTGCACTCCTCGAAAATCTCACGCGCCGTGGCGGGGCTGAGCAGTTTGTCTATGCCGAACACCCTTTTGAGCTCCAGATGGCTCCAGTGGTAGAGCGGGTTACGCATAGCGTAGGGCACGGTTGCAGCCCACTTCTCAAACTTCTCCCAGGGGGACTTGTCGCCCGTGATGTAAGTCTCCGGCACGCCGTTTCCGCGCAACGCCCTCCATTTGTAGTGGTCACCGCCGAGCCACAACTCCGTGATGTCACCGAACTTGTGGTTCTGCGCTATCATCCGGGGGCTGAGGTGGCAGTGATAATCGATGATGGGCATCTTGGCCGCGTGCTCGTGGTACAGCTCTCTAGCGTAATCGTTGCAGAGCATGAAGTCGTCTGAAATGAAGGACATAGGGCGTCAGAAAATTGTATTTGACACAAATGTACGCGAAAAATTTTTCTTTGCAAATACGAAAATCCGTACTACTTTTGCGAAAAGCCGCATAATTACAGCGTTATGGCAAAGATCATCACTCTCGGAGAGATAATGCTCCGGCTCAGTCCGGAGGGAACGGACAGATTCATTCAGAGCGCGGGTTTCCGCATTATTCCCGGCGGCGGCGAGGCAAATGTCGCCGTCAGTCTCGCAAACTACGGCCACGACTCCTGTTACGTGACCAAACTCCCCAAGCACGAAATCGGGCAGATAGCCGTCAACGCCCTGCGCCAGCACGGTGTGAACACGGCCCACATCAGCCGCGGGGGCGAGCGCATCGGCCTCTATTACGCCGAAACGGGTGCCTCCATGCGCCCCTCCAAGGTGATTTATGACCGCGCCCATTCGGCTATCGCGGAGGCCCTGCCCGAAGACTTCGACTTCGACGCGATAATGGCGGGCGCCGACTGGTTCCACTGGTCAGGCATCACCCCGGCCATCTCCGACAGGGCCGCCGAACTCGTGCGCCTTGCCTGTGAGGCCGCCAAACGCCACGGCCTGACCGTCAGCGTGGATCTCAACTTCCGCAAGAAACTATGGAGTTCGCAGAAGGCCATCTCCGTGATGAGGCCGCTGATGCAGTACGTGGATGTGTGCATAGGCAACGAGGAGGACGCCCAGCTCTGCCTCGGATTCAAGCCTGAGGCCGACGTGGAGGCCGGAAACACCGATGCCGCCGGCTACGAGGGCATTTTCCGCCAGATGAAGGAAGAGTTCGGCTTCAAATATGTCGTTTCCACCCTCCGCGAGTCCTATTCCGCCACCCGCAACGGCTGGAAGGCCCTCATCTATGACGGGGCGCGGTTCTACGAGTCCAAACGTTACGAGATCGACCCCATCATCGACCGTGTCGGCGGGGGCGACTCCTTCTCGGCCGGCCTCATCCACGGCCTGCTCAAATACTCCGGTGACCAGGCCGCGGCCCTTGAGTTCGCGGTGGCCGCATCCGCCCTCAAGCACACGATAAACGGCGACTTCAACCTTGTCAGCGAGGAGGAGGTCCTCAGCCTCGCCGGGGGCAACACGAACGGCCGCGTACAAAGGTAGCATCACACGATTATGGCAAAATACAGCAAACTTGAAGTCATTTCGACTATGAAGGAGACGGGAATGGTGCCCGTTTTCTACAACCCCGACATTGAAATATCCAAGAAGGTGCTCAGGGCCTGCTATGACGGTGGCGTGAGGGCCTTCGAGTTCACCAACAGGGGGGATTTCGCCCACGAGGTCTTCGGCGAACTCGTCAAATATGCCGCGGCGGAACTGCCCGGGATGATTGTGGGCGTGGGCTCCGTGGTCGATGCGCCCACCGCCGCCCTCTTCCTCCAGCTCGGGGCCAACTTCGTGGTGGGCCCGCTGTTCAACCCCGCAGTCGCCCCAGTCTGCAACCGCCGCCAGGTGCCCTATTGCCCCGGCTGCGGCAGCGTTTCCGAGGTGGGAGCCGCCCAGGAGGCCGGTTGCGAGATCTGCAAGGTCTTCCCCGGAGACGTGCTCGGCCCCGCCTTCGTCAAGGCGCTTAAGGCCCCTATGCCCTGGAGCCAGATTATGGTCACGGGCGGCGTGAAGCCCACGGAAGAGAACCTCTCGGCCTGGTTCAAGGCTGGAGCCACCTGCGTGGGTATGGGCAGCAACCTGTTCCCCAAGGATACAATCGCCGCAGGCGACTGGCTGAAAATTACGCAGTTGTGCCGCTCAGCCCTTGAAATCATCGCAAAAGTCAGATAATCCGATATGACAGCCCCGACAACCCAACAGAAACTGACGAGCAACTGGCGCTGGTGGATATGCTCCCTGCTCTTTGCCGCCACGACCATCAACTACCTTGACCGTCAGGTCCTTTCCCTCACATACGAAGAGTTCATCAAGCCCGAATTTCACTGGACCGACGCTGACTATGGCACCATAACATCCTTCTTCTCAATCTGTTACGCCATCGCCTGCCTCTTCGCCGGCAAGTTCATCGACTGGATGGGCACGAAAAAGGGCTACCTCGTGGCGATTGGTGTATGGTCGCTCGGAGCCTGCCTGCACACCTGCTGCGGCTGGTTCGTCAGCCTTTTCTTTGACGAAATCGACAGCGTGGCCGCCATCAGGGCAGTCGAGGCGGGGAGCAACCTGGCCCTCGCCATCGCCACCACCTCCGTGTATCTGTTCCTGCTCTGCCGCGGAATACTTGCCATCGGCGAGTCGGCCAACTTCCCGGCCGCCATCAAGGTGACGGCGGAATACTTCCCCAAGAAGGACCGCGCCTTCGCCACCTCCATCTTCAACGCCGGCGCCTCCATCGGGGCCCTCATCGCCCCCCTGTGCATCCCCCCGCTTGCCGTGAAAATGGGCTGGGAAGGAGCCTTTATCATAATAGGTGGCATCGGTTTCATCTGGATGTTCTTCTGGATGTTTATGTACGAGAAGCCCGAGAAGTGCAAACGTGTGAATAGCGCCGAGTTGGAGTACATCCACCAGGATGACGCAGCGGAGGCCGCAGAGAAAGCAGCCGAGAAGGCCGCCCTCGCCGCTCAGAAGCCCATTCCCTTCCTCAAATGCTTCACCTACCGCCAGACCTGGGCCTTCATCGCCGGGAAATTCTTCACCGACGGCGTATGGTGGTTCTTCCTCTTCTGGGCCCCCTCATACTTCAGCAACCAGTTCAACGCCCCCGCGACCTCGCTCAAGGGCCAACTGCTGATATTCACGCTCTACCTGATAGTGACCGTGGTCTCCATCTTCGG
>JABUTN010000032.1 GCA_021443665.1 Bacteroidales bacterium | reverse complement strand
GTACCTACAAATAAAGGAGTTACATTGCTGTAACTCCTTTGCTGGCGCGGAGAGGGAGGGATTCGAACCCCCGGAGGCTTTCACCTCAACAGTTTTCAAGACTGCCGTAATCGACCACTCTACCACCTCTCCAATTGCGGCTGCAAAGATATTAGTTTTTTGTGGAAAAACAATATTTTGTGTTTTTTTCGCTACATTTGCGATAGTTAAACCTTAATGCTATGAAAAACCACTTCAAACTGCTTGCAGTGTGCGCAGTCTTTGCTTTTTGCGCCTGCAGCAACCTGCCCGCTCCCAAGAGCACATTCACCTTCACCGCCAACCCTCTGGTGCCCAATTATTTCACCTCTGACCCCGCTCCTATGGTCGTGGGCAACACACTATATTTATATACGGGGCACGACGAGTGCTACGAGGACAGGCCGGGATATGAGGGCAAATACGGTTACAACCTGACCAACTGGCTCGCGTTCTCCACCAAGGATATGATTCACTGGAACGACTACGGAGTAGTGCTCACTCCCACGGATCTCGCGTACGGAGAGGGTGAGGCCTGGGCCGCCCAGATGTTGCACTACAAAGGGAAATACTATTATTTCGTGTCAATGCAGGCCGGAGAACCCTACGGCACAAAAGTCATCAGCGTGGGCGTGGGCGACAGCCCTGTGGGCCCCTTCACCGACCATATAGGCGCACCTCTGGTGAGCGACGATATGACTGACAACGGCCCCCGCGGCTGGTGGAACGACATAGACCCCACGGTGCTGGTCGATACGGACGGCTCGGTGTGGATGAGTTGGGGCAACGGCAGCTGTTTCCTGGCCAAACTCACGGAGGACCTGAAGGCCATTGACGGGGAAATCATTACCCTGAACGTGCCCCAGTACATAGAGGGTCCCTGGCTCGCAAAGCGCGGAGACCTGTATTATCTCGTGTATGCCGGTTTCGGCGGAAGGCCCCAGCCCGGCCAGGGCTTCGGCGAGGTGCTCAACTATGCTGTGGCAAAGAGCATAACAGGCCCCTGGGAGTTCAGAGGACAACTGCGCGGCACTTCTGAGAACAGTTTTACCACCCATCCCGCCATCGTGGAGTTCAAGGGCGAGTGGTATCTCTTCACACACGACGGCACACAGGTGATTGACGGAGTGAAGGGCAGCGGTGGCCGCAGAAGCGTCATCATCGAGCGTCTGGAATTTGACGCTGACGGAAATATGAAACCCCTTCCGTTCTTTGAAAAATAGTATATGAAGGCCCATAAAATCTTATCAGCAGCGCTGGCCCTTGTGTTCCTGAGCGGCGCTTGCGCAAACAATGCAGTGGAAACGGCCGAAAACGGCACCGGCAACCCTTATCTTCCCCTTTGGGAACATCTGCCCGACGGTGAGCCGAGGGTCTTTGACGACCCCGACAACCCGGGAAAACAGAGAATCTACATCATCGGCTCCCACGATGTGGCCTTTGTGCAGTACTGCGGAGCGGATATCAGAATGTGGTCGGCGCCCGTGGAGGATCCCACATCTTGGAGGGACGAGGGTCCCATAATGAGCTTTCAGGACCCCAAGAATGGTCTGTGGGACATATTCTTCGCCCCCGACCTGGTGGAGGTGCCCCAAAAAGACGGCACAAAAGTGTATTATCTCTATCCGCACAGCCGTGGCCCGAGGCGTGAGGCCCTTGTGGCCAAGTCAAACCGTCCGGACGGCCCCTTTGAGTGGGTGAACCTGGCGGAAGACGGCCGCAGCGCGGTGGAGGGAAGTTGTATGGGCTTCGACCCTTCTGTTTTCATCGAGAAGATAGAGGATCCCAATGATCCCGACTACGGCATAGGCTACAGGGCTTACGGCTTCTGGGGCTTCCAGCAGTCCAATGCTGCCCAGCTTGACCCCGAAAAGATGTACTGCCCCCGTCCCGGAATGGTGGTGCACTACAATTTCATTCCGGCAATGCGTTCCCTGGGAATGCGCGGACCCCGCCAGCAGGGTGAGGGCCTGAAATATCCCGCCCTGTTCCCCGGAGAGCAGTTGATAGACTTCGCCTTCTTCGAGGCTTCTTCCATCCGTCAGGTGGGTAACAAATACGTGCTGGTCTATAGCGGCTTCTCAGGCCCGGCCTACGGTCTGCCTATGTCCAACTCAACCTTGCGCTATGCCTACGGTGACAGCCCTATGGGACCCTGGAAGAGCGGTGGGGTAGTGGTCGATTCACGCGGTCCGGTGGTGAGTCCAGACGGAGAGACCATCATAGAGGCCAACTCGGCGCACAACACCCACGGCTCCATCGAAAAGGTGAACGGGCAGTGGTATGTCTTCTATCACAGGCCTCCCCGCGGCTTCGGATTCGCCCGCCAGGCTATGGTGGCACCCATCACCGTCACCTGGGACGAGACTCCCGTGGCTCAGGGCGGCAAGGTGGTCATCCGTGGCTACGACCCTGCGGCTCCCGACAAGGTCTGGACGGCAAAGGCAGCAAACGGCCTCGAATATACGGGGGCGGAAGTGACTTCGGAAGGCTTCCATATCAACGGCCTCGATCCTTTCAAATACTACTCCGCCGGCTATGCCTGCTATCTCTCACGCGGCGAGGTGATGCAGGACACCTGGGACATCTGGGACAACAATATGCTCCTGAAGGGTCTCAAGGGCGGTGAGACCTATGGCTGGAAGTACTTCAACTTCGATGACGCCAACCCCGGCGACAGGACCACCCTCAACCTCTTCCTGATACCGAGCGGCGCAGCGGCCAAAATCAATGTCTGGATAGACGGCCCCACAACCAAGAACGGCGGTAAGCAGATAGGCACTCTCGACGTGCCCGAGGGCCTTGACAGGGAAGAAACGACCCTTACCCTCGATTTGTCTGAGGCTCTCGAGGGGCTCGACGGAAAGCACGCCCTGTACATCAGGCCGGAGGGCGATGAGGGCGAATTGTTCGACCTTGTGGGTCTCGGCTTCACCCGTGGAGGAAAGGAGATGCACCGCCTAATTGCTCCCAAGGTCAGCATCAAGGTCGGCGGTGAAGAGGTCGAGATGCCTTCCGTACCTGTCCGTATGACGGGCGAGAACGGATATACGGGCTACGACCGCTATGCCGTGGATGTGACTCGTCCGGACGGAAAGAAATCCGTGCCCAAGGTGAGCGCAAAGGCGGATTCGAAGGATGTGCAGATAAGCATAGAGCAGGCTAAGGAAGTGCCAGGCACCGCAAAAGTGGTGTGCGTGTGGAAGGGCGTTACCAAGACCTACGATGTAAATATCAAATAAAGGCCTAAAAAAATAAGGAAAAAACTTGGCTGCAAAGAAAAAGTTTGTATATTTGCGGTCCAATTCCAATCGGGATGTGGCGCAGTTGGCTAGCGCACCACGTTAGGGACGTGGGGGTCGGATGTTCGAGTCATCTCATCCCGACAAAAAGGCTCTCAAAAGAAGAGCCTTTTTTGTTGATACAGGACATTGAATCGGGAAGTGGCGCAGTTGGCTAGCGCGCTGCGTTCGGGACGCAGAGGTCGGGTGTTCGAGTCACCTCTTCCCGACAAAATGCCTGAAAAGCCTTCCGCAATATGTGGAAAAAAATCCAATATGGCCTTCTTCTTGCGGTCTTCTATCCGCTGTCAGTGCTGCCTATGCCGGTGCTGTATTTTCTTGGCGATTTGGTCTATCCCATACTCTATTACATCGTGAAGTACCGCAGGGACGTTGTGCGTGGGAACCTTAGCGCCTCCTTCCCTGAAAAGACGGAGTCCGAAATCAGGGAGATAGAGCGCGGGTTCTACCACTTTTTCTGCGACTATGTGGTCGAGACCGTGAAACTGCTCACAATCAGCCGCAAACAGATGCAGAGGAGGATGAAGTTCGTGAATGGTGCCGAAGTGGATGCCCTTGCGGACGGAAAGCGCCCGATATTCGCCTACATAGGCCATCTTGCAAACTGGGAGTACATCATTTCCATTCCGATGTGGGTGCCTTCGCTCAAGGTCTATCACATCTATCACGAACTCAGCAGCGAACCCTTCGACCGCCTGATGTGCAAAATCAGGGGCCGTTTCGACTCGATAGGAGTGACTATGCACAGGACTGCCCGTACCTTGATCGGGGAACTCAGGCAGGGAACCCCATACATAGTCGGTCTGATTGCCGACCAGAGGCCCGAGCCGAATGCAATCCGGCATTGGACTACCTTTATGAACAGGGAGGCCCCCGTCATTGTGGATACGGAACGCCTCGGGCAGAAACTTGGAGCCATTTATTTCTATATGGACGTGCAGCGCCCGCGCCGGGGCTATTATGAGATTACGATGCTTCCCATCAAGGCCGACGAGAGCGCGCCCTTCTCTGTGACGGAGCAGTATTTCCGTATGCTGGAAGACAATATCCGCCGTCTGCCTTCAATGTATCTTTGGTCGCACCGCCGCTGGTCCCTATCGCATTCTCGAACAGGGCAGATGCAGTAATTCGCCCAGGACACGGTCGCCTTCCCTTGTCATATGGCGGTCCATCCCGCTGCTGTCGTAGAGTGTGATTTCAGAGAAATAAATCTTTCCTCCTATACTGTAGAGGTCAATCCTCAGATGAGGGTGGGCGGGGATGCTTCCTGCTATCTTTTCCGCCATATCGAACATCTCCCCTATATTGTCGGGGAAGGCTGCCCTGTGGTCTGCGGGAAGCCCCTTGGAATAGGTGCTGAAAGGGTGGAGCCTGCCTTCGCGGTCGTAGTAATGGTATTTCAGATGGCCTTTCCTCTCTCGGTCCGTGCATATCAGCACATATTCGGCCCTGCCGTCAAAGCAGTAGAATTTGTAGTCCTTCACAGCCTTGGAAGGGTCTTCCTCCACCATCAGCGGCTCGAGGATAATCCTGCGTGGCACCTTGCCGTAGGGCCATTCCTGCACTTTCTTGGAGTAATCTTTGTTAAAGTGGCGCCTGAGTTTGGCTTCAGCCTTGGCGCGGCTGAAGGTCTTGGGGTCGCGGCAGATGGCCACTCCGCCGCTGTCGTGGGTAGTCTTGAGCACAAAGGTCTCGGGGAGTTTCTCCCAGGGAATCTCGTCGGGTCTTTTGTAAATGGCGAGGGTGGGGATGGTGTGTCCCGGGCCCACGATACGGTCTATAAAGGGTTTCACCCTGATTTTGTCCACCCACTCCACCGATGCTGGGTCGTGGTAGTAAAGTTTCAGCCACTGGAGTTTCTCCGAATAGCTTTTGGGATGCTCTATATTGGGCAGACGGTGTTTCTTTATCAGAAACTTGATTCCGGTGCGCAGCTTTTCTATGGCAAGTTGCAGGTCCATCTTCTTATTTGTCTAAACTGTCCAGACAGGCTTCGTGAATGGATTCGCAGCGCATTGCGTCCGTGATGCAGAGCTTTTGGCGCCTGGAAAGGAAATCCGGCAGCCAACCCCTGTCGTACAGCATACGGAGAGGCTTGAACCGGTAGGGCAGGAAGTTTTTCATCGGGCGCATCTCCCTTACCCACTGCCGGAATATCCTTTCGCAAAGGGCTTCGTCTGCCACAAGGGCGCAAAGCCTCTCCCATTCGGGCTCCCATTCTTCCGGGCTGAGTTTTTCCAGGATGGGGCCTCCAGCGCATTGGCGGTAGGGGAGAATCTGCGCGGACATATCGTCCGTGTCTATCATCAGGGCATATCCGAGATACCAGGACGGGTCTTCCCTATGCGACGAGGGGAAACAGAAATTGCCCAGGCCGTAGAAAATCCTCGTGCCGAGGTACTGCTCGCAGCCCAGGGGGCAATGCTGGTGGTGGTTGATGACCATATCGGCCCCGCATTCCACCAGAAAACGCAGGCGCTTGCGCAAACCCGGGCTGGGGGCGTCGAGTCCCTCGAGTCCGGCGTGGCTTATCACTATGACCTTGGAACATTGTTCCTTTGCGGCTTTTATCTGGCGGGCCGTATCTATGGGGTCGAGGTGGTTGCAGCCTCCGTGGTCCCTGCCGGCAATAGAGAATTCCCTCTCGCAGGCGGCGATGATGGCGGTGTCTCCTAAGATCAGCGGCCTGGCGGCCTCTTGCAGGTCGGCTCCGGCTCCGACATATTGCAGCCCGTTTGCCTTGAAGGCATCAATCGAAGCCCTAAGTCCGGCCTCCCCGTAGTCGTAGAAATGGTTGTTTGCGACGCTGACGCCCTTGAATCCGGCTTTTGCGAGCAACTCCACGGCTTTGGGCGAACAGCCCAGGCAGGGGCCTCTCTTCCGGATTTTCCTCGCCCCTTCGGGAGCCACCGAGGTCTCGAAATTGACTATGGAAAAGTCGGCCGTGCGGAGTTCATTCTCCCAGCAGGCGAGTATGTCACTACCTTGCCCCTTTTCTATCAGGGCGGCCACCTTTTTTCTCGGGCAGAAATCGGCTGCTACAAACAGTTTCATATTGATCTTGCTGTTTCTATTGCTTCAGTCCAGCTTTTCAGGAATTGCTCCGCGCTGAAATGCATGATGGCAATCTCGCGGCTGCGGGCTCCCATCTGCGCGAATTCGCTCCGGCTCTCAAGCAGGCTCTCCAATGCACTCGCAATTGAGTCCGTGTCGGAGGCTTTGCAGAGATATCCGTTTTCGCCGTTTCGAACATAGAGGGCGTTGTCGCTCACGTCCGAGGCGATTGCGGGCAGGCCGCAGGAAAGGGCTTCCGCCAGGGAGTTGGGCGTGCCCTCGTAGAAACTGACCAGAGCGAAGGCGTCGGCCCCTCCCAACACCGCGGGCACGTCTTTTGTGGCCGGAAGTATGCTGAAAAGCTCTTGAATGCCACAGGATTCAATCATCTTCAGGCATTTCTTGGAGTAGGAGTTCTGCCCGCACAGGCCGTACCAGCTGATGTGGAAGTCCCTGCGCTTTGAAGCTACCCTGGCTACGGCCTTGATCCAGCCGTGGAGGTTCTTGCGCTTGTCAACCCTTGCCGTGGTCACGATTTCCAATTTGCCGCCATTCTCGTGCGGCACTTCGCGCGGGCTGAAGCGCTCGAGTTCCACCCAGTTGACGATGGTCTTCAGTTTCGGACGCAGCCAGGGAGCGTGACTGTAAATGAAACGGCCCTGGGCGTGGGAGTTGGGTACCACAAGGTCCGCGTGGCGGAACAGGATGAAACGGTAGTAATCCCAGATGTGGGCGGAGGTGTTGAAGTTGCGCTCCGAGACTATCAGTTTGAAAAAGGGCCAGCGTTTCTTGATGATGCAGGCTTTTGTCGCCGGGCCCACGTGAAAGGCGATGACCACATCGGGACGGGCTTCACGGAAGTACGACTCGAGTTCCGTGAGCAGGGCCCTTTCCGAACTCGGGCGGAAATTGATGTGCCTGACGCCCGTTTCCCTGAGAGTGTCGTTGTAGAAATCTCCCGGGCGGTACGAGATGAGTTCGACCTGATGGCCTTCCCCGGCGAGCATTTTCGCAAGGGCCGCCATCTGTTTCTCAACGCCTCCGAGGGTGAGGCTCCGCACCAGAGTGATTATTTTCATAGAGCGCAAAATCCTGAAAGGCAAAAGTCAAAAAAAAGAGGTACATTTGCAAATAAAATGTCCGCACTTATGAAAATGAAATTGCCCTTTGCCCTGCTCCTGCTCTGCGCAGGCTTAGTCCCCGCCCTTGCACAGGACAAGCCCCTCACGATAGATGACATCTACGTTTACGGGAAGTTTTCCACCCGCAGCCCGAGGAAACTGCCTTGGAATGACGGCGGCAGGCAGCTGAGTTACACGCAGCGCACCACGGCTGAGGGGAACACCCTCTGGGTGGAACACTGCGAGTGGTCCCCTGACGGCAGCAAGGCCCTGATTTTCACCAATTCGAAAAGAGTGTGGCGCACCAACACCAAGGGAGACTATTGGGTTTACGACAGCGGCCGTGACACCCTGATGCAGGTCGGCAAGGGCCTGAAGGCTTCTGAACTGATGTACGCCAAACTGAGTCCAGACGGCAGCAAGGTGGGCTATGTGTATGAGAACAACATCTATGTTGAGGATTTCAAGGGCAACCGCCTTGCCCTCACCACGGATGGGAATGAGCTGATTGTCAACGGCATATCCGACTGGGTCTATGAGGAGGAGCTCGACCTGAGCGATTGCTGGCGCTGGAGCCCGGACGGCAGGAGCGTGGCATACTGGCAGTTCGACACCTCCGGAACCGGCCATTTCAGCATAATCAACAACCTGGACAGCATTTATCCCAAGATTGCGACTTTCCCCTATCCCAAGGCCGGCACGCTCAATTCCGCCGCAAAGGTGGGGGCCGTGGATGTTCCCGCCTCGCTCGAATGGGCGAGGACACCCGCTTCCCGTTGGTTCGAAATCCCCGGAGACCCACGCGAAAACTATATCGTGAGGATGGATTTTGTGCCCAAACACGACTCCCGGGTGCTGATCATCCGTACGGACAGGGAGGAAAAGGTGTGCGAACTCTTCTACGGCGACATACATACGATGAAGTTCCAGAAGTTTTTCGAAGACAGGGATGAGGCCTTCATCGAGATGGGACGCCTGATGGATCCCATCTGGATTGAAGACGGAAAGTCCTTCCTCTGGAGATCTGAAAGCGATGGCTGGTCTCACCTTTGGAAAATATCGGCAGATGGGGACAAGCGCACGCTCGTGAGCGATTTGAAGGGCGATGTGATGGGGGTTTGCGGTGCGGACACGGACGGAGGTTGGATTTATTACTACGCCAGCCCCGAGAATGCCACCGGACAGTATCTGTGGCGTTCGAGGTTTGAGGGTAAGGCCCGTACCGAGAGGGTCACGCCCGTTTCCGCCCCCGCAGGCACGCATCAGTACCGCATCAGCCCCGACTTCAAGACGGCAGTCCACACTTTTTCCGCCAACAATGTCCCTCCCGTTCACGAGTATGTGACCCTGCCCGCCCACAAGGTGACGGAGGTGCTTGAGGCGAACGGGGACGCGGCCTCGGCCTTCAGGGAGTACGGACTTCACTCACGCGAGTATTTCACCGTGACAATTCCTGCCAAGGGAGGCCTGCAGATGGTTGACGGCGAGGTGGTGGATGCCCCGAAAGCTATGCTTCCCGGCACACGCAAACGCTCGTTCTCGGCCGATTCGGTCACTCTCGACGGCTGGATGATAAAACCGAAGGATTTCGACCCATTGAAAAAATATCCCGTCATTTTCTATGTCTATGGGGAGCCGGCCAGCTCGACCGTGGCGGACAGGTGGTCGCTCCAGAACATCTGGCACTGTTTCCTTGCACAGCAGGGCTACATCGTGGCATCAGTCGATCCCCGTGGCACGAACAACCCGAAGGGACGCGAGTGGCGCAAGTCGGTTTACGGCTGGATAGGCACAATCCCTCCGGCGGACCACGCGGAGGCGGTCAAGGCCCTGACGGCGCGTTATCCCTATTTTGATGCCTCGCGCATCGGCAT
>JABUTN010000031.1 GCA_021443665.1 Bacteroidales bacterium | reverse complement strand
GGTGCCCCCAACAGCAACGGCGCCACTGCGGAACACCCCGCATCAGGCGGGCAGAAATATGATTTCGAGCCCACGCTGACAGTGTTCCCCGCAGCCGAGCCCAACGGACTTGCCGTGGTCTGCTGCCCCGGAGGCGGCTACTATATGCTCTCGAACACCCACGAGGGCCGTATGTTCAACACCTGGTACAATGAAAGGGGCATCACCTTCGCCCTTCTGGACTACAGAATGCCCGGAGGCCACAAGGATGTGCCCTTGAGCGATGTACAGCAGGCTATGCGCATTGTGAACGAACACGCCGTCGAATGGAAAGTCACGAAAATCGGCATAATGGGCTCGTCAGCCGGAGGGCATCTGGCCTCCACAGCCGCCACCCACTATGTTGACGAGGCTACGCGCCCCGCCTTCCAGATTCTGTTCTACCCCGTCATTTCAATGGACAAGGCCATCACCCACGCCAGTTCACGCGAGTTCCTCATCGGGGCTGAGCCTTCAGAGGAAGACATTGCGCTGTTCAGCAACGAACTTCAGGTGACAAAAGAGACCGCTCCCGCCTTCCTTATTCACTGCAGCGACGATTCTGTCGTGCCGGTTGAGAACAGCATCCGCTACTACCAGGCCCTGGTGAAGAACGGCGTTTCTGCTTCCCTGCACATCTACCCCAAAGGCAACCACGGCTGGGGTGCCATTCCCCAATATCCCTACCACGAGCAGTGGAGCAGCGAACTTGAAAAATGGATTAAGACGGAAATTTTGAAATAAGCTGTTCAGACTTGATAAAAGAAATGCCGCCCCGGAATCCCGGAGCGGCGTTTTTATATAAATCTGTCAAAAAAGGATTAGGCCTCTTTCTTGCAGCATTTGCAGCAGGAAACGAGTTTCCAGGCACCGGCGGCCAAAGCGGCTCCTACGAAGGGACCCACGATGAAGGCCCAGAGTTGTGAAAGGGCTGCGCCACCCTCGAATACGGCAGGGGCGATTGAGCGGGCGGGGTTGACTGATGTTCCGGTGTAGTGGATGCCTACAAGGTGGATCAGCACGAGGCTGAGACCGATTGCAAGGCCTGCGAAGTTACCGGCACCCTTCTTCTCGTCTGTAGTTCCGAGAACCACGAACACGAACACGAAGGTGAGGATAATCTCGACAATCAGGGCTGCCACAGCGCCGTTTGCGCAAGCATTGGCACCAGTGGTTGTTCCCTCAGCGCCTACCTGGCCGACCATAAGAGCAAGGAGGGCAGAGCCGATGAAAGCGCCGATTACCTGGAATACCATATACAGAATGGCATCCTTACCGCTGATGCGGCGGCTGATCCAGCAACCGAGAGTGATGGCGGGGTTGATATGGCAACCTGAGATGCCACCGATGGTGTAGGCCATTGCAACTACTGCAAGACCGAAGGCGAAAGCTGTACCGACAACTGAAGCGGCATCAATTCCGCAATTGAGGCTGACTGCTGTGCCGCAGCCCATAAGAACGAGCACCATAGTGCCCAGCATTTCTGCTAAATACTTTTTCATAAAAGTGTTGATTAAAAAATAGGGTTTATTGGTTTTGTTAAAAGTGTCATAATTGTGAAAGGAGGCAGTCCACGGACTCTTCTGTGGTGGCCCAGGAGCACACGAAGCGCACCTTGCTTTCCTGCTCCCCCCTCGGTCCCCAGTATTCGAAACTTGCCACCTGGCGCAGACGGTCTATCAGGGAATTGGGAAGGCAGAAAAACTGCTGGTTTGTATATGAATCTATAAAGGGCATAAAACCTGCTGCGACAAAACCGGCTTTCAATTTCAATGCCAGACGCACTCCGTTGGAAGCGAGTCTTTCATACAGGCCGTCCGTGAACAGGGTTTCGAACTGCAGCCCCAGAAGCCTGCCCTTTGCCAAAAGGCCTCCGTGCTGCTTTGTAAGGGAAGTAAAATGGGGCAGCAGCGCTCCGTTAGAAGCCACGACCGCCTCACCGAAGAGGGCCCCGACCTTTGTGCCTCCTATATAGAACACGTCACACAAGCGGGCCAGATCCGGCAGGGTTACATCATTTTTGGGGCTTGCAAGGGCGTATCCGAGGCGGGCGCCGTCGCAGAAAAGGGGAATGTTCCACTTGCGGCACACCCCGCTCAGACGCTCAAGTTCCGACAGGGAGTATAGGGTGCCGTACTCAGTAGGGAAAGAGATGTACAGCGCTCCCGGGGCCACCATATGCTCGTATGTCTCATCCTTGTAGAACTCACTGATAAAAGCCTCCACCTCGAGGGCCTCCACCTTCCCGCTGTGCGAGGGCAGGGTCAGCACCTTATGGCCGCAGGCCTCTATGGCACCGCTTTCGTGGACGGCGATATGGCCCGTTTCAGCGGCCAGCACACCCTCGTGGCGCGACAGGAGCGCGTCCAGCACCGTGGCGTTTGTCTGGGTGCCTCCCACAAGGAAACGCACCTGGGCGCCGTTGGCAAGGTCGAGTCCGCAAGCCCCGGCGAGCAATTCCTTCGCCCGCGCGGTATAGGGATCCGTACCGTAGCCTGTGGTTTCTTCAAGATTGGTCGCAGCCAAGCGCTCAATGATTTCGGGCGCGGCACCGGCCATATAATCCGTATCGAAATAAATCATACGGGGCAAAGATAATAAAAAAGCCCGCCGATAGGCAGGCTTTTTATGATGATGGAAAAATTAACCGTTAACTTTTGCCATGTGGGCGATGAGCTCGAGCACTTTGTTTGAGTAGCCAATCTCATTGTCATACCATGAAACAACCTTAACGAAGGTGTCGGTGAGAGCGATACCGGCCTTTGCATCGAAGATGGAAGTGCGGATGTCACCGAGGAAATCTGAAGAAACTACTGCATCCTCTGTGTATCCGAGAACACCTTTGAGTTCGCCTTCAGCGGCCTCTTTCATAGCGGCGCAAATCTCGTCATACTTGGCGGGTTTTGCAAGGTTTACGGTGAGGTCAACAACTGAAACATCGAGTGTGGGCACGCGCATTGACATACCTGTCAGTTTGCCATTGAGCTCGGGGATGACTTTGCCTACAGCCTTTGCAGCACCGGTTGATGAGGGGATGATGTTGCCTGAAGCGGCACGGCCACCTCTCCAGTCCTTCAATGAGGGACCGTCAACGGTCTTCTGGGTAGCGGTGGTAGAGTGAACTGTGGTCATCAAACCATCGGTGATGCCCCATTTATCGTTGAGGACCTTGGCGATGGGAGCAAGGCAGTTGGTGGTGCAGGAAGCATTTGAAACGAACTGTGTACCTTTGACATATTTGTCAAAGTTTACACCGCAAACGAACATAGGGGTGTCGTCCTTAGAGGGAGCGGACATAACCACATACTTGGCACCGGCGTTGATGTGGGCCTGTGCTTTCTCTTTGGTCAGGAAAAGACCGGTTGACTCAACTACATACTCAGCGCCAACCTCGTTCCATGCGAGCTCGTTGGGATCTTTGCATGCTGTAACGCGAATGGCCTTGCCATTTACGATGAGCTTGCTGTTCTCTACATCTGCCTCGATGGTGCCTTCGAAAGCGCCGTGCATTGTGTCATACTTGAGCATATAAGCCAAGTAGTCAACAGGGCAAAGGTCATTGATGCCGACGATCTGGATGTCATTTCTGTTCTGAGCTGCGCGGAATACGAAGCGGCCGATGCGGCCAAATCCGTTGATACCAACTTTAATCATAGTGTTTGATAATGTTTTTATTAAATTTTGTGTTTAAAACTTATGTTCTTTCAAAACGCACGCAAATATATCATTTTTTTACGATATCTTTGCGACAATTTGAATAAAAAAAAGAAAATGGCCCGAGAAATACTGATAAGCAACGATGATTCCATAAATGCCAAAGGGCTTGAAGTCCTTATACGACTGATGCGGGCCTTTGGGAATGTCACCGTGGTGGCCCCAACTGAGCCCCAGTCCGCCAAGTCCGCAAGCATCTCTCTTGGAAGTTCGGGCCTGGTGCTCAGGAAAGTGAAAGAGGAGGAAGGCCTCAGGCTCTATTCCCTCAACGGCACTCCCGTTGACTGCATCAAGGCCGCCTTCAACTGCCTGTATCCCGAAGGCACACAGCCCGACCTCATCGTCTCCGGCATCAACCACGGCTCCAACGCCTCATCTGCCGTGCATTATTCGGGCACCGTGGCCGCCGTCACCGAGGCCGCCATTTCCCTGGTGCCCGGCATAGCCTATTCTATCTGTTCCCATATAGATAATCCGGACTTCAGTGCCCTCGAGCACTGGATTCCCATCATCACCCAGAAACTTATCGACTCGGGGCTTCACTCCGACACCTTCTATAACATAAACTTCCCCGCCCTTCCTCTTGACGAACTCAAGGGTATAAAACTGACCCGCAGAGGCCGCGGCAGATGGATTCACGAATACCAGATTGGTGAGCAGACGGACGACTCTGTGCCTCTTACAATGACCGGAAAGTTCCTGGACCTCGAGACCGGATCCACCGACCCCATCCCCGCCGACCACCCCCTTCTTGAACAGGGCTACATCACCATCACCCCCATCCAAATCGACCACACCGACTATAAGGAAATTTCCCGTCTGAGCCACTCCTTCTGAGAAATTTTTATACTTTTGCGCCCGCTATGGAATGGCTCACATCTCTATTGTTTGACGCAGATTCGATTGCGCACATCATTCTGCTGTTCGCGTTCGTGATAGCCGTGGGAACGCTGCTCGGCAAATGCCGTGTCGGTGGAATATCCCTCGGTGTCGCCTTCATTCTCTTCGTGGGAATCGTGGCGGGGCACTTCGGTTTCACCGGAAACACCAAGATTATTAATTTCATCCAGGACTTCGGACTTATCCTCTTCGTTTACAGCATAGGCATACAGGTGGGCCCGTCATTCTTCACTTCCTTCAAGCAGGGAGGCGTCAAGATGAACAGACTTGCCGTGGAAATGGTGGCCCTCAACGTGCTTGTCGCCGTCGGAGCCTATTTCCTGCTGTTTGACCGCAGCAACCCGGAGAGTTTTCCTATGCTGGTCGGCGTGCTCAGCGGGGCGGTCACCAACACCCCCGGACTCGGCGCGGCGGAGGAGGCCCTGAACCAGATAGGATACAAAGGCGGCAATATCGCCACTGGATATGCCTGCGCCTACCCTTGTGCCGTTTTGGGCATAATCCTCATTCCCCTGCTTGTAAAACTGATCTGCCGCATCGACCTCAAAAAGGAGGAGGAGAGCCTTGCCGAGAGGGAGCGGATGGAAGAACAGCTCAAGAAGCCCTCTTCACAGGACATAAGGGTGGAGAATGCCAATCTCAACGGCAAGACCATAGTGCAGTTGCGCAAAATTCTGAACCGCGACTTCATCTGCTCGCGTATGATGCACGAAGGCAGCACCTTCATCCCCCACAAGGACACGGTCGTGACCACAGGCGACATTCTCAAGGTGGTGAGCACTGATGAGAACGCCGAGCCCATACTTGCCATACTCGGAAGTCCCGTTGAATATGACTGGGAGGAGCACCGCAATTCCGAGCCCCTGGTGTCAAGACGCATCGTCGTTTCCAAAAGCAAACTCAACGGAAAGACCCTGGGCCGCCTCCTGCTCGGAAGTCTGTATGACGTCACCATCACCAGGGTTGAGCGTTCAGGCACGGAACTCCTTGCAAAGGCGGGCCTTGCCCTGCAGGTGGGCGACAGACTGACGGTAGTGGGTTCAGAATCAGCCGTGAAGGCCGTGGCGGCGCGTGTGGGCAACGAGCAGAAACGCCTCGACACCCCCAACATCGCCACGATGTTCATCGGGATTCTTGTCGGCATCGTGTTCGGCAGCATCCCCTTAGCCATCCCCGGTATGCCCACGCCACTGCGCCTCGGTCTGGCCGGAGGCCTGCTTGTGGTCTCAATCTTGATTGGCGCATTTGGCTACAAGTTCGGTCTCGTCACCTACACAAAAACGAGTGCCAACAATATGACGCGTGAGGTGGGCATCTCGCTCTTCCTTGCAAGTGTCGGCATCAAGTCGGGCGCCACATTCGTGGAAACGATTGTCTCCGGAGACGGCCTGACCTATATGCTCGCGGGCCTTCTGATCACCATAATCCCGGTCTTCATCATTTCCCTTATCGCAAGGCTCAGATACAAGCTCAACTACTTCCATATCATAGGAATAGTCGCCGGTTCCAACACCAACCCGCCGGCCCTTGCCTACGGCAACAGCCAGACTGACCACGATGCCCCCGCCGTCGCCTACTCAACCGTCTATCCCCTCACTATGTTCCTAAGGATTCTTTCCGCGCAACTCCTTGTGCTTATCGGATTAAATTTGCTATGATTTGGTCTTTGGCGGCACAAAATTGCTTACCTTTGTGTCTGTTATGACCTATTACATGATAGCCGGTGAAGCCTCGGGCGATCTGCACGCCTCAAAGCTCATCTCCTCCCTCCGGTCCGAAGACCCTCAGGCCCGCTTCCGTCTGTGGGGCGGTGACCTTATGCTTGAGGCTGCGGGGGATGCGGGCACGCTCATCTCGCACTACAGGGAAGGGGCTGTTATGGGTTTCGTGGAGGTTGTGCGCAAGGGACTCACCCTGCTCAAGCGCCTGTCCCGCTGCAAGGAGGACCTACTCGCGAACAGGCCCGAT
>JABUTN010000030.1:7846-14715 GCA_021443665.1 Bacteroidales bacterium | reverse complement strand
AGATGTTTTATTTCTGCGATTTTGAAATCACTTTTGGAAACACATTATTTCCCGATGCAAAACCTCCCGAACACTTCTCCGAGCACTTCGTCGGTGGTGATTTCGCCGGTGATGGAGCCGAGGTGGGCGAGGGCGGCGCGGAGGTCCTGGGCGAGCAGGTCGGGGGGCAGGGTGGTGGAGAGGCCTTCGAGGACGCGGGTGAGGGCGGCGGAGGCGGAGCGCAGCACCTCCCAGTGGCGCTGGTTGCTCACGAGACAGGCGTAGCCGTGGTCCTGAAGGGCGTTCTGGCTTGAAATGAGGACATTTTTCAGTTCGTCCGTTCCGACACCGGTCTTGGCGCTAATCGTCAGAATACAGGCGGTTTCAAGGCCTTTGGCGGCAAGTGAGTTTCTGACGGCGGCCTCAGCCCCGAGCAGGGCATCAGAGTCACACAAGTCGGACTTGGAGAGCAGCACAATCAGCGAACGGCCGTACAGCAGTTCCAGGACGGAGTGGGGGAGCAGGCCCCCAAAAAGCGTCCCATCGGCAACGGCATCCCCGGCGGCACTTTCACAAGCGGAACCTTTGACGGTCTCCTCTGTGCAATCATCGGAAACACAATCATAGGGCAATGTTGACTCGCTGCCGCCACAATGTGCGACTCCGCACGCGGCAAGTTCCGGGGCGGGCAGCATCAGTAGCACCACCTTGGCACGGGCCAGGGCCTGCAGCGAACGCTCTATGCCTATGCACTCGATTTCGTCAGTGGAATGACGAATGCCCGCGGTGTCTATGAAGCGGAAGGAGATTCCGGCAAGCACAAGGCGCTCCTCGATGGTGTCGCGGGTGGTGCCGGCAATGTCCGACACAATCGCGCGGTTCTCCCCGAGAAGGGCGTTCAACAGCGTGCTCTTGCCAACATTTGTCGGGCCTATAATCGCCACAGGCACACCATTTTTTATCACATTGCCTAAAGCGAAGGATTCAATCATCGAATCCACCTTGCCAAGCACATTTTCAACCAGGGAACGGAGTTTGGAACGGTCAGCGAACTCCACGTCCTCCTCCGCAAAGTCAAGTTCCAGCTCCAGCAGGGCCGCAATCTCAAGCAAATCGGCACGCATTGCGGCCAGTTCCTTCGAATAACCGCCCCTCATCTGGCTCATTGCCACATCGTGGGCGGCGGCCGACTCGGCTTCTATCAGATCCGCCACCGCCTCGGCCTGCGAGAGGTCCATCTGCCCATTCACGAAGGCCCTGCGGGAGAATTCCCCCGGCTCGGCCATCCTTGTTCCAAACTTTGAGAGAAGCTTGCAGACACTTGACACAATATATTGTGAACCATGCAGATAAAACTCCACCGAGTCTTCCCCTGTATAGGAGTGCGGAGCCCTAAACACGGCGGCCAGGCACTCATCAACCACCTCCCCGCCGGGGGCCTCCACATCCCTTATCACCCCGAACCTGGTGCCGCCGCCCGGGGTTTCAGCAAAGAGTTTGGCGCCGCGCGGATGGAAAAGCTTTGCCGCCACGGATATCGCCTCAGGCCCACTGAGACGCACAATCGCGATTGCACCCTTGCCGGAAGGGGTTGCAGGGGCATATATGGTGTCCGAATTATTCATCTCTGAGGCTTAATGCCACCACATTCTCCACGTGGTGGGTCTGGGGGAACATATCCACTGGCTGAATGGCCGTGATGTCGTATTTTGAGGCGAATACGGCCAGGTCGCGTGCCTGCGAAGCCGGGTTGCAGCTCACATATATCATATGTTTCGGGGCTGTGCGCAGCAGGACTTCAGCCACATCGGGATGAATGCCCGCACGGGGAGGGTCAAGCACCACAAGGTCGGGATGTCCGTTATTTTTAATAAACTCATCATTAAGCACATCCTTCATATCACCGGCATAAAAACTTGAGTTGTCTATACCGTTCAGCCTTGCGTTTTCCCAGGCGTCCTCGATGGCCTCAGGCACATACTCTATGCCCACCACCTTCCCCGCCATGGAGGACAGGAAGAGGGCAATGGTGCCGGTGCCGGTGTAAAGGTCGTAAATCACGGGGATTTTGTCGGCAAAATCGCGGCGGGCGAAGTCCCTGACCACACTGTAGAGCCTGTAGGCCTGCTCGCTGTTGGTCTGATAGAAGGACTTGGGGCCTATCTTGAAACGCAGTCCCTCCATCTGCTCGTAGATACAGTCGCGACCTGCGTAATTCTCTATTTCAAGGTCTCCTATTGTATCATTCTTCTTATTGTTTATCACATAGTTGAGCGAAGTTATTTGAGGGAACTCTTTATAAATGTCCCCAAGCACTTCAAGGACGGTTTCACGCTCGGCGGCGGCATCCGGTCCGAACACCACGGTCAGCATCACCTCCCCGGTCGAGGCCGTCCGCAGCACGAGGTTGCGCAGGAAGCCCGTCTGTTCCCTCAGATTGAAGAAGGAAAGCCCCTTGCGGAGGGCGTAGGAGCGGATAAAGTTCCTGATTTCATTGGATGGGGCGCCCTGGAGGTGGCAGTGCTTCAAATCGAGCACCTTGTCAAAAAAGCCGCTGATGTGGAATCCCAGTCCCACAAACTCTTCCGGACTCAGGCTGTTGGGGTCTTCGCCCTTGAGAATCCAGCGGTGGTTGGAGAAAGTAAACTCCAGTTTGTTTCTATAGTAATACTGACGGTCAGAACCGATAATAGGGGAGATTTCAGGAAGTTGCAGATGTCCTATTCTTCGCAGTTGATCCTCCACCTGCTGCTGTTTGGCCTTGAGTTGGAGACTGTAGGGCAGGCACTGCCACTTGCAGCCGCCGCAATCCCCGAAATGCCCGCACACCGGCTCGATCCTGTCGGGCGAGGGGCTGACCAGACGGGTCACATAACCCTCCATATAGCCTTTGCGCGACCTTGTCAGCTGCACATCCACCACATCACCGGGAACCATCGCCGGCACGAACAGGACCTTCCCGTCCACGTGGGCGAGGGCGTTTCCCTCGGCGGCCACAGCCTCGATGCGCACATTCTCCAAAACGGGCTTGACTTTGTTTTTTCTGCTCATTTTCTGCTCAAATTATAGTTTTCTTCTGAATTCGTATGCCATTACGGCGGTGGCGACGGCCACGTTCAGCGACTCGCTGGTGCTTGCCCCTTCGGGGAAGGGGGGAATCAGCAGATGCGACTCCACTTTCGCGAGGACTTCAGGGCTCACCCCATGCGACTCGCTCCCCATAATCACGAGGGCGCGTTCCCTGTCGAGCCCGGCCCCGTCCAAGGGACGGCCCTTCAGAGAGGTGGCATACACGCTCACGCCGGCAGAGCCGTACATATCGATGAGGCAAGGCAGGGGAGTATAGACCACCTTCACCCTGAAAATGGCGCCCATCGTGGCCTGCACCGTCTTCGGATTGTAGAGTTCGACCGTGTCGGGCGAGGCGAAGAGGGTGTCGATGCCCCACCAGTCGCAGATGCGTATGATGGTCCCCAGATTGCCGGGGTCGCGCACGCTGTCGAGGGCGAAACAAAGCCCTGCGGGAACGCTCTCTGGCTCGGGCAGGCTCCTGCGCCGCACCACGGCAAGCACGGGCGAGGGCGTGTTCAGCAGACTGATGCGTTCCATCGCCTCACGGCCTATGTCCTCCATCCTGTGGACGGCCTCCACCTTCCACCCGGGCGCCGCAAGCGCCTCCGCCACCATCTTCTCGCCCTCCACCAGGAACAGGCCGCTCTCGTCGCGGAATTTCTTCTCCCTGAGGGAGCGCAGGAATTTAATGTCAGATTTGGAAATCATAGTGCAAAGATATCCTTAAAATTGTTACTTTTGCAAGTTTAATGGTCATTTATGAGTCACGGACGCCTGATATCACTGACACTCTCCATCTGCATTGCGGCAATGCTGTGCCTGGCCCTGTCCTGCTCCACGACCAAAGTACTCAAGGAAGGGGAGTACCGCCTCGCGATGAACACCATCCAGGTCGAGAACAAGAAGGACTACCCCGGATTCAAGGCCTCCCAGGTGGAAAACTACGTGCAGCAGAAGGCCAATTCCTATTCCATCAAGGGAAAACACAACGGCTGGAGCCCTATGCTCTATGTCTATAACTGGGAAAACGGCAAGGGGAAGGGCTGGGATAAGTTCGTGCACAAACTCGGCGTGCCGCCCGTAATCTACGACCCCACAATGACCGTCAAATCCATTGACAACATACAGACAAGGCTCAAATACCTCGGCTACTACGACTCGAAGGTAAGGGACTCTCTCGTGCTCAGAGGCAAGAACGCCCAGGTCTATTACATAGTCCACCTCGGCAAGCAGTACCCCATCAAGCAGATCAACTACAACGTCAGCGACTCCGTGCTCTCCCGCGAGATGAGTCTGGACATCAAATCGTCACTGATCAAGCACGGCCTTCCCCTCTCGGAAGATCTCTTCGAGTCAGAGACCGTCCGTGCCACCAAGCACCTGAATTCGGTCGGTTACTACCGTTTCACCAAAAACTACTTCTCCTTTGAGGTTGACACCGTCTCGGCGCGCGACTCCTGCCTGGTCGATGTGATAGTGCGCGACTACACCCGTTTCGAGACCCCCGCGGAGGCCAGACCACATAGCAAGTTCGTCTTCGGCAACATCAAGGCCTACCCCGTTTCCGATGTCATCAAACACAACGTCGTGGTCTCCAAGAAGATACCCGAGGTGTTCGACACTGTTGACTTCAAGGATATGACCATCCTCTACGACGGCAAGCACAAAATCCGACCCAAGGTGCTCTACCGCATGAACCGCATCGTGCCGGGGACACAATACGACCCCGATATGGTGGACCTCACCTACGAGCGCTTCAGCCAGCTCAGGCTTTATTCCAGCACCTCCATCGAGCTGAACGAAGCCGATTCCAATGTGGTCGATGTCAACGTGCACCTCATCCCGGCGAAGGTCCACGGCTACAAGATCAACCTTGAGGCCTCCGTAAACTCCAGCGGCCTGCTGGGACTCCAGCCGAGCATATCCTATTTCAACCGCAACATCTTCCACGGGGCGGAACAGCTCTCCATCTCCGCGATGGGCAATTTCCAGTACGCCCCCAAGACCAAGAAGAGCGCCATCGAGGCGGGAGCCGGCCTGTCCCTCAGTTTCCCCCGCTTCGTGCCCCTGCCGGACAGGATTTTCAAATACACGGTCCCCAGAACGGACGTCAGCATCAACTACAACTACCAGAACCGCCCGGAATACACGAGGAATATGATAGGCGCCAATGTGGGCTGGAGTTGGTACACCCGTTCCGAGAAATGGTATTTCTCGATTTCACCCATACAACTCAACATCGTGAACCTGCCGCGCAAGTCCGACGAGTTCATCCAATCTCTGAAAAACCCCTTCGTGCGCGAGGCCTACAAGAACCACTTCGACCTGGGTCTGGGCACCAGATTCACCTTCAACTCCAATCCCAAACGCAATCCTGTTTTGTCCACCTTAAGGGTTGACCTCCAGTTTGATATAGCAGGTAACCTGATGAGCGCCTTCAACAAGTTCATGCCCGTTGACTCCACCGGCGCGCACAACATCTGGGGCTCTCCTTACTCCCAGTTCGTAAGGGCTGAAGCCTCCATCGCCTACACCCACAAATTCGGTGACAGCGGCCAGCACGCCCTTGCCGTCAGGTTCGTGGCAGGAGCAGGCTATGCCTACGGAAACTCCCAGAAAATGCCTTTCGAGCGCCTCTTCTGGGCGGGCGGTTCCAACAGCCTCAGGGGTTGGGTAGGGCGCAGCATCGGTCCCGGAGGCGCCCCCCTGGACACGACCTTCAGCATCCCCAACCAGACCGGTGATATGCGCCTGGAGGCCAACTTAGAGTACCGTTTCCCCATCATCTGGCTCCTCAAAGGTGCCCTGTTCTTCGACTGGGGAAACGTCTGGAATGTCTCCCAGGTTGATGAAATGAAGGTCACGGAACAAACACTCGACAACACCTATTTCACTTGGGAAAACCTCTTCAAGTACTCGGCCTTCAACACGGGCGTGGGTCTGCGCTTCGACATAAAGAATATGATAGTCATCAGATTCGACTTCGCCTTCAAACTTTATGACCCGAGGTATTGTCTCTGGATAGGCAAGGAACTCAACCAAAAGGCCGGCATATTCGCCTTCCAGTTCGGTATAGGATACCCCTTCTAATAGCTGTTGATACAATGAAAGGGGAATTTGAGATAATAGAGCGTATCCGTCAGATAATGGAGGAAGTAGCCGTTCCCGAAAAAGGCAGTATGGGCATAGGTGACGACTGCGCCGTGATAGAAGCCGGAGGGCAAATCATCGTCAGCACAGATATGCTCGTTGAAGGCAGCCATTTCCTCTTCAGCGACATAGATCCATACGATTTGGGCTGGAAGTCAGCGGCCGTCAACATCTCCGACATAGCCGCGATGGGAGGCGCTCCCGTGGGCACATTCCTGTCCCTGGGCCTTCCGAAAGGGCTTTCCGATGAGTGGATGGATGCCTTCAGCCGCGGCTACAGGGACCTCAGCCTCCGCTACGGGGCAAAACTCCTTGGCGGGGACACCACCTCAAGCCCCCTGGGAGTGGTCATAAACGTGACCGTGACAGGGCGCATCCCCGAAGGCTCGAGGCTTCTGAAACGCAGTGCGGCAAAGCCCGGCGACCTGATTGCCGTGGGCGGGAATCTGGGCGACTCGGGTGGGGGACTAAAACTCATCTTGGGCTCTGCAGAGCGCGGCGAGGACGAGCAAATCCTCATAAAGCGTCACTACAGGCCAATTCCGCAAATCTCTCTTGGCCAACAACTTGCGGCAAACGGGAAGACACACGCGGCAATGGACATATCTGATGGTCTGGCCGGAGACCTGATGCACATCCTGAAGGCCTCGGGAGTGGATGCAAGAGTC
>JABUTN010000030.1:5101-7724 GCA_021443665.1 Bacteroidales bacterium | reverse complement strand
GACGCCGAACTTCCCGAAGGCTGCACAGTCGTGGGCAGCATACTTGAAAGACAAACCGAACAAGCGAACATACAATGGATGCGCAATGGAAATCCGCTAAGGGAAAGCCTCAGCGGATTTACGCATTTCTAATTACACAATTTATATTATGTTAAATAGCCATCTGTCCATACCACTCCCCGAGCGGATGAGACCTACGAATCTGGACGAATATGTCGGTCAGAGCCATCTGGTCGGCGAAGGCGCCGTGCTGCGCAAAATGATCGACAGCGGCAAGGTCTCCTCCTTCATACTTTGGGGGCCTCCCGGGGTCGGCAAAACCACCCTGGCCAACATTGTGGCAAGACAGTTGGGACGCGAATTCTATACTCTGAGCGCCATCAGCAGCGGAGTCAAGGACATGAGGGACATCTTCGCCCGCGCCAAGGAGCAGTCCATCTTCAAGAACGGGGCTCCCATCCTGTTCATAGACGAAATCCACCGCTTCAGCAAATCCCAGCAGGACGCCCTTCTGGGCGCGGTGGAGACCGGCACAGTGACCCTGATCGGTGCCACCACGGAGAACCCCTCCTTCGAGGTCATCTCCCCCCTGCTCTCCCGCTGCCGCGTCTATGTACTCAAAAGCCTTGAAATCAAGGACTTGCAGACCCTCTTGGATAGAGCCCTCAAGCAGGATGAGCTGCTCAAAAACCTGGACATAGAACTGAAGCAGACTTCCGCCCTCTTCCGCTTCAGCGGCGGCGACGCCCGCAAGTTGCTCAACATTCTCGACATAGTGGTGAATTCCTTCCCTGAAGGCGAAAAAATCGTCATAGACGACAATGTGGTGGCCGACAGGCTGCAGGAGAACATCGCCATCTACGACAAGGACGGCGAACAGCACTACGACATCATTTCAGCCTTCATAAAGAGTATGAGGGGCTCGGACCCCAACGGAGCCATATACTGGATGGCGCGTATGCTTGAAGGCGGCGAAGACCCCCTGTTCATAGCCCGCAGGATGCTGATTCTCGCGAGCGAGGATGTGGGTCTTGCCAACCCCAACGCCCTTCTGCTCGCCCAGGCCACTTTCGAGACCGTCCACAAGATTGGTATGCCCGAGGCCCGCATCCCCCTTGCAGAGTGCGCCATCTACCTGGCGACCTCCCCCAAGAGCAATTCAGCCTATACGGCCATAGACACGGCCCTGGGGCTCGTACGTCAGGGCAACTGCCCTCCCGTGCCCCTGCACCTGAGAAATGCCCCCACGGAGCTGATGAAGGAACTTGGCTATGCCAAAGACTACAAGTACGCCCACGACTTTGAGGGCAACTTCGTGAACCAGGAATTCCTGCCCGAAGGCGTGGAGGGCACAGCCTTCTTCAGGCCCGGCGACAACCCACGCGAGCGCGAAATCAAAGCCCGACTGGACGCCCTCTGGCCCAAATACCGCAAATAGTCTCTAAAGCAACTCCCTGTACGTGCCGCTGAAGGGCTCAGTGTGCAGGGACACCTCTTCGGGGAGTCTGACTCCGAAGTAGCGGCTGGCGTGTTCGGGAATTCTGACGTTCAGGTTCGCGGCGCAGTCTTCGAAAGAAGCCACGCAGAGGACCACCCTTCCGTTGTGGCCGCGCAGCCAGGCAAAGTGTCTCTCGGGATTGAATCCCACGTTCCCGTAATTGGCGTAAACAAGGTCGAAAGTCTCTCCCAAAACAAACACATCATCCTGCGCAGATATCTTAAGCAAGGATTTATATTGGGCATAGTATGCCATCTCATTATCAGCGAGATACTTCTCGACATCATCCCCCCTCAAACCCTTCATCCAGCGGCTCATGGCATCCACCTTGTCAGGGTCGAAAATGGAGGTCTTCGCGGAGTGTCCGAACTCCTGTCCAAAGTATAACATAAAGGGACTCTTCCACATCAGGGTGCTGCAGAGCACAGATGACTGGAACTGCGGAGCCTCCCCTTCCGCGCCGCCCTGCAGGGGGTGGCCCCAGGACATATACCTGTCCTCATCGTGGTTCTCCAGAAAACGCAGCATCTTGGACCTGTCCGCCTCGCGCAGGGACTGCCAGCAGCGGGTCAGGTCATCCGCCCTGCGCCATCCGCGTTCTATGTCCTTGAGTGAATCATACATTCCGCTCTTGTCATAAAGATAGTCGAAACCGCCCCAGTCATAGAGTTCGGCATACTTCTCCGGTTGGTAGGCCTCGCCTATGAAGACAATTCCCGGATGCTCTTTCTTCACCCGGGCAAGGGCCCAGTGCCAGAAATCCGTCCTCACCAGTTCTATCATATCGCAACGGAAGCCATCAACGCCCTTGGAGGCCCAGAAAAGCAGTATTTCAAGCATCTTATCCCAGGTCGCGCGGGATTCGTAATTTAACTTGGCGGTGTCCGACCAGTCATAGTCATAGCCCCTGCCCGGATAGAAGTTCCCCTCGTCGAACTCGGAGCCGCTGTAGGCCCTGGCGACGTGGTTGGGGACAAAATCGATGATGACTTTCAGGCCGGCACGATGGGAGCGCCTTACAAGGGCCTCAAAGTCCTGCATCGAGCCCAGGTAGGGATTCACGTCGTGGTAGTCGGAAATGGCGTATGGAGAGCCGCAAAGCCCCTTGACGCCCTCCTCGCCCGC
>JABUTN010000030.1:0-4638 GCA_021443665.1 Bacteroidales bacterium | reverse complement strand
CCACTACAGCTGCGAACTCAAATTCGACGGCACGGCCATCTGCCTCAGTTACGAGAAAGGGCGCCTTGTGCGTGCCCTTACACGCGGAGACGGCACCTGGGGCGACGATGTCACCGCCAACGTGCTCACCATCGCCTCCATACCCGGAAATCTCGGCCCAGTGCCCTTCGATTTCGAGATACGCGGGGAAATCTACCTGCCCTTCGCCGATCTGGACCGCCTCAACGCGGAACGCGAGGACCAGGAACTGCCCCTTTTCGCAAACGCCCGCAACGCCGCCGCAGGCTCGCTCAAACTGACCGACCCCGCGGAAGTCTCCCGCAGAGGCCTGCAGTGCGTCCTCTACCATATTCTCGGCGACTCCCTGCCCTTCAGCACGCACAGCCAGGCCATAGACTGGGCTGCCTCCAAAGGCCTACCCACCTCCCAATACTCAAGGCTCGCGGACTCCCTCGATGAGGCCGTGAAATACATAGGCGAGTGGGATGTCAGACGTTCAAGCCTTCCTTTCGCCACTGACGGCATAGTCATAAAGGTTAACGAGTTGGATTTGCAGAAACGTCTCGGCTTCACGGCCAAGAGCCCCCGTTGGGCCACAGCCTACAAGTTCAAGCCGGAACAGGCCCTCACCCCCCTGCTGAGCATAGACTACCAGGTCGGACGCACAGGGGCCGTGACTCCCGTAGCCAACCTCAAGCCCGTGCTCCTGAGCGGCACGATGGTCAAGAGAGCCTCCCTGCACAACGCCGACCAGATGGAACTCCTCGACATACGCATAGGCGACAGCGTGTGGGTGGAGAAAGGCGGCGAGATAATCCCCAAAATCACGGGAGTCGAGTTATCAAAACGCCCCGCAGACGCACAAAAACCCGTTTTCCCCGCTCTTTGCCCCGACTGCGGCACCCCCCTGGTGCGGACCGAAGACCAGGCCCGCCACTTCTGCCCCAACACAGACGGCTGCCCCACCCAGAAAAAGGCCGGATTCGTCCACTTCATCGGCCGCAAGGCAATGAACATACTCTGCGGCGAAGCCACCATAGAGCAACTCTGGAACGAGGGGTTCATCAGGGAACTCTGCGACCTCTATTTCCTCAGCGAAGAGCAGCTCATCAGCCTCGAAGGCTGGCAGAAGCGTTCCGCAGAGCGCCTGTTGGAAAGCATAGAAAAGTCCAGAAAAGTGCCTTTCGGCTCCGTCCTCTTCGCCCTCGGCATACGCCACATAGGCGAGACCACAGCCAAACAGCTTGCCGCCCACTTCGGCTCGATTGATGCCATCGCCGCCGCGAGCCGCGAGGAACTCCTCTCAGTAGATGAAGTCGGCGACACTCTGGCGGACTCCATACTCGAATATTTCGCCTCGGAAAGCCACAGGCAGCTGATTGAAAAGCTCCGGATTGCGGGCCTGCAGATGTCGGTCGATCCCGCCTCCCTGCGGCGCGACTCCTCCAAACTCGAAGGCTGTGTCATCGTGGTATCGGGCAATTTCAGCATATCACGCGAAGAACTTAAAGAACTGATAGCCAAAAACGGAGGCAAATGCACCGGAAGCGTCAGTTCCAATACAACATATCTCGTGGCGGGCGAGAAACCCGGCCCCGAAAAGATTAAGAAAGCAGAAAAACTCGGAGTCAGAATCATCTCCGAAGAAGAGTTGAACAACATCCTGTTATAGACAATGGATTTTACACAAGAAAACTACAATCAGATTGAAGCCGCCTGGCAGGACCTTTACAGTGAGGTTGTGAAGCGCGTGACCGAGCCCGAGGAACGGCAGATTGTCTGCCGCGCCTTCGAGTTCGCCAATGAAGCCCACAAGGGCGTGCGCAGGCGTTCCCACGAACCCTATATAATGCACCCCATCGCAGTCGCCAAGATTGTGGTATGCGAAATCGGCCTCGGACACAAATCCATAGCGGCCGCCCTGCTCCACGACGTGGTCGAGGACACGGACTTCACCGTTGAGGACATATCCAGGATTTTCGGAGCCAAAATCGCCTCACTCGTCGACGGGCTCACCAAGATCAAGGGCGCGATGGTGGCCGGCTCGGACGCCAAGAGCCTCCAGGCAGAGAACTTCAAGCGCATCCTGCTCACCCTCAACGACGATATGCGCATAGTCCTGATAAAACTGGCGGACCGCCTGCACAACATCAGGACCATAGGTTCGATGCCGGAGTACAAGATGGACAAGATTCTCTCCGAGACGATGTATGTGTTCATCCCCCTCGCCCAGCGTTTGGGTCTGTTCTCCATAAAGACAGAGATGGAAAACATCTGCTTCAAGACCAAGAGCCCCGACCTCTTCGAGAAGATTTCCCGTCAGATTGACGACCGCGTCTGCTGCTCCGAAAGCGCGATGCACCTCTTCATAGAGAACATCACCAATGTGGTGAAATCACTGGGCTTCAACGACTTCGAGATTACCACGAGGACCAAGACGCCCTTCTCCGTATGGAAGAAGATAGAGCACAAGAAAGTGCCTTTCGAGGAGATATTCGACATACTCGGGGTCAGAATCATCTTCAAGCCCACCGATGAGGGCACGGAACGCCACCAGTGCTGGAAAATCCTGACGGCCATCAGCGACATCTACCAGATGAACACCAGCCGCCTGCGCGACTGGGTGAACAACCCCAAGCCCAACGGCTACGAGGCCCTGCACATGACCGTGATGTCGAAGGAAGGCCTCGGATGGGTGGAAATCCAGATCAGGACCCAGAGGATGCACGATGTGGCCGAAAGGGGTATCGCCGCCCACTGGAACTACAAGAGAATCCAGGACGGAGGCAAGGGTTCCACCGACAAGGACATAGACCAGTGGCTCGACAAACTGCGCTATATGCTCGCCAGCCCCGACACGGACGCCATCGAGTTCCTCGACAACTTCCACAACGAACTGGCCAACAAGGACATATACATCTTCACCCCGAAAGGTGAGTCCAGGACCACGCCCCAGGGTTCCACAGCTCTGGACTTTGCATTCGAGGTCCACACCAACATAGGCCTGCACGCCATAGCCGCCAAAATCAACTCCAAACTCTGCCCCCTCAACCAGGTGCTGCAGAATGGAGACCAGGTGGAGATCATCACGGCGGAGTCGGCCTCTCCGAGCACCGAATGGCTGAACTTCCTCGTCACCTCCAAGGCCCGCAATGCCACCTTCGAGGCCCTCAAGGACGAAATCGCCGATGCGGCCGGCACCGGGCAGAAGATGCTCGAGGAAGAACTCGCGAAATACAATGTCAAGCTCCACTCCAAGGTCATCAACAAGCTGATGATCCACTTCTCCCTCCACAACAAGGAGCAGCTCTACACCCGCATCGCCACCGGAGTCGTCAGCCTCGACAATCTCGGAGACATCCTCAGGAGCAACAAAAAAGACAAGAAAGTATCCTTCTGGAAGTTCAAGCTGTTCTCCAAGTCAGACTCAAAAGACATTGACAATGACCTGAATGAAGACGAGGATTCATCAGACATCCACGTCAGTGACGACGAGGTCAAGAACTTCCTCCTGCGCCACAAACTCTCCCGTGAACGCGAAGTCATCCTCTCCTCCCGGACCGACAAATCCAACATCACCTACAGGATTGCGGACTGCTGCTACCCCATCCCCGGAGACACCATAGTCGGCTTCATCGGACAAGGCAACGAGGTGGTCATACACAAGAAGAACTGCCCCGTGGCGGAAAAACTTGCGGCCACCCACGGAGGTCAGATTGTGAACGCCAAATGGGACAAGGGCATAGACAACTCCTTCCTCACCAGAGTCAAGCTTCTCGGACTTGACCGTATGGGCATCCTCAGCGAAGTGAGCCGCTACACCACCACGGTGATGAGCATCAACCTCAGGAAAATCTTCATCGAAACCCACGACAATATCTTCGAAGGCTATTTTGACTGCTATGTCCGTTCCCTGGACGACCTGGAGGCCCTGATGAAGGAGCTTCGCAACATCAAAGGAATGGAAAACGTCACCCGAGTCGAGCTTACACAGGATGAGAATTAAAGTCACACATATCTGGCAGCCCGCCTTCATACTCGGGTTTATAATCCTGATGACCCTTTGGCCCTCCTGCGCCAACACCACCACAGGACCGAGCGGAGGCCCCAAGGACACGATTCCCCCGGTACTCAAGCTCAGCAGACCGGAGTATAACCAGACGGGACACCCCTGTGACCCGCGCCATAGCCAGGTGATTCTGGATTTCAACGAGTATGTGCAGCTCAAGGACGCGTCCACGAACATCTTCCTGTCCCCGCCCCAGAAAAAGGCCCCCAAGGCCAAAATAAAGGGCAAAAGCGTCATCATTACCTTTGACGAGCCCCTCGACTCCAACACCACCTACTCCCTTTCCCTCGGAGAGGCCATCAAGGACAACAACGAAGGCAATCCCTTCCCGCCCTATGTGCTCAGTTTCTCCACCGGAGACCGCGTTGACGACTATTTTGTGGCCGGAAGCATCACGGACGCCCAGACGATGAAGCCCCAGAAGGGCATCACGGTGCTATTCCACACCGACCCTTCCGACTCCTCACTCTTCAAGCACCGCCCCGCGGCCGCCGCCAAGACAGACGCCTGGGGCTATTTCACGGTGCGCAACCTGTCACCCGACAGCACCTACAGGGTATATGCCATCA
>JABUTN010000002.1:187669-217864 GCA_021443665.1 Bacteroidales bacterium | reverse complement strand
AGATAATTTTTAATGGTTAGTAATTATTTATGGTTAAAATTCGTCTAATAAAATCGCGCAAATATAATAAGAAAAAAGAAAGTGCAAAAATAAAATTGGCTATATAGGCACTTTATGGGGCTTTTTATTTTGTTTCAGATTAAAACAGCCCCCTGCCAAATGTAACTTTTGAAAAGTGAATTTGTATCAATATTTATCAAAAAAACGCCCTCTTTCGAAAGCGTCAGTATAAAATTGTAAGAGAATTTTGCTTAATTCTTACAATCTGTAAGCAAAAACATTGATTTTTTTAATTCAAATAAGCCAGACATTCAGCCTCTATGAGCCAGCCCGGACGGCAGACGGGAGCCTGCACAATCACAAGCGGAATGTCGGGGAAGCGGGAACTTAAGAATTCACTGACTGGTCCGGCATCAGTGATATCCCTCAGATAAACCGTCATCTGGCCCACATCAGACCAGCGGGCGCCGGCGGCTTCAAGCACGGCGCCTATGTTTTCAAGCATCCTCGATGCCTGGGCAAGCACGTCACCGGGATGAAGTATCTCCCCGTGCGGGTCTATGCTCGCCGTGCCGGACACGAAAACGATGCTGTGGGTGTCCAGGGTCACCCTCGCGCCGCGTTCGAAGCGCACTCCGTACTCGGCCGTGTCGTTCATATATTCCGGCACGCGCAGATATCTGACTGACGCCGGGCATTTGCCGGAAAGGCACACGGAATCCATCGCCACCTTCACTCCCGGCGCTCCGGCACGCCCTTCGATGCCGGTGGAAGCGATGTAATGGGTGTCGGGCCTGAGGCCTTCAAGGTCAAAGACTTCGTTGCGGGCTCTGACCATATCCGCATAATTTGTGTCTATGTCGTCCACATAGAGCCAGGTGCGGAGGCAGTCCTCCCCCACCGAGCCGCCGCGAAGTCCCAGACTCCCGCGCAACCCCTCAAAGAGGGCTGTTGTCTGCCCGAAAGCGCCTTCAGCCAAGGGCTGTTCCACCCTGTGGCTCCTCCATTCAAGGAAGTCGTGAGCGCTGAAATGGGCCCAGGCAGCGACTTTTGCACCGCAAAGCGGGGCCTGTTGTATGACGCTGACATTGGAGGACAGGGACAGGAGTTCCTCCACTATGGGCAACTGGTTGCGCAGGTCGCTCAGCCACAGGCGCAGGAAGACAAGAGAAGAGCCCTCCTGTCCGTGGCGTGTGAAGTCCGACAACTGCTCCAGAAGGTTCTTGAACTGTGATTCAAAATCCCGTCCGCAATGTTTTGCGGGAAGCAATATCAGATCTGCCTCGAGGAGGGCTCCGTCTTTTGAGCGGAATTTGTATTGCATCAATTATTTCACTCTCTCACCGTATGAACGGTCGGTGGTGTTGACGCGGATTTTGTCGCCCTGGTTGATGAACAGGGGAACCATAATCTCTGCACCTGTCTCAAGAGTTGCTGCCTTGAGGGCATTTGTGGAAGCGGTGTCACCCTTCACGGCGGGCTCGGTGTAGGTCACCTCAAGCTCGACGTAGGTGGGAAGTTCGCAGGTGAGGCACTTCTCTTCATCAGCCTCAGCGAGGAACATCATCTCCACATACTGACCATCCTTCATGAGGTCGGCGTTGCTGACAAGCTCTTCTGCTATGGTTACCTGCTCGTATGTCTCATTGTGCATGAAATTGAAGCCCATATCATCCTTGTAGAGGAACTGGTAGGGGCGGCGTTCCACTGTGATGGTCTCTATCTTTTCACCGGCTGTGAAGGTGCGGTCGAGAATCTTGCCGTTTTCAAGGTTGCGGAGTTTGGTCTTTACGAAAGCGGGGCCTTTGCCGGGCTTTACGTGCTGGAACCAAATGATTGAAACGGGTTTGCCTTCATACTTGAAATAGAGGCCATTTTTGAAATCTGCTGTTGTTGCCATATAGTGTAAAATCTTATATCAGTCTGCAAAGGTATCATTTTTTTTGATAAGGTCAGCAATTTTTTCAAGCTGCCAGCGGGGGGTGGAAGTAGCCCCGCATATTCCGACCTTGTCCCCGGGACGGAAGACTCCCATATCCAGGTCGTCCGCGGACTCCACCCTAAAACTTCTCGGATTCACCGAAAGGCAATTCTCGAAAAGCACCTTGCCGTTGGATGAGGCGGCCCCGCAAACGAAGATCACGACATCGTGGCTGCGGGCGAACTCCTGCAGACGACTGTGGCGCAGGGCCACCTGATGGCAGATGGTGTTGAAAACCTCCATCGGCGGGGCGCCGGCGGGCAGACGGGAGCCTATGTGGTCCGCGAGCGCCTTGTATTGGACAGGGTCCTTTGTAGTCTGGGAGAACAGGGCTATGGGACGCGACAAGGACATGGCCCCCGCCGACACCGCCTCATCAAAGCCCGCGATGGAATCCACCACCACGGCCTCTCCCGAGGTCTGTCCCACAAGACCGAGTACCTCGGCGTGGCCGTGCTTGCCGAAAATGACAATCTGCCCACCGCAACCGCGGATTCTGTCCCGGGTGGCGGAAATTTTCCTCTGGAGAGCCTTCACCACAGGACAGGTGCAGTCTATCAGTTCCACCCCTCGCCCGCTTGCCGACAGGTAGGTCTCAGGCGGTTCGCCGTGAGCCCTGATCAGGACTGCATCCCCTTTCCCCAGGCCTTCAAAGGCCTCGTACCCGATGATTTTCAGCCCAAGCTTTGACAGGCGGTCTATCTCCACGGCATTGTGGACGATGGAGCCCAGGGAGTACAGGGAGGGGTGCCCGGCAAGGTAGTGTTCCGCACTTTCTATCGCCAGGCGCACGCCGTTGCAGCAGCCGGAAAACTCGTCTATGTCCGGCCTATTTGCCAAGATATTCTTCAAAAAGTTTCACGAGCTCCTCCTCATCGAGTCTTGCGGCCACAATGTTGCCTTCCGAATCCACGATGACGCTCTGGGGGATATATTCCACTCCGTAGGCACGCGCAGGGGCGCACTTCCAGTACTGGAGGTCTGAGCAGTGTATCCATTTCAGGCCATCCTTCTCAATGGCGTTCTTCCAGCTGTCGGCATCCTTGTCGAGGGAAACTCCCACAATCTCAAGTCCCTTGGAGTGATACTTCTCGTAGATTTTCACGAGGGTGGGGTTGAATCTGCGGCAGGGACCGCACCACGATGCCCAGAAGTCGATCATCGTGAGTTTGTTGGAGGGATAGATTTTTGAAAGGGTCACATCCTTGCCGTCAGGGGATGAGAGGGTGAAGTCTATGCACTTCTCTTTCTTTGAAGACTGTGCGAAAGCGCCTGTGCAGGCGAGCAGGAGGGCGAGGCCCAATACAATGATTCTTTTCATATCTGTGTTGTTTTAGAATTTTTCCAATATTTTGTCTATCCATTCGAGCTGCTGTTCAAGACTCAGGTCGCTGTTGTCCAGGACCACGGCGTCCTCGGCTTTGGTCAGGGGATCCGTTTCCCTGTGGGAATCCACATAATCCCGTTCCCGGAGATTGGCGAGCACCTGCTCGAAGGTCCCCTCCTGTCCCTTGGCCTGCATCTCCATCAAACGCCTTCTTGCCCGCACGTCGGGGCTTGCGGTCATAAAGATTTTCAGTTCGGCATTGGGGAACACGGCGGTTCCTATGTCGCGCCCGTCCATCACGACACCCTTTCCGGCGCCGATTCTGCGGAGCCTGATATTCACGAATTCACGCACGCAGGGAACGGCGGCAATGGGGCTGACCTGCGAGGACACTCCCATTGACCTGATTTGGTTTTCCACATTCTCTCCGTCGAGATAGGTTTCACTGCTGCCGTTGTCCTCCCTCACCCTGAAGTTCACATCGTGGCCGGGGCCGTCGAACAACTCCGAACGCAGGGCCGGCACATCTATATTGTTCGAGGAATCTATCAGCCCCTTGCGCTGGGCAAGCAGCGTGACTGCACGATACATCGCACCCGTGTCTATATAGATGTATCCGAGGCGGGCGGCTATGAGCTTCGCGAAGGTGCTTTTCCCCGTAGAGGAATAACCGTCGATGGCTATCACTATCTTCTTATCCATCAGTTAAGCATTGCAAAGTTAATCACGTCCTCTTTGGTTATGGTGCCGTTTGAGAGAATCAGCAGACGCTCAATCACGTTGCGCAGCTCGCGTATGTTGCCGCTCCAGGAATGTCCCTTCAGCTGCTCTATGGCGGCAGGCTCTATAGGGATGGGTTTCCGTCCTGTTTCCTCGCTGATCTGCCTGATGAAGTAGTTGGTCAGCAAGGGTATGTCGTCGCGGCGCTCCGTCAGGGCGGGCACCTGGATCACGATGACGCTCAGACGATGGTAGAGGTCTTCGCGGAAGTTGCCTTTCTCTATCTCCTCCCTCAAGTTCTTGTTGGTGGCGGCCACCACCCTGACATCCACATTTATGTCCTTGTCGCTGCCCACGCGGGAGAGTTTGTGTTCCTGCAGCACGCGCAGCACCTTGGCCTGGGCCGCGAGGGACATATCGCCTATCTCGTCGAGGAAGAGGGTGCCGCCATCCGCCTGTTCAAACTTGCCCTTATGCTGTTTGATGGCTGAGGTGAAGGCTCCCTTTTCGTGGCCGAACAGTTCGCTCTCTATGAGTTCTGAGGGTATGGCGGCGCAGTTGACCTCCACGAAAGGCATCGACACTCTGTTGCTCTTTTCGTGGAGCCAGCGGGCGACCAGTTCCTTGCCCGTTCCGTTGGCGCCCGTGATCAGCACCCTGGCATCGGTGGGGGCCACTTTCTCTATCATCTCCTTGATGCGCAATATGGGCACGGACTCCCCCACTATCTCCTGCACCTTCGACACCTTGCGTTTGAGAACCTTCGTTTCCTTTACCAATTCGTTCTTGTCCGTGGCGTTCTTGAGGGTGATGAGGATGCGGTTGAGGTCGAGAGGTTTCTGGATGAAGTCGAAGGCGCCCTTCTTGATGCACTCTATGGCCGTGTCTATCGAGCCGTGGCCGGAAATCATTATCACCGCAGACTCGCACCCCGCTTCCGCAAGGGCCCCGAGCACCTCGATACCGTCCATACCGGGCATCTTGATATCGCAGAAAATGGCGTCGTAGTTGTCTGCAAGGGCTTTTTCAAGTCCCTGTTTGCCGTCCTCGGCCAGTACTGTCTGATGGCCTTCAAACTCCAGAATTTCCTTGAGCGTGTTGCGTATGCTACGCTCGTCGTCTATAACAAGTATTTTCATATTTTAGGTAATATCACTGTGAAACATGCGCCGCCGAGTTCTTCGGAAGTGCTGTACTGTATGCTTCCGTTGCTCTGGTCAACGATGTTGCGGCTGATGGCAAGTCCAAGCCCCGTGCCGCTTGATTTTGTGGTGAAATTGGGTTGGAAGAGTTTGCCCAGGTTCTCCTCGCTCACTCCACTGCCGTTATCCTCCACCTTGACCTCCCAAGAATTGTCCAGGGACAATACCCGCACCCTGACCAGACCGCCGCTTTCCCTCTTCTCTACAGCCTGGATTCCGTTTGTAATCAAGTTCACGAACACACGGTGCAACTGGCTGCGGCGGGCCTTTACCATCGCCTGAGGCACATCACACTCGAACCGGAACTCCACTCCGTCGTGGCCCTCGTAAAGGACCTTCTGCTCTTCCAACAGGGCTGCAAGGTCAAACTCGGTCTCTTCCTCGGTGTAGAATTTTGCGAAGCTTGAGAACTCGGAAGCGGTGTCCGAAAGTATGTCTATCTGCTCTATCAAGGACTCCGAAAGCGCATCGAAACGCTCTTTCCAGCGCTCATCGCCCATTTTCTTCATCCTGACAAGATACTGGATGCTCAGTTTCATAGGCGTGAGGGGGTTCTTTATCTCGTGGGCAATCTGGCGGGCCATCTCCTTCCAGGCCTGTTCGCGCTCGCTTTGGGCAAGTTTGCGTGTGGAGACTTCAAGGTCGTCCACCATCTTATTATAGGCCTCCACGAGCTGACCGAGCTCATCGCTGCCCCTGTAATGGATATACTCCGGCTTGGAATTCAGGTTCACCTGCTTCATCCTCTGCCCGAGTTTCTTCAGAGGCCTTGACACCTGGTTGGAAACTATGATTCCGACCATCACGGCGGCCACCATCAGCAGCAGCACCACATTTATAATGGCGGCGACCACGGCCGTGGTGTTGGCCGAATAGGACTTCGCGCCCACGAAATAGGGGATGTTCACAATGCAGACCATCCTGCCGTCAATATTGTACACGGGCGCGTAGAGTTTGGTATAGTCTATACTGCCTATCCTGCGTTTCAGGAATATGTTGTTCCGGGCTGACACCGCTATCTCCCTGTAGGCCTCGGGGTCCACCCTCGCACTCACAAGGAACTGGTTGAACACGTCGGGGCAGGAACTGTAAACCAGGGCTCCGGTGGCGTCGAAAAGGTTTATGTCCACGTTAAGGCTCGCGGAAAGTCGGGAAACGGCCCCCGAAATCTGTGTGGACGACACATCGTTTAGACTTCTTGAGTAGCGCATTATGGAAGCCAGGTCCTCCTGGACGGAACTCAGCCTCTCCTCCATATCCGAACGGTTGCTGGACTCGACCAGACGTGCGGAAATAATGATTGTACCCATACCCAAGGTGGCCGTCACCACGAGAAGCGAAACCGTCTCAAGTATGGTAATCTTGCGTCTGAGGGAACTTGAGCGGGGCCTGTCGCTTTTCAGGCGTCCCCCATACCACGCCCAGTAGAAGCACAGGAACACCAGGGACATAAAGAGGACGATGTAGGAGAAGGTCACCAGGTAGGCCAGGATAGTCCTGTTGTGGCGCGAGATGACTATCAGGTTGTTCCTGCTGACACGGTTCACGAAATGGGTGTAGCCGTTGATGGAGTAGGAGCCGAAACCCATTTCAAAGGATTCCGGGTTCATTGTGATGGGGAAATCGTAGCTTCCCCTGTGGGAAGCGATTTTTCCATTGTGGTATTTGGCGTAACTGTAACCTTCCAGTTCTTCAGAATTGGAATCAATCACATTGCTAAGCAGCGCGGAAGGATATCCGGTGGCGGCCCCTCCCTGGATTGAGTCCATCTCGAGATAGAGATAGTAGAGCCTGCCCGCCCTGAATATGGGGAGTACTCCTATGTAATTGTTCCTGTCGTTGAGGTTTGCCAGGAAATAGAATCTGGAATTGCGTGCGAGCTGCACTCCGTAGCGTCCCACAATGTCATCCCTGAAGAAGGAGAAGCAGTCAACGGGGTGCTGGTAGTTTTCCGTTATGATATTGTCGCCGGGAGAGCAGACGGAGATGCGCAGGTCGTATTTCGGAAGAAGGTCCCAGAAATAGAACTCCGCGAGCCTGTTCCTGAGCATAGTCTCTGCGTGCGGCAGGCCTATCAGCCTTGAAATCAGGGGGTCATTCATTATGTCCGTCTCCATCTGGATAAGTCTCCATTCAAGGTTGAAATCCCTCTCGTTGGCAAGGGCCGCGCTCTTGACCCTCATGTTGCCGTATTCCTTTCTGCTCGAGAAGGAGCTGATGGTCAGAAGCATATACAGGGAAATCAGCAGCAGGAAGTAGAATACCGGCTTGGCGGAGAACACCGATATGTGCTTGTGTGTCTTGCGGCTGCGCAGTTTTATGCCATAGAGGGCATGGGTCAGGTACAGCAGGAAGAACACTCCCACAAAAAGCAGCGCGAACTGGAGATATACTATCAGGGAGTAAATGTCTATGGATGTTATCTGATAGAGTTCGAGGTTTATGGTCGAACTCAGAATCAGGGATTTTAGGCACACGTGAATGTATATGAGCAACAGCAGCAGGGCCATTGGTATCAGAACCCTGGACGCTTCCTTGAAACTGCCTTCGGCACGTATGGTGCGGCGCAATATGTCCCGCCTGCTCAGGAAGATGGACAGGCAGCCCAGACACACGAACAGCGTCGTGAGCAGGAGCATCGCCAGATTGGGGAACAGGCCTCCGTCCGCATACAACATAGGCGAGAAAATCTCAAAATCCAGATGAACTGTCTTGAGGACACCTCGTGCCAACAGGTATATCACAAGCAGTGAAGCCAGCACTATGTTGAGGCTTCTAGTCGTCTTTTTCCCGTACTGGTAGTTGAACAGGCCGCACACTACCATCAGGAGTGCCAGCCAGCGTGCCCAGGAAAGGTTCAGGTTGCCGGGGAAGGACTCCTTGTGGGCGATGGAAAACAGAGGTTCACCGCTGATGGAGTATATCACGTGCGCATCATCCTCAATCAGGGGGACGGGGGAGAATTTAGCGTCGATGCGGAGGCGGGGGTTGGTGGAGTTGGAGAGTTTGGAGTTCTCGTTGACATACACCGTTTCCACAAGCAGTCCGGCCACCACCTTCATCTGCCCCATCCTGACCACCTTGACAACATACCAACCCGTACCGAGATTGGCGTATTGGGTGCCTTCGCCCAGGTATGCGAGCGGGGTGTTGAAGAGATTCCTGTTGGTCAGGTCGTGGATGCGGTACCAGGCTGGCACCACGTCCACCTCGTCATTGGCGATGGGGAAGAGGTTGGCCCAGCTCTGTATGGTGTCGGCATTGTACTTGTAGATCACCATATCCTCCGGGAAGTCCTTGAAGGAAGGCCATTTGGTGGGAGGGGTCTCCAGCGCCTTGTCTATGTATTGGGAAAGCACCCTCTCGCGGGAGGAGAGCCTCCTCTGCAGCACTCTCTGCTGATGCCCGATGGAGCCGTCGGAAATCCGCAGCCACGACAGGCAGAGGAACACAAGGGCGAGTATCCAGAATATCCACTTTCTCATAGTCTATTCGTTGTGGTAGGGTTCCCCCTTGATTATGGTCATTGCACGATAAAGCTGTTCGGCGAAGAACAGGCGGACAAGCTGGTGGGAAAGCGTCATATCCGAAAGCGACAGTTTCTCATCAGCCCTTTGATACACGTCTTCGGAGAATCCGTATGCCCCGCCTATCACAAAGACAAGCGATTTTGTGCCGGCATTGATCAGGGATTCAAGATGCGAGGCCCATTTGAGAGAACTGAAACGCGCCCCCCGCTCGTCAAGCAGGACAAGATGGTCATCCGGTTTCAGTTTTTTGAGGATAAGCTCGCCTTCTCTGGACTTGACCTGCGCGGGGCTGAGCGAGCCGGCATTTTTGATGTCCGGAATCTCCACCCTCTCATAGGGAAGATAGCGGACGATGCGCTTCTCGTACATCTCCATTCCCTCTCTTACAAAGGGAAATGCGCTCTTGCCTATGACTGTCAAGCTTATCTTCACGTGGTTTTATCTTTAACTCGCAAAGATAAGAATTTTTGGGACTTATAGCAATGCATCAACATTCCCCGAGAGCCAATCCGTGGCCTGGATGGTCAAGGCGGCGTTGGCGAGTTTGTCCATATTGGCGCGGAACGCATCCATGTGCTCCTTGGAAATGGGGGTGGCCGGAGGCGAGGACATGGTCAGAGGGTTGATGGGCGTGCCGTTTTTCCAGATGCGGAAGTCGAGGTGGGGGCCGGTGGAGCGCCCTGTTGAGCCCACATAGCCGATCACCTGGCCCTGGGACACACGCGCCCCCGTCTTGATGCCTTTCCCGAAGCGGGACAGATGGAGGTAGGCGGTCTGATAGGTGGAGTTGTGCTTGATTTTGACCATATTGCCCTCGTTGGTCTTGCGGCCCACGAAGACCACCGTGCCGTCGCCGATACTCATCACGGGAGTGCCTGTGGGGGCGGCGTAGTCAATGCCGGTGTGGGGGCGCACTTTCCTGGTCACGGGATGGCGGCGGTTGTAGGAGAAGCCGGAACTGATGCGGGTGAAACTCAGGGGCGCTTTCAGGAATGCCTTGCGCATACTCTCTCCCTTTTCGTTCCAGTAAGTGTTGGAGGTGCCTTTCTCCTCGAAATAGTAGCAGTAGTTGGAGCGGCCGGCGTGCTTGAAGTCGCAGTAGAGGACGTTTTCCACGGCGACCACCTTGCCGTTGTTCTCAAGCTGAGTATAGACAGCCTCGAAGGAGTCGCCTTTCTGGACACCGAAGAAATCTATGGTCCAGGCATATATGTCGGCTATTTTGGCAGCGGCCAGGGCGGGCACTCCGGCTGCTATTGCGTCCACCCACAGAGAGTTGTTGATGACAACATTTGCATAGCGGGTCGTGGTGGTCAGTTCGTGCTCGAAAACCTCAACCTTGAGGGTGTCGGCAAGGGAAAAGCGCACATATGAAACGGCGCTCTCGTCATAGACCATATAGGCAAGCCTGGGGCTCTCCTCGTCGCGGGTGTAGAAGGCGTGGTATTCATAACCAGCCTTGAGACGCCTCATATCGAAAACACCCTTGCTTTTTGACACGAGTTCGTTGATGTCGGAATTTCCGGCGCCGAGTTTAGACATCAGCACGCTGAAGACCTCTCCATCCTTCACTTTGCCGTCAACTATGTCATAGTCATTGACTTCAAGACCATACATCTTGGGAGTCGCCTCTTCCTCCACCACCTCTTCCTTGCGGTCCTCAATCTCGGCTTTTGCTGCCTGCTCAAGCTTTGACATAACATTTATGTTTCTAATTCCGAAATACACGGCAGCGACCACAACAAGGGTCAGAACGACCCCTATCAGCACACCGGACATCATTGGGAAGATTCCCTTGCTCTTTTTATTCATAGCACAAATGTAAACATATTGTGGAAAAAAATGTAAAGAAATGGAAAAAATTGGGCAAAAATTCGTAATTTTGCGCTCAATGGTAAAATTCGTAGGAGACCATATTGCAAAGCTCGATGACAAGGGGCGTCTGGTATTCCCTTCGGCATTCAAATCCTTGATGGAGAGTGCCGGGGAGCAGGCTGTCTATGTGGTCAAGAAGGACCTCTTCCTGCCCTGTCTCAACATATTCACTTATGCCGAGTGGGAGCGCGAGTCCGAGCAGATCAAGCAGAGGCTCAATTTCTTCAATCCCGAGCACGTGCTTTTCTGGCACCAGTACACTTCCGACCGTGCCCTTGTGGAGCCGGACCGCAAAATAGGCCGCATCAGCATACCCGCCGCCCTTCTTGAGAGCATCGGAGTGGCAAAGGAGGCCGTTTTCCATGGTTCGGACCATAAAATAGAACTTTGGAGCAGGGAGAATTTCGATTCTTCCAAGGCCTCTCCTTCGGATATTGCCGCATTAGCCCAGAAGATACTTGGATAAAACGATACAGCAATGTCAGAATACCACGTTCCTGTCCTCCTCCTTCAGAGTGTTGACGCGCTTGATGTGCGTCCTGACGGAGTTTATGCCGACGCCACCCTCGGCGGAGGCGGGCACACGCGTGAGATTCTCTCAAGGCTCGGGCCCAGTGGCCGTCTGATCGTGTTCGACCGTGATGCGGACGCGATTGCAAATGCCCCTGCCGACCCGAGGGTCATCACCGTCCACCACAATTTCCGCCACATCCACCACTTCGTGCATTACTGCGGTTTCCCGGAGGGCATAGACGGCATACTCGCCGACCTTGGGGTGTCATCCCACCAGTTCGACACAGGTGAGAGAGGTTTTTCCTTCCGCTTTGACGCCCCTCTGGATATGAGGATGGACGCAAGCGGTAACGCCCGCAACGCAAGGGACTACCTGGCCTCGGCCTCCGAGGAAAGTCTCGAGAAGATTTTCAGGGATTACGGCGAACTCGAGCAGCCCCGAAGGGCAGCCTCCCTGATTGTGCGCTACCGCAACGCCAAGCCAATCGAGACCACGACAGACCTGAACGAGGCCGTGGGGAGCATACTCAAGCCGGCCTTCGAACACAAGACCCTGGCCAAAATATACCAGGCCCTCAGAATCGAGGTCAACAGCGAGATGGCCTCCCTAGAAGATTTCCTCAAAGGGGCGGCCGCGTCCCTCAAAGAAGGCGGCAGGCTGAGCGTAATCACCTACCACTCCCTCGAAGACAGGCTTGTGAAGAACTTTGTCAGAAGCGGCGGCGTCTTCAAGGCGGTCAACAAGAAACCGATACTCCCCGATGAGGCGGAAATCGGACAGAACACCCGCGCCCGCAGCGCGAAGCTGAGGGTGGCACAAAAAACAGGACTCGATGGCTAAGGGTTTTTCATCTTTATTCGGCAGCGGGCTCACGGTCGGCTATCTTGTCAAGAACTGGCCGCTGATTCCCCTTGTGTTCCTGCTCGTGTTCCTGACCATCACCCTCCGCTACGATGTGCGCAACAACAAACTCGCCATCAAAGGCAATGAGTTCACGCTGAAATGTCACAAAAGCGAACTGATAGACAAACAGAACAAACTGCAGTTCCTTTGCACCAATTCGCAGATAGACTCGCTGCTGATGCTGCACCACTCCACATTGAAGAAACCCTTGTCACCCCCAGCCAGGGTTATGGACCGATAGCCTATGGATAAGAACAGACTTGAAATATTCACAGCGTATTATATGCTGCTGTTTCTGGGCTTTATCGGAGTGGGCATCTTTGCTATAGGCTTCATTTTCTGCGTACAGTATATGACGGACCCCCTGTATAAAAAGGACACCCGTCTTGAAGTCATAGAGCCGGAAAGGGGTTCCATACTCTCCCACGACGGCAAGATGCTGGCCACCTCATTGACCAAATTCGAACTCAGGTGGGATTCCAAGGCTTACAAATTCGACCATTGGAAGGAGAAAGGCACCGAGGACGCTGTCTTCTTAAGCGAACTGAGCGACCTGTGCATAGCTTTGTCGAAGACCTTCGGGGACAAGACTCCCAGAGAGTACAGGGAATATATGCTCAATGGACGCTATTCCAAGGGCAACCGGGATATGCCCATAGGCAACAGGTACATCTATTATGAGGAGCTCCTTGAGTTGAAGCGCAACGCTCCCATCATCCGCGAAAGGAGCGCAGTGGGCGGTTTCATAATCATAGAGGTGCAGGAGCGTGTCCGTCCCTACAAGGACCTGGCCCGCCGCATTGTGGGTTATGTCAACAGCGTGGGAGGCGGCACCGGCATAGACTATACTATGAACCACAATCTGGAGGGCATCCCCGGCTACCGCTATGTGCGCAGCCTCGTGGGCAAGGAAAGCAGCACGGGACTCAAACGCGACAATATGATAGATGTGGAGAATATGCCCCGCCAGAACGCGATCGATGGAATGAACATCCGCACGACCATAGACCTTGACATCCAGGAGGCGGCCCAGCACGCCCTGAAGAAGAAACTTACGGACGATATGGCAAGCGACCGTATGCTTGAGGGAGGCACGGTGATAGTGATGGAAGTAGCCACCGGGGCCATCCGTGCGATGGTCAACCTGTTCAGGGACGAGAAAGGGAATTTCTCCGAACGCTACAATTACGCCATAAGCAACCCTTCGGAGCCGGGCAGCACCCTCAAGCTCGCATCCCTGCTGGCGACGCTGGATGACGAACTCGTGACCCTGGACACCAAGTTTTTTGCGGAAAACGGCAGTTGGGAGTACGGCAAGCACAAAATCACCGACTCCCATAGATACGGCATCCTGACCCTAAAAGAGGGTTTCGAACTCTCCAGCAACATAGTTTTCGGCAAACTTACCTCCACGGTTTACAACACCAAGGAAAAAGAGCAGGCATACGTGAACAAACTTTTTGATATGAAACTGGTGGAGAACCTCCAACTGGACATTGCAGGAGAGGCGCCCGCCCGCATCACCACACCCGACTCCAGACTCTGGTCCCAGACTTCAATCACATCCCTGGGTTATGGCTATGCCGTGGACCTGACCCCTATGCACGTGCTTAGGTTCTACAACGCCGTGGCAAATGACGGAGTGATGATGCGCCCCTATTTCATAGAAAGTTACGAAAAGGACGGAAAGGTCATCAAACGCACTGAACCGGTCGTGGAGAGCGCGGCCATCTGCTCGAAGAAGGCCATCAACGAGGCCAAGAAGGCGCTTGAAGGGGTGGTAAGCCAGGGTACGGCAACAAACATTTACGACAAGAACTCATACAAGATTGCGGGCAAAACGGGTACGGCCCGCCGTTTTATAGAAGAGTACCACAGTTATGAATCCCCGGCCGGGATGCACAAGTACCAGGCCACCTTCGTGGGCTATTTCCCCGCCGACAATCCCCAATACTCCTGCATATCGGTGATCTATTCAGGCCTGGTGAGGGGCAACCTCTACGGTTCCACCTGGGGCTGTCCCGTGTTCAAGGATGTGGCCGACCACATTTACGCCACCCATCCCGAATGGAGCGGTCAGAAGATTGCCTCCTCCGCAAGCATCGATTCGATTGCCCGCAGGGCCGATGCCGTCAGGGACAGGAACCAGCGTATCATCCATACAGCCGGCAAGATTCCGAACGTGAAGGGAATGACCCTGCAGGATGCTGTCTTTCAGCTTGAAAATGCCTCCTACACAGTAGATTTCGAAGGTGTGGGCAAAGTGGTAGCTCAGATACCAGAGGCTGGAGAGGAGGCCGATATAAAATCTGTTGTCAAATTGAAACTGGCATATTGAAAAGATGAAACTACGAGATATAACGGAAGGATTGGAAATCCTTGAGTGCAGCGCAGACGCGCAGACCGAAATCAGGTCCGTCACCTGCGACTCCCGCAAGGTGGAGTCCGGGGCGATGTTCATCGCCATAAAGGGATTCTCCACAGACGGGCACAACTTCATCGCGAAGGCGGTGGAGGACGGGGCTGCCGTCATTTTGTGCAGCGACGCCATTCCGGAAGGAGTGAAGGCCGTCAGGGTCAGGGACAGCCGTGCGGCCATGGCCATAGTGGCCGACAATTTCTACGGACACCCGAGCCGCAAACTTTCCCTTGTGGGAGTGACCGGCACCAACGGCAAGACCACCATCGCTACCCTGCTGTTCCGCCTCCACAGGTCTATGGGCTACGCCTGCGGCCTGCTCTCAACCATAGCCAACTGGATTGAAGACGAGCGTTTCGAGACTGTGAACACCACCCAGGACGCCATCACCATAAACGCCCTGCTTGCGCGTATGGTGGACAAGGGTTGCGCCTTCTGTTTTATGGAGGTGTCTTCCATTGCCCTCCATCAGGACCGCACCGCGGGCCTGCATTTCAAGGGGGCGATTTTCACCAACCTGACACACGACCATCTTGACTACCACAAGACTTTCGCGGAATACCTCCGCTGCAAGAAACTGTTTTTCGACCGTCTTCCCAAAGGTTCCTGGGCCCTCACCAACCTCGATGACAAGAACGGAGAGGTGATGTTGCAGAACACAAAGGCGGACAAGCACAACTACAGCATCTGCCGCATGGCGGACTTCAATGCAAAAATCATCGAGAAGAGCATTGAGGGTATGCTGCTCAGCATCAACGGCACCCAGGTGTGGACACGGTTCATAGGCGAACACAATGCCTCGAACATCGCCGCCGTCTATGGGGCAGCCACACTCCTGAAGGCCTGCACCGGGGAGGAACTGTTGGAGAAAATCTCGGCCCTGAGCAGCGTCAACGGCAGGCTTGAATATATCAAGGGGCCCAATGATGTGACGGCCGTAGTTGACTACGCCCATACCCCGGACGCCTTGGAAAATGTGCTCAAAACCCTCCTGGACGTGGCGAAGGGCAAAGAAGTGACGGCGGTGTTCGGCTGTGGCGGGGACCGCGACCGCACAAAGCGCCCCGAGATGGCCGCCATCGGCGCGAAATACGCCCACAGGGTGGTGCTGACAAGCGACAACCCGCGCAGCGAAGACCCCGACGCCATCCTTGAGGAAATGCGGAGCGGCCTGGTCAGCGCCGCCGACAAAATAAAGACCACGAGCATTACAGACCGCCGCGAGGCCATCCGCAATGCCCTGACCACCGCCCCAAAAGGCGCGATTGTGCTGATTGCCGGCAAGGGCCACGAAGATTACCAGATTGTGAAAGGAGTCAAGAGCCACTTTGACGACAAGGAAGTGGTCCGTGATACATTTGAACTTATGCAAAGCCTATGATTTACCACCTCTTCGAATATCTGCGCACAGCCACAAACATTCCCGGAGCGGGAGTGATGCAGTACATCTCCACCAGGGTCTTCCTGTGTGCGGCCACTGCAATCCTGATAGCCCTCATCTGGGGCAAAAGGATTATAGGCCGTCTCCAGAAACAGCAGATCGGGGAAACCATACGCGATTTGGGTCTTGAAGGGCAGTTGTCTAAAAAGGGAACCCCCACTATGGGCGGCCTGATAATCCTGATTTCCTTCCTGATTTCGATGCTCCTGTTCTGCGACCTGACCAACAAATATGTGCTGCTGATGATAGTTTCGGCGCTGTGGCTCGGAGCCCTGGGCTTTGCTGATGATTATATAAAGGTATTCAGGAAGAACAAGGAGGGACTTCCCGGGAAATACAAGATTGTCTTCCAGATAGTCCTCGGAGTCATCGTGGCCCTTACCCTCTGCCTCGGCCCCGACCGCATCACCACGCTCACCACCATACCCTTTTTCAAGGGCAATGAGTTTGACTATGCCTGGCTCGCCCCCGGCAGTGGAATGCTGAAGGATGCGCTCCAGGTTGTGGTCTTCGTGGTCATCATCGTTTTCATTATCACCGCCTGCTCGAACGGCTCGAACCTCACGGACGGTATGGACGGTCTTGCCACGGGAGTGTGCGCCATTGCGGGCATCACCCTTGGTGTTCTGGCCTACCTCGGCGGCAACTCCATTCAGGCCAACTACCTCAACATAATGTATCTGCCGCAGTCGGGAGAAATGGCGATAGTGATGGCGGGCTTTGTGGGAGCGCTTGCGGGCTTCCTGTGGTACAACTCCTACCCCGCACAGGTCTTTATGGGAGACACGGGTTCCCTCGCTCTGGGAGGCATAATCGCCGTGGCCGCAATCATCATACGCAAGGAACTGCTGCTTCCCCTTCTGTGCGGAGTGTTTGTGGCGGAGTCCTTCTCAGTGATTATCCAGCGCTACTATTTCAAATACCATAGAATCAAGCATGGAGAGGGGAAGCGCATCTTCAAGATGACTCCCCTGCACCACCATTTCCAGAAGGAAGGCATAGACAGCCTCATAAAGAAGCCCGTGAGGGCCATTCCCGAAGCCAAGATTGTGATGCGCTTCTGGCTGGTGTCCATACTTCTTGCAATCCTTACAGTAATGACTCTTAAAATCAGATAGCGAATGAAAAGAATCGTAGTTCTTGGAGGCGGCGAGAGCGGCGTCGGTTCCGCAGTTCTCGCAAAAGTGAAAGATATGGACGTGCTGCTCTCCGACAACAGCACCCTGAGCGACAAGGCGCGTGCCGAGCTTATGAAATGGGACATCCCCTTCGAAGAGGGAGGGCACAGTCTGGAAAAAATCCTCGCGGCCGACGAAATCATCAAAAGCCCCGGCATCCCCGACACGGCTCCCGTGGTAGAGGCCGCCGTCAAGGCCGGCATCCCCGTCATCTCCGAAATAGAGTTCGGAGGCCGTTACGACAGGGCCAAGAGAATCTGCATCACAGGGTCCAACGGAAAGACGACCACCACTTCGCTCATCTACTATATGCTCAAGAACGCCGGACTCAATGTCGGTCTCGGCGGCAACATAGGCGACAGTTACGCATACCAGGTGGCAACCTGCGACTACGACTACTATGTGCTCGAACTCAGTTCCTTCCAGCTTGACGGAATGTACGAGTTCAAGGCGGACATCGCCATCCTGCTCAACATCACCCCCGACCATCTTGACCGTTACGACCACAAGATGGAAAACTATGTGAAGGCGAAGTTCCGCATCACCCGCAATATGTCCGAGGAGGATTACTTCATCTTCTGTGAGGATGACCCTATGACCGTGGAGTCGCTCAACCTCATCCTGTCAAGGGCGAAAATGCTCCCCTTCTCACAAAATCACGAAACTGAGGAAGGCGCATATACCGATGAAGGCAAGATTGTGGTCAGGCACAAGGGAAGCGTCTGGGAGATGTTCATCAAAGACCTCTCCCTGGTGGGCCGTCACAATGTCTATAACTCGATGGCGGCCGCCATCACGGGCAAGGTGATGAACATCACCGACGATGTGATCCGCAACTCCCTGGGGACATTCAAAAGCATTGAACACAGACTCGAAACCGTCCTGACCCTCGGAGGTGTGACCTACATCAACGACTCCAAGGCTACAAACGTGAACTCCACCTGGTACGCGCTCGAATGCCAGAAACGCCCCGTGGTGTGGATTGCGGGCGGCACGGACAAGGGCAACGACTACTCGGAGATTATGGACCTTGTGCGCAGCAAGGTGAAGGCCCTCATCTGCCTCGGAGTGGACAACGCCAAACTCCATCGCTCCTTTGAAGGAGTCGTGCCTCAAATCACTGACGCCCTCAGCGCGGAGGAGGCCGTACGCAAGGCCTACAAACTCGCACAGGACGGGGATGTGGTGCTGCTCTCCCCCTGCTGCGCAAGTTTCGACCTGTTCAAGAACTATGAAGACCGCGGCCGCCGCTTCAAGGAAGCCGTCCGTAACCTGTAACAACCGAGGAGAAAATGAAACTGGCACTGAAAGGCAACAAGGTGATATGGCTGCAGCTTCTGCTGTTGTTTGTGGCCTCATGCGCGATGGTCTATTCATCCTGTGTGTCCCTTGCCCTGAGGGCCGGCAATCCGCCCATCATAATAGTGCTGAAGCATATAGCCCACTATCTTATTGGCTTTGCAGTATTGTTGGGATGCTACTTCATCATTCCCATGAAATGGTGGAGGACCCTTTCAATACCCGCAGCCATATTCATTGCCGTGGCGTTGGTGCTGGCAAAAGTGGTCGGAAACGGACGAAGCATAAATATAGGTTTCGATTTCCAGCCCTCCGAATTTGCAAAGACCTCCACGGTGCTTTTCCTGGCCTGGGTTCTGGAAAACAAGAAACTGGAAACTTTCAAGGAATATGCGTTCTGGGTGCTGGCGCCACTTGGAGTGACGCTGCTTCTCTGCCTTATGGGCAGTGCCTCCGCCACGATTCTCATCGCCCTTATAGCGGGGGTCATTCTGGTCAGCGCCCAGATTAAGAAACGCTTCCTGCTTTACACTGCAGGAATCGCATTGGCCGCCATTTTGGCAATCATCGGCCTCCACTACTCCCTGAAGGGCCTTGGGGGAGATTCTCCCTTCGGCCGTATCGACACCGTTGTGGCGCGTATGGAGCGTTTCTTTGACAATCGTGACGAAACCACCCTAAGTCCTGAGGAACGTGCAGAGAAGAAGACCAAGGAATTCCAGCAGGAAACCGCCCAGATGGCCATCCAGCTCGGAGCATTCGGAAAAGCGAAAGGTCCGCAGGGGCCCGGTGGCAGCATCACTCGTGAGAAACTCCCCAATGCCTTTGATGATTACATCTTCTGCGTCATAGTGGAGGAATGGGGCATCCTGGGGGCAATCGCCATCATACTGATATACCTTACCCTATTCTACCAGTGCATTCTGATAGCAAGGCGTTGTACCCAGACATATTCCACCGTTACCGTGCTTGGCCTCTCATTTATGATAGTGCTACAGGCCATGCTGCACATACTGGTGAACATAGGGGCCTTCCCGGTTACCGGACAGACGCTCCCTATGATAAGCAGGGGCGGTTCCGCGACATTGAGCGTCAGCATCGCCCTGGGCATCATCCTGTCCATCAACCGCTCGCTTGACAATCAGGACCAGGCCAAGCTTGCCGAGACAGAAGTTGCCGTGACAGAAGAAGTCCCGGACATGCCGCCCATTGAAATCATCTCAAACGAAGAAACAAGTGAAGACAATGAAATACGAGAATTTTAAATATGTCTATTTCATAGGTATAGGCGGAATCGGAATGAGCGCCCTTGCGCGCTATTTCAATTCGAAGGGCTATCTCGTGAGCGGCTACGACCGCTGCCCGAGCGACATCACCGACGCTCTCGCGAAGGAGGGCATCGCCGTCCATTTCGAAGCTGATTTGAAGGCTATTCCCCCCTATGACCAATGTCTTGTCATCTACACCCCCGCCATTCCCGCGGATTTCCCCGAGCTGAAGGCCGTACGTGAAGGCGGCTACCGCCTCGTCAAAAGGGCCCTGGCCCTTGGGGAGGTCACAAAGGGGCAGCGCTGTCTCGCTGTGAGCGGCACCCACGGAAAAACCACGACCTCTACCCTGCTCGCCCACATACTCACGGTTGCGGGCAAGGGCTGCAGTGCCTTTATGGGCGGCCTGTCCAAGAACTACAGCACCAACCTGCTGATTGGCAAAGAGCCCGTGATTGTGGTGGAGGCGGACGAGTTTGACCGCTCCTTCCATCAGTTGTGGCCCGAAAACGCCATCATCACCTCTATGGATGCCGACCACCTCGACATTTACGGCACACACGCGAACCTGATTGAAGCCTTCCGCGTTTTCGCCTCCCAGGTGGGGGGCGCGGTGTTGGTCAAGAAGGGTCTGGAAGATGAAATCAGGCCCACCGCCAAGGCGAAACTATACACCTATTCGCTGGACGATTCTTCCGCCGATTTCCATGCATCAGACATAGAGCTCCGTGAGCAGGGGCGTCTGTATTTCACCCTCAACAGTCCTTATGGCAATGTCAGCGACTGTCATCTGGGCGTCATAGGCCGCCACAATATAGAGAACGCGGTTGCAGCTTCCGCCCTCGCTCTGATGGAAGGTGTCGGATTTGACAAGCTGAAAGAGGCCCTGGCCTCATTCCAGGGTGTGACACACCGCCTCGATCTCCTTGTTTCAAAGGATGATTTCGTATATATCCACGACTACGCCCACCATCCGGTGGAACTTTCCCGCAGCATCCAGGCCATACGCGAGGCCTATCCCGGCAGGAAGATTACAGCCGTATTCCAGCCCCATCTCTACACCCGCACCCGCGATTTCAACGATGAGTTCGCCAGTGCCCTGAGTCAGGTTGACTCCCTCATTATGCTGCCCATTTACCCCGCCCGCGAGCTTCCCATACCCGGAGTCTGCTCGGAGAACATCCTTGAGAAGTCCCAATGCCCCGAAAAGACAATGTCAGACAAGGCCGGCGTTCTTGAGGCGATACAGAAAAGCAACCCCGAGGTGCTTGTCACCTTCGGTGCCGGAGACATTTCCAACCTGACTGAACCGATAAGGGAAAATTACAGATAGACTATGCTCAAAAAGATTTTCATAGCCTTTGGAATGTGCCTGGTCACCGCGATGTTCGCCGCCTATTTCTGGTGGGGAAGCGAACTCGTGCGGAAGAACAGGCCTGCCCTGGTCTGCGACAAGGTGTGCGCCACGGTCACAGACAGTGCCCTGTGCCAGTTCGTACATCCCGACCAGATAGTCTCGATGATAAGCAACTCTCCTGCCGGATGCATAGGCAAGGCTGTGGATTCAATAGACATATTCTCCATTGAAGAGAGTCTGAAGGCCCACAGTGAGATAAAGAGTGCGGAAGCATACGTGGATGACAGGGGGGTAGTATCCGTGAGCATCAGCCAGAGGCATCCAAAAATCAGGATTCAGGGCCGGAGCAGAGCCTATTATGTGGATGAGGAGATGACGGAGTTTCCGCTTGTAAGCACCTATTCCGCCTATGTTCCCCTGATTACCGGTTCAGTGCCGGACAAGCCGGGGAAGGAGTGGTACAGAAAAATGTTCGCCCTGGTGGACCGTATCGACGCGGACAAGGAACTCAGGAATGCCTTCGGGCAGATTCACATCGAAAGTTCCGGAGAGGTGCTTCTCGCAAGCGTAACACACGACCTGATAATCCGCATAGGGAGGCCGGACAATCTTGAGACAAAATTTGACAAGCTGAAGTCATTCTACAGCAATATCGCCCCTGCCAGAGGCTGGGACAGATTCAATGTAGTGGATTTGAGGTTCGGAGAACAGATAGTATGTAAAAACACAAACAAGATATGAGCACATACGTAGCAGCAATTGATCTGGGGTCATCCAAAGTTGCGGTGGCCATAGGAGAAAAAAGTTCGCAGGGCATCCGCATACTGGCCTATGCCCAGGTGCCCAACAAAGGCATCAAGAGAGGTGAAATCATCAACATCACGGAAGTGCTGAAGGCCCTCAACCCCGCGATAGCGGAGGCCAACAAGCAGATTAACACCAGACCCGCCCAGGAGACCCTGACGATAAGGGAAGTGTTCGTGGGCATTTCCGACGCGCACATAGACTGCGGCGCGAAGTCAATGAAGTTCACGCGCAGCAATGCGGACGATGTGATTACCGCCCAGGAGATAAGGAAGATGATCAAGGATGTTTATAAGGAGGGAAAGGATAACCGCTGCATCCTGCACGTGGTGCCCCAAGCCTACAATATAGGCGAGCACATAGGCCAGAGCGACATCCTCGGATGCAACGGTGCGGAAGTCGAAGGCAGCTACAAGATTTTCTCCGGGAAATCCGCTTCAGCCGACTCCATACGCACGACCGTGGGCCGGACAGATTCCAGAGTCAAGGCGAGAACCCTGATTCTCGAGCCCATAGCCGCAGCCTCAGCCGTACTGACGAAGGAAGAGAAGGAACTCGGCGTGGCCCTCGTGGACATAGGAGCGGGCACGACAGACATCGTGCTGTACCACAAAGGCATAGTCCGCCACGCAGTTACCATACCCATTGCCGGAGATGCCATCACAGCGGATATCGCGTCCCACTGTGTCATACCTTCAGTAGATGCGGAGAACATCAAGAAACTCTGGGGCGGCTGCATCACCGAATATGCTCCCAAGCGAATCATAAAATGGAAGGACGGAAGCTGCGACCTCACCCACGCCAAACTCTATGAATGCATTGAAGCCAGGATAAAGGAAATCCTCAACACCGCCATCCACGAAATCGAAGAGAGCGGAATAAAGGACAAACTGCGCCGCGGAATCGTGCTCACAGGCGGTTCTTCCAGGCTGCACTTTATCCAGCCCCTAGCAGCGAGAATGAGCGGTATGCCCACAAGAATATCCATCCCGCACAGCGGTGTGATAGCGACAGGCTCTGTAGATGCCATATATGACCCCGCAGCCTCCGTGGCTGTCGGTCTGGTTGTAGAGGGTTTCCGCGAACTCGAAAACGACGAAAATGCAGTCGAGATGGTAGAGATCAGACTTGCAGAATACAAGGATGGTGATGGAGACCTCTTCGTAACTCCCAAGCCCTCCGATCCCAAAGAGTCCGGCAATCCCAATCCGGGAACTAAACCGGATAAGGAAAAAAATAAAGGCAGGAGCTTCATCCACAGACTGGGAGGACTTTTCACCACTGATGACAATAACCAAGCCTAAAACAGAAGAACTATGATAAATATCCCTGAAGACCAATTGATAGCCACAGGCATAAAGGAAAAGATTTCATCCATAAAGGTTATCGGAGTGGGTGGCGGCGGATGCAACGCAGTCCGCTATATGTACAACAACAAAATCAAGAATGTGGATTTTCTTGTCTGCAACACCGACCAGCAGTCCCTTGCAAGCTCCGGGGTTCCGGTCAAACTCCAGTTGGGTTCGTCCCTGACCTCAGGTCTGGGAGCCGGAATGGACCCTGAGAGGGGCAGGAACGCGGCCCTGGAATCCATTGACCAGATCAAGGGACATCTGAGCGACGGCACCAAGATGGTGTTCGTGACAGCCTGCCTTGGAGGAGGCACAGGCACGGGTGCCGCCCCAGTAATCGCCCAGACAGCAAAGGAAATGGGCATTCTCACCATAGGAGTCGTAACAATGCCTGCCAAAAACGACGGAATCCAAACCAGTCAGAGGGCCTATGAGGGCGTTTGCAAAATGAAGGAATCCGTGGACTCCCTTCTGGTCATAGACAACCAGAAACTGTCCAATGCCTATGGTAACGAAGGTGTGGTCAATGCGCTGAATATGGCGGACGAAATTCTCAACATTGCGGTCAAGGGTATAGCCGAAATCATCACGAGCTACGGCTACAAGAACGTGGATTTCGCCGATGTGTGCAAGGTCACCCGCAACGGAGGCATGGCCCTGATGGGCATAGGTGAGGCGAGCGGCGAGGACCGGGCCATAAGAGCCGTGGATGCGGCCATCGAGTCGCCCCTGATGAGCGATTGCGACCTCAGCACAGTCCGCAATGCCCTGGTGAACATTTCCTCCAACTACGAAACCGGAATGACGCTCAATGAGGTTGAGGATATAAAGAAGCGCATCACCGAAAAGACCTCTCACAGTTTCGACAACTTCAAGGCAGGCATCGTGTTTGACGAGACTATGCCCGAAGGCGTCGTGCGCGTGACCATTGTGGCCACAGGATACCATATGGAACTGGAGGCCCCGTCCTACACAAGTGAATATACGGAAAAGGATATGGACATCTACGATCCCGAAAAGCCCTTTGACGAAGACGACAAAGTGGCTTTCAACACAAGCTACACCCTTCCCGATGCTCTGACAACGGCGGTGGACAAGAATGCCATCCCCATCTATGACAAAAAAATATCGGCGCTCGATTACGAGAGTGAAACCGCAATCGAACGCCTCAAAAGGTTGGCTCAGGAAAAGGCTACTTCAAGCCCATCGATTGCTTGATGGCCTTTGGAATATCGGTATTGTCCAAGCAGTTGTAGAAATACTTTTCGCAGGGACCCTTTACAAACAAGGGCACCGGGGCACCGCTGTGGTCTCCGCCTGCCCAACCGATATGGGATTTCTTGTCGAGCATCTTGATGGCGTTGGTGGCGCAACGGCTGTATGAGAAATACAGGGTCCTGTCCTGAGGACCGCCGTGTCTTCCCTTTGTGAAGGCACTTGAGTAATCCATCATAAGCGAAGCCTCTTCCTCTATGCTGAGTTTGATCTGATCCCAGAATCCGAGTTTCTCCCTGTAAAGAGCCTTGAACTGCTCCCAGGAAACCCCGTCAGGGTTGTCTTCACGAAGTTTTGCAAGTCCGTCATTGATGCCGTCTTTGGAACATTTCTGGTATTTGTAGGGTTCAAGGTCAAGGAAATATCCATTAGTGCTCATAAGCAGGCCGCCTGTCTCATGGTCGGCTGTCACTACTATAAGTGTCTGCTTGGGGTATTTCTCCATAAACTCAAGGGCAAGAGCCATGGCATCGTCCATATTTCTGGTTTCGCGAACCATTGTACCGAAGTCGTTGCCGTGGCAGGCGTAATCTATGGCACCGCCCTCAATCATCATAAAGAAGCCTTTCTTGAGGTAATTGGCGCTCATATAGTCTATGCCGCATTTCACAAGGTCCTTGAGGGCTACAGAGTTCTCGTTACGGTCTATGTCATAGTCGAGCTTGCTTTTCTCGACGTCGGGCTGAAGCACCACAAGCGAGGATTTGCAGGCGGCCGCATCCAGGGTCTTGGGGTCACGGCTGAGGGTGAAGCCTTTCTCTGCGAGCGCCTTCTCCTGCTCGTCATTGGAGTGACCCTTCTTCTCAAGCAGGATTGCTCCGCCGGCGATGTAATCCACCTTTGCAGGGTCCAGGTCGGAAAGCAGGGCATCGTACATATTCCTGTCTTTCTGATGTCCGTAGAAGGCGGAAGGGGTGGCGTGGTTGATGCCTACCGAAGTGATTATGCCGACGCCGTAACCATTTTTCTTGGCGGCCTCAGCCACATTCTGGACGGCATTCTTGTCCGCGTCCACGCCGATGGCGCCATTGTAGGTCTTGCTGCCTGTAGAAAGGGCCGTGCCGCCTGCAGCGGAATCCGTGACCCAGGAGGATGCGCTCTGCGTGGTCACGAATGTACGGAAGGGGAACTGGGTGAAACTCAGATTCTTGCCATAGAAGATTTCAGTGGCGCGAACCTGATTGATGCCCATACCGTCACCGATAAAATAGAACACGTATTTGGCCTGCTGGCCAAAAGCGCTGACTTGCACCAGAAGCAGCAATGCAGCGCATACAAAGGAGTGGAGAAATATCTTTTTCATATCTGCAAATTTATATATTTTTGCGGAAACATCCTTATTTGATTTGAAAATGCTTGACTTCAGCAAAGTAGACAAACCCAACTTCTGGTATTCCTTCTTCTACGGCCTCATCTGGCCCCTGCACAACCTCCTCTATTACCGCAATTTTAAGGTGGTGGGCAAGGAGAATCTCCCCGCGGACGACGGCTACCTGATCATCTCGAACCACCAGAATTCGCTCAATGACGCGCTCGGCATCCTGTTCGCCTGCCCCAAACAGACCGTATGCTTCATTGCGAGGGGCGACATATTCAAAAAGGAAAAGATAGGCAAGATAATGCGTTTTTTCCGCATTATGCCCGCCTTCCGCAAAAGGGACGACGCGGGTGACGTTTCCCTCAACCACGTCATCTTCAAGGAGGCCGCCCGCATTATCAAGGACGGTCACGCCGCAGTGCTGTTCCCTGAGGCCATGCATCAGGACAACCACTATCTCGGGACTTTCAAGAAAGGCTTTGCCCGAGTTGCTTTCAACACGGCCGAGGCCACGAATTTCGAGAAGAAAATCTGGATAGTCCCTATGGGCAACCACTACGAGAATTTCTTCCACATAATGTCCCGTCTCCAGATCACCATCGGCGAGCCCTTTGCCATAGATGACCTCTATGAGACCTACAAGGAACACCCCGAAAAGGCTATGACCCTGCTCTGCCAGCGTGCCAGAGCCTGTGTGGAGCCACTGATGCTGAACATAGAGGACCAGGACAACTATGACAACATCGACCTGATTCTCACTATGTACCGCAAGGAATGGCTCAAGAACAACGGCTACAAGCCCTACAAGTTCGAGACGCATCTGAAAGCGGACCGAGCCATAGTCGCCGCCCTCAACGAACTGAGGGAAAGCAATGAGGGCAGATACAACACCCTGATGGAGGACACGGCCGAATACCGCAGGGGCCTGGAAAAACTCGGGCTTCGCGACTGGCTCTTCGGACGCAGGTTCTTCCTGGGCTTCTGGCTCAGGGTCATCGCCTGGATCATCTGCACCCCCCTGTACCTGTCCTCACTGATCATCAACCTTCTCCCCTATGAGGGAACGAGCCTGATTCACAGGAAAATCAAGGACAAGATGTTTTGGGGCAGCATAAACCAGGTGGTGCTGATTCTCTTCTATCCCATCTGGACTCTCCTGCTTGCCGGAATAACCTGGGCTGTCAGCGGACTCTGGTGGGCCGGCCTTGCAATGCTGGTGTATGTTCCATTGTCCTTAAGGATCTACTACTACACAAAAATAGCTGCGATTAAACTTTATAACCGCAGCCGTAGTTTCTTCTATCGTATTTCCGGGAACAAGCTCTTCCAGAGGACTTCCCACCTTCGCGGCGGAATCATAAACGAGCTCGACAGGATTTTCCTCAAATAATCAGCATCGCATCACCGTAGGTTCCAAACTTGTAGCCCTCCTTCAAAGCGACTTTGTAGGCTTTCATCACCTTATCAAAGCCTCCGAAGGCGGTGGCCATCATCAGCATAGTGGACTGGGGAAGATGGAAGTTGGTCACAAGAGCATCGGGCATCACGAAATCGTAAGGCGGGAATATGAATTTGTTGGTCCAGCCGTTGTAAGGTTTCACCCTCCTTGTGGTAGTGACGGGGGTCTCGAGAGCCCTTGCCACAGTCACGCCCACGGCGAAAATCTTATGTCCCGAATCCCGCGCCTCGTTGATGCGCTCAGCCACTTCTGGCGTGATTTCCATAGGTTCCGAGTCCATCTTGTGCTTGCTCAAGTCCTCTACATCCACCTTGCGGAAATGTCCGAGGCCCATATGCAGGGTGATATACTGGGAATCCACGCCCTTGATTTCCATACGCTTGAAGAGTTCGCGACTGAAATGAAGGCCGGCTGCAGGGCAGGAAACGGCCCCTTCCTTGGCGGCGAAAATTGTCTGGAAGCGTTCTTTGTCCAACTCCTCGGCGTGAGGACGTATCCACTTGGGGATGGGCAGTTCTCCCATCTGGTACAGGGTCTGGCGGAACTCTTCATAACTGCCGTCGAAAAGGAACCTGAGGGTGCGGCCGCGTGAGGTGGTGTTGTCTATCACCTCAGCCACAAGGGAGTCGTTTTCACCGAAATAGAGTTTATTGCCTATACGGATCTTCCTGGCGGGATCGACAATCACATCCCAGAGGCGCTGGTCGGCAACAAGTTCGCGGAGCAGGAATACTTCTATTTCCGCTCCAGTCTTTTCCTTGTTGCCCGTCATTCTTGCAGGGAAGACCTTGGTGTCGTTCAGCACGACAACATCCCCGGCATTGAAATAATCGATGATATTTTTGAAAAGTTTGTGTTCTATGCGCCCGTCCTTGCGGTGCAGGACCATCATCCGGCACTCATCCCTATAATCAGAAGGATACTTGGCTATCTGGTCAAGGGAGAGGTTAAAGTTGAATTGTGATAATTTCATACGAATTATATACGCAGTAAAACAATAAAAGTTTCACTACTGGGCAATAAATCTATAGACAATTTCTCCAATCTGCTTCTCTTCGGCCGAATCGTCACGGTTGAACTTGGACTTCGCGGCGGCCCGGAGCGCATAGTTTCTGAGGCAGGCGTCGGGGGAAGAGACTTCCTCCACGACCTTAGTCTGCAGCACGGCGCCCCTCCTGCTCACCACTATCATCACGCACACATCCCCCCCACCCTTGCAGGAATAGGCGGGAATGGGCAGATAAACGGCCTGACGGTTGTCGAGGGACCAGGTTAGCACGGAAGGGCCGGTATAGACCTCTTTGGGACCGTCATCCACCTTGGTATCCTTGTTGGCCACATCGTCCTCACTGTCCTTTGCCTTCCTGGCCTCCTCGCGTGAGGCGTCCAGTTTTTCCTGGAGGCGGCGGGCCTCATCATAGACCTCGTTCGGATTCTTGGACCTGTCGTCCTTGAGGGCCTTGTTGCCTACATCCACGCTTACCGCACGCATTTTCTCCCTCGAAGACTGTCTGATGAGCTCATCCAGTTCATTTGAAACCGATTCGGTAAGTGCCTCCTTTCGCTGGCGCTCCTCAAGTTCCTCCTGGGCAGTAAAGTCCAGGACGAAAGATGCCTCACTCTCAGTGAGCGACTTTATCGAAACGCTGAGAATGACAATCAGAAGGAGCAGATGGACTATAAGGGTAAGGTACAGTCCGGCCTTTTCTTCATTCAGTATGTCTGATATTCTTTTCAATCAGGGAGTTGAGGATATCTATGGCCACCACATTGTGTCCGCCCTGGGGGACAATAATGTCAGCGTAGCGTTTTGAAGGCTCTATGAACTGGAGATGCATCGGCTTCACGGTCTCCTCGTAGCGTATCATCACATCGGAAACGCTTTTGCCCCTCTCCACCGTGTCCCTCGCGATTATACGGAGGACCCTGTCGTCGGCATCCGCGTCCACGAAGATTTTGATGTCGAGGAGGTCCCTCAGTTTCGCGCAGGTGAATATGAGTATGCCCTCCACTATGATGATCTTGGCCGGATGCACTGTGTTGGTTTCAGCCGCCCTGGTGCAGGTGATATAGGAATATATCGGCTGCTGTATGCTTTCGCCGTTGCGCAGTTTCCCCAGATGCTCGATGAGCAGGTCCCATTCGATGGCGTCCGGATGGTCCAGGTTGAGTTTCTTCCTGTCCTCGACACTCACGCTGCTCTGGTCCCTGTAGTAGGAGTCCTGCGGAATGACTACCACATCCGAGGCACGGAAAGAGTCGGTTATACGCCTGACTACAGTGCTTTTGCCGGAGCCCGAGCCTCCTGCTATACCTATTATCAACATACTAAAACTCTGCAGTTTTGGGAGTACGGGGGAAAGGAATCACGTCACGGATATTTGCCATACCCGTCACAAAGAGTAGCAGGCGCTCGAAGCCGAGTCCGAAGCCGCTGTGGGGGCAACTGCCGAAACGGCGGGTGTCGATATACCATTCGAGACCCCTGCGGCTCATTCCAAGCTCATCTATGCGGCTTTCCAGTTTTGTCAGGTCAGCCTCCCTCTCGGAGCCTCCGATAATCTCACCGATTTTGGGGAAGAGCACGTCCATTGCGCGCACGGTCTTGCCATCATCGTTCTGCTTCATATAGAAGGCCTTTATGTCCTTGGGATAGCCGGTTAGGATGACGGGCTTGCCGAAGTGTTTCTCCACAAGATATCTCTCGTGTTCGCTCTGGAGGTCAACTCCCCAGCTGACAGGGTATTCAAACTGCACGCCCTTGCTGACCGCCTCCTCAAGAATCCTGATGCCTTCGGTGTATTCCAGACGGACGAACTCGGTGTTCACAACGCCCTGGAGACGCTCGATCAGCTCGTTGTCGTAACGGTCATTGAGGAACTTAACATCATCGTAGCACTGCTCCAGCGCACGGCGGACGAGGAACTTGATGAAATCCTCGGCAAGGTCCATATTGTCCACAATGTCATAGAA
>JABUTN010000002.1:175030-187638 GCA_021443665.1 Bacteroidales bacterium | reverse complement strand
GCAAGGTGGCGGGGAGTATTGGAATTCTCGGCCCTGAAGGTAGGTCCGAAGGTGTAAATCTCGCCCAGGGCCGTAGCTCCAAGTTCGCCCTCAAGCTGTCCGCTCACTGTAAGCGAGGTCATCTTGCCGAAGAAGTCCTTGCTGTAATCAGGCTCGCCCTTCTTGTTTTTGGGGACATTGTTGAGGTCAAGGGTGGTCACCTGGAACATCTGTCCGGCACCCTCGCAGTCCGAGGCAGTGATGATGGGGGTGTTCAGATACACAAAACCCTTCGTGTGGAAATACTCGTGGATTGCGTATGCCATAGCGCTGCGCAGGCGGAGAACAGCCCCGAAGGTGTTGGTCCTCGGCCTCATGTGCGCCACGGTGCGCAGATACTCGAAGGAGGTATCCTTTTTCTGGAGAGGGTAACGCATAGGGTCGCACTCTCCGTAAACTTCTATATTGGTGGCGTGGATTTCCACAGCCTGACCGCTGCCTACAGATTCGACCAAGTCTCCGGTAACGGCTATGCAGGCACCGGTGGAAATGCGGGCCAGAATAGCCTCGGTTTCGTCTGTCTTGTCAACCACAACCTGAATGTTCTTAATGGTGGAGCCGTCATTGAGGGCGATGAAACTGATGTTCTTGTTCCCTCTTTTTGTGCGTACCCATCCTTTTGCAAGCACCTGACGACCGGGGGCACTTGCGAGCAACTGCGCAATCTTTTCTCTTTTGATCATAAATTAGGTATGTTTTGCGTAAAAATGGGGCTGACACATTTGAAATGCCAACCCCATTATGAAGTGTAGGACTAAAGAATCTTAGTAGGCTGTCACCACTTTCTTACGGGCAGCGTACATAATCTTCAGAGCCGAGCAACGACGGAGCTCCTGCTTAACATCGGTGACGATACCCATACGGGTGTCCTCGTCGATCTTGAGGGAGATGGTCATAAGCTGGCGGTCGCTCTCGCTGAGGGCTTCACGCTCTGCGGCCACGAAGTCGCGGATATCTTCAATAGTCTTGAATGAGTCATTGAGCTGTATTCGGGCGTCGTTACCGAAACGAGCCTGATACTGGGAAGTCGGTGTACCGATATAGATGTATGATGACAGGTCCTTACGTTCAAGCTTTGTCACCTCAGAAGCCTGGGGCAAAGTCACGTTCACCAGACGGTCTGTCTGACGCATGCTGGTGGAGACCATGAAGAACATCAGAATCATGAAGACGATATCGGGCAGCGAAGCTGTAGAAATCGTAGGGGTACCACCCTTGTCTTTTCTTGCGAATTTTGCCATAATATCTGCCTCCTTATTTCTTTTTCGTTACATCCTTAGGCTCTGACTCGGAGATCTTGTTGGGAATGGCCTTGCGGACGATGGACTGCTGGTCTTCCGTGAGGTTGATGTAGTCCTTGCCCCAGTTGGCACGGGAGAAATCGTCTCGAATCCTGTTGAGGGCCTTGACCAGCACGTTCTGAACCTCGATATACTTTGAGTAAGTGGTAGATCGGTCATTCTGAACGGATATCACACCCTCGGACACGGCGTAATCACCGAATCCCTCAATGAACTCCACCTTCTTGGAAGGAAGGGTCTCACTGTTGGCAGGGTTGGTCAAGAACTCAACTACAAGATCCTCAAGCTGCTGCTCGCTGGTAATAATCTTGTTACCAGCCATAACACCGTCCCTGGAGTTGATCTTCAGGTCCATGATGTTACGACGATTGACTTTGAGGTCCTCCACCTTCTGATTCTTGTCAGGCATAGGGGGAAGACGACGGGCGAGACCGATCTCAGAGTCCATCGTGGTCACCATCAGGAAGAAAATCAGCATCAGGAACGATATGTCAGCCATCGAACCTCCGTTGATTTCAGGTGTTTTTTTAGATGCCATAGGTTGTTAGCGTTTGATCGTTTTTCTGACTGCGCCCCATACAAGTGCTACGATGGCGGCTGCAAACAGAACGTAAGTAATAATCAGACAGGTATCTGTCAATTTGTAAGTACCGAAGGTGGGAGCGGGGTCGATATTAACGGCCACGGGTGAACCGGGGGCGAGAAGATATGAACCGCCTACAACCACGATGGCGAGAACAAGGGTGATGGCCATGCTCTTGAGGCCTTTCTTGTTGCCGAACAGATTGAGGACTGTCAGTACCACGAGGAGGATGAGGGCTGCGAAGATGAGGATATATGTCCAATACATCAGGCCGTCAACCATAGTGGTCATTGTCAGAACTTTAGAAAGATTGCTTATCGCAAAGACTCCGGTGTTGTTCTGAACGTAAAACAATACCAAAAGCACTGCTGACACAAGCATCAGACACCAGAGCAATATTTTATAAAACTTTGACATTGTGCAGTTGGTTTATGGATTAGTTTTTCTTGTACTCTACGAGAAGGTCAACGAGGGAGATGGAAGCGTCTTCCATGTCACCGACGATGGTGTCAACCTTGGCTACGAGGTAGTTGTAGAAAATCTGAAGGATGATAGCGGCGATCAAACCACCCACGGTTGTGATCAAAGCCACTTTCATACCACCGGCTACGAGGGTAGGGCTGATGTCACCGGCAGCCTGGATGTTATCGAAGGCCTGGATCATACCGATAACGGTTCCCATGAATCCCAACATAGGTGCGATACCGATGAAGAGGGTAATCCAAGAAAGACCGCTCTCAAGCTGGCCCATCTGAACACCGCCGTAAGAGATGACTGATTTCTCAACCTGCTCGATGGTCTGACCCTTCTTGACGCGGATGAGGCCCTGAACAAAGATTGAAGCTATAGGGCTACGGTCACTCTGGCAAACCTTGATGGCCTGGTCGATGTCGTTGGCTTTAAGGGCAGCCTCAACTTTGCTGATGAGTTTCTGAGTGTTTGTGGATGCAAGGTTAAGGTAAATGATACGCTCAAGGGCGATTGCGAGACCAAGGATCAAGCAGGCGATAACGGTTGCCATGAAGCCTGCACCACCCTCGATGAATTTGGCTTTGATAGCCTGGTGAATGGGAACTTCCTCGGCAACTTCACTGGCTGCAACCACTTCCTCTGTGGGCTGGGCAATAGCAACTTCATCAGATGCCTGAACACTTTCCTGGGCTGTTGCAGTGATGGTCATCATACCGGCAACTGCCAAAAACATGAATAATTTTTTCATAGAAATTAGAATTTGTTAGTATTTTAAGTAGTTAATATTTAATTAGTTATACTATTTTTTCCTTTATTTCCTTACTGCGCGGAGAGGGCGGGATTCGAACCCGCGAAGCCCTTTTGAAGCTTACGCACTTTCCAGGCGCGCGCCTTAGACCACTCGGCCACCTCTCCGAAAGTGGTTTCAAAAGTAATAATATTTTTTTACTTCTGCACTATTTTTTGGATATTTCTCCTTTAAGATTCATATTCATCAGTCTTTTCACCATATTCAAATCCTTGTGGGTGCCGAGCAGACAGTACAGTTTGGTGATTACCGACTCGAAGGTGGCGTCATATCCGCTGACCGCCCCCAAGTCCTTCATAACCCGCCCGTTGGCATAGGCATCCATATCCACTTTCCCCGCCGCGCACTGGCTGACATTGACCAAAAGCACTCCTCTGGCGGCCGCCTCGCGCAGGGGTTTGACAAACCATTCGTCGGAAGGGACGTTCCCGGTGCCGAAGGACTCAATGACTATGGCCTTTATACCGGGAGTGGCGCAAATGGAGGCGAAACCACTCTCCGACATACCCGGAACCAGTTTCACAGAAATCACCGACGTATCCAGGCTGGTGTTCACGCCAAGGGGCCAGCCTCTCTGCGAGGGGTAGTTAATCAGTCTTGTATTGAAGTCTATGTGTATTCCCACCTCGGCAAGGGGCGGATAATTGGCAGAGGAGAAGGCGTGGAAGTTTTCGGCATTGTACTTCGTGGTGCGGTTTGCCCTGAAAAGCTGGTTCTGGAAATAGACGCAGACCTCTGGAACCATAGGTGAGCCGTCCAATCCTCGGGAAGCGGCTATCTCTATGGATGAAATCAGGTTCTCTGCCCCATCTGTACGGAGCATTCCTATGGGTAGCTGGCTACCAGTGAAAATCACGGGCTTCTCGAGATTGTCGAGCATAAAACTCAGGGCGGAAGCCGAATAGGCCATCGTATCCGTGCCGTGCAGGACCACAAATCCGTCGAACTCGTTGTAACGTTTCTCGATATGGCTGGCAATCTTAATCCACAGTTTAGGGCCGGCATCGGAGGAATCTATGGGCGCATCGAAGGAATCCGCTTCTATCTCATAGCCGAATTTCCTGATTTGCGGCACCTCCTGGGAAATCTGGGAGAAATCGAAGGGAACCAGTGCAAGGGTATCGGGGTCTTCCTTCATACCGATGGTGCCACCGGTATATATAATCAGTATTCGAGGGGTTTTCATATTCCGAACAATTTTGAGGTGTTTTCAGCGCAGGCCCTCACCACTTCAGAGGCGCTTATCCCGCGCAGGGAGGCGATCTTGTCAACTATGAGGGGGATGCGGGAAGGTTCGTTGCGCTCGCCCCTGTGGGGAACGGGGGAAAGCCAGGGACAGTCCGTTTCCAGCAGTATGCGGTCCAGGGGGACACGCTCGACCACCGAAGCCACTCCGGCATTCTTGTATGTGACCACCCCGCCGATTCCAAGATAGAAATCGCCGTAGCGTTTTATCCTCTCCCAGGTCTCGAAACTGCCGGAATATGCGTGGAACACACCACGGGGCAGTCTCAGCCCGTCGGCAATGATGGAATCGAACACCTCCCACACGTATTCTATCGCCTCGCGGACGTGGAGAAGAACGGGCAGATTTCGCTCCGCGGCCCATATCAGTTGGGTTCTGAACGCCGCCTTCTGCTGCTGCAGGGCATCCACGCTCCAGTGGCAGTCCATCCCTATCTCCCCTATCGCCGTCCATTTGCGCACATCAAGCCTCTGTCTGACGAATTCGAGCTCCGCCTCCCAGGTTTCAGGCTTCACCTCAGTGGGGTGCAGTCCTATGCAGGGGAAGGCCACACCGGGCAAGGCGTCAGCACACGCAATCACGCGGTCGTAGTCGGCCGAACTCACTCCCGGGAGGATGAAGCGCTCCACTCCGGCCTCCCGGCAGCGGGCTATCATTTGGTCGAAATCCTGATCGTAATCAGGCTCGTATATGTGCGCGTGTGTATCTGTAATGAATAATGTGTCGCTCATACCGAATAATTTCCGAAAAGGTCCGATATCACCCTTTTGTCCATCTCAAGTTTCGTAAGGACAGCCATCAGCACCGGCGCGGCCAGGTGCGTGGCGACCACCAACTGCTCCAGCTTCATCGTCTTTTCGGACGATAAAGCTAATAAAATTTTCTTTTCCTCGGCACTGTCGGTGTCACAAATGAGTTTTTTTCGAAGGGAAGAGGACCTCGGGCGCTTCTCCCAACCCATTGCAAAGGATATGGTGGAAGCATTCTCAACCAGGGCGGCGACATTCGACGCTATCAGGGAATTGCAGCCCCGGAAGTACTCATCGGTCACTCTGCCGGGCAGGGCGAACACATCCCTGTTGTAGTCCGCGGCGAACCTGGCGGTTATCAGGCCCCCACCCTTGATTGCGCTCTCCACAAGGAAAGTGGCATCCGAAAGCCCCGCTATAAGGCGGTTCCTCATCACGAAATTGGTCTTTTCGCCCCGGCAGCCCCAGGGGAATTCGCTCAGAAGGCCTCCGGAAGCGACTATCCGCTCACGGTAGCAGGCGTTAGTGGCAGGATAGGTGTAGTCTATGCTCGTACCGAGAACACCCACTGTGGGAAGCCCGAACTCCACGGCGGCCATGTGGGCACAGATATCTATGCCCGAAGCGAAGCCGCTCACAATCAGGGGCAGGGGGTCAAGTGAGGCAAGGTGCGCTATGACCTCCCTGCAGCGTTGTTCGGCATAAGCGCTGCTGTGGCGCGTCCCCACGACTGCCAGGACACGGGGAGAGTCAAGGTCGCAGCGGCCCTGCACATAGAAGACCACGGGAGAATCCGGAATCTGGCTCAGGCGCCTCGGATAAGAGGCATCCCCCCGACAATAGATTCTCACCCCCTCATTGTCGCAGCGCTTCACATCGAGCGCGGCAAGACTCATCGTCTCCTTTTTCCTCAGAATCCACACGCGTTCCCTTATCACGGGACTGAAGCCTTCAGTAATCTGCGAATCGTTGAGCCTCATCAGGCTTTCCGGCTCCGGAAAACTGTCCACAAATTTCGACGCCCTCATGCAGTCAAACCCGAAAACCCTGTTGACTGCGCACAAATATGTCAGTTTGGTATATTCCATATCGCGCAAAGTTAGCGGGTCGGGGGCACAAAAAGGGGGGATTCCGGAAAATCCCCCCAAATATTGTAGATTTTATAACTTTTATTGAATATTCCGTACTTTTTTCTCCCACTCCCAGGCTGACTTAAGTATCTGGTCCAGAGGGGTATCCGCCTTCCAGCCAAGGATTTTCTCCGCTTTCGTGGGATCGGCCCATACCTGTACGATATCACCATTTCTGCGGTCGGTATAGGAGAAGGGCAGAGCCACCTTGTTGACGGAAATGAAGGCATCCACAAGTTCCTTGACGGACAGGCCGCGGCCAGTTCCGAGGTTGAACACATCTATCCTGGGCGCATCCTTGTCCTTCAGCATTCGATCTACCGCAGCCACGTGGGCCCGGGCAAGGTCGCACACATATATATAGTCACGTATGCAAGTCCCGTCGGGGGTGGGGTAATCCTTGCCGAAAATCTTGAGTTCGGACCGGATGCCGGCGGCCGTCTGGGTGATATATGGCACGAGGTTCTCCGGTACTCCTCCGGGCATTTCCCCTATCAGGGCGCTGGGATGGGCGCCGATTGGATTGAAATAGCGGAGCAGGGTCACCTTCAGATTGGGGTAGGCCTTTACGGAATCCTCAAGTATGTCCTCACAGAACTGTTTTGTGCGGCCGTATGGAGACTCGGCGCTCTTGCGCGGTGCCGTCTCGCTGATGGGAAGGTTTTCCGGATCGGGCTCTCCATAAACGGTGCAGGAAGAGGAGAAGACAATGGAGGTGCCCTTGGCGACGCTCATCTGCACCACATTCAGGAGAGAGGAGATGTTGTTGCGGAAATATTTGACCGGTTCCCGGACGCTCTCCCCCACCGCCTTGTGGGCGGCAAAGTGGATTGTGGCGGCGATGTCGTCATAGTCCCTGAACAGTTTCTCCATTGTGGCGGTGTCACAGCAGTCCCCCTCGACGAAGGGTATCCTCTCCGAAAGGATGGCCGCAATGCCGTCAAGCACCGAGGGTTTGGAGTTTGAAAAATTGTCGATGCCGACCACGTTGTAGCCCGCCTTTACAAGTTCGACTATGGTGTGCGAGCCTATATATCCGGCTGCACCCGTGACCAGGACTCTTGCTTTGCTCATAATTTTAGGATTTAATGCACAAAGATATTACTTTTGCGCGTTATTAAAACATTTACTGACTATGTATATAGGTATAGCCTCCGACCACGCCGGTTTCGAAATGAAACAACAGGTTTTGGCCCTGCTCAAGGAACTCGGCTACGATTTCAAGGATTTTGGAACATACAGCGCTGACAGCTGCGACTATCCCGACTTCGCCCACCCTTTGGCTTACGCCGTTGAGGAAGGCAGCGTGGACTGCGGCATAGCCTTGTGCGGTTCAGGCAACGGCATCAGCATCACCCTGAACAAACACCAGGGCGTGCGCAGCGCAATCTGCTGGAACAAGGAGCTCGCAGCCCTTGCCCGCCAGCACAACAATGCCAACATACTGACCCTCCCCGCCCGCTTCATTACCTTCGAAAACGCGGTGGAAATAATAAACACCTACCTGACCACTCCCTTTGAAGGTGGCCGCCACCAGCGCAGGGTGGAGAAAATCCCCTGCAAGTAAAGGAGTTCCCGGATGGAAAGCAACTACCTGTCACTGACCAAAGACTGCGGCATTTTGCTGCAGGGCACCCCCCAGGACTATCCCGACGGGATGGTTGCCGCCATCAACAAGCCCTACGGTTGGTCGAGTTCGGATGTGGTGAGGAAGATAAAGTTCCGTCTGAAACGCTTCTTCAAAGTCAAGAACATCAAAGTGGGCCACGCCGGAACACTCGACCCTTTGGCCACGGGAGTGCTTTTAGTATGCATAGGCAAGGCCACCAAATTGAGCGAGGAACTGCAGAAAACCAGAAAAGAGTATATCGCAGAATTTACCTTCGGGGCCACCACCCCGTCTTTTGACCTTGAAAAGCCCATTGACGCCGAATATCCCTGGGAGCATATCACTCCCGAGATGGTGCAGGATATGGTCAGATCCTTCATAGGGCCGCAGGACCAGGTGCCACCCGTCTTCTCCGCCAAGTTTGTGGACGGTCTGAGGGCATACGAGGCGGCCAGGCAGGGCATAGAAATCGAACTGAAGAGTTCCCCCATCGAAATCTATGACATTGAGATTTTGAAAATGGACCTGCCGAGGGTGAGAATGCGCATCGAGTGCAGCAAGGGTACCTATATCCGTGCCCTGGCCCGTGATATGGGGGCGGCCCTGCGGTCGGGAGCCCACCTTACCGAACTTATCCGCACGGCGAGCGGCGGCACGCGCATCAGTGACTGCGTTTCACCGGATGAATTCGAGCAGTTTATTCCAGCGCCGCCTGAATCACATTGTCTATAGGCGCCACCATCGAGTAGAAGGCCAGATCCTCAAGCGAGCTGTAGCGGGCCACAAGCGCACGCAACTGCGTGAGCATAAACTCGCGTGAGATTTCCCACTGGTCATCGTCCCATTCCACGCCGTTTTCCACAACATAGTCCCTGAGGCCGGATTCAAGGCCGAAGGTATCCAGCAGATATTCCAGTTCTTCCATATCTTCCACGCGCTGGAGCTGTTTGCGATGGTGGTCACTCACGCTTATGGCATATCTCACTTGAAGCGAACGGCGGTTGATATCGATATAAAGGTCTGTCACCCCTGCCGTATCTATGGGAACAAAGAGGTCGGGGATGATGCCGCCCCCGCCATAGACCACTTTGCCGCCCTTTGTCACGAAACGGAGAGAATCGTTATGAGGGATGCTGTCCGCGGAGGTCATCTCGCCGCGATTGTAGCGTTCGTAAATGTCATAATCGTAGTCTTCGTCGTCCCCATAGGGTTTCTGGATGCAACGACCGACGGGGGTGTAATAGCGTGCCACGGTCAGACGCATTCCGGAGCCGTCCGTGAAATAGGTGGGTTCCTGCACAAGGCCCTTGCCGAAGGTGCGGCGGCCGACTATTCGTCCCCTGTCGTTGTCCTGCATCGCACCGGCAAAGATTTCGCTGCTTGAGGCGCTTGACTCATTGACAAGCACATCCAGTTCTATGTTGCGGCAGATTCCGTAACCGTCGGCGGTGAACTCCTGGCGTTTGCGGTGCAGACCTTCCATATACACAATCAACTGGTCCATCCCCAGGAACTCGTTGCTGAGCATAAGCGCCTGGTCAAGGAAGCCGCCCGTATTGTCGCGCAAGTCAAAGAGCAGACGGGTCATTCCCTGCCCTATAAGTCCCGTGGCCGCCTCCTTGAACTCCGTGTGCGAAGTGCGGGAGAACTTGGAAAGTTTGATATAACCGGTGGTGTCATTTATCATATAGGCCACATCGATGCTCTTCACCGGAATGGGGGCGCGGGTTACATCAAAGCTCAGGGGAAAGCCGTCACGCAGCACATCAAGGTGTGCAATGCTGCCCGAGGGCCCCCTCATCCTGCGGATCATAGAGTCCTGGGGCATATTCACTCCGGCAATCTCCGTTCCGTTCACCTTCATGATGCGGTCTCCCGGGAGCAGTCCCGCCTTCTGCGAAGGGCCGCCCGTTATCAGGCTTATCACCACCGCAGTGTCATTGGGGACATTGAAGGAAATGCCTATGCCTTCAAAGGAGCCTGACAGGTCTTCCTCGGACTTCTGGAGATTCTGAGGAGGGAGATAGACCGAATGCGGGTCGAGTTCTCGGAGCAGGTGCGGAAGCACATCTTCCGTCACCTTCTCAAAGTCTATCGCCTCCACATAGTTGTCATCTATCTTGGAGAGGACAAACTCCAACTTCTGCCAGTTGCTGTAATGGCGGAAGCGCTCGCTGATCATCTTGTCGTAACGGTATTTTGTCACATACGAGCCGCTCAAAACCAGTACAATGGCTATGAGTGTATATTTAAGAGTGCGATAGACCTGATTTTTGTTCATTTTGCTATAACTTTTCCACTTTTATTCCGGCCCTGTTCAGAAGTTCAATGCCGTCGCTGCTGCGATATTCGTCGGTATAGACAACCCGGACTATGCCGGCCTGGATAATCAGTTTGGCACATTCCATACAGGGGGCGGCGGTCACATAGAGGGTTGCTCCTTCGCTGCTGTTGCCGCTTTTGGCCACTTTCGTGATGGCATTGGCCTCGGCGTGCAGCACATAGGGTTTGGTGACGTTGTTCTCGTACTCACAGACATTCTCAAATCCGGAAGGAGTGCCGTTGAAACCATCCGAAATAATCATTTTGTCCTTCACGAGCAGGGCGCCCACCTTCCTGCGGCAGCAGTAACTGTTCTTGGCCCATACCGCAGCCATCTCCAGATAACTCCGGTCAAACTGTTCCTTGCGGTCCATACCCTAACTTCTTTGATAGAGATATCTCTTGATGCTCTTCTTGGGGGTCTTCTCGAATTCCTCGGGGAAGAGTTCCACTGATGCCACCCTGCAATAATTGGGAATACGGGTGTTCATCTCGGCAACGTTGGCCTTCAGGGCGGCCAGGAGCTGCTCTTCGCTGAGATTGTCCTTAGAGGCAAGATCCCTGTCAGGATAGATGAGAGCCACGAGTTGGCCGTTGTCTTCAATCACGAGAGATTCGTTGACATAGGGCATATTGTTGATGTCGCCCTCTATCTCCTCGGGATAAATGTTCTGTCCGGAAGGACCGAGAATCATGCTCTTGCAGCGGCCCTTGATGTAGAGGTAGCCGTCCGCGTCGATGACACCCATATCTCCAGTGCGGAACCAACCGTCATCGGTGAAGCACTGAGCCGTGGCCTCGGGGTTCTTGTAGTAGCCTTTGAACACGTTTGCGCCCTTTACGAGAATCTCTCCGGGGATATTCTCGGGGTCTGTGCTGTCAATCTTGATGCTCATACGGGGAGCGGCAATGCCGCAGGAGTAGAGTTTGGCCTTGTCCCAGGGAGCATAGGTGATGATGGGGCCGCACTCCGTCATTCCATAGCCTACGGCGAAACGGAAACCGATGTTGCGGAAGAAGGCCTCCACCTCACGGTTGAACGCGGCGCCTCCGATGATGATTTCATTGAAGGAACCGCCGAGGGCATCCTCAACGCTCTTCTTGATGCGCTCCCTGAGATACTGATCCAGGAAAGGCACGTGGAGCAGCATCTTCATATCGCGCCTGCTGATGATGGGCTCGATGCTCTTCTTGTAGATTTTCTCGATCACGAGGGGCACGGCGATGATAAGGCTGGGCTTCACCTCACACATAGCCTCCTGGATTATCTTGGGCGAAGGTATGCGGGTGAGGAAGTGTACGTGGGCGCCTTTGGTCATCTGGTACAGGAACTCGAACATCAGCCCGTACATATGGGCCGTGGGGAGCATGCTGACCATATTGTGCTTGTTGCTGAAATAGCCGTGGTACTGCTCGGCGAAGAGCACATTGCTGCGCAGGGACTCGTATGAGAGCATAACGCCCTTTGAGAATCCGGATGTTCCGGAAGTATAGTTGATGAGGGCAAGGTCATCCAATCCGTCCTCCCAATAGCAGATGTTGTCGGGAGTGAAATCCTTGGGATACCTGCGGCCGAAATATTCGTTCAGATGGGAATAGACATATTCAACCTTCTCGTTGCGGTTGTACAGGAGGGAGAAATCATTCAGAAGCACTATGCACTCCAGGCCGGGCATCTCGCTCTGGCTCAGACCTTCCCAGATAACATCTCCGACAAAGAACACCCTCGCCCCGGAGTGATTGACAAGATTGTAGATGTTGTCGCTCTTGAACTCGTGAAGGATGGGCACTGGAACGAGTCCGTATGTCATTGCCGCCAGAAAAGCAACGCCCCAGTTGGACTGGTTGCGTGAGCAGATGGCGGCGGTGTCCCCCACTTTCAGGCCTGCCTCGTCGAAAAGGATGTGGAGTTTGGCTATTCTGGTGGCTATATCCCTGTAATAGAGGGTGCGCCCCTTGTAGTCAGTCACTGCGGGAAAATCCCAGTTTGCCTTGAAAGAAGCCTCAAGTTTCTTGTTTAAGGATGTTTGCATAACTTTAGGTTTTAAGGTTAAAATGATTGCATTTCACATAAGTGGGAGTATAGACCCCCTGACGCCGACAGGGCATCGTGCGTACCGCATTCAATAATTGAGCCATTCTGCAGCACCACAATCTTGTCAGCGTGCTGGATGGTGCTCAGGCGGTGGGCTATCACTATGGAGGTGCGGTGCTCCATCAGTTTCGTGAGGGCCTCCTGTACCAGACGCTCGCTTTCCGTGTCAAGGGCCGAGGTGGCCTCATCGAGTATGAGTATGGGAGGATTGCGCAGTACGGCGCGGGCTATGGCGATTCTTTGGCGCTGGCCGCC
>JABUTN010000002.1:168155-174982 GCA_021443665.1 Bacteroidales bacterium | reverse complement strand
AGTTCCATTATGAAGTCGTGGGCATTGGCGATTTTGGCGGCGCGGACCACATCCTCGTCGCTGACGTCACTCATTCCGAATATGATGTTGGCCTTGACCGAATCATTGAAAAGGATGGCCTCCTGCGTCACCACGCCCATTAGGGAAATGAGGTCTTTCGGATAGACCTTCCTGATGTCGAGACCGTCTATCGTGATGGAGCCGGAGCACACGTCATAGAAACGGGGCAACAGGTCCGCCATCGTACTCTTTCCCGCGCCGGAAGGTCCCACGAGGGCCACCATCTGCCCTTTCGAAATGCTGAGGTTGATGTCTTTCAGTACGGGGTCGCCGCCGTAACGGAAATTCACATTGTTGTAGCGGATTTCATCCTTGAAACTGTCGATGTGGACGGCGTCGGGGGCGGTCACTATGTCGTTCTTCGCATCGAGAATGGCGAAAATCCTCCGACCCGACACGAGACCCTTCTGTATGTTGGCATAGGCGGTGGCAATTGCCTTCGAGGGCTCGAGCACCCTCCAGTAAAAGGCGATATACACGATAAAGCCGGAAAGGTTCATGTTCAACTCTCCCCTGAGATTTAGGATGCCTCCGAAGAGAAGGACACCGCCGGCAACCGTGATGCCGAGGAACTCGGACAGGGGGGATGCCGCCTCCTGACGGGAGAATACTGAACGGGACAAATCCTGATGTTCCCGGTTGGTCCTGTTGAAATGCTCTCTCACATAGCCCTGCGCGTTGAAGGCCTTTATTATGCGTATGCCGGAGATGGCTTCCTCAAAGTGGCTGAGGATGCGTCCCATCAAGGCCTGGGTCTTCTGCGCCCCGCTTCTGAGCTTTCGGGAGACAGCCCCGATGGCAAAAGCGGAAATGGGAAGGGTCAGCAGGGTGATTATGGTCAGTTTCGGCGACATATAGAACAAGCCTATCAGGAAGCCGATGACCAGCAGGGGCTCGCGGAAAATGATGTGGAAACTTGCCGCCACCGAGTTCTGCACCTCATTGACATCGTTGGAAATGCTTGAGAGGATGTCGCCCTTGCGCTGGTTGTGGAAATAGCCCACATTAAGTTTGCTGATTTTCCGGAAGAGGTCCTCGCGTATGTTCTTCATCACGTAGGTCTTCATTTCCACAAGCACCAGCTGCGAGAGGTAGCGTGTGAGGTTTGAAAGCAGGGATGTGAGCACCAGTACGGCGCAGACGAAGAGGAGTCCCTTCAAAGGTCCGGCAGCCTCGAGGATTTTGGTCAGATAGTACTGGAACACCCCGTAGAAATAATCCACGGAAAGCGAGAAATCAGGGATGCTGTTGTATTTTTCCACGGCATCCGGATCGAAAAGCACTTCCAGCAAGGGCTTTATCAGCGCATAGTTCACGACCCCGAACAGAACGGAGAATATGGACAGCACCAGATACGGTGGCCAGAAGCGGCTGTAGGGCTTGGCGTATGACAGCAGCCTCATAAAGGCCTTGCCGTCCGGCATATTTTCCTTTTTTCCCATATTCATCTCTTGGAGAACTCTCCTGTAAGGAGGTTGATGCATACCTTGTCACCACCCTGGGTTGTAGCCACAATCTCCGATGAGGAAATCTGCTCCAACTGTGTGTCCCGGCTCAAACGATGGGATTTTTTGGAGAAGTCGGTGACAGGCAGGCCTGTTTGCAAATTGTATATGATTGTCTGGTAGTCCGTGCGCAGAACCCACCATTTGCGGGAGCCGCACTCGAACACTTCAGGGAATTTGCGTATTCTCTCGGGCACGGTGATGTCGTTCCAGCCCAAAGGCTTGTTGCCCGATATGTCATACATACTGACAGTGTTGTCCGTATGCAGCACCATCAGCGAATAAACCTTGTTGCCTTCCCAGTCATAAACTTTGGGACCGAGCAGGACTTTCTTTTCAAGTGTGATGGGGAAAGGCTTGACGAAGTTGCCGAGACGGTCCATCACATAAATTTTGTTGCCCGCGGCGAAAATCATCTGGAGCTTACCGTTCTTGAGAAGGTCTATCTGTTCCACACAGCCGCAGATGGTGTCGCTCATCTGTATGCCGCCCTTGATGAGCTTGTTTCGGTCATCCACGAGCTTCAGGGAAAGGTCCGTATAGTTCTGTGAAAGAGTGTTTTCCCTGCCTGTGGCGGCATTTTTTACCTTGAACGGTCCGAGCGGTATCTTGACCGGGGCGCTGGAGGCCACCACTTCAGCCGTACCCTTGTCCGTCTTTATCTTCAGAGTGGGCATCTGGCTGAGGGTCTTCGTGAATATTGAACCCTTTATGGCCAGGTCTTTGCCGTCGCTGATGCCGTTCAGCACCAGACAGTTGAAATTGTGCCCCTTGACAGCCTTGTCGAAAATCCCGGAGTACCTGTCCGTGAGGAAAGGGGCAATCTCCTTGCGGTGCCTGTCAAGGTTGACCACGGCGAGAAGCACACCCTCGCGCGGATTCATCAGGGATGCCGCCGGGGTCTGATCCATATAGTCTTGGAGCGAGAAGAAATAATAACTCCTGACATTCGAGGAGAGCCACTCCAGATTCTGCGCGGAGCCGATGAACACCCAATCCCCTATTGTGCAACTGTGTGAGGCGTCCTCAGGCACCATCAGTCCGCCGACCATAGCCGTCAGGTTCTTTGAGTGAAGGAAAGGCACCACCTCCGCCTCTTTGCCGAATGGATACCCCGGAATGCGGAGGGCGCAGAAGCGTGCGGTCTTGGATGAGATGGTCACGGCGAAGGAGGCTATCTGCTGCACATTGCAGTCCTTGAACCAGTTCATAGTGGCCTCATCGGGCTCTGTCCGGGGGAAGCAACCCTTGCGCCACAAGTTCCATTCCTGGGTCCAGGTCTCGGCATTGTAGGGACGGATACTTACCAGCCACTGGGCCTCACAGGGGACCATAGAGGCTATATCCATCTTCTGGAGTCTGCGTCCGGAACCCTGGCGGGAAAGAATCTGGGCGAAAGAAGCGTCAGAATGCTGCAGTTCGTTGTATGCCACGCCAGAAAAGGACATTTCCCCATCCTTTGAACTGACGCTCAGGGAAATCCAGTCGCAGAAACGCGAGAGGAAGCGCCGCGTCAGTGCGGAATATGCGGACCTCTTGCCGGGTACAATCAGGGAAACATCGAACTTATCGACCTTGCGAGGGTCAAAATGAATCACGCTTCGTGAAAACACCTTGTCCTTTGCGGCATTGTAGCGGCTGTCGGACTGGGCAAGGGAAATTTTCTTGTCTATGTGCAGCACCGAAGACTTGACCAGCTCCAGTGAAGGGCTGATGAGCATAATGTTGCGGCACACCCCGTAAGAGACACCCTCGCCGGGATTGGTGTAAATGGGATAACCGTCATAGCGTATTTTACGCTGGGAGCCAAGTCCGTCAGCCACCTCTTCCAAAAGCGCCACACCGTCCTGGGTCTTGGGAAGCTGGATGGCAAGCAGGGGACAAACCTCCTTGCGGTATCCCTCGCAGTGCAGGGAAATTGCGGCCTCCCACTGGAAAACCTTCGTGGGAAGGCGGTTTAGGAAAGGGGCCAGGACACCGTCCCTATACAGAAAAGGCATCGCCTCCTGCAGATTGCTCCCCTCCCAAAGGGCCAGGGCATCGGTCGGGACCACGCTCGCCAGATCCACCCTCGGCCTGTCCGCCGTCTCGTCGGCGGGGTCGTTCGCCCTCTTGGTGGCGAAGATATCATAAAAAACGAACCCTATCACCACTGCCAGGACGGCAGCGATGACAGAGCACGTAATTATGATTTTTTTGTTCAAACCTTGTGAGGTTACTTGGCAACCTCAACGTAGGGTTTGACTGAAAGGAGTTCAACCTCAAAGATCAATGTGGCATAACCGGGGATGATGCCTGCACCCCTGCTGCCGTAACCGAGTTCGTAAGGGATGTAAAGCTCAATCTTGCCGCCTTCCTTGATTTTCTTGATACCCTCGCTCCAGCCGGCAATCACCTGGCCAAGAGTGAAGGAGGCGGGCTCGTTCCTCTCGTATGAAGAATCGAACTCAGTGCCGTCGATCAGGGTGCCGCGGTAATGAACCTCAACGGTATCCTTGTCAGTGGGGCAGAGGCCGTCGCCGTCGGCGATGATCTTATACTGGAGACCGGACTCGGTGGTGTCCACGCCGGGTTTGCGTTTGTTCTTTGCAAGGAAAGCGATGCCTTCTTCCTTGGTGCGCTCAGAAACATACTCCTGACGTTTCATCACATATTCCTGGAGGGCCATACCCACTTCCTGCTGATCGGGAATTTCCTTATCGTTGAGCACATCCATAACGCCTTTCTGGATTTTGGTGAAGTTAAGTTCACCGAAATCGGACTGTTTCACCATATTTCCGAACCATACGCCAAGGTAGTAGCTGATGGAGTCAATTTTGGCTGAGGAGGTTTCGGGCATGCGATCGCCTTTGTTGATCGCCTTGCAAGAGGGCAGAAGGGCTATCGAAAGGGCCGCAACTGCGAAAAGTACTGTTAATTTTTTCATAACTTTTATATTAGAGCGTGCAAATATAGTGTTTTTTTTGGCATTATCGTTTTTGTTTATATCTTTATCCTTGCATACATAAGACCGAGGATATGAACATTACAACGGATGAATTGCGTGCCAAACTTCAGGAATTTTTCGGTTTCGGCACCTTCAAGGGGCAACAGGAAGAGATTATACGCCACGTCATAAGCGGCGGCAACACCTTCGTCCTGATGCCCACCGGCGGGGGGAAGTCCCTCTGCTACCAGATGCCCGCCTTGGTGCTGCCCGGCACGGCCATCGTCATATCCCCTCTTATCGCCCTTATGAAAAGCCAGGTGGATGCCATCAGGGGCTTCATCGCCGGCAACGAAGGGGTGGCGCACTTCCTCAATTCCTCGATGAACAAAACCCAGATACAGGAAGTCAAGAACGACCTCACCTCAGGCCTGACCAAACTGCTGTACCTGGCCCCCGAACAACTCTCGAAAGAGGAAAACATCCAGTTCCTCCAGCAGCTTGACATATCCTTCTACGCCATAGACGAAGCCCACTGCATCTCCGAGTGGGGCCACGACTTCCGTCCGGAATACAGAAACATCCGCTCGCTGATAGAAAACATAAAGAAGGCCCCCATCATCGCCCTCACCGCCACCGCCACAGAAAAGGTGCAGTCCGACATCCTGAAGAACCTCCAACTCCCCGACGCACGGATCTTCAAGGACTCCTTCAACAGACCCAACCTCTACTACGAGGTGCGCGAAAAGAACAACGCTGACAAGGAAATAGTGAAGTTCATCAAACAGAATTACGGCAAAAGCGGCATCATCTACTGCCTCTCCAGAAAGAAGGTGGAGGAAATGGCGGAGTTCTTGAACGCCAACGACATCAAGGCCCTCCCCTATCACGCCGGCCTGGACGCGGAGACGAGGAGCAGGAACCAGGATGCCTTCCTCAACGAGGACATCACAGTGATTGTGGCCACAATCGCCTTCGGAATGGGCATCGACAAGCCCGATGTACGTTTCGTAATCCACTACGACATACCCAAATCCATCGAGGGTTACTACCAGGAAACCGGCAGGGCCGGCCGCGATGGCGAGGAAGGGCAGTGCATCGCCTTCTACAGTTACAACGACATAGTGAAACTGGAAAAGTTCATGCAGGGCAAGCCTGTGGCCGAACAGGAAATAGGCCGCCAGCTCCTTATGGAGACCGTGGCCTACGCGGAATCCAACACCTGCCGCCGCAAACTGCTGCTCAACTATTTCGGAGAAGAATACACTCAGGACAACTGCGGAAACTGCGACAACTGCGTGCATCCCAAAAAGATGTTTGACGGAAGCGAACACATGGCGCTTGTCATCGAACTGGTGCTCTCGCTCAGCGAGCAGTTCAAGGTCGAGCATCTTGCCAACATCCTTGCCGGAGAGTCGAATTCCATCATCAAGTCCTACAAGCACGATGAAAGCGAGTTTTTCGGTATGGGACGCGGAAAGGACTCCAAGTACTGGCAGGCCATCATCCACCAGGGCGTGGTGCTGCACATGCTCGAGAAGGACATAGAGAGATACGGCGTCATCTGCGCCACGGCGGAAGGAAAGAAGTTTTTTGAGAACCCCAGCCCGCTGATGCTGGCAGGCAATAGGGAGTTCTCCGCAGGAGACGACGATGACGACGAGGAGGAGACCGTCCACAAAGCCGGAGTTCCGGGCGGAGGCGGCGGTGACCCTGTGCTTTACGCTATGCTCAAGGACCTGCGCCGCGAAATGTCCAAGAAACTCGGTGTGCCTTCCTTCGTCATTTTTTCAGACCCCTCTCTGGAGGATATGTCCATCCAATATCCCGTTTCACTCGAGGATCTGAAGATATGTCAGGGAGTGGGTGACGGCAAGGCCAAGAAATTCGGCAAGCCCTTCGTGGAACTGATTGCCAAATATGTGGAGGAGAACGAAATCATCCGTCCGGAGGACTATGTGATAAAGAGCGTCCCCAACAAGACCCAAAACAAAGTCTATATCATCCAGAACATAGACCGCCGAATACCCCTCGATGAGATAGCAGCGGCAAAGGATATGGAACTGCTGAACCTGATCGAGGACATAGAGAGCATCATCCACACCGGATTCAAACTCAACATAAACTACTATATCGAGCAGGTCATCGACGACGACAAGGTAGAGGACATCTACGACTATTTCCTCCACGAGGCCACCTCTGACTCCGTTGAGGAAGCGATGCAGGCCCTCGGCGACGAATTCCTCGAAGAGGAAATCCGCCTCGTGCGCATCAAGTTCCTGACTGAGATGGCAATGTAGCCGTCTATTTCATTCTCCACCAGTCCAGGGTGAACA
>JABUTN010000002.1:164682-167386 GCA_021443665.1 Bacteroidales bacterium | reverse complement strand
ACATTGGGGTTGCCCCAGTAGATGTAGGCCTGACCGTCCTCGTCAATCCACACGGTGGGGTCTATGTCGTCCCAATGCTCCTTCTGCCATATCAGCGGCTGCCCGATAGGGTCCACAAAGGGGCCGTAGGGCGAATTTGACACCAACACGCCTATGCCGTGGCCGTGGATGGGGCAGTACATATAGAACTTGCCGTCGCGCTCCACCACGTGTTCGGCCCAGGCGCCGTTGTTCCCCTCATACCACTTGAAGTCCTTGAGAGAAGCCACCGCTCCCCTGTCCTGCCAGTTGACCATATCGGTGGAAGTATAGAGCAGCCAGTCGCGCATCACGAAATTGTCGGCCCCGTCCTCATCGTGGGTGGTATAGAGGAATACGGTATCCCTATATACCATAGGTGCGGGGTCGGCGGTGTATTTTGTCTGCACTAGAGGGAGATTGATGTGGGTGTTGAACTTCCACCAGTCAAGGTCGAAGAGTTCGCCGTCGCCTCCCCTGAAAATAAGATAGAGGTCGTGTATGCCCGTGGCGTTGCCGGTCACGGGTGCCGTTATCATCATATTGTCATTGTTGATAGGAACCCTGGCTATAGGTCTGCCTTCCAGACGGTCGAGATAGAACTCTATCACGCCCTCGCTCTTGAAGTTCAGCATTTCCACAACCACCATTGTGGCCGGAACGCTGCCGAAATCCACATTCCTGAGCATCAGCCAGTCACCGTTGTGTACGGAAGTCACATAGTGGCGTTCCCCGTCCTGCCTGTCAAGTTTGAGGCCCCAGCTCTGCGCCATCGTCTCAGCCTGCACATAGTTATAGGGGTCGAGGGTGGCGACAGGCTTGACACCGTCTTCGCTGAAGGGGATGAAGGGGATGCTGCCGTCCTCATTGAAGCTGAAGGCTTCGATAGCAGTGCTGCGGCGGAAGCCGCCTCCGTTGGGAAGGAGCCCGTTGTGGTAGAACATATAGTCCTGCCCCTTGAAGTTTATGACACCGCCGTGTATGGTGAAACTGTTGGGCGCCTCGTCCATAATGCGTCCCCGGTAGGTCCAGGGGCCGTCGATGGTGGGGGCGGTTGAATATGCCATATGCTCGGGAACGCCTCCGGCCGGATAGATTGCGTAATAGGTGACGCCACGCTTGCAGATCCAGGGGCCCTCCTCATACTGTGTCATCATCCTTTCCTTCCCTATGCTCCAGTCCATCTTGGACTGCAATGCCCCGAAACATTCGGGGTCTGTGTAGCCAGGCACTTCCCTGTAGCCGTCCCGGAACGAGACCATATCGTCCGACAACTCGCCGTACCAGAAGCCCTTGTTTCCCCAGAAGAGGTAGGCGCGGCCGTCGTCATCTATGAAAACGGTGGGATCGATGAAGCCGAAACCTACGGCAAGCGGGCCGCCTATGGCATCTTTCCAGGGTCCGGTGGGAGAATCGGCGACAGCCACGCACAAGGCATCCTTGCCGTCAGCCGTATTGCAGCAAAGATACCAGTACCATTTGCCGCCGCACTCCACGGCCTGTGATGCCCAGGCCCTGTCCCCCTGGGCCGCCCACTCGAAAGTGGCGGTGGATACCTGTGTGCCGAGATAAGTCCAGTTGACCATATCCGCGGTCTTGAAGACCATCCAGTCCTTCATCTTGAAGTATAGGGCGTCGTCCTCGTCGTGATCCACGAAGAGATATACCTCATCCCCGTGGACATACGGGGCGGGGTCCGGGGTATAGACGGCGCTTATGACGGGGTTGTTGGCGTTGGCGGAAAGGGTTGCGGCCGAAAGCAGTGCGGCCAGCAGGAGTCTGCGTGTTTTCATAGCGTGAGTCAAGTGATTTACAAATATAGTCCATATCTTTGCAGAAACAAAAATATGTCGGCACTGGACGAAAAAGTATATGAGTATCTGAGGTCCATCCCCAAGGGGAGGGTCGTGACCTACGGGCAGTTGGCCGAAGCCGTGGCCACCCGCAGGCACGCGAGGGCGGTCGGCAACATCCTGCACCGCAACCCCGACCCTGACGGTACCCCCTGTTTCAGGGTTGTGGACTCCAAGGGCCGTCTGGCAGCCCATTTCGGCACCCCGGGCGGCATCGAGGACCAGAAGCGCCGCCTCGAGAGAGACGGCATCAAGGTCAGGGCGGACTATACCGTTGACCTGGCCGTTTATGCCTGGAAAGGCATTTAATCCGTCAAAAACTGCTGAATCTCCACAACGCCCGGAACATCCGGTTCGGCATAGATTCTCTCGATTCTTGCATCTCTGACAAAGAGCACCCTCGGCACGATGGAGTGGAACATCAGGTAGTAGGCGGCATTGCCCCCCTTGAAGAACACCTCGTGCATTATGCCCGTCTCCTCGGCGAAACGGCCCACCTTCGCCTCGTCCTCGCTGCGGCTGATGACGACTATCCCTTCACACTCATTGAGAACGGAAACATACTCGTGGCAGTCCTTGCAGTCAGGGTCAATGAAGATTAGGACGGCGGGGCCTTTCCGAATATCATCGGGGGAGCGGAATTTCAAGGCGCCTGCGCTGACCTCGAATGAGGGGACGGCATCCCCTTCATGCACCTTCTCACCCTCAGGGCTATGGATGCATCCGATGAAAAGGAGCAATGCTGAAAATAAGACAAGTCGTTTCATGTTACGTCATTATTTGTCCGGACCGATTCTGACAATGAGGCCTTCGGCCTTCAGTTCGGCAAGGGT
>JABUTN010000002.1:162473-164023 GCA_021443665.1 Bacteroidales bacterium | reverse complement strand
CGCCACTTCTTCCCGCTGGGCTCTGGGCAGTTCTATGGATGTGCGGTCGCCCTTGTAGAATCCCTCAAGCACCACGCCGTGCATTTCCTCCCCTTCGATGCGCGGGTTGATTCCGCCAACATAGATGATGACATCGGCTTCTTCCGACCTTGCCGCAAGGGTGCCGACACGTTTTGTGATGCCCTCAAGGGCGCTTACGGCATGCTCGGGAGTGCCGTTGTAGTTGCCCAGAAGGCAAATGCTGTCAGCGGCGTTGGGCCCGGTCACGAAATACTTCCCATCCGCAGGCAGAGGCAACAGACCGTCGTTTTGGAGAAGCACCATACTTTCGCAAGCCATCCTGACCGCAAGTTTCTGCGAGGCATCGCAGGCAAGAAGGTTCTCGTCTATCTTGTCCCAAGGCACTATGCCCTTGCCCCAGTCCATTTCGCCCATACGGAAACGGTCGATCAGGAGGCGGCGCAGGGATTTATCGATTTCTTCCTCGCTGATTTTGCCCTCCCTGACGGCATCCACAAGATGTCTGTAGGAATTGCCGCACTCCACGTCAGTGCCGGTGCGAACAGCATTGGCAACCGCGCTTGTGGGGTTGTTGAGGAAGGTTTCGTGCCTGCCTTCAACCCAAAAGTCGTCTATGGCGCCGCAGTCGCTTACCACTATGCCCTTGTAGCCCCATTTTTCACGCAGGTAGTACATCAGGAACTGGTCGTTGCCACAGCAGGGCTTGCTGTCCAGACGCTGGTAGGCGCACATCACTTCGTGTACATTGGTGGTCTTGACAAGGCGCTCGAAGGCGTAGAGGTAGGTTTCCTGCAGATCCCTCATAGAGAGGTCCTCGACATTGAAGGAGTGGCGGTTGTGCTCCGGACCGCTGTGGACAGCGAAATGTTTCAGGCAGGCGTGCAGACGGTCGTATCCGTCCACCGTCATCCCCTGAAGGCCGTCAACGACAGCCTTGCCCATACGCGAAGTGAGATAGGGGTCCTCGCCGTAGGTTTCCTGGCCGCGTCCCCAGCGCGGGTCACGGAATATGTTGATATTGGGAGTCCATACAGACAGACCGTGGTAAATTGAGGGACCGCCGTCGCGCCTCCACTGGTTGAACTTGATGCGCTGTTCGTTGCCGGCAATGTCAAAAACCTGCTGAAGCAAGGCCTCGTCCCAGCTGGAAGCCATGGCGATGGACTGGGGGAACACGGTGGCGAGTCCGTTGCGTGCGGTGCCGTGCAGGGCCTCGCTCCACCAGTTGTACTCGTGTATGCCGAGGCTGTCAATGGCCGGACTGTCATTCATCATCAATGAGGCCTTCTGCTCGAGAGTCAGTTTGTCAAGCAGGGCATCGGCGCGGGCCTCGGGGCTGTTGGAACCGTTGGCCGGCTTGGGCGAGCAGCAGCAGGCAACGGCCGCGGCAAAAGCGAGATAAAGGAGACGTTTCATATCACTTGTTTCTTTTTCGGCCTAAGTTAAGGAATAATTCTCAAACGTCAATATAAAACACCAGCGGGACAAACAAATTCTCTTTGCTTATCCCGCTGATATTCAGTTATTTG
>JABUTN010000002.1:139481-162380 GCA_021443665.1 Bacteroidales bacterium | reverse complement strand
TCGCCGTCGTCTTCGAGGTCGGAGAGGTTCTCAATGACTTCCAGGGGGGCGCCGGAACGAGTGGCGTAGTCTATGAGTTCATCTTTTGTTGCGGGCCAGGGAGCGTCCTCGAGTTTTGATGCCAATTCAAGTGTCCAATACATATTCGTAAAAATTTTAGGGCTGCAAAGATATACAAATATTCCTTTATGGTTCCAAAAATTTTATGGTCTTGAGCACAGACCTTGACACGGCAAGATTGGTTCTCATAAAACCCACGCACTGGGGGCCGTATGCCAGTCCGTTCTTGAGTCCTATGCCGACCCTGTTCACGAAATAATCCACCAGCACATCCTGGTCCTTCGCCTCGAGTTCCCCGCGGCTCTTGCCTGTCAGACGGCACAAGAGATGACGGCAGTCCGTCCAAACGAGATAGGAATTCTGCGGACGCTGCGGCAAGATATAGGGAATTCCGTTCTCATCCGTGAAGTCTTCGCACATCTTTTCGAAATACTCCACATTCCCTTCGATGTACTTCAGCAGGGCCTCAAGCCAGGGCTTTCCTTTGCGAAAAGCGGCAATGCTGGGCATCATACTGAAGAAAACGGGGTAGTTAAACTCATTAATGTCCAGAAAATGGAAATAGCGTTCGCGCAGTTCCGGATTGGAGATGATGGCGAAGGAAGTCACGAGGCCGGAAAGGTTGAATGTCTTGGTGGGAGTCGCAAAGGTGACGCATATCTGAGCCGCCTCGGGACACACGGTTGCAAAGGGGATGTGCCGGTTGCCCCAGAGTTGGAGGTCACAGAAACTCTCGTCTGAAATCACGGTCACATCGTGGGCGTGACAGCATTTCGCGAGGCCGGTCAGTTCCTCCCTTGTCCAGTTCACGCCGATGGGGTTCTGCGGGTTGCACAGTATCATCAGCTTGACTGGGGCCCCGCCCGCCTCATTTTCGCACAGGACTTTCTCCAGAAGTTCAAGGTTCATCCTGTAATGCGCCGCCCCCTTCTCCACGGGCTCTTCAATCTCGGTCAGGGGAGCGTCCACTATCTGTCTTCCGTTGGCTAAAGGCAAGTCGAAGAAGGAATTATACACAGGTTTCTGCACCAGAATCTTGTCGCCCTCCTTTGTGAGAGCATAGACGGCGTGGGCGAGGGCGTGAATGAGTCCGGGCACGAAATTTATCCATTCACGCTCGAGAGTCCATCCGTATTCAGTCTTGTACCAGTCGATTATGGAATCCCTGTACTCCGCAGGCTCACAGAAATAGCCGTAGGCGTCAAAATCAGATATGCGGTGAAGTTCCTCCTGGACACACTTGGGGGACTCGAAGTCCATATCCGCAATCCAAAGGGGGATGATGTCGTCGCGCCCGAAGGTGTCGTTCATCTTGATGTACTTCTTGGCATACCAGCGGCTGCGGTCTATGATTTTGTCAAAATTGAATTCCATAGCGCAAATATAGTCCTTATATCCAAAAATCCTCATCTTTACCTGACTGAATGCATATCAGCCGGGCAAGAGTGAAAAGCATATCGGAAAGACGGTTGAGATACCTGCAGGCGAGCCCTATCTCGGGACGGGAATCCTCCAGGGCCACGACAGCCCTTTCCGCCCTCCGGCACACCGTGCGGCACACGTGACACAGGGACGAGGGAGCCGGCACTCCGGGGATCACGAAAGCCTTCAGGGGAGGAAGTTCCGCCGTCCAGGCATCTATCTGACACTCAAGGACCTCCACCCAGAGCGGGTCGGGAGCCTTCAGTCTCTCAATATGCCCTTCGGATGCAATCCAGGCGGACAGATTCATCAGTTCGCACTGCACACGGCGCAACACCTCGTTGTGGGCGGGCACCTTTGCGCGGAGCAGGCCGAGGAAGGAAATAAGTTCGTCAATATCGCCGTAGGCGCACACCCTTGACGATGCCTTGCTGACACGGGCGCCGCCCACCAGGGAGGTCTGTCCCGCATCGCCTTTTCCGGTATAAACTTTCATGATATCGTAGGATTGGGATTTACTGAATCTGACTCGACGCGGCCGTCGCGGAAGCGGATTATCCTGTGGGCGTAACGGGAGATGTCCTCCTCGTGGGTCACGAGAATCACCGTATTGCCCATATCGTGTATCTGCCCGAGCAGACGCATTATGTCAACAGAAGTTTTGGTGTCAAGATTGCCTGTCGGCTCGTCCGCCAGGATGATGGAGGGATGGTTTATGATGGCCCTGGCCACCGCCACCCTCTGCCTTTGGCCCCCCGAAAGTTCTCCGGGACGGTGTTCCATCCTGTCTTCCAGCCCCACCCTGACCAGTGCCTCTCGGGAGAGTTCCTCCCTGCGGGAAGCCTCCACTCCGGCATAGACCAGGGGAAGGGCCACATTCTCGAGGGCGGTATATCGTGGCAGGAGATTGAAAGCCTGAAACACAAAGCCTATCTGCCTGTTGCGCACATCGCTGAGCCGGTCGTCATCCATCTGGGAGACATCCGTCCCTTCAAGATAGTAGGCCCCGCAAGTGGGGGAGTCCAGGCAGCCGAGTATGTTCATCATAGTGGATTTGCCGGAACCCGAAGGCCCCATTATCGCCACATACTCGCCCTTTCTGACACTTATGCTCACATCGTCAAGCGCTTTTACACTCTGCTCCCCTACCGAGTAAATCCTACTCACGTTTTCCACTCTGATCACCTCATCCATTATTCCATCAATTTTTTGTATTTGAACCTGTGGGGCGTATCATCGCCCAGACGTTTTTTCTTGTTTTCTTCGTATTCAGAATAGGAACCCTCGAAGAAATAGACCTTCGAGTCACCTTCAAAGGCGAGGATGTGCGTGCAGATGCGGTCAAGGAACCACCTGTCGTGCGAAATGACCACGGCGCAGCCCGCGAAATTGTCAAGGCCTTCCTCAAGTGCGCGTATGGTGTTCACATCCACGTCGTTGGTAGGCTCGTCAAGCAGGAGCACGTTCGCGTTTTCCTTGAGAGTCAGGGCAAGGTGGAGCCTGTTGCGCTCGCCGCCGCTGAGCACGCCGCAAAGTTTCTCCTGATCCGCGCCCGTGAAATTGAACCTTGACACATAGCCCCTCGCGTTGACCTCGCGGCCCCCGAGTTTCACATAGTCGGAGTCCTCCGCGATGGTCTCGTAAACCGTTTTGTCGGGATCTATGCTCTTGTGCTGCTGATCCACGTAGGCAACCTTCACCGTTTCCCCCACCGTGAACTCGCCCTTGTCGGGCTTGTCCAGCCCCATAATCAAGCGGAACAAGGTGGTCTTGCCGGCGCCGTTGGGCCCGATGACTCCCACAATGCCGCCCTGAGGCAGGGAGAAATTGAGGTTTTCGTAAAGAACCCTGTCACCGAAGGCCTTTGTCACGCCGACCGCGTCAATGACCTTCGCGCCCAGGCGCGGGCCGTTGGGGATATATATTTCGAGGCGTTCCTCCTTGCTGCGCCCTTCTTCGGAGAGCATCTTCTCGTATGCACCCAAACGGGCCTTTGACTTGGCCTGGCGGGCCTTGGGGGCCATACGCACCCACTCCAGCTCGCGTTCGAGAGTCTTGCGGCGCTTGGATTCCTGTTTTTCCTCCATCGCAAGGCGGTTGCTCTTCTGTTCGAGCCACGAAGAGTAGTTCCCCTTCCAGGGGATGCCCTCCCCACGGTCAAGCTCGAGAATCCAGCCGGCCACATTGTCGAGGAAATACCTGTCGTGCGTCACTGCTATCACAGTACCCTTGTACTGCTGCAGGTGCGCCTCAAGCCACTGTATGCTCTCCGTGTCGAGGTGGTTGGTGGGCTCGTCGAGCAGAAGCACGTCTGGCTCGCTCAGAAGCAGGCGGCACAAGGCCACGCGGCGGCGCTCTCCTCCGCTCAGATGCGCGACATTCTCGTCGGGGTCGGGACACTGGAGGGCATCCATAGCCCTCTCAAGTCTGGAGTCTATATCCCAGCCACCCACCTGCTCTATACGGTCGGTCAGCTCTCCCTGACGGATCATCAGGGCATTCATCTGCTCGTCATCCATCGGCTCACAGAACTTGAGGTTGATTTCCTCATACTCCTTCAGCAAGTCCATAATGTGAGCCACACCCTCCTGAACGCATTCTTTCACCGTCTTCGCAGGATCAAGTTGAGGCTCCTGCTCAAGATAACCCACACTGTATCCGGGGGCCCAGACCACCTCTCCGCGGTAGGATTTCTCGACACCGGCGATTATCTTCATCAATGTCGATTTTCCCGAACCGTTCAAGCCTATGATGCCAATTTTCGCACCATAGAAGAAGGACAGGTATATATCCTTGAGTATCACTTTGTTGTTGTGAGGGAGAATCTTTCCCACCCCATTCATTGAGAAGATGATTTTTTCGTCTGCCATTGTTTTCTGTATTTGTCGGAAGGCAAAGGTAATAAATAAATGTCCTATGACAAAGTGAACCTCTTTTTGCGTATTTTCGAATAGGATTCCCTACCCTTTGCCCGAGACACGCGGTCGAGGCTGCGCCTGCTCCGGAAACCGTATCTGTTTGCAAATTCGTCATAGTCCTCGCAAAAGAGCGCTGTCACAGGATGGGTGCTCAGATACCTGCGCATATTTTCCAGGCGAAGGGTGTTCAGATAATCCCTGAAATTCTCATAGCGGGTCGCGACGGCCCTGGAGATGTAAGTCCTGTTGGTGCCTATGATTCTCGCCAGTTTCTCCTCATTCATATCAATGTCCAGATACAGCTGCTCATCCTTCATCCTGGTGTCAATGTAGTCGAACAATTGTTTCAACGAGTGTCCTTTTGGCCTCTTCACGCGATCTTTTTCTTTTTTGGGTCTGTAGTTCATAGCTTCTGATTTGTTTTATTGAATCACTCCATTTTTTAGGTTTCGTCTTCAGGTATCTCTCGAAATGATTGTAGAACGTGCCATAATTCGCATAGCCGGCCTTTCTTGCCAGAGTTTCCATATCAAGATCCGGATTGTGCAGGTAGAGTCTCATCACTGCCTTGACATGGTAGAAATTGATGAGGTCCGTAAACGGATAGCCCAATGTCCTGTTGATATGACAGGACAGGGTCGTCCTGTTAGTGCCGAGATACATTGCGAACTCTCGAAGGGAATACTCCTTGTCCGGACTGCTGAAGGCCCCGGGAGCATCCAAAACCTGTATCATCCTGAGTATCATCTCATCATCTATATCAGACAGTCTCATTCCTATCTGTTCCATCAGACACTTTTCTTCCTCCGGAGTTTCCGTCTCCGCCTTCTCCTCAGCTTTTTCCGGCTTTTTGGCGGCTGTCCTTTTGCCCAGCACCACGAAAAGTATTGAAGAAACCGCCGATATGACAAAAAGCCCTGCCTGAGCCGCACATATCCATACGCTGAGTTTTACCCTCATCGCTAAAAGCAGGGCCACAGAGACAGCCGGAATCACCAGGAGGGCCGCCCCGCATTTTTTCTCAAAGGACGGACTCTGATACAGAGAGAACAGGACCAGACTTTCGAAAGATACGGCAAACCACACAGTGGCGGCGGGAGCCCATACCCATCCGGAAACAGGAATGGCAACAGCCCAGAGCGAAAGAAGGAAGAACACTGCATATACGGCTTTTCTGTCAAAGCGATATGCCGGCAAGACAGGAAGGAAACACATACAACTGAGCAGAATGCCGACGGCACACAAGAGGGGTTCCGCTATAATAACTGAATTTTTCATATCGGCAAAATTATAGCGAAAAAAGGGTGGATTTGCGCTGTTGCGAAATCCACCCGAAAATATGTACCTTTTTAGATTTTTCAGGCTGCTGTCAAAGCAGTTTTTTCTTTGATTTTATGGTCTCGAACCCCTTTCCATACACTCCCGTCACGGATGCCATCGAGACGAAGGCGTGAGGATCTATCTGCTTGATATACTGCAGCAACATCGCCGATTCATTCTTCCTTACGATTGTCATCACCACGTGGGAAGGAGTCTTTGAATACCATCCCTGTCCGTCAAGAATGGTCACTCCCCTGTGCAGGTCGTTCGAGATGAATTCAGCCATTTTTTCGTACGTTTTTGTAAAAATCATGAACTGTACGGACTGCTTGTCACCGGAAATCGTCAGGTCGATCAGCTTGCCGCACACAAGAACAATCATATATCCGTACGCGACATTGGCTATTCTGAGACCCCAGCCCCCATCCTGAGGGATGAAAAGGGACGAGCCCACAATGAAAATGTCAAGGATGAAGATGGTCTTTCCGGGAGGGACTTGGCGGAATTTGTTGACGGCAAGGGCTATGATGTCAGTACCGCCCGTGCTGCCTCCCCTGTTGAAGCACAGACCGATTCCCAAACCCACAATGCCGCCGCCAAGGAGGGAGCATATCAGTTTGCCGTTCTGAAGCGAGAACTCGTTGATGAAGTCCTCCGGGACGAACTGGGGCACGACATTGAGGAACAGGGAGGAAACCACTATCCCATAGACGGTCTTGATTCCGAAACTGCGTCCCAGAAGTTTGTATCCTATCAGGAACAGTATCACATTGATCCCGAAATAGTAGTAACTCATGTGGATGCCCGTGGTGTACTGGAGTATGGCGGAAATACCGGACACTCCCCCGCTGACCATGTGGTTGGGCAGTATGAAGACCGCCCAGGCCAGAGCATACAGGAACAGGCCTAAGGTGATTACCAGATAATCCTGGAAGACATTCCAAACTTTCTTTGCGTCCATTATATAACAATATTGATAATTTTACCGGGAACAACTATCACTTTCTTGACCGCAGAGCCGCCAATGTATTTCACGAGAGCGTCACTGGCGAGCGCCGCCTGTTCTATCTCCTTGGGAGACAGACTCTTGGACAATGCAATCTTCGCACGCATTTTCCCGTTCACGGACACGGGATATTCAAAACTGTCCTCTATGGTGTAACTCTCCTCGTAGCGGGGATACTCCGCGAAACTGATGCTCTCCTTATGTCCGAGCGCCTCCCAGAGTTCCTCGCAGATATGGGGTGCGAAAGGACTGAGCAGAATGACCATAGGCTCAAGAATCTCCCTGCTGCTGCAGTTGAGTTCACCCAAGGCATTGAGGGCTATCATAAAGGCACTGACCGAGGTATTGAAGGAGAATCCCTCGATGTCGCTTTCCACCTTGTGAATCAGAGTATGGAGCACCTTGAGTTCTTCCTTGCCGGCAGCGGTGTCTGTCACCATCCACTGTTCCCCGCGATAGAACATTCTCCAGAACTTCTTCAGGAAACGGTGTACACCATCTATTCCCTTTGTGTCCCAGGGTTTGGACTGTTCAAGGGGACCGAGGAACATCTCGTAGAGACGAAGGGTATCGGCGCCGTAACTGTCGCAGATGTTGTCGGGATTGACCACATTGAACATTGACTTGCTCATCTTCTCCACCGCATATCCGCAGACATATTCACCATTTTCAAGCACAAACTCGGCATTGGCATAATCAGGCATCCATTTCTTGAAGGCCTCCAGGTCGAGTCTGTCGTTGGAAACAATGTTCACGTCCACGTGTATCTCCGTGGTGTCATACTGATCCTTAAGCCCGTATGAGACGAAGGTGTTTGTGCCTTTGATGCGATACACAAAGTTGGAACGTCCCTGAATCATTCCCTGGTTCACCAGCTTGCGGAAAGGTTCCTGCTCGCATACTACACCGATGTCATATAGGAACTTGTTCCAGAAACGGGAGTATATCAGATGGCCCGTGGCGTGTTCCGTTCCTCCTATGTACAGGTCCACGTCCCTCCAGTACTCATTTGCCCCGCGGCTCACAAGAGCCGAATCGTTTTCGGGGTCCATATAACGGAGATAGTAGGCGCTGCTGCCCGCGAATCCGGGCATCGTGCTCTTTTCAAGCGGGTAGGAATCCCACTCCCAGCCCTCTGCACGGGCCAAAGGCGGCTCTCCGTTCTCGGCGGGGGTGAAGGAAGTGATTGACGGAAGTTCAAGCGGCAGGGCAGACTCCGGCAGAGGGGTGGCCAAGCCGTCCTGATAACAGATGGGGAAGGGCTCGCCCCAATATCTCTGGCGTGAGAAAATGGCGTCGCGCAGGCGGTAGTTAATCTTGCGCCTTCCTATACCCTTGGCCTCCACATAGTCTATTGCCGCGGGAATAGCCTCCTTCACCGTCATCCCGTTCAGGAAACCTGAATTGCACATCACGCCCTCCTTCGCATCGAAACTCTCCTCAGACACATCACAACCCTCTATCAGGGGGATTATCGGAAGATTGAACTTCTTTGCGAAGGCATAGTCGCGGCTGTCGTGTGCAGGCACGGCCATAATCGCGCCCGTGCCGTATCCTGAAAGCACATATTCCGAAATCCACACGGGAACCTTCTCTCCTGTGAGGGGGTTGGTGGCATAAGAGCCGCTGAACACGCCAGTGACGTTGCGGGTCTGGGCCATACGCTCGCGTTCGGTCTTTTTCTTTGAATAGTCGAGGTACTCGGCAACGGCTTCCCTTTGGCCTTCGGAGGTCAGTTTGGGCACCCATTCACTCTCGGGGGCAAGCACCATAAAGGTCACCCCGAAAACCGTGTCGGCCCTGGTGGTAAAAATGGTCACATCGTAGGTCTTGTCGCCGTTCTCCACCTTGAAGAGCATTTCCGCGCCCTGCGAACGGCCTATCCAGTTGCGCTGCATTTCCTTGAGCGACTCGGTCCACTCGAGGCTCTCCAGACCGTCGAGCAGGCGTTCGGCGTAGGCCGACACCCTGAGTTGCCACTGGCGCATCTTTTTCTGCTCGACGGGATAGCCGCCCCTCACGCTGAGGCCTTCCTTGACCTCATCGTTGGCAAGCACGGTACCGAGTTTGGGGCACCAGTTCACGGCGGTCTCCCCGAGGTAGGCGATACGGTACTGCATCAGCACGTCGGCACGCTTCTTTTTGTCAAATGACGCCCACTGCTGCGCAGAGAACACAGGCACATCACCGCAGGCGGCATTGACACCGGCATTGCCTTCGAGGGCGAAAATCTCTTCAAGTTGCTCTATGGGCCTGGCCTTCGCGCAGTCGTTGTCATACCAGTGAGCGAACATCTTCAGGAATGCCCACTGCGTCCATTTGTAGTATTTGGGGTCACAGGTGCGGATTTCGCGGGACCAGTCGTAGGAGAAGCCGATCCTGTCCATCTGCGAACGGTAGCGTGCTATATTGGCGGCGGTAGTGTCAGCAGGGTGTTTGCCCGTCTGTATGGCATATTGCTCTGCGGGCAGACCGAAGGCATCGTAGCCCATAGGGTGAAGCACATTGAAACCCTTCAGCCTCTTGAAGCGGCTGAATATGTCGCTTGCTATATAGCCGAGGGGATGCCCCACGTGAAGTCCCGCTCCTGAAGGATAGGGGAACATATCCAATACATAGAATTTTGGCTTCGAGCTGTCTTCCTTTACCTTGAAGGTAGCCTCAGAGGCCCATTTCTGCTGCCATTTGCTTTCAATGGCCCTAAAGTCGTAATCCATATTTTGCGTCTTTTCTCAATTTGAATTCAATAGGAATAGAGTATTTCACCCTCACTTTTTGTCCCCCGAGCACTCCCGCCTTCCATTTGGGGGATGCGGCCACCACCTTGACCGCCTCGGCGTCAAGTTCGTCATCCACGCCCTTGTTCACTCTCACATTGCTCACGGAGCCGTCCTTCTCAACAATGAAATCCACGATGACCCTGCCCTGTATGCCGAGTTCCATAGCGCTCTGCGGGTATTTCACGTATGTATAAACCCACTGTTTGAGGAACTGTTTCTCATCCCCGTGGTAAAACTGAGGGGCCTTTTCCACCTCATATACGGAATACACCCTATCCGAAGGGTCGTCCGTATCATTCTTGGGGAGGGAAACCCTTGCCACCTTCTTGTCCGCATTGGCAATCTCGCGCAGGAAATTGAACACGAACTCCACGGCGAACTCCATCTGGTCATAATCCAGGGATTCCGCCACATCATAACTTGAACGGAACTCGTTTTCGGAACCCGAAGTGAATATGGTAACGGGGATGCCCAGCTCGTAAAAAGCCAGATAATCGGAAGGATAGGTCTGGCCCGTGCCGGGTGTGGGAGGGTTCAGGGACATATTCCTGCCCACGACCCCTACGGTGTAGGCTATCTCCGGATTGGGGATGCAGGTGAAATAGCGGAAGGGGAAAGAGGGGCCGCTGTGGCCGAGCCTGGACATATCCACCATCAGGGACACGCTGTCAGCGCCGATAAAGCCCTTGTTTATCATATACCAGGAGCCGGCCATTCCCCTCTCCTTCGCTCCGAAACCTGCAAACACTACAGATCTCTTGAAGAGGAAGTTGGTGGCGGCTATCTTGCGTGCAAGTTCCATCACACAGGCCAGGCCGGAGGCGTTGTCATTGGCTCCGGGGTATATCTGTATGCCCTCCTTGCCGTTGACGGTGATTTTGTTGGCCCCGAGGTGGTCAAGATTCGCTCCCACCACTATGTACTCTCCGCGATAGGCGGGGTCATAACCCTCGACTATGCCGACCACATTGCGCGAGACAACCGTGTCCTTCTGTCCGTTGATGGAAAAAATCTGGCATTCGCGTCCCGACAGCATAGTCACTCCATTGTCATAGAGATAGTCGTACATATACTCCGCCGCCATCCTCTCCCCGTCCGTGCCGGCACCGCGCCCCTTCATCTTAGGGTCGCTGAGAGTCTTGACGTGGGTCTGGAGTCTGCCAACGCAATCGTCCTGCGCCGACATAAGATACGGCAGCAGGACGAGCATAAGTGTCAGGGAAAACCTTCCCATCAGCCTTTGTAGAAGGGGGGGCGCACAACCACCGCCTTGAGCAGACGGTCGCGCACTTTTATGTAAACCTCGCTTCCGGCCTTCATATAATCAGCCGAAACATAACCCAGACCAACAGCTTTTTTCATGGAAGGCGACATAGTGCCTGAAGTGACGTGGCCGATCAGTTCGCCGGCGGCATTGCAGATGTCATAGCCGTGGCGGGGAACGCCCCTGTCTATCAGTTCAAAGCCCACAAGTTTGCGTTTGAGGCCTTCAGCCTTCTGGGCAAGCAGGAAGTCCCTGTCGATGAAGTCGCCCTTGGCATCGTTGAACTTGGTGATCCAGCCGAGACCCGCCTCCAGGGGGGAGGTGCTGTCGTCAATGTCGTTGCCATAGAGGCAGAAGCCCATTTCAAGACGGAGGGTGTCGCGTGCGCCCAGACCTATGGGGCGTATGCCGAACTCCTCGCCCGCCTCGAACACGGCCTTCCAGAGCGCATCGCTGTCGTTTACGGAGGCGTAGATTTCACATCCGCCCGCTCCGGTATAGCCTGTGGTGGAGAAGATGACGTCAATGCCGGCAAGTTTCAGTTTCTTGAAGGTGTAGTACTCCATATCCACGACATTCTCATCTGTCAGTTTCTGCATAGCCTTCAGGGCGAGGGGGCCCTGCACGGCAAGCTGGCAGAACTCGTCCGACGCATTGTAGAGTTCCTTGCCCGGAGTGAGCCCGAACTTGGGAGCCTGTGCGCAGAGGTGATTCCAGTCCTTTTCGATATTTGCGGCATTTACCACGAGAAGGTAGGTCACGGAGTCAACGCAGTAAACCAGAAAATCATCCACGATGCCGCCCTTGCCGTTGGGGAAACAGGTATATTGGGCCTTGCCGGGCACAAGTACGGAGGCGTCATTGGAAGAAACATATTGCACGAAGGCAAGGGCCTTGGGACCCTTCACCCAAATTTCTCCCATGTGGGACACATCGAAGACACCCACTGCATTGCGCACGTGCTGGTGCTCGTCATTGATGCCGACATACTCAACAGGCATGTTGTAGCCGGCAAAGGGAACCATCTTAGCCCCGAGGGCTATATGTTTGGCGGTAAAAGCTGTCTCTTTCATATCTTATAAAACGGAAACGGATTCGTGAAGATTAGTGCTTGCGTCATATACCCACACATCATTGGGGCAGAACTCGTGCTCATAAAGGCTCTCTATGGCCTCCTCCACACCGGCATAAGTGTCGAACTGCGCAGCGGACACGGCCTCAAAACCTGAACGCAAGGTTATCACAACAGGATTGAACCCGGCCTTGCGAAGCCTTGAGGTCATATAGACGGCATTGTCGTGAATCTTGAAGCTTCCGGCAATCACATTGTATCTTTTTATGTTGACCGACTGTTTTGCAGCGGCTTCGGCTGCGGCCTTGTCCAGTTCAGCCTGGACACGCTCGAGCGAGTCACGCTGTTGTTTTGCCTTCGCGGCGGCCTCGGCTGCGGCCTTCGCGGCGGCTATCTCCTGTGAAGTGGGTTTCCCTACCAGGGAACGGAAGAAGTCACATCCCGAAAAGAGAAGGAGGGAAACGACGATTGCGGTTATGAGTCTGAAGATTTTCATATTGTATCTTGATTATTTTAGTTTCACACATCGGATGGAAGCGCAGAAATTGTCCCTGTCCGTAAGCAAGCGGTCGAAAGTTGACTGATTGTAGAAAATGTACCTGCAGCTGGCGCAATTGTCTTCCCTCTCCGTGGATGACCACCACCATCCATAGTTTCCAAGGTTCTGGGAAACGAATGTCTCCACGTCATACACCACCTCCTTGACAATGTTTCCCGCCGGAATCGCATTCCAGGCGACAACGTTGCTGTGCTGGTTATTGCTGCTGTAGGGCCAGAAATGGTCCCCGTTAATGAGTGCATCCGCAGAAGCCATATCGCCCAGTCTCAGCCACCTGTCCTCATATCCGTATGAACCGTCCTGCTGGATTGAATTCGCGAAATCCACCCAGTCGTCATCCGTGGGGATGCTCCAGCCTTCGGGGCACCTGCCCTGGGGGCCTCCACCGAGTCCTGTGCCGGAAACGCCCCCCGTGGCTTCATTCCACGAATACAGCAGGCCGAAATATTTGCCGGCTGAAAGGTTGCCATCATAGCCGAGACCCACCTCATCCTCAGGATCATAGTACTGGAGATTGGCGGCGAACCATTTGAGGTGGCCTACCTCAATGACCGGATACGACACCCCGTCGCGAGGGTCCACGAAATGCTCCTCCACAGGTTTGATTCCCGAGATGGAACTTCCGTCTTCAGAGAGGACCTTTATGGTATGGGTCTTTGTCTTCCTGTAGTAGCCGTTATATTCGGCGGAAGCCATAATGGTATAGTCTCCCGCCTCATCCGGTGCGTAGAATAGCACGCTGTTGCCCCTTACCGTATCCACGTCCGGATCGAGTGAAATCTGCATATCCGTCGAGGTCCAGAAATAGGACACGCCACGGGGAGTCAGAATGCCGCCGCAGGATGTGGCAAGCAGTTGTCCGGACAATACGTATGTGGGAAGATTGTACTTTATCTCACCGACCATTGTGCTTTTGGCCTTCTCCTCCTCTTTCTTGCAGGAAAACACCAGCAAGGCGAAGACCAGAAAGAGTGATATCACTGCATTTTTCTTCATTTTGCAAATATGCAAGTTTTTTTGCTAACTTGCAGCATGTTTCTCCTCATTTTTATAGCAATATTCGTCTTTCTGGCGGGCGCATGCAGCACCGACCCCGGCTACACCAGCATAAGAGGCTATGCCCAGGGAGGAACCTACACAGTCACTCTGTCTTTGGACAATCATCTGAAGCAGAAAGACCTGTCGCTTCTAATAGAGCAGTGTTTCCACGACATCGACTTTTCCGTTTCGGGCTACAACAAGGCTTCTTCGCTCAGCCGTTTCAATGCCGGGGAAAGCATAGGGAAAGACAGTCTGCTGACGGAACTCTTCGAGATTTCCCGCAGGCTATGGGAGAGCACTGAAGGCGCTTTTGACCCTTCTGCGGGGCCGCTTTTCGATTTCTGGGGTTTCGGTTTCGAGGAAGGGGGAATCAGACAGCCCGACGACCCCCGCACCATTGCCGCAGTCGATTCTCTGAAAGACTTTACCGGGATGTCGCACTTCTCCATAGGCGAAGAGGGGGGCCTTGTCAGGGACGACCCGCGCTGCAGGCTGAATTTCAACGCCATAGCCCAGGGATACACCTGCGATGTGATAGGGAGACGGCTCACGGAGAAAGGAGTCCGCAACTTCCTGATAGAGGTCGGCGGGGAAATACTCTGCAAGGGCGTGAACCCCGGCGGCGACAAATGGAGGATAGGAATTGACACCCCGAAGGACGGCAGTATGAAAGCCGGGGAGAGCATCAGCGCTATCATCAGCGTCAATGACTGCGGGGTGGTCACCAGCGGCAACTACCGCAAATTCTACAATGACTCCACGGGCCGCAAGATTGCCCACACGATAGACCCCTCCACAGGCTTCCCTGCCGAAAACAATCTTCTGAGCGCCACCGTAATAGCCCCCACTTCCGCAGAGGCGGACGCACTTGCCACCTGGGCTATGGTGGCCGGATATGAGAAGGCCCGCAACCGTATCGAAGCCGATACCCTGCTGCGAGCCTATCTGATCACCACAGACGGTGTCTGGAGCAATATTGAGGGTCTATAACTGCTTGAAGAAGTCGTTGCCCTTGTCATCCACAAGGATGAAAGCGGGGAAGTTCTCCACCTGGATTTTCCAAATGGCCTCCATTCCGAGCTCGGGATACTCGACGCACTCGATGCTCTTGATGGAGTTCATCGCCAGCACTGCAGCAGCACCACCTATGCTTCCGAGATAGAAGCCGCCGTGCTTCTTGCAGGCATCGGTCACAGCCTGACTGCGGTTGCCCTTGGCAATCATCACCAATGAACCGCCAGCCGCCTGGAACTCATCCACATAGGGGTCCATGCGGCCTGCCGTGGTGGGACCCATAGAACCGCAAGGCAGCCCTGCGGGAGTTTTGGCGGGACCCGCGTAATAGACGGGGTGATTCTTGAAATACTCGGGCAGTTCTTCGCCTGCATCAAGGCGGGCCTTCAGTTTGGCGTGGGCAATGTCACGGGCCACGATGATCGTACCGTTTAGGCTGACGCGGGTTGACACGGGGTATTTGGTGAGTTCCCTGCGAATCTCGTCCATAGGCTTGTTGAGATCTATGACGATGCCGCCGCCTTCGCCCGCGTTGCGGAGCTTTTCGGGAATGAGTTCGGTCGGGTTGTCGTCCATCTTCTCGATCCAGATGCCGTCGGCGTTAATCTTCGCCTTGATGTTGCGGTCAGCGGAACAGCTCACGCCGAGACCGATGGGGCAGCTTGCTCCATGGCGGGGCAGACGCACCACGCGGATGTCGTGGGCAAGGGCCTTGCCTCCGAACTGTGCGCCCAAGCCAATCTTGCGAGCCTCTTCCAGAAGTTGTTTCTCAAGGGCGATGTCACGAAAGGCGCGTCCGGTCTCGTCACCTGTGGTGGGAAGGGAATCGTAGAAGTGGGTGGAAGCGAGTTTCACCGTCAGAAGGTTCTTCTCAGCCGAGGTGCCGCCAATTACGAAGGCGATATGGTAGGGAGGGCAGGCCGCCGTTCCCAAGCTCTTCATCTTCTCCACGAGGAAGGGCACAAGCGTGCCGGGGTTCTGGATGCGCGCCTTGGTCTCCTGATAGAAATAGGTTTTGTTGGCCGAACCGCCGCCCTTGACCACGCAAAGGAACCTGTATTCCATACCTTCGCAGGCCTCGATGTCTATCTGGGCGGGAAGGTTGCACTTGGTGTTGACCTCGTCATACATATTCAGGGGAGCGTTCTGGCTGTAACGCAGATTCTCTTCCGTATAGGTCTTGTAAACGCCGAGCGAAAGGGCCTCCTCATCGCAGAAGCCTGTCCACACCTGCTGGCCCTTTTCACCGTGGATGATTGCTGTACCTGTGTCCTGGCAGAAAGGGAGCCGGCCTTTTGCAGCCACCTCCGCATTGCGCAGGAAGGTCAGGGCCACATACTTGTCGTTGTCACTGGCCTCGGGGTCGTTAAGAATGGAAGCCACCTGGGCGTTATGCTCGCGGCGCAACAGGAAGTTGACATCGCGGAAGGCTGTGTTTGCCATAAGTGTAAGGGCTTCGGGGCTGACTTTGAGGATTTTGTGGCCCTCAAACTCTGAAATGCTCACGCCCTCGCCTGTGAGTTTGTAGTACTGGGTGGTGTCTTCGCCCAGCTGAAACATAGGAGCGTATTTGAATTCCATAACTGTTGGTATTGATTAGTTTTCCATTAAGAATGATTTCATGAATGCGTTGATGTCCCCATCAAGCACCCCCTGAGTATCGGAGGTCTCATAGCCTGTGCGCAGGTCCTTGACCATCTTGTAGGGATGCAGCACATAGGAGCGTATCTGGGAGCCCCACTCAATTTTCTTCTTGGTGCCCTCCAGTTCCGCCTGTTTGGCCTGGCGTTTCTTGAGTTCGAGGTCATACAAGTGGGATTTCAGGATGCGCAGGGCTCTCTGGCGGTTGTCGAGCTGGCTGCGGGTCTCCGTATTCTCGACCACAATGCCGGTCGGGATGTGGCGCACCCTCACGCCCGTCTCCACCTTGTTGACGTTTTGTCCGCCCGCGCCGCTGCTGCGGTAGGTGTCCCATTCCAGATCAGCGGGGTTGATTTCAATTTCTATCGTGTCATCCACCAGGGGATATACGAACACGGACGAAAAGGTGGTCTGCCTCTTGCCCTGCGCATTGAAGGGACTGATGCGGACCAGACGATGGACGCCGCTCTCCGCCTTGAGGTAACCGAAGGCATAGTCTCCCTCTATTTCAAGGGTAACGGACTTGATGCCGGCCTCATCCCCGTCAAGCACATCGCTAACAGTCACCTTGTAACCGTTGCGCTCCGCCCAGCGTACATACATACGCATCAGCATTGCCGACCAGTCGTTGGCTTCGGTGCCGCCTGCGCCCGAGTTGATTTTCACTATGGCACCGAGTTTGTCGCCTTCCTCACCGAGCATATTGCGAAGTTCAAGGTCCTCCACGTGTGACTCCAACTCCGCCCAGGCCTTGTCCGCATCCGCCCAGGCACTCTCATCGGCCTGCGCAAACTCTACAAGCACATCAAGGTCGTCCGCCTCGCCGCAGAGGGCATCGTAGGCCTGCACCCAGTATTTCACCTCCGACAATTCCTTCAGGTAGCTTTCAGCCGCCTTGGGATCGTCCCAAAAGTCACCTTCAAGGGTGCGTGCCGTACGCGACTTCACATCTTCCCTCTTCTGCTCCACTGACAGGCACCTGGAAAGCGTGTCAATGCGCTCACGCAAATTCTTTATCTGTTCTGAACTTATCATTTTAGTTTATCCAAAAACTTCATTACTGCATCGTATTCATAACCGCGCCCCACAGCATATCTGAGGGTCTTCATTCTGCGCAGATAGGCATCCTCCTTTGGAAGGGAGGCCCATTTGCGGGAAACGAGTTCCTCCATTCTGAGAGCAGCATCCTCCGTACTGCACAATTCCAGTGCCTCCGCAATCACCGGCTCCTCTATCTTGCGGCAGCGCAGCTGCATCGCTATCTTCACCGGACCCCATCCCTGCAAACGCGCCTTGTCAGAGGCGAAACAACGGGCATACCTGCGGTCATCCACATATCCTTCCGACCGCAATACAATCAAATCACCCTCCGGATTCTCACTGCCCCTGGCCTTCAGTCTTGACAACACATCCTCCGAGCAGTATTCCCGTTTGGAGCATTGCGCACGCATATAGTCTATCGCCGTCATCCCCCTAAAAATAATATCCCAGACTCACATACACACCCCACTTGCCCAGTTTCGAAGTCGAGATATTGGACCAGTGCACATCTATGCTCGCAGGCCCCACCGGAGTCTTGTATGAATACTCCAGACCCACACCCCATCCGTCAATGGAGAAATCGGGATCGTATGAAGGCTTGAACATCTCCACAAATTCATCCATGCCACGACGGCAATAGTTCACCATTCCCTTGAGGTAGTGGTTACCCTTTATGTTTGCCCTCAAGTCTATCCTACCCACCAAGGTGTGGTTGAAACACAACTCGGGGGCGCTCAAGCCGATGAAAGGCAGATTTCCCTCCATATATCTTCCCACATAATTGCCGGCCAGATAGTTGCCGAAAATATATCTCGTGTCGCACATGGGATGGGTATTGCTGTCACAGAACAGAGACCTGTAGTACAATTGGGGAATTATCACAAAACGTTCCCTGAACATAGGAATATAGCCCTGGATTCCCAGAAAGACAGTACCGAAAGGGAAAAAGTCGTATCCGTAGTGATCCTTTGCGCCGAATCCGGTAAAGCGGTATTTTCCGTTCACGACTATCTTCACACCCCTCGTGGCGTAATACGCATCGTTCGTGTTGTCAAAAGTGAAGTCCCCGAACACGCCCAGGTGGTTGCTGCTGTAATGGGAAATGGCTCCACTGGCTGTGTCCTGTTCCGAATATCTGCTGTTGAGATATTCCAGACCGACCTTTGTGGTGATGAAGCGTGCATGGTATTCCGACAGATAAAGAGACACCTTGTTGGTCATCAGGTCCATCCTGTCAAAAGACATACCCAGAACCTGACTGTCGAAATGGGTATATTTGAAATCGTATGCCAGGCATATCTTCGGTACGATGCGCGGCACATAACTTACCACTATCGTAGCCGCAGGGTTGTATGACAGGCGCAGGTCAGCCGATGCCTTGAAACCCGAAAGCCTGTTCTGGAAGACGGCCGCCCTCACAAGCAAAGCTACGGCCTCATCCGAGTCTATCCTGCCTCCGAATCCGAAGGAATGGGGCTGCTTGGGGGTGAACCTCAGCACGAAGATATAGGATTCACCGGGCAGATGGTCGTCTTCAAGGCTGTAGGTGATTTCCGAAAAGGCTCCAGTACCGTAATAGTAGGCTATCGCGTCCTCGATATCCTTTCCCGACAACTCCGTACGTCCCAGCATTTTTGACTTCCTGAGCAGCCACTGCCCGTCCTTGGGCGGAATGCCTTCAAGGCGCATCCCCGTTATGGGCACCTTTTCGTTGTACAGGTTATGGGCCTTGGGCTTGTTGAGACGGGGCTTTCCGGCAGACTGGCTTATGGATGCCACTCTCGCAATTTCCCCCTTCTTAAGAGAGCCGGCCCTGTAGCCTCTTCTGATCAGCGAGTCTATGCTTTCCTTGTCGAAACTGAGGGTGCCGTAGCCTTTCACATTCGGGGCGATGTAAATGTCGCAGTCCGACCTGTTTTCCTCAAGATGCCCTTCAGTGAATATGTCAAAGAGCCGCCCCGCCTGTGCCGGAAGGGACTTCAGGCTTTCCGCACTCACCTCCTTGTCCGTATCCTTGACCTCCACACCTATGATTATGTCCGCCCCCATCCGCCGGCACACATCCACGGGGAAGTTGTTGTACATACCGCCGTCGACATAGAGTTTGTCACCTATCTTTACAGGAGCGAACACTCCGGGGATCGCCATACTTGCCCTGATTGCGGTGGGGAAACGGCCGCTCTGGAGTACCGTTTCCTTTGCAGACACTATGTCCGAAGCCACGCAGGAAAAGGGTATGGGCAGATCCTTGAAGTTCATTGAGTCAAGATAACCTACGCTCAGGGAACTGAACAGGTTCAGAATGTTGTTACCCTGGATGAAACCTCCCGGAAGGGTGGAAAGGAATTTCTTTCCTCTGCCCTTGCTTGTGCCATCCTCGTTCTTGTCGCTTTGGAACCTGTTTTTCATCTCGTCCTTGAGTTTGACTCCTGCGCCGAAGGGAATCTGGAACAGAAACTGGCTCTGACGGCTCTTCACCTCGTAGGAGGTGTAGGCCTTGTTCACCTTGTCCGACATATAGAGCGACCAGTCCATATTGCTTATGATCGAATCCATTTCGGCAGCCGTGTAGCCCAATGCGTAGAGACCGCCTATAATTGAGCCCATTGATGTTCCGGCGATATAGTCAACGTGGACGCCGCACTCCTCAAGCACCTTGAGCACTCCGATATGGGCGGCACCCTTGGCGCCGCCGCCGGCAAGCACCAGGCCGACCTTGGGAGCCCTTTCATCCGAAGGACCCGCATCTTCAGCCCTCAACCCCAAGGCTGCAAGCACAAGGCATAGCGATATAATTGTCTTTTTCATATTTTCTCCCCCTTTTTCCCCGCGAGCATTCCGCAGGCCGCCAGAATGTCCTCTCCCCGCGAAGCCCTCAAGGTAGCCCTGATGCCGGCATCGTTCAGGCGCCTCTCAAAAGTCCCTATCACCTCCTGCGAGGGCGGGCCGTAGGGCGAATCCGGAATACGGTGGCAGCGGATCAGGTTCACACGGCACTCGAGCCCTCTGAGCAGGGAGATAAGACCGTCCGCGTGGCGTCTGCTGTCATTTATCCCCTCGCAAAGCGTATATTCAAAACTGACGCGGCGCTGTCCGCTCCAGTCGTAGCGTCTTATCGTCTCCACGGTCTGTCTTATGGGCCAGGCCTTCTCCATAGGCATTATCTGCAACCTCTCCTCCGGAAAGGGATTGTGAAGGCTGACGGCCAGATGGCAGCCGCACTCGTCCAGAAAACGCTCCACGTGGGCGCCAATGGTCGAAAGCGTGATGCGCTTCGGACTCCAGCCAAAGCCCCAGGGCGCCGTCAGGACCTCTATCGCCTGCTTCACGTTCTCCCAGTTGTCCATCGGCTCGCCCATACCCATAAACACGGTATTGGTAAGCCGCTCGGCCTCTTCTGTGGCCACATACTGCGAGATGATTTCCGCCACGGAAAGCTGGCCGTGGAATCCGCCTCGCCCGGTCATACAGAACTTGCAGGCCATCTTGCAGCCCTTCTGGCTTGACACGCAGAGGGTCGCCCTTTCCTGATCGGGAATCATCACCGCCTCGACACTACCGAAAAGGTATTTTTTCGTGCCGTCGGCCGAGCATATCACATCGGAAGGTTCCGTCACCCCGACTTCATATGCAGCCGACAGCCTCTCCCGCGCCGCCTTCGACAGGTTGGTCATCTGCTCTATTGAGCGCACCCTGTGGCGGTACAGCCACTGCGCAATCTGACCGGCCGCAAACCGCGGCAGTCCCTCCTTCAGGCATATCTGCCCTATCTGTTCCAATGTGAGCCCGAGCAGCGCTTCCATTTCAATTTTTCCAATTGCAAATGTACACAAAAACTCTTGAAATCTGCATCAGATATTCATCGCCATCACAGCGGCAGCGCGGACATTAGCGAAGGCTGTCTCATAATCCATAGCCTGCTCAAGGGGCATATCGGCAGGGCTTGCCTGAATTACCCTGAAAAAGCCCTCGGGACGGGCATCCACCCGCCCGCCTATCGCGATTACCTTAACGCCCTGCCCGGCAGCGTGCGAAAGCACCCCGGAGGGCGTCTTGCCGTGAAGTGTCTGCGAATCTATCCTGCCCTCACCCGTAAACACCAGATCCGCTCCCTTGATCACCTCATCAAAACGGATCGCCTCCAGTACCATCTCTATGCCGGGAACAAGTTTTGCCCCGAGGAATGCCAGAAAGGCTCCGCCCAAACCTCCCGCAGCCCCCGCCCCGGGGACATCGTCCACACGGATGCCGTATTTCGACGCAATGACGGACGCGAGGTTTCCGAGGCCCCTGTCCAAAGCGGCGACCATCTGCGGGGTTGCGCCCTTCTGCGGAGCGAACAGATATGCCGCGCCTCCCGGCCCATAGAAGGGAATGTCCACATCACAGGCCACGGTGAAGGAGGACTCACGCAAGGCAGGCAGCACCCTCGAGTCATCTATGCTGCGGATTTTCCCCAAAGACGCCCCGCAACCCTCGAGCACATTGCCCTCCGCGTCCAGAAAACGCCATCCGAGCGCGGAAAGCATACCCATGCCGCCGTCATTTGTGGCGCTGCCTCCAATCCCGACCAGAAAGTTGCGGCAGCCGCGGGCAAGGGCATCCGCGATTATTTCCCCTGTGCCTTTTGTGCCTGCAAGCAGAGGATTCCGCTCCGACACCTCAAGCAGGGGCAGGCCGCTTGCAGCTGCCATTTCCATAACAGCCGTGTCGCCGGCAATGCCATAGGACGCACTGACGGGGCGCCCGAGCGGGTCGCTGACCGTGGCGCACACCTTCTCGCCTCCAAGCGAAGCAATAAGGACCTCTGTCGTGCCCTCACCGCCGTCGGCGACATTAATTTTCACGATTTCTGCCCCGTCTCCCACGACAGACCTGACGCCCTCCTCTATGGCATCGGCCACCTGCAGCGAACTGAGCGAACCCTTGAACGAATCTGATGCAATGACTATTTTCATAAGAATCAGCACAAAGTTATAAAATCCGTCGCATTTTGTTGCAAAAGTTTTGCAACAACAAAAATTTTGCATTAACTTTGTGCCATAATTATAAACACAATGGAAAGTATTGACAATATCAGGAATGCGGGACTCAAACTCACCCCACAGCGCATAGCGGTCTATAGCGCGATGATTTCCCTCCGGCACGCCCGTCTGGAGGCAATCGTGAAGTACCTCAACGAGCATTACGGACGGATCACCTTGTCCACCGTATATCGGGTGCTGGAGTCCTTCTGTGAGGCCGGCCTTCTGTCGCTCGTCTGCCGTCCGGACACAGGCGAGTGCTACTACGACATCACAGCCAGCGACCACCATCACCTGTTCAGCGGCGACACTATCTCGGATTATCAGGATGAGGAACTCACGCAACTGGTGCTCGGGTACATAAAGTCGAAGCGCCCCGACATTCAGGATATAGAAAAGATCCAGGTGCTTATAACTACAAACAAACCCTAAAACAACAGAATTATTATGAGAAGTATTACCAAATTCGACCTGCAGTACGCGCACAGGTTTTACGGCTTCCAGGGTGAAGCCCAGTATCTACACGGCCACACAGGCATTTTGACAATCGAGGTGGAAGACTCTATCAATGAGGGTGTGAATATGGTGTATCCCTGCAACGAGATTCAGAAAGTTGCCTGGGATGTGCTCAAGAATTTCGACCACGCCCTGATTCTGCGTCAAGACGACCCCCTGCTTCCCGCAATTCTTGATGTATATGAGAAGACAGGACTCAAAAACGGCCATCCCCAGAACAG
>JABUTN010000002.1:100144-139461 GCA_021443665.1 Bacteroidales bacterium | reverse complement strand
GACCTCCCTTGCCACCGCCTATCCGGACGCCCGGCTTGTGGTGACAAAGGAGACCATGACCGTTGAAGGTATGATAAAGATTGTTTACGAGTTGCTCAAGGACAAACTCAACATCGCAAAACTCAGCTTCACCAGCGGTGTCAACGCCGCTAGTGCCGAGTTTGAACCCATAGGCAGCATCGAGCGCTGCCCTCTCTGCGGCATCTCTCTGAGCGCCGACGGCATCTGCCCCAAATGCGGCTGGCGGAAGTAAGGTTTAGTAGTTGTTCCTGCCGATGCGGACACCAATCTTGACATCAAGGCAGTTGATTGCCGCCGGGGCCTGCTTTACAAAAGCCTTGTAGCCGATGCTGAATACGAAACGTCCGGTCTCGATACCGACGCAAGGATTCACATAGGCCGTTACAGTGGTAGTGCTGTGAGAGGTCTGAGTATTATATTGGGGATTGGCGCAGAAGATTGCGGCTCCTGTCGAGAAAGCCAGATAAAGGCTGGTTTTCCTTCCGACGGGAAGGTAGCCCCTAATATTGGCTCCAATCGGAATCAGGGGATTCCAAACGCTCTGATTCCCCACTGTATTTATGGAAAAATTGTATCCGGTTTCACCGCCGACAAACAGCCATTTGCCGAATTTTGCTCCCAAAGCGACATTCACACCGGGTGCATTCAGCATAAGGTCTGAAAGAAGTTCTGAAGGATACTTGCCTACCAAAGCGGCATCGGCAGTTATATAGCCCTGAAACAGAGGCTGGAAGTTGGACTTGGAAGAGGAGGTGCCCTGTGCAAAGGCGCAGTTTGCCGAAAGGGCAAGAACAAGGATTGCAAGATATTTCTTCATACTGTCGGGATTTTATAAAGGTTTTAGAAGATTTTCTGGACGAATTCGTGGAATGACTTGCGCCATACCTGCCACTCGTGGTCGCCGGGGAAGGAGTTGAAATATACTTTGACTCCGGCGGCCTTCATCTGGTCAGTGTATTTCTTCGTATGGGAGATGCGGGGGTCCTGCTCGCCGCAGGAAATGTAGAACACATCGAGCCCCTTGTTGAAGCCCTGGGTGTTTGAAAGCATGCCGGGGACTTCCTTTTCAAGGTCGATGCTCTGACCCTGTATGCCTCCGAAGATGCCGGAACTGAAGATGCCTATGTTGCGGAAGACCTCGGGACGGGGCAGACCGATGTAGAAGGACTGTCCGCCGCCCATTGAAAGCCCGCACATCGCGCGGTTCTTCGCATCCTTCTTGCACCTGAAAGTCTTCTCGATGAAGGGGATGATGTTTTCCGTCAGTTCGCTGGCGTAAGCCGACATACCCTCCTTGGAGTAGCCTCCGCGTCCTGGCACATTGCTGTTCACGCTCACCACGATGGCCTCCTTGGCCTTGCCGGCAGCGATGAGGTTGTCCATAATGTTGGCGGTGCGGCCTTGTTCCACCCAGCCGCGATGGTCTTCGCCGCCGCCGTGGTGGATATAGATCACGGGGTATGTTTTCTTTCCGCTTTCATAGCTGGCAGGGGTATAGACGAACACCGGACGCCATGAGTTGGTCACTTTAGAATAGTAGCGCAGTTCGCGGACCTGGCCGTGGGGCACATCCTTGACTTCAAAATCCTCGCAACCGGCTTCGGGGATGTCAATTGCGCTCATCATGCGGCTGCATCCGTAGAAACTTTCGCTGGCGGGGTCAGCCACGCTCACGCCGTCAATAACAATGCTATAGTAGTGGAAGCCGGGCACCTGGGGGGCGGTACTTCCCGTCCACACACCTTTCTCATCCTTGCTGAGGTCGTATTTGACGCCGCAGATGTCAACCTGTACAAGATTGGCGTCGGGGGCGCGCATCACAAACTGGAGACTAAGGTCGGGCATGATGTGGGGGTAGCCATGCTGGTTGATGTTGGTGACCGGAATGGTGTAGTCCTGGCTCCGGGCGGTCATTGCCGCCAGCAGAAGCGCCGTTGCAAGTAAGATTTTTTTCATAAGTATGGGTTTAGAGCAGTAAAACTATCCTATGGTGCTGCCTTCGGGGGTCTCCGAAACGGGGCTGACAAGGGTCAGGCGGCCGTCCGGGGCCTTGGCCATCAGTATCATTCCGTGTGACTCGATTCCGCGAATGGTGCGCGGCTGCAGGTTGGCGAGCATACAAATACGGCGGCCGACCATCTCTTCGGGGCTGTAGTATTGGGCGATACCCGACACAATGGTGCGTTTGTCAATTCCGGTGTCAATGCTGAGTTTGAGCAGTTTGTCGGTCTTGGGCACGCGCTCCGCGGCAAGCACCTTGGCAACCCTGATGTCCATCTGGGCGAACTGGTCGAAGGTAACCTCGTCCTTCTGGGGCTCCACAGGCGTCTGGGATGCTGCCTGTGCGGCGGCTTTGGCCTCGTTCTCGGCCTTGATTCTGGCGAGCCTGCCAAGTTGGGCCTCAATCACGCTGTCCTCGACCTTGGCGAACAGCAGTTCTGCTTCGCCGAGCTGATGGCCTTCGGGAAGGATATTCTCCCTGATGTTGGACCACTTGAAGTCTTCAGGCTTGAGTTGGAGCATCTTTGCGAGGCGCTCTGACGAGAAGGGGATGAAAGGGGCAAAGGCGATGGCGGCTGCGGCGCATATCTGAAGCGAGATGTTCAGGATGGTCGCAGTGCGGTCAAGGTCTGTTTTAGCCACCTTCCAGGGTTCGGTTTCGGTCAGGTATTTGTTGCCGACGCGGGCAAGGTTCATAGCCTCACGCAGGGCCTCGCGGAAATGGTAGTGTTCAAGGTTGTCGGCAATCGCCTCGCGAAGGGCCGGAATCTGTCCGAGAACCTCGCGGTCAAGGTCGGTCAGGCTGCCCTGGGCAGGTACACGGCCTGCGAAATATTTGTGGGTGAGCACGACGGCGCGGTTCACGAAGTTGCCGTAAATGGCCACAAGTTCGGAGTTGTTGCGTGTCTGAAAATCCTTCCAGGAGAAATCGTTGTCCTTGGTCTCTGGGGCGTTGGCGGTAAGCACATAGCGAAGAACGTCCGCACCGCCTGGGAAGTCCTCGAGGTATTCGTGAGCCCAAACCGCCCAGTTGCGTGAGGTCGAAATCTTGTCGCCCTCAAGGTTGAGGAATTCGTTGGAGGGAACGTTTTCCGGCAGAATATAGCCGCCGTGGGCCTTCAGCATCGAGGGGAATACGATGCAGTGGAACACGATGTTGTCCTTGCCGATGAAATGCACCAGTTTGGTGTCGGAGTCCTTCCACCACTTCTCCCACTCGTCGGGCAGGGCCTCGATGGTGTTGGAGATGTAGCCGATGGGCGCGTCAAACCACACATACAGCACTTTGCCCTCGGCACCCTCGACGGGAACGGGAACGCCCCAGTCAAGGTCACGGCTCACGGCACGGGGCTGCAGGCCTCCGTCAAGCCAGCTCTTGCACTGCCCATAGACATTGGGTTTCCACTCCTTGTGACCCTCAAGTATCCACTCGCGCAGCCATCCCTCGTATTGGTCGAGGGGAAGGTACCAGTGTTTGGTCTTCTTCTTTATGGGGGTCGCGCCGCTCAGGCGGGAATGGGGATCGAGCAGTTCCTCGGGGGAGAGGGTGCAACCGCATTTCTCGCACTGGTCGCCATAGGCGCCCTGCGCTCCGCACTTGGGGCAGGTGCCCTGGATATAGCGGTCTGCGAGGAAGGTCTCGGCCTGGGGGTCATAGTACTGTTCGCTTTCGCGCTCTATGAACTTGCCCTCCTTGTAGAGTTTCTCAAAGAAATCGGAAGCGGTCTTATGATGGGTTTTGGAAGTGGTGCGGGAATAGACGTCAAAACTGATGCCCAGACCCTCCATCGATTTCTTGATGATGTTGTGGTACTTGTCCACAATATCCTGGGGGCTGCAGCCGGCTTCGCGGGCCTTGATGGTGATGGGCACGCCGTGCTCATCCGAGCCGCCCACGAAAAACACATCCCTTCCGCACATACGCAGATAACGTGCGTAAATGTCTGCGGGAACATAAACTCCGGCGATATGGCCTATATGCAGGGGGCCGTTGGCGTACGGCAGGGCCGATGTGATCAGGTATCTTTTGAATTCTTTGCTCATATCTTTCAGAAGGTTTTGAATCCGACTGCCTTGCGTGCGAGAGCCAGGGTGGCGGCGGCGCTTTCGCGTGCCTTCTCGGCGCCCTGTCGCGTTACCTTGCGGAGGAATTCGTCATTGTTGTAAATGTCGTCTATACGCTCCCTGATGGGAAGAGTGAACTTGCAGATATCGGCCGCGAGCTGTTTCTTGAGATCTCCGTAACGGATTGAGCAATCGGCGTATGCGGCCTTGAACTGGTCGATTACGACAGGCTCGCTGACAAGCGCCATCAGCGTGAACAGATTCTGGATATAATCCGGCATAGGACTGTTCGGCTCCTTCGGGCCGGAGTCGGTCAGGGCACGCATCACCTTCTTGGTGATGGTCTTCTCGTCGTCGTAGAGATAGATGCCGTTGCCCTCGCTCTTGCCCATCTTGCCGCTGCCGTCCAGTCCGGGCACCTTGATGGGGGCCTGACCGAAGTTGAAGGCCTCGGGCTCGGGGAACACTTCCTCGCCGTACATATTGTTGAAACGGCGGGCAAGGGTCCTTGCGAACTCGAGATGCTGCATCTGGTCCTTACCCACAGGCACATAGTTGGCCCTGTGGATGAGAATGTCGGAAGCCATCAGCACCGGGTAGGTCAACAGGCCGGCGTTGATGTTCACGCCCTCATCGTTCTGATCGTTTTCAGCGACATCGCTCACGGCCACACCACGGGCCTGGGCCTTTGCCAGACGTACCTTGTCCTTGAAGGAGGTTGTTCTCTCAAGTTCTCCCTTGTAGGCCAGCATATTCAGCAGCACATACAATTCGCTGACCTCGGGGACGTCACTCTGCACAAAGAGGGTGCATTTCTCGGGATCGAGACCGGCCGCGAGGTATTCGGCGAGTATGGTGCGGACGCTGGCGTGGAAATCATCCGGATGGGGATGAGTGGTCAGGGAATGAAGGTCTGCTATGAAGTAGAAGCAATTGAACTGCTCCTGAATTTTCACGAAATTGCGCAAGGCTCCGAAATAGTTGCCAAGATGGAGATGGCCTGTGGAGCGGATGCCGCTGACAACGGTTTTCATTTAGTCTTTGATGTTTTTGATGACCTCGCGGATCTGGGATTCTATCTCAAGGGCGAGTTCCTGATTGTCCTGTAAAAGTTTCTTTACCGCGTCCCTGCCCTGTGCCAGGCGAGAATCGCCGTAGCTGAACCAGGAGCCGCTCTTCTTGATTATGTCGAACTCGACGCCGAGGTCCACTATCTCGCTGATGCGGGAAATGCCCTCGCCGAAGACGATGTCGAACTCAGCCTTGCGGAAAGGCGGTGCCATCTTGTTCTTGACGATTTTAGCCCTGGTGCGGTTGCCTGTGGCTTCCTCGCCGTCCTTGAGCTGCGTCACCTTGCGCACGTCTATGCGCACTGAAGCGTAGAATTTGAGCGCGTTGCCGCCTGTGGTGGTCTCGGGGTTGCCGAACATCACTCCAAGTTTCTCGCGCAGCTGGTTGATGAAGATGCAGCAGGTGTTGGTCTTGGAAATGGTGGCTGTCAGTTTTCTGAGGGCCTGGCTCATCAGGCGGGCCTGCAGACCCATCTTGGAATCACCCATCTCGCCTTCAATCTCGGCTTTGGGGGTCAGGGCAGCCACTGAGTCAATCACGATAATGTCTATGGCTCCCGAACGGATCAGGTTATCGGCAATCTCAAGGGCCTGCTCACCGTTGTCGGGCTGAGATATGAGGAGGGTGTCAACATCCACTCCGAGGCTCTTCGCGTAAGAGCGGTCGAATGCGTGTTCGGCGTCAATCATAGCCGCTATGCCTCCGGCCTTCTGTGCCTGGGCAATGGCGTGGATTGCGAGGGTCGTCTTTCCTGAAGACTCGGGGCCGTAGATTTCAATCACCCTGCCCCTGGGATATCCGCCAATGCCGAGCGCATGGTCCAATGCGATAGATCCCGAGGGAATCACGGACACCTCCCAGTCTGGCTCGTCACCCATCTTCATAACCGTTCCTTTGCCATAGTCTTTCTCAATCTTGTCCAAAGTCGCCTGGAGCGCTTTGAGCTTGGCGGCCTTCTGAGCGCCGTCCATCTCTACATTCTCTTTTGACATAAACGTAATTTTTTAAGGTTAATAACTCGCAAATGTAGCAAATATCCCCGAAAAATGGAATGTTGTTTGCCGGCAAAGGACAAAAAAAAGAACGGCAACCTGTTAAGTGCCGTTCTTTGTAGCGAGGCCCGGGATTGAACCGGGGACCTCATGATTATGAATCATGCGCTCTAACCGGCTGAGCTACCTCGCCATTGCCGTTTTCACGAAAAAGGGGCGTCTGCGGCGCCCACTTTTTTGTTGAGATACGAGGAGTCGAACCTCGATTTACAGAGCCAGAATCTGTTGTGCTGCCATTACACCATATCTCAATGGGACGGCAAAGGTAGAAAAATTTTCAATAAGTCAAACTTTTCTACCGTTTTTTTGCCGTTATTCCACTAACTATTTCTTTTTGCTCTTCTCAGGAATAGTGAATACGAGGGCAACCTTCGCGCGGTCGATGACGAAGTTGCTGATGTCGCCTCTGCCTTCTCTCAGATGAGTGTGAACATTGTAGTCAGCATAGTTGAACTTGAAGTATGCAACGCCGATTCCGAGGTCGAGGTTGACGGTCCTGGTCCTGTTGAGGGGGAGACGGAAACCGATGCTCAGACCGGGAGCTGCCCATACTGAGTAATCCCTTGCGGCACGCATATTCACGTGTGTTCCGTAAACGATATCACCACCCCAAATGAATGCGCCATATACGCCGAAGTAGAGACCACGGGCAAAGGTGGGCCAGTAGCGGATTTCGGGAGTTACGCGAACGCCTTTGAATCTCCATCTGTAGTTGCCCCAGAAGTTCTTGAAGGGGTTGAAATATACATCGAAACCGAATGTCCAGTTGTCAGCGAAGCGGTACTCGTAACCGATGTTGATACCCATAAGGGCCCACTCGGCGAGGTTGGTTGTGATGCTGTGCCTGCTGGGGATGACGCCGGTTTCCTCTGCATTCTTCATTTCATAGGCTTTCAGACCGCCTTTGAAATCAGAGCATTTAACTTCAACGGTATCCTTGACGGTGACAGTCTCGCGAACGACTTTGTCAACATAAACGGTATCGGTTTTCTCAACGGGTTCGATTTCCTCTTCTGTGAAGTAAAGGAGGGAGATGCTTGATTTCCTCATCTTGCTCCAAACCTCGTCTGAGAGGGTTTTCCAAACCTCACCATTGCGAAGGCCCTTCAAAGCGACCTTACGCTCCTGTGAAGAAGCCTTGGTGTCAATAATGTCGAGAACCTCGTTCTTGAAATCGTAATTGCTGGAAGCGATAATCTCACGGAGAAGGTCCCAATCCTCACCGACAGCCTCGCTGTTGATGCTCTTGAAACCGTCTGCGGCCTTTTTCACCTCATTCACGGCAGAGTTTGAACGGCCCTTTGAAACGTTGAGGTTGCCCTGCACGCTTCCGTCGGGAGATGCGCTTGATTTGATATTGATAGACTGAAGATAAACGCCTTCATTGTTGCGTTTCTTGAGATCGTCGAGAGCCTGACGGAACTTTGCCAACTCATCAGCAGTGTTACCGTACTTTGAGTCAAGCCAAGAAGAACCGTACCTATAGGGCAGCTCGAAACTGAGAGAATCGATCGCATACGCGGTCTTGGTAGCGGGCTGTGCGCTTGCATTTCCGGAAAACATACCAAAAGCAAACACAATTGCAATAATACAGGTTACTTTTTTCATATTGTCATGAGTTAATCAAATTGGGCGCAAATGTAGCACTTTTTTTTCATACATTTGCAAAGAATTTGGTTTTTATACTTGTTTGTACAACATTCTCACATATTTAGCCTGCCTTGGACTGTATGCAGGAGCCCTTTTTTCCAGTAAATTGCGCAGATTTCTGAAAGCCCGCAGAGGGCTTGTCGGCAAAATGGTTTCCGACTTGTCCGCCGACAAGAGCGTAGGCATCGTGTGGTTCCACGCCGCCTCCCTCGGCGAATTTGAAGAGGCCCGGCCTGTAATGGAAGCATTGAAAGAAAAAGAACCCGGAACCCGCATTCTGCTCACCTTCTTCTCTCCTTCCGGCTATGAAATGAAAAAGGACTGGAAGGGGGCCGATTGGGTTTTCTGCCTGCCTTTGGACACCCCCGTCAACGCCCGCCGCATCGTCAGGGCCATACGTCCCAAAAAGGCGGTCTTCGTCAACTACGAGTTCTGGTTCAACTACCTCAAGCAACTGCACCGCATCGGATGCGAGACTTGTCTGATGTCGTTCAAGGCGGAGAAAGACTCAGTTTACTTCAAATTCTACGGTTTTTCATACAGGTATGCCCTACGCCGCCTCTTCAAACGCATAAGCACTAAGGACAGCTTCACGCAGGAGCAACTGCTGCGCATAGGCTGCAAACAGGTTTTCTGCTGTGGCGACACCCGTCTGGACAGGGGTTTTTCCCTTGCCGCGACGGATTGGAGGGATGAGAATATCGAATCCTGGCTCCAAGGTTCCAAGGCTGTCATTGCCGGCAGCACGCACAATATCGAGGACAGAATGCTCCTTGAAGTTTTGGGACGGCACCCCGGCATCAAGTTCCTGATTGCCCCCCACAACCCCGGAAGAACGGACATCGACGCTTTCGCCAAGGCCTGCCCTTTCGGGGCGCTTCGCTACACTGAAACCGGGGGCTGCATCCCTGCGGAGACCCAGGTGATGATAATTGATACCGTGGGCATGCTGTCGCGCCTGTACAGATACGGGTTCTGTGCTTTTATAGGAGGAGGCTTCGAGGGACATCCCCACAGTGTCGTGGAAGCCGCCGTCTATGGCCTCCCCGTGGCTATGGGCCCGAAATACAGACGCAATATGCACTTCTGCGATATGCTGGCCATACAAGGCGCCACCCCGGTTCGGAACACTGAAGAACTTAGCCGCTGGATTTCGGCTATGCAGGAGCCGCAAAGGATGGAAACACAGCAGAGGATTTTGGACTACTGCCGGCAGAGCGCAGGGGCCACCGAACGAAACATGAACGCACTTTTTATATGAAAATGAAAATCGCAGGCATCATTCCGGCCAGGGAACAGTCTTCCCGTTTTCCCGGCAAGCCTCTTGCCGACATTTGCGGCCGCCCTATGATCTGGTGGGTCCACCGCCAGTGCAGGAAGGTCGAGGAACTGGATGAGGTGTATGTGGCCACGGACTCTGACAAGATATATGAGTGTTGCCGGAGAGAGGGCATTGAAGCCATTATGACCTCCCCGGAACACAGAACAGGCACAGACCGTGTGGGAGAGGCCGCCTCAAAGATTGACGCAGACCTTATTGTAAATATACAGGGTGACGAGCCGCTGATAGAGCCGGATACCATCAGGGCCGTAATCAGACCCTTTCTGGAAAACCCGAACCTGCAGGTGTCAAGCCTGATGTCCAGGATAGAGGACCCTTCAGAGGCCACCAATCCCAACATCTGCAAGGTGGTCACGGCAAGCGACGGGACGGCCCTGCTGATTTCCCGCGCCCCCGTGCCCTACAGCAAAAACGGCCTGACCAAGGACTACCACCGCGCTCTGGGCATCTTCGGATTCAGGAAAGAGGCGCTGCGGTTCTTCTGCGAATGGGGACGCAAGCATGGGAAAGGCCGCATAGAAGCCATTGAAGACATCGAGATGCTGCGTCTGATAGAGCAGGGGTACCGCATCCACTTCAGCGAAGTAACCACGGAGTCCCTGGCTGTTGACACCCCTGAAGACCTTGAGAAAGTAATACAACGAATCAAAGAGCGCAACATCACAATATGAACAGACCCGTAATCATCTGCGGCCCCTGCGTGATAGAGGACAAATCCTGTCTTGACGAGGTGGCCTGCGAAATCGCCCGCATCAATGAAAAATACAATGCGGACATAATTTTCAAGTCCTCCTTTGACAAGGCGAACAGGACCTCCGCTTCCTCATATCGCGGTCCCGGACTTGCCAAGGGTCTGGAAATGCTGGCTGATGTCAGGGAGAAATGGTCTCTGCGCATCTGCACCGACATACACGAAAGCCCCCAGGCGGCGGCCGTGGCGGAAGTTGCGGACATAATTCAGATTCCGGCCTTCCTCTGCCGCCAGACAGACTTGATATATGCCGCAGCCGACACGGGCAGGATTGTCAACATAAAGAAAGGGCAGCAGCTTTCTGGTGATGATATGCGCTATGCCGTACAGAAAGTGAAGGAGAGGGGCAACGACAAGGTGTGGCTGACCGAAAGGGGCAATATGTTCGGCTACAACAATCTCGTGGTGGATTTCCGCAACATAACCTTGATGAGAACATTCTCTGATGTCGTGATAATGGACTGCACCCACGCCGTGCAACGTCCGGGCGCAGCGTCCGGAGTCTCGGGCGGAGATAGAAAATACATCCGTTCAATGGCACTCGCCGCCAAGGCCTTCGGAGCAAACGGATTTTTCCTCGAAGTCCACCCCAATCCCGACAAGGCTCTCAGCGACGGCCCCAACTCCCTTCCGCTCAAGGAACTGGAGGAAGTGGTTGCAAGCATTCTGAAATAAGAAAAGGGGAAGCGCTCCCGAGAGCAGTTCCCCTTTTTCTTTGATGGTTACGGGAGTTTACTCCGTCTTGCGGGCAAGGTCTATATACTGTTTGTACAGTACATTGTAGCGCTCCACATTTGCGGGTATGGGCTGGTACTCATGGGCAAAGCCTGAGTTCATCGCCTTCTGTGCCTCTTCCACATTGGGATAGATTCCAGCGGCAGTGGCCGCGAACATAGCAGCTCCAAGGGCGCAGGCCTGGTCGGTACGGCAAACCTTTATGGGCATCCCCAGTACATCTGAAAGGGTCTGCATCACGAAAGGCGACTTTAGGGCAATGCCTCCGATGCCTATAACCTGCTCTATCTTCACACCCTCGTTCAGGAAACGCTCCACGATGGCGCGTGAGCCGTAGGCAGTGGCCTCGACAAGGGCGCGGAACACCATAGGGGCTGTGGATCCGAGGGTCAGGCCGGTGATGGTGGCCTTCACTCTCTGGTCGGCATCAGGCGTACGGCGGCCGTTGAACCAGTCCGTGGCGAGAACAGCGCTGTCCTCGGGGGCTATCTTTTCGGCCTGCTTGGTAAGTTCGACTATCATCTTGTCCTCGAGTTCGGCCACAAGCGCCTTCTTCTGCTCCTCGCTGACTGACTCCGATTTTGAAATCAGTGCGGCGGCGGGCTCGCAGATCAGCCTCTTGAACCAGGCATACACATCTCCGAACGAAGACTGTCCGGCCTCAAGGCCGACCATACCGGGAATCACGGAGCCGTCCACCTGGCCGCAGATGCCGTGAATAAGTTTGTCACCAATCTCATCGTAGGGGCTGACCATAATGTCGCAGGTGGAAGTGCCTATCACGCGGACGAAGGTCCTGGGGCTGATGTTGGCACCCACAGCTCCGAAGTGGCAGTCAAAGGCGCCTCCGGCGACGACAACATCCGTGCTGAGCCCGAGTTTGCCGGCCCATTCGGGTGTAAGGCGACCAACGGGTTTGTCAGCGGTGAAAGTATCCTTGAAGAGACGCTCCCTGAAACCGGCAAGCACGGGGTCGAGGGCCACGAGGAACTTCTCTGAAGGCAGACCGTCCCAAGAAGGATGCCACATTGCCTTGTGTCCTTCGGCGCAGCGGCTGCGGATGAGTTTGTGGACATCATCCACTCCTGTCAGCAGGGCGGGCATCCACTCGCAGTGTTCGACTATGCTGTATGCGTTCTCGCGTACAACTGCATCCTCGCGTAGCACATGCAGGGCTTTTGCCCAAAACCATTCGGAAGAATAAATGCCTCCCTCGTACTGTGAATAGTCGATTTCCCACTTTTTGCAAAGTTCGTTGATCCGGGCGGCCTCATCCACGGCCGTATGGTCTTTCCACAACACGAACATTGCATTGGGATTTTCCTCAAAGCCGGGCAGCATGGCCAGGGGTGTGCCGGTCCTGTCGCAGAAGCAGGGCGTGCTGCCGGTGGTGTCGAAGGCGATGCCGACGACATTGGCGGCGGTGCCTTCGGGGCAGGCGGCTATGCTCTCGCGGACGGTATGAATCAGAACGTCTATGTAGTCCTGGGGATGCTGGCGGTACTGGTTGCGGGCAGGATTGCAATACAGTCCCTGTTTCCAGCGGGGATAGTAGCAGACTGAGGTGGCAAGGGTTTCTCCTGTACGGGTGTTGACCACCACGGCGCGGGCCGAGTCGCTGCCGTAGTCAAGTCCTATAACGTATTTATCCATATCTTTTTACTTGAGGGCCTTGTTGAGCATATAATAAATCTCGCCGTTGCGCAGATCCTGCTTGATGGTATCGATGGTTGAGTCCTTTCCGATGATGACAAGTTCGATGTCGGCAATCTCGGCATAGTCCTTCAGATACTCTACGTCAAGGTCGTAGGAGAAGGCTGTGTGGTGGGTGCCGCCCGCCAGAATCCATCCGCCGGCGCCAACCTCGAAGTTGGGCTTGGGAATCCAGAGAGCGGAAGCAACGTGCAGGTTGGGCAGGGGTTTGCTCTCGATGCACTCAACCTCGTTGGCAATCATACGGAAACGGCCGCCCATATCGACCACGGTGGCTGCAACGCCGTCGCCGGGCTTGCTTGTGAACACTAGACGGGCAGTCTGGCTCTTGCATACGCCAATGCCGAGGAAGTTCAGTTCGAGGCGGGGTTTCTGCGCCGCAATCAGAGGGCAGACCTCAAGCATGTGGGCCTGAAGGATGGCGCTGCGCTCGCCCGCGAAGTTGAGGGTGTAGTCCTCGAGGAAGGAACAGCCTTTGGGGAGTCCCTTGCCCATCACCCAGAATGTGCGGTAGAGTGCTGCGGTCTTCCAGTCGCCTTCGGCACCGAAGCCGTAGCCTTCCGCCATCAGGCGCTGGCTTGCCAGACCGGGAATCTGGTCCATATCACCGAGGTCGTCGAAGTTGGTGGTGAAGGCCTTGGCGCCCTTGTCCTTCAGGATGCCGCGCAGGGCAAGTTCGGCACGGGCTGAGTTGTACACCTTCACGTATGCGTCGCTACCAACCACTTCGAGGGCCGCATCGTGGTCGTAGGTGGCGAAATACTCGGCCACGAGGGCGAGAACGTCAGTCTCCTTGACAGAATTGTAATATTTCATAAGGTCGCTCACAGGGCAGTAGTCCACGTGGTAGCCGAGCCTCATCTCCGCCTCCACCTTGTCGCCGTCCGTCACGGCCACATTGTTCATCTGGTCGCCGAAACGGAGAATCAGCATATCCTGAGCATCGGCCCAACCGGCACAAACCCTCATCCACACTGCAATCTTGGCCTGGGCTGCGGGATCCTGCCAATGGCCTACGACCACCTTGCGGGGCTTGCGAAGACGGGCGCAGATATGTCCGAACTCACGGTCGCCGTGGGCACTCTGGTTGAGGTTCATGAAATCCATATCCATCGTATCCCAGGGAATCTCCTTGTTGAACTGGGTGTGGAAATGCAGGAGGGGCTTTTTCAGCAGCTGCAGACCGTGAATCCACATCTTGGCGGGGCTGAAAGTGTGCATCCAGGTGATAACTCCGATACAGTTGGGGTCATTGTTGGCTGCGCGGAAGCACTCAGTCACCTCTTTTTCCGAATTGACGGTGCCCTTATAGACAACGGGGACGGGAAGGCGGCCGGAGTCATTGAGGCCTTTGACCATTTCATTGGAATGGGCATCTACGGCGATGACTGCATCGCCACCGTAAAGGAGCTGCGCTCCGGTTACGAACCAGACTTGGTAATCGTTATAAATCATAAGAAAAATATGTTTTTTGGTTTAATTGTTTTTTTAGTCTTCGCAAATTTATGTATTTTTGTTGACTTTTTTACACCACTTACCTAAAAAAACTAAAAAGAAATGGCAACATTAGACTGGTTAGTCATCGGATTGTTCGTCTGCGCTATGATCTGGATTGTTTATAGTGTGATGAAGAAGAAACAGAACAGTTCCTCCGACTATTTTCTCAGCGGACGTGACGCGACTTGGATCGCGATAGGCGCGTCCATTTTCGCATCCAACATCGGCAGTGAGCACCTCATCGGTCTGGCGGGCGCAGGCGCCTCAAGCGGTATGGCAATGGCCCATTGGGAGTTCCAGGGCTGGATGATTCTCGTGCTCGGATGGGTGTTTGTCCCCTTCTATGAGCGCTCAATGGTATATACGATGCCCGAGTTCCTCGAGAGACGCTACAACAAGACCTCACGTTCCATCCTCACCTACATTTCCCTGATCAGCTATGTGCTCACCAAGGTCAGCGTGACAGTATATGCCGGCGGTCTGGTGTTCCAGCAGGTATTCGGCATCGACAGCGTGCACTGGTTCGGCACTGACATCGACTTCTTCTGGATTGCAGCCATAGGTCTCGTGCTCATCACCGCGCTATATACAGTTGTCGGCGGTATGGAGAGCGTTCTGAAGACTTCCGTGCTTCAGACCCCCATCCTCCTGCTCGGCTCGCTGTTCATCCTTTACCTTGGATTCAAAGCCCTGTCCGGAATGGGTGAGGGCAGCGGATGGCAGCAGATGATGGAGATCTGCGGAGCCACTCCCGTCAACGAATACGGCGACAAGATGACCCAGCTTATGCGAAACAACGGCGACCCCAACTATCCCTGGTTCGGAGCCCTGGGAGGATCCATCATAATCGGTTTCTGGTACTGGTGTACCGACCAGTTCATCGTGCAGCGCGTACTCTCCGGCAAGAATGAGAAAGAGGCCCGCCGCGGCACCATACTCGGAGCGTATTTCAAGCTCCTCCCCGTGTTCCTCTTCCTGATTCCCGGCATGATTGCCTTCGCCCTTGCCTCCAAGAACTACCCCGGTTTCGCCCAGGTGCTCGGCAATGGTGACGTAGCCTTCCCCACCCTGGTCCGCGAACTTCTTCCCGCAGGCGTGAAGGGACTCGTTGTCTGCGGCATCCTCGCAGCCCTTATGAGTTCCCTCGCCTCACTGTTCAACTCCAGCGCGATGCTCTACACCATTGACGTATATAAGCGCCGCCATCCCGAGACCGAAGAGAAGAAACTTGTGAAGGTAGGCCGTGTCGCCACCGTGGTCATCGTGATTCTCGGCATCCTCTGGATTCCCATCATGAAGGGTATCGGAGATGTCCTCTACCTCTACCTGCAGGATGTTCAGAGCGTTCTGGCTCCCGGTATCGCAGCCGCCTTCCTTATGGGTATCTGCTGGAAACGCACCACACCTCAGGGAGGACAGTGGGCCCTCATCAGCGGTCTTGTCATAGGGCTCACCCGTCTGGCAGCCAAAATCATCTACACAACATCTTGGGGCGAAAGCTTGGGCAGCAGCCTGTTCCGCTCAGTGTTCTATGACTACAACTGGCTGTTCTTCTGTGTCTGGATGCTTGCATTCTGCCTCATAGTCTGCGTCGTTGTCAGCCTTTGCACCAAGCCCAAGAGCGAGGAAGAACTCAAGGGTCTCGTGTTCAGCACAGCCACCCCCGAGCAGAAAGAGGCCACCCGCCGAAGCTGGAACAAATGGGACATCTTCCACTCTGCTGTCATCCTCGGCCTTACAGTCGCATTCTATATTTACTTCTGGTAAAATCAATCGGATATGTTAGAGCAATTAAAACAAAGAGTATGTCAGGCCAATCTCGAGCTTGTACGCCACGGACTGGTCATCTTCACCTGGGGCAATGTCTCCGCCATTGACCGCAAGAGCGGACTGGTGGTCATCAAACCCTCGGGAGTCAACTACGACCACCTCTACCCCGAGCACATGGTGGTGGTGGACCTGGACGGGAACATCGTTGAAGGCAATCTCAAACCCTCATCCGACACTCCCACCCACATCGCCATCTACAAAGCCTTCCCCAATGTCGGAGGCGTGGTTCACACCCACTCCACATACGCTACAGGATGGGCTCAGGCAGGCATTGACATCCCCAATATAGGCACCACCCACGCCGACCACTTCCACCACGACATCCCCTGCACGGAGGATATGACGGAGCAGGAGGTGATGGGCAACTATGAGCTTGAAACCGGCAATGTGATTGTACGCCGTTTCAAGGAACTCAACATCGACCCCGACCACACGGCTGCCGTGCTTGTCAAGGGTCACGGTCCCTTCACCTGGGGCGAAAGCCCCGAGCAGGCCGTGATGAATTCGGTGGTGCTCGAACAGGTTGCCAAGATGGCCTTCATCGCCTACAGCGTCAACCCTTCCCTCAAAATGAACCCCCTGCTCGTGGAAAAGCATTTCTCACGCAAACACGGGCCCAACGCCTACTACGGCCAAACAAAAAAATAGACTCATCCCATGAAAAAAACCTTTATCGCACTTGCAGCGATTGTCACCCTCGCATCCTGCTGCTGCAACAAGAAATCCGACTATTCAGCCCTCAAACTTGACCCCGCCAACTTCGAGAAGGTCATCGACGGCAAGCAGGTACAACTGTTCACCATCGAGAACGACAATATGGCCGTGCAGTTCACCAACTACGGTGCGCGTATGACCTCGCTCATCGTTCCCGACCGCAACGGGGAGTACAAGGACGTCATCTGGGGTTTCGACTCCATCGACGGCTACCTCAACAGCCAGGACCATTTCGCCGGTCCGGTTGTAGGCCGTTTTGCCAACCGCATTGCCGAGGGCAAATTCAGCATTGACGGCGTTGAGTACAATGTTGTCACCAACGAAGGCCCCAACCAGCTTCACGGCGGCCCCAAAGGCTACTATGCTTGCGTTTGGGACGGCAAAACCGGCATCAACGAGAAAGGCGAGCCTGTAATGGAGTTTCATATCCTCTCCCCCGACGGAGACCAGGGCTTCCCCGGCAATCTCGAGGCCTGGGTGACCTACACCCTCACCAAGGACAATGCCCTTGTGATCAATTACAAGGCCGTAACCGACAAGGCCACTCCCGTCAACCTGACATTCCACCCCTATCTCAACCTCCACGGCACCACCGAGAAGAGTTCCAACTCCCACAAGTTGATGATTCCCGCCGACGGCTTCACCCCCTGCGGCCCCGGCCTCATCCCCACGGGTGAGATACAGAGCGTTGAAGGCACTGTAAACGACTTCCGCCAGCCCACCGAAATCGGTTCACGCGCCAAAGAGGAAGGTTATGACCTCAACTTCGTGCTCGGCACCCAGGGCAAGCAGTGCTGCAAGTCAGAATGCGGCAAATATGCCCTTGCGGCAGTTATGGCTGAGCCCGAAACAGGCATCAAACTCGAAGTGTTCACAGACAAACCAGGCATCCAGTTCTATTCAGGCCCTGCAATGAACGGAAAGGATGTGGGCAAGAGAGGCCAGATATTCCACCGTTTCAGCGGAGTGGCGCTTGAGACCCAGGACTTCCCCGATGCTCCCAACCACGCCAACTTCCCCAACACCATTCTCCGTCCCGGCGAGACCTACACCCACAACGCTGTCTTCAAGTTCTCCGTTTGCGACAAATGCAAAGGCGACAAGAACTGCGGTGAGAAGCACGAGTGCAAGGACGGCAAGAAATGCGGCGAAAAACACGACTGCGGTGAAAAGCACGGAGATTGCTGCAAAGACGGGAAAAAGGCTTGTGATGACAAGCCCTGTGACAAATGCGAGAAATAATAAGTGATTAGATTTCCCGTCGCAGCCTTGCGATGGGGATATTCATCTGATCGCGGTATTTGGCGACAGTACGTCTCGCGACCTTATAACCCTTGGCGGACAAAAGTTTTACAAGCTCATCATCCGTCAGGGGTTTTGATTTGTCCTCAGCCTCGATACTGTCGCTGAGGACCTTTTTGATTTCACGGGTGGACACCTCTTCCCCGCTTTCGTTCGTAAGTCCCTCTGAGAAGAAGAACTTGAGCGACATCACCCCGAAGGGGGTCTGGACATACTTGCTGTTCACAACCCTGGAGATGGTGGAGATGTCCAGATTGGTCTTTTCGGCAATATTCCTCAGCACCATAGGACGGAGTGATGTTTCCTCCCCGGTGACAAAGAAATCGTGTTGGTATTCCATTATGGCCTGCATCGTGTTGCGGAGCGTGTTCTGGCGCTGCTTTATAGCCTCCACAAACCACTTGGCCGTGTCTATCTTGTGTTTGATGAACGATGCCACCTCCCTGTCCTCACGTGACTTGGAAGATGACTTGTCACGCAGCAGTTCATCGTAACGACTGTTGATACGCAGTTCCGGCACATTGAGGCGCGGCATCTCGAGCACAAGTTCCCCGTCCTTGTTTTCCACGATGAAGTCCGGCACCACCTGCTGGGCCTGGTCCGTGTAGGAATCGTCTATCTGTCCGCCGGGGCGGGGATTGAGTTTCAGAATCTCCCCAATCGCTTCCTTCAGTTCCTGCTCGCTGATTCCCATCCTCTCTGAAATCTTGTCGTAATGTTTCTTCGTAAAGGATTCAAAGTGCTCTTCGAGAATCTTTATGGCGCACTCGACGGCTGGTGTCCCCTCTTTTATTTTCAACTGAAGCAAGAGGCACTCCTTCAAATCCCTGGCTCCCACTCCGGCGGGTTCGAACTGCTGGATTATGCCCAGAATCTGCTCAAGTTCCTGCTCTGTCACGTCAATATTGAGGCGGAAGGCTATATCATCGGAAAGCGAAAGCAAATCCCTGCGAAGATAGCCAGAATCATCGATTGAGCCGACAATGAAGCGGGCGATGGCCATCTGGCGGTCATTGAGGCTGGTCACGAAACCGAGCTGGTCCATAAGGCTCTGGTGGAAACTCTCCTTGACGGCGAAAGTGTTGTATTCGGGTTTAAGGTCCTTGCCCTGGTTGTTGACTATGAATTTGTAAGACGGAGTGGGGTCAGCGGCCGGATAATCGCTCAAGGACACATTTGACACGACACCATCCTCATCGGGTTCATCATTGATAACCTCATCCAGAACCGGGTTTTCCTCGATTTCCTTCAAAATTTTCTGTTCCACCTCCATACGGGTGTACTCCAACATCTTGATTGTCTGGATCTGGAGAGGGGAAAGTCCCTGGCTGAGTTTCAGTTTCTGTTCTTGTTTGAGTGTATTCACAGTGCTACTCTGAAATGTGTCCTATCAATGTGGCGCTTGTGCAGCTGTCCACTGTAACTTTAACGTATTCTCCCTTCCGGTGGCCCTGTGCGGGGAACACGCATACCTTGTTGCCCGATGTACGGCCGAAAAGTTCATCCTTGTTCTTTTTGGATACGCCCTCTATCAGAACCTCGAAACTCTTCCCTATATGCTCGCGGTTTCTCTCGAGGCTGATGGCTGTCTGCAGGTCTATGATTTCGCTCAGGCGCCTGGTCTTTTCCTTCTCCGGCACGTCGTCCACGAAACGGCGGTGGGCCCTGGTACCCGGGCGCATCGAATACTGGAACATAAAGGCGCTGTCGAACCTGACCTCCCGGAGCAAATCCAGGGTCTGATTGTGGTCTTCAAGGCTTTCAGAGCAGAATCCCGCGATGACATCCGTGGTGACGCTGCAATCCGGCACAATCTCCCTAATCTTCTGTATGCGGTCCATATAGCGGGCACGGTCGTACTTGCGGTTCATCTTTTCGAGCATCACGTCGCTGCCGGACTGCACGGGAAGATGAATATGGGTGCATATATTCGGATACAGGGCCATGGAGTAGAGAACGGCGTTGGACATATCCTTGGGATGGGAGGTGGAGAAGCGCACCCTCAGGAGAGGTGAAATCTGCGCCACTTCCTCCAGAAGGCGGGCAAAAGTCATATCCGAATCGGGCCCCTCATCCGAAGTCCAATAGTAGGAATCCACGTTCTGTCCGAGCAAGGTGACTTCCCTGTACCCGGCTTCGAAGGCGTTGCGGCACTCCCTTATGATGCTCTCAGGGTCACGCGAACGCTCGGGTCCCCTCACATAAGGCACTATGCAATAGGAACACATATTGTTGCAGCCGCGCATAATCGACACGAATGTGGTCACTCCGTTGTCATCCCTGACAGGCTCCATATCCGCGTAGGTCTCCGTATGTGAGAGCGTTGTCTCCAACACAGGCTCACCTGTAATGGCACCGGCTATGAGAGCGGGCATACGGCGGTAGGAATCGGGACCTACGACAAGGTCCACCGCGGGATGCTCCAGAAGTTTGTCCTTCATCCTCTGGGCCATACAGCCGAGAACGGCCACGATGAGGCCCTCACGCTGTTTCTTTTGCTGAAGGCAGACATCAAGCCGCCCGAACACACGCTGCTCCGCATTTTCCCTGATGGAACAGGTGTTTATAAGAATGAGATCCGCATCCTCAAGGCGCTCCGCCTGCATCCACCCGTCTTTTTTCAGGATGGACATCACAAGACCCGAATCATACACATTCATCTGACAGCCGTATGTTTCAATGAATACTTTCATAAGCCATTTCACAGATATCAATGCAAAGATAATCTTTTTTATATCTTTGCAGTCGAAAACATGATAATATGAAACGGATTTTTCGTTTTTTGGTACTTTTTTTGCTTACAGGTTTCCTGAGTTGCGCGTGCGTGCCCGTCAACAAGCTCTCATTCAGCAACAAGGTGGATGTCAAGAGTCTCAGGGTGGCAAACCTCGGCACTTTGGAGGTGGTTGTCAGCGTATCCGTCAAGAACAATGCAGCGCAGGACATTTTCCTCACCGGGCTCAAGGGGGAACTCAAGAGCGAACGGACAAAGGCGGCGGGAATAAGCATCGAAGATGAAATCCGTATGGAAGCCGGCAAGAGACAGACTCTGGAAGTCCCCGTCAGAATCAAGCTTGAAGACCCCCTCGAACTGCTCCCTATAGCCCTAAACTCAATGGACACCTTCTTCAAGAAACTCAAGGTTTCCGGAACGGCCACTTTCAGAAGCGGAGCCTCAAAGCGCACTATCAAGGTCAACAATGTACCCGTTGAAGATCTGTTGAAATACATAGAAAAAGCACAATGACACATTTCATTCTCACCATAATCACCGCAGCCTTGATGGGTTGCACAACTCCAGAAGACAGCCTGGCCCTCGCCACCCCCGTGGAAGTGGACCACTATCAGGAAATGATGGATTTCATCGGCCCGGACCTGCAGATGGGCAGAACCCTGGAACATACCCTGCGCAGTAGCAGTTACCAGAAGTCCTCCAGACACCTGACAAAATACAGCATACGCATTTTCTTCAACAACAGCCGTGATGCCAGGACCAGGTCGGAGGAAATCATGAACCAGTTCAAGGAACTCTACCCGGATGTCCCCGTGGTCCGCAGCTATGTAAATCCCTATTTCAAGGTCAGCGTAGGCAGTTTCAGGACCAAGTCGGAAGCCCTGCGCTTTATGGAAAAAATCCAGAATCTGTACCCTTCAGTGTATCTGGTGAAAGAGAATTTCTGAGCCTATGCGCAAAGCCTTGTACATATCATTTCTTTTGGTCCTGTGCCTGTCCTCCTGCAAAATGCCGGAAGGGGGCAGAGGGAACATTTACGGATATGTGAGGGATTCCACATCAAGCCTTCCCGTCAGGTACGCCAGGGTTTTCTACGGAGACTCCTGCGTGCTGACCGATGAAGAGGGTAGGTTCGGATACAGCGGTGTTTTCGAAGGCATTCAGTCAGTCAGAATAAGCAAGAAGGGATTTCTGCCAAGCTATGTCAGCACGAGGGTGGCACGCAACGATTCTGTCAGAGCGGATGCGGCCCTTATTCCCATCACTACGGCCTGGGCTGTCGGAGAATGCGACCTAGGCTACTGCACCATACTCAACACCACGGACGGAGGGCTTATGTGGGTACGCCAGGGCTCAAGCATCAATCTCGCCAAGGCCGCCCTCCGCAAAGTCTGCCCCATTAGCGAAAAAGTATGCTGGGCCGTGGGCGACAAGGACACTATACGCAACCAGTTCAACATAGTCAAGACAGAGGATGGCGGCAAGAACTGGGAGAGGATTGGAGGTACCATCAACGGTACCGAGTCGGTCAGCCTGAAGAGTATCGCCTCAGTCGACAGCAAAACCGCGTTCGCAATGGCATCCGACACGGCATTGGTCGTCTCGACCACAAACGGAGGGGCGGCTTGGAGTGTCTGCCACAGCAATATCGCCTTCGAGAGATTTACGGACATCCTCACTCTGGATGGCAAGAAAGTGTTCGTGGCCGGAATCAGCAACGACGACGGGACCTTCATACAATATTCCACGGACAGCGGTGGAGACTGGACATTTGCAGAAATCCCCGTATCCACCTTCTCTCCCATAAACTGTCTTGCGGTGGCCACGGATTCCCTCCTCTATGCCTGCGGAGATGCACCCATAGGCATTCTCTGCTCCATTGACGGAGGCAAAAACTGGAAAAGCGTGCTGTCCGGCTCCGAGGACTACAAGAGCATCATAATGTTCGATGAAGAAAGCGGTTGGGTGAGCACCGGAGAAAAGGTCTACTTTACAAGCGACAAATTCGCGACTGTGGATGAAATCGCCTTTGTCAGTGACTATCCCGAATACTACATCCCTTCCTTCGCAATGACGGGAATAGGCGCCATAGGCTCCTATTCTGCCGCCATAGAAGGGTCCTCAAGCGGGTCAATCCTGCTGACCCTGGATGCCGGGGAGACTTGGACCGAATCCCTTCTCCCCTATCGCATCCGTATCAACGACCTGGCCTTCTGGGGCTGCAGATAGCGGTCTGTCTAAAGAATATCCTTGCAAGTGATGCTGCTTGAAAAACCTCCGTCGTGGTAGAGGTTCTGCATTGTGACTTTGCGGGTGAGGTCACTGAAGAGCGTCACGATATAGTCCGCGCAATCCTCAGCCAGGGCATTCCCCAGGGGGGAAAGTTTCTGCGCATAGTCGAACATCCTGTCCATACCGCTGATGCCCTGCCCCGCGGAAGTCATCGTGGGCGATTGGGACACGGTGTTCACCCTCACATTGCGGTGACGGCCGTATATGGCTCCGAAATTCCTGGTAATGGCTTGCAGCAGTGCCTTGGCGTCAGCCATATCGGAATAGCCCTCCACCACGCGGTCGGCGGCGATATAGGTGAGCGCCACCACGGAGCCCCATTCGTTGAGCGCATCCTTGGCATACAGCACTTTCAGCAGTTTGTGGAAAGATATGGCGGATATGTCAAGGGTTTTGTTGAGATACTCGTAGTTGAGGTTCTCATAGGGAACGCCCTTGCGGATATTCGGAGACATGCCCACTGAGTGGAGAACGAAGTCGAATTTGCCGCCAAAATGTTCCATTGCGCCATCGACCAGTTTCTCAAGGTCAGCCACGACTGTGGCGTCGGCCGCAATCACGGGCGCACCCAGTTTGGCCCCGAGTTCAGATGTGGTGCCGAAACGCATTGCGATAGCGGTGTTGGTAAGCACTATTTCAGCCCCTTCGCGGGCAGCCGCCTCCGCAGCCTTCCAGGCGATGGACTTATCGTTGAGGGCACCGAAGATTATGCCCTTTTTTCCTTTCAAGAGATTGTATGACATGATTTTACAGTTAGGTTTATTTTTTTGACATCACGGCCACAGTCATACAGGCGCTGCAGCACAGTTTTCCATCGACGCTGCCTTCAGCCTCGATGAAGATAAGATTTGACCTTCTGGCGGTAAGACGGCTTTTGGTCACAAAAGTGTCGCCCGGATGCACAAGGTTCTTGAAGCGGACTTTGTCCATCCCGGCAAAATAGGTCAGCGTCTGCCCATCAAGGATTTCAGGGATAAGCAAAGCCGATGCCTGTCCCATCATCTCGCACAAGATTACGCCCGGCACAATGGGATTGCCGGGGAAATGTCCCTGAAGGAAGTATTCGTCTCCCCTCACTTTGTAGGTCGAAATGACCTCTTCCCCCTCCCTGTGGCTTTCGTCCACCAAAAGCATAGGTTCCCGCTGGGGAAGATAATTCTTGAGCTCTTCTCTTGTCATAACTGTGGTATTTAGGTTAACGTACTTTTCTGAGCACAAGTGTGGCGTTATGCCCCCCGAAGCCGAGAGAGTTGGAAAGGGCCACATCTATTTCCGCCTTGCGTGCCTTGAGGGGAGTGTAATCGAGGTCACACTCGGGATCGGGATCCGTAAGGCCTATGGTCGGGGGCACCACCCCGTCGCGAAGGGCGAGGACACTGACTATCATTTCCACGGCACCGGCTGCCCCAAGCATGTGTCCGGTCATTGATTTTGTGGAACTTATCATCGCCCTGTGGGCCTGTTCTTCTCCCAAGGCCAGTTTTATCGCCTTGGTTTCGGAACTGTCGTTAAGATGGGTGGCTGTGCCGTGCGCGTTGATGTACAGGCTTTCACCGTCCTTGAAACTTGCCTGGTCCAAAGCCTTGCGTATTGCCTTAGCCGCCATTTTCCCGTCGGGGGAAGGGGCTGTGAGGTGATGGGCATCGTTGGTGTGACCGTAGCCGCACAACTCCGCCAGGATGGTCGCGCCACGGGCCACGGCGTGTTCGTATTCTTCGAGCATCACCATACCGGCGCCCTCCCCCATCACAAATCCGCTCCTCTTCACGTCAAAGGGAAGACAGGCCTTCAGGGGGTCGGGCTCCACGCTCAAGGCCCTGGCGTTCTGGAAGCCTCCGAAAGCCAAAGGCGAAATGGTGGCCTCGCTGCCTCCCGCGAGTATGGCATCGGCATCACCCCTTTGTATGGCGTAGAAAGCCTCTCCGATGGCATTCGTGCCGGTGGCACAGGCAGCGACGCAGGCCAGGGCGGGTCCCTGGGCGTTATACTCTATGGCTATGTTCGCACCGGCGATGTTACCTATCAGCATAGGGATGAAGAGGGGGGACACCATACCGCCGCCGTTGTTGATCATATTCCTGGTCTGGTTGACGAAGGTTATCATACCCCCGATGCCGGAACCCACATACACCCCGAACATCTCCGGGTCTATGTTCGTTCCGCTCACCAGGCCGCTCATTTGGACAGCCTGCTTTGCGGCAATCATTGCAAAGTGGGTGTAGCGGTCGCTGCGGCGGATCTGGGCGGGAGTCAGGCCGAAATCGGCGGGCTTGAAATCCGGAACAACTGCAGCCACCTTCACGTTAATTCCCTTGTACTCCGGGTGATCCATATCGGGAATCAGTCCGATACCGCATTTGCCGTCCTTGATATTGGTCCAGAAACTGTCCACATCGCTGCCGAGGGAGCAGATGACTCCAAGTCCTGTAACCACAACTCTTTTCTTGTTTTCCATAATTCTGTTTTGAAAAGATGTTCCGCAAATATATAAAAATATTCAGAATCGGTCCCACTCGCCCACTTCCATATCGTGAGGCTTGCCCTCGTCAATATGGAAACGGACCGCCGTGCGGACGACGTGGAAACCCTGATGCCCGCAGGCTCCGGGGTTTATCGTGAGCATATCGTAATGCTGGTCACGGATGACCTTCAGTATGTGGGAATGGCCGCACACGAATATGTCCGGCCTGTGGGCCTCGATCAGGCGGAGCACCTGTTCGGGCCACCTGCCCGGATAGCCGCCTATGTGCATCATCATCACTTTCATGCCCTCACACTCCCAGATGCGGAAAGGCTTGCTGCGAAGGCGCACATCCTGCCCGTCGCAATTGCCGTAAACAGCTATTGTGGGCTTGAACTCGTGAACGGCGGCGTATGTCGCCAAATCTCCGAAATCCCCGGCATGCCAAATCACATCCACGGGAGCGAGGAACTCCCTGAGGTCATCGTCAAAACTGCAATGTGTATCGGAAATGACGCCTATGTACATAGCTAAAACTCCAGAATGCGGGTGCCGTCCGCCTCAATGGAAATATTCACCTTCAGCGTTTCGGGGGGCAGTATCTCCTCCACATTTTCAGGCCATTCCATAAGGCAGAGGCCGTCCGAGTCATACACATACTCTTCGAAACCGATGTCGAGGGCCTCTCCCGGCTTCTCTATGCGGTAGAAATCAAAATGATATATCGGGAGTCCCTCACGCGAACGGTATTCGTTCACAATGGTGAAGGTGGGGCTGCCCACCTGGTCCTCCACTCCGAGCACACGGCACAAGGCACTCACGAAAGTGGTCTTCCCGGCGCCCATACGCCCGTAAAGGGCGATGATGCGCTGTCCCTCGACAGCCTTCAGAAACTCCGCGGCCGCCGCATCTATCATGTCAAGACTCCGTATCTCTATTCTCATCGCGCTTATTTTATGTTCTTTACCTTGCGTGCCAGGTTTGAGGAGAACACGAACTCATTCAGCGCGGCGCAGTCCGAATCTAGAATGTCCTTGGAAGACCCTTCCCAGAGTTTGTGTCCCTCCTGGATGTAAACCACCTTGTCGCCGATTTCCATCACGGAATTCATATCGTGGGTGTTGACTATGGTGGTGATGTTGTACTCGCGTGTAATCTCCTGGATCAGTTTGTCTATCATCACCGATGTGTGGGGGTCCAGACCGGAATTGGGCTCGTCGCAGAAGAGATACTTGGGATTCAGGGCGATGGCCCTCGCTATGCCCACGCGCTTCTGCATTCCGCCGGACAACTCTGAGGGGAACTTGCCGTCCACATTCTCGAGCCCCACCCTCTTGAGGCAGAAATGGGCGCGGTCCGTCTTCTCCGAGCGGCTCATATCCGTGAAAAAATCGAGCGGGAACATCACATTCTCGAGGGCAGTGGCAAAATCGAACAGGGCGCTGCCCTGGAACAACATTCCTATGCTGCGGTGCAACTCCCTCTTGGGCTTCTCCCCAAGGCGGTTGAACAGCACATCGTCATACCACACTTCCCCCTCGTCGGGCTCGAACAGGCCTACGATGGACTTCAGGACCACAGTCTTGCCCGAGCCGCTACGTCCTATCACGAGCGAACACTGGCCGGCTTCATACTTTGCGTTGATGTCAAAGAGAACCTGTTTGCCGGAGAAACTTTTGGACAAATGCTTAACCTCGATCATAGCAGCAACTGTGTCAAAACAAGGTTGAAAATCAGTATCGACGCACTGGCCACCACAATGGCCTTGGTGCTCGAGCGGCCCACTCCGAGCGAGCCTCCGTTGGCGTAATATCCATAGAAAGAGGCGATTGAGGTTATCAGGAAACTGAAGACCGCCGTCTTTATCATACTGTAGTAGATGTAGAAGGGCTCGAACCAGTAGCGCAGGCCAGTCAGATAGTCCGCCACCTGTATGATTCCCGTCATTGTGACTATCAGATAACCTCCAATCAGGCCGAGGCAGTAACTCATCAGCATAAGCAGGGGGTTGAGCACCGTGGCGCTGATGATTTTGGGAAGCACAAGATAGTTGGCGGAATTGACTCCCATCATTTCCATTGCGTCAATCTGTTCCGTGATGCGCATCGTGCCTATCTCGGAAGAGATGTTGGAGCCTATCTTGCCTGCAAGGATAAGGCAAATCATAGTGCTGCAGAACTCAAGGGCAAGGGACTCGCGGGTCATATAGCCCACATACATCTTGGGGATAAGGGGATTCTGGAGGTTGTTGGCCGTCTGTATCACGAGCACGGCTCCTATGAAGATGGAAATCAGGGCCACCAGGGGCACGGAGCCAAGCACCAGGGAGTCCGCCTGGACAAAGCACTGTTTTATGAAAATACGCCACTTGCGGGGTCTCTGGAAGACCTTTTTCATAAAAATCGCATAGCGACCTACGAGCTCAAAGAAATCGCGTATCATAGGGCAAAGATAGTAATTTTGATTATCTTTGCATTTTAACTTTCATCAGGAACACGGATATGGGTTTAAGACTTAGCTTTTTCAACACACCCAAGCACAGGGTTTTCCACTACGAGCCTATCTACTACAGCGAGGAGAAGGAGCATCGTGACGAACTCATCGAGAAAATCGAGCGCCGCAAGGCGGAGGCTGAAGGACGCGAATACAAAAGCGAGACATATTATCCCGGCCGCTACATCAAGGGGCACCTAAGGGAGCAGATGGCCACAAATCGCCGCCACGCCGGCGGGGCGTCGATGAGCCGTCTGATTGCCATCATCTCGATTGCGATGCTCTTCGTGATGATATATCTCATTTCAGACTATTTCGGATTCTTCGCCTCACTGCTCTCATAAGCCGATGATAAAGGTTCTTCCCCCCTCCATATCCAACCTGATTGCCGCCGGTGAAGTTGTGCAGCGTCCCGCCTCCGTGGTCAAGGAGCTGGTGGAGAACTCCATAGACGCGCTTGCGGAGAACATCACTATCACCATCGAGGACTCCGGGCGCACTCTCATCCGCGTGACCGACGACGGTTGCGGAATGAGCCCCGAAGAGGCGAAAATCTGCTTTGAAAGGCACGCCACAAGCAAAATCTCCAGCGCGACTGACCTCACCTCCATTATGACCTACGGCTTCCGCGGAGAGGCCCTTGCATCCATTGCGGCCGTGTCGGAAGTGCGCCTGACCACCAGAAGTAAAAACGACGAGACGGGCTCCAGAACCGTATTCCGCGAAAGCGTGATGACTTCCCAGGAAGAGGTGGCAGCCCCGGTGGGCACGGACATCCAGGTATGCAATCTGTTCTACAATGTGCCCGCAAGGCGCAAATTCCTCAAGAGCGACGCCAGCGAATGGAGGCAGATTCTCGGAGAATTCTCCCGCGTGGCACTCTGCCGCCCCGAGGTGGCCCTGCGCCTGGTCCACAACAAAAAGGAGGTTTTCAACCTCCACAGCGTCCGCAATGTCAAACAGCGCATCCTCGACCTTGAGGGGAAAGACCTTCACAAGGAACTGCTCGATGTGGACACCACAACATCCATCGTATCCGTCTCCGGTTTCGTGGGGCGGCCCGAGAGCGCCCGCAAGCGCAGCGGATTTCAGTATTTCTTCGTCAACGGCAGGTTCTTCAAATCGCCCTATCTCCACAAGGCCGTGATGAAGGCTTACGAAAACCTCATCCCCGAGGACGCGGCTCCTTCCTACTACCTCTTCTTCGAGACTGACCCCACCACTGTGGACATCAACATACATCCGGCCAAGACTGAAGTCAAGTTCGAGGCCGAAAGCGATGTTTTCACCATAGTGCAGGCCGCGGTGCGCGAGGCCTTGGGCAACGGTTCTTTTATGCCCTCGATAGACTTCGAGCACAACCAGTACCCAGATGTAAGCGCGGATTTCCCCCGGGACAGGGTTCCGCAGATGCCGAAGGTTAAAATCGACCCCAGCTTCAACCCTTTCAAAACAGCCCCGAGGGAGGACATGGATTTCATCGACACCCTTCCCCCAGAGCCGGTCAAGGGATATTCCAAGATTTTTGAGGACTCCTATTCAGGCTCCCCCCTGCTCGTGATCGCCGGCCGCTACATTGTCACTCCCATACGCTCCGGGATGATGGTCGTGCATATCAGAAGGGCCAAGGAACGCATCCTCTACGATCGCTACCTGCGCAGCCTCGACGAGGCAAGCCCAATTTCCCATCAGGCGATGTTTCCTTGCAGCATTGCGCTCAGCCCGGAACAGAATTCGCTCCTGACGGAAAACGCGAACGCCCTGCCCGCACTGGGCTTCTGTGTGGAATTCACTGAGGAGGGCGGCCTCAATGTGCTCGCACTGCCTGAAGGTTACTGCAGCAGCGAAGAAGGGGCGAAGAAGGCCATCGAAGACCTCTGCGCCATCTTTGCCGAGAGCCCCTCGAACCAGATGCTCCGCGCCGAGGTGCGCCACGGCATCGCCCTGAAAATGGCCCAAAGCGCCACCAGAAACTCTTCATACAAGAATCTGAGCCACACTGAGGCCCAGTTGACAATCGATACCCTGTTCGCCTGCCCCGGCAACGAATACGCCCCGGGCGGAGGCAGGTGTTTCTGCACCATCAACGAAAAAGACATAGACTCAAGACTCTCATGAGAAAAATACCTCCAATACTGGCAAACATCCTGCTGCTCAATGCAATAATGTATATAATCACCCTGATTAAGGGCGATTTCATGTATAAGAACTTCGCGCTCTTCTATTTCCAGTCGGATTTATTCAAACCGTACCAGATTCTGACCTATATGTTTATGCACGGAGGCTTCGCCCACCTCTTCTTCAATATGTTCACCCTGTATTGCTTCGGTTCCGTTCTTGAGGAGATATGGGGCGGCAAAAAGTTCCTGCTATTCTATCTGTTTACAGGCATAGGGGCCGCCCTGTGCAACGAGGCAGTCATGTACCTGCAGTTGCAGGGAGACCCCGCCCTTCTGGCGATGATCTGTATGGCTCCGACGGTGGGGGCAAGCGGCGCCATCTACGGACTGCTGCTCGCATACGGAATGATGTTCCCGGACAACAGAATGATGCTCGTCTTCCCTCCCATCAGTCTCAAGGCCAAGTGGATGATACTCGTTTTCTTCATAATTGAATTCCTGTGCGGCGTTACAGGCGCATTCAGCACCATAGCCCACTTCGCCCACCTGGGGGGAATGCTCTTCGGACTCTTCCTTATCCTGATATGGAAACACAAGGGCAGACTTTATTCGGAATAGTATGAAGGAATCCATTGAAAACGCCGTCAGAGTCCTCCGCGAAGGAGGTCTGATACTTTACCCCACGGACACGGTCTGGGGCATAGGCTGCGATGCCACCAACGAAAAGGCCGTGGAGAAAGTGTTCGCCCTCAAGCAGCGTTCCGACTCCAAGAGCCTGATAGTGCTGGCCGAATCCCTGGATATGGTCGCCCAATATGTTCAAGAACTCCCTCCTATGGCGGAACAGCTTACGGAGGTCAGCGACAGCCCGCTTACCATCATCTACCCCGGAGCGCTGGGGCTTGCCCCCAATGTCATCGCCCAGGACGGGAGCGTGGCCATCAGGATTCCCGACCACGAATTCTGCAGGCAGATGCTGCACCGTTTCCGCAAGCCCATAGTGTCCACTTCCGCCAACATCTCTGGCGAAAAGACGGCCATACATCTGCAGGATGTGGCCGATGCCATCCTCAAGGGAGTTGACTTCAGCGTCGATTCCCGCTTCGAAGGCAATCCCACAGGGAAGCCCTCATCAATCATAATGCTCGGCCTCCACTACGAAGTGAAAGTAATCAGATAAGGCCTATGAAACATCTTCTGATTTCCGTCCTGACAGTACTCTGCGCCATTGCCTGCGCATCCGCCCAGAACATCGAAGGCAGTTGGGAGGGCACCGTTCCGGCAGGGGGTGGGGCCGAACTGCCCATAGTCTTCAATATATCCAGAGCTGCGGACGGCAGCCTGAGCGCCACCCTTGACAGTCCGAAACAGGGACAGTACGGCATAGCTGTCGATTCCATCAGTTTTGAAAAACAGAAACTCAGCATCAAAATGGCATCCATAGGACTTGAATACAATGCCCTGATGATGAAAGGGCTTTTCAGCGGTGTCTGCACGATACAGGGCTTCCCCTTCACAATGACTCTCAGCGTCAGGAAGTCTCCGGAAAGGCCCCAGACCCCCAAGCCGCCCTTCCCCTACAGGACAGAGGAAGTGCGTTTCACCAACACCGCCGACAATGTGACTCTGGCCGGCACATTGAGTCTCCCCGAAGGCGAAGGTCCCTGGAAGGCCGTGGTGCTTGTCAGCGGCAGCGGCATCCAGAACAGGGACGAGGAGATTTTCGAACACAGGCCTTTCGCCGTGATTGCCGACCGTCTTACGCGCCGGGGCATTGCAGTGCTGCGTTACGATGACAGGGGCGCGGGAGAAAGCGACAATGGGGATGTGGCGAACGCAACGACTGCCAATCTCGCCCTCGATGCGGAGGCGGCCGTGGACTTTCTGCTCAAGCGCAAGGATATTTCGGAGGTCTCCATCGCCGGCCACTCCGAGGGAGGCGCGATTGCCTTTATGGTAGCGGCGAGGAGGAATGACATCCATTCCGTGATTTCCCTTGCAGGCCCGGCAGTCAGGGGCCGCGAGATATTGCTTTCCCAGGCGGAGGCTCTTGCCAGGGCACAGGGTGCAAACGACGCCCAGGTGGAGGCCGCCCGCAAGGTCAACAGCGGATTCTATGATTTCGTGATGGAAAACCGGGACCTGGATGCCGAAGCCTTCAGGAAAGCCCTCTCTTCCAAAGTGGGCACGCTCAGGAGTATGGGGCTGAGCGAAGAGCAGTGCGAGCAGACCGTGGCCCAACTCTCAACGCCCTGGATGAGATATTTCATCTGCTATGACCCCGCCGAGGACATCAGGACCGTGAAATGCCCCATCCTCTTCCTCAACGGCTCGAAGGACCTTCAAGTGATTGCGGACATAAACCTGCCAGCAGCCGAAAGCCTGACCAAGGGGCGCAGTGATGTGAAGATTCTGCGTCTGGAAGGGCTGAACCACCTGTTCCAGCATTGCGTGACAGGCGGCACGGACGAATACTATAGCATCAGCGAGACCATCTCCACGGAGGTATTGGAGCAGATGACCCTATGGCTGAAGGGTGCGGAATGGGTGATTTTCGAAAGCGACATCGGAGCCTGTCTGGATGACATAGTCGCGCTCGATATGCTCCACAAGGCCACGGATGCCGGAATGGTGAGCCTCAAGGCCGTGATGGTCAACCGCGTGGGAGACGAATACGCGAGCCTGACCGATATTCTGAACACCCATTACAAACATCCCGGGCTCCCCATAGGCGTCACCCGCAATGGGGTTCAGAATCCCCCCGTTTATAGTCCCTACTGGAGGATGGCCCGCCCGGATGTCTATCCCGAAGAGCCGGGTTTCCCGAAGAGCCTCGGCGACAAGGAGACAGCAGGACTGCCGGATGCGGAGAAACTCTACCGCAAAATCCTCTCTGAAGCGGCAGACACCTCTGTAAATATCGTGTCCGTGGGTTTCCCCACAAACCTTGCACGGCTCCTGCAGAGCGCTCCGGACGAATACTCGGAGCTCAACGGCGTGGATTTGGTAAAACGAAAGGTCAAGGCCCTCTACCAGCAGGCTGGGATGATAGCGGAGAACCCGGAGCCGGAGTACAATTTCGCCTTGGATCCGGAAAATGCCCTTGTCCTGATTGACAAATGGCCCACCCCCATCTATTTCTCACCTATGGAGTCAGGCCAGCAGTACAACTACAGGGACGAACAGATGATTGCTGACCTTGAAGCGGCCGGTCATAAGGGCAGCCCCCTTTACCACGCCTACACCCACTACGACCCGAATCCCGAGCAAAGGATGTGGGACGCAATGTGTACCCTGCAGTTCCTCGCACCCGAACTTTTCAGACTCAAAGGCCCCTTTGACTCGAAACTCGGAAAGGATATGGTACTGCACTGCACGCCCGACCCGCAGGGCAGGCACTACATACAGCTCCCGCCCGTCTCGGACAGCGAACGCGACAAGGTGTTCGGCTTTCTCCGCGACATAATAAGAACAGGGGTTTTCGGGAAAACCGCGGAATAAAGTTAACTAAAGGAAGAAACTGTCCACCTGACCGACAACATCGGGGGTGGTGAACACGACAACCTGGTCATAGGGTGCTATTACCGTGTCTCCGTTGGCCATAAAACTCTCGTTTCCACGGATATAGCCGCCTATCACGGCATTCGTGGGGAAACCTATGTCCTTAATCGGGCCGGAAGTGATTTTGGCGCCCTTGCTGACCACGAACTCCAGCAGTTCGGCCTCCGTCTCACCGAGCATCTTGATGGAGCGGACCTTGTTCGAGAGCGTGAAACGGAAGATTCTGCCGGCGGTGATGAGTTTCTTGTTGACCACGGAATCCACACCCATTTCCTCCGCAAGCCCTATGTACTCGAAGTTCTCCACCTGGGCTATCGTGCGGTTCACGCCCATTTTGTGCGCCATCACGCAGGAGAGGATGTTGACTTCCGAGGAACCTGTGACCGCAACAAAGATATCGCAGTCCTCGATGTCCTCCTCTATGAGCAGGTCGCGGTTGCTGCCGTCGCCGTTGATGACCAGGGCGCGGGAGAGATTCTCCGAAAGGAACTCGCAGCGTTCGGGGTCGATTTCAATAATCTTTACGTTCTGGGCGTTCTTCTCCACCTTTCGGGCCACCATCTCCCCTATGCTGCCTCCGCCCACTATGATTACATTCCGCAGGGGAGTGATTTCCTTTCCGGAAATGGAAACCGCGGCATCCGCACCTTCCTTGCTCGCCACAATATAAACCTGGTCACCCAGGCGGAAACGGGTACTGATGGTGGGTATGATGGTTTTCCCTTCACGGATAATCGCTACAGCCCTGAAGAGTTCCTTCGACCACTTCCTCACCTCCTCTATGGTCTTGTCTATCACGGGTGAGAGTTCCTCCAGCTTGACCACAATCAGCTGCAATTTTCCGTGGGAATAATCCATATAATCCGCAATGGGGGCATCCTTGAGCAAGTCCAGAATCTCGTTCGCGGCTATGCGCTCGGGATAAAAAAGTGAATCCAGGCCCATCTCATAGAAGATTTTGCGGTTCTCCCCCCTCTGGTACTCTTCATTCTTGATGCGTGCCGTCACTTTCTTTGCCCCAAGTTTCTTTGCCAGTATTGCGGACACTATGTTGACCTCCTGGTCCTGGGAGGGGACAACCCCTATGTAGAGGTCCGCCTTGGATACCCCCGCCTCCCTGAGTACAGAGATGGATGTGGGATTGCCTTCCACAGTTATGATGTCGGCATCGCTCGAGAGTTTGCCGATGCGTTCCTCGTCCGTATCTATGACCGTTACCTCGTGATGGTCCTGCGTCAGCATTTTGGCCAAATGGCTGCCGACCTCACCGGCTCCTGCTATGACTATCTTCATATTGAATCGTTTGGGCTTGGGGACAAAAGTACGAAAATTATTATTATTTCGTATCTTCGCGGCGTTGTGCAACATTCAGATGTTCTCCATCCTATTCCATATATCCCTGCCCCTTGTTTTTCTGCTTCACTCGGCCGAAGAGCTTTTTGACCGCAGCCAAAGGCAGGTCACGGCCATAGTTTTGAGGATTACGGCCTTTTCCCTGATTCTCGTTTCGGTTCTGTTTGCGCTTTGTGAGATTTCCCTCTATCCCCTGCTGGCCGCCTCCTGGGCTTTCTATCTGCATCTGCCTTTGCACTGCGGCCAATCCCTTTTCCGCCTGAAATACACTCCGGGGCTTGTCACCGCCCTGCTCCTGATTCCCTACGCCTGCTTTGTGGCAAGCGACCTGCTCCGCCAGCTGGACTGGCGGACGAATCTTCTTCTGGCTGCAGCGGGGATAATCCTTATATGTCTTCTCCGGCTTCCGGCAAGGCTTTTTTTGAAGTCACGCCCAGTTTGACAAGCTGGTTTGCCGACACCACGATGCTCTGGCCCGAATCCTTGAGTTTGGCGTTCGCACTGTCAAATGCCGTGCGGGCATCGGTGAGTTTCTGATCGACGACATTCATATATTTCACGAGGTCGGCCACGCGGTCCAGCATTTTGGACGCGGCTGCTATGATGCGTTCCTGATTCTTGACCTGCTCCACATTGCGCCAGGCGGCGGAAATCATACGCAGCATAGGCATAATGGTCTCGGAGGTGGCTATGACCACCTTTTTGGCATAGGCATCTCGCCAGATGGTGGGACAACTCTGGCGGGCCAAATCCAGGGCGGCGAAATTGGGAATGAACATCACCACATAATCGGCCATCCTGTTGCCTGACTTGAGGTATTTGCTGTAATCCTTGTTTGAAAGTCTCTCTATCTGCGTCCTGATGGCCTGCAGATTCTTCTTCGCGGCCTCTTCCCTTGCCGCCGGCTCCGTGGCCTCGCTCCAGTCCGCAAAGGCGCTGAGCGACACTTTCGAATCAACTATAAGATCCTGCCCGTCAAAGAAATGGATGATATAGTCGGGTCTCATCCTCTTGTCCGTGTCCTCGTTCAGAATCACGATTCCGTTTTCATCCCTGAGGGTCTCCTCCCTCTCGAAATGTGTCCCTTCGACCAATCCTTCGTCACAGAGCAGCCTGTAGAGTATGGTCTCGCCCCAACAGCCCTGCATCTTCTTCTGGCCGCGCATCGCGTCCGCCAGATTGTCGGCCTTGCTGCCTATGCTCTTTGTCTGCGCCTCAAGGGAACGGACGGCATTGTCAAACCTCTCCCTGAAGGCGACATTGCTCTCCTGAGAACTTTTCTTCGACTCCTCAAAAGCGCTTTTCATCTCGCGCAGGTCCTTGGCGACGGCATCCGTCAGCTGTTTGTAACTGCTTTCGGCCTGACGGGCAAGCTCCTGCTCGCGTTGTTTGAGCAACTGCTCCGTCTGGACGGTCATCTCGTTCTTGAGGGCCTCCGCCTGTTTGGCAAGATCCTTCTCGTGTGTGGAGCGTATCTCCTTAAGGGCGCCGTGCCAGATGAAATAACTCACCAGCAGGGTGAGAATCACAGCAGCGAAACAAGTGATGAGGGTAGTCATACAGGAAATCTATTCGTTGTTCTCGCCCGCATCATAGACATCTCCGAGTCCGGTCTCGCTGGCCCCATAATCCTCGAGATCGTTATAGACGGGGCTGAACTGGTTGGGGTTGACTCCCTTCTCCTGATCCAGCAAAGGATAACTGCGGCGGGGCTGGGCCTCTTCCACGCCCACAAGCTTGAAATCTATGAACAGCTCGCGCGAAGTGTTGTACACAAACCTGAGCGCCGTGAACTCGTCTATCATCCCCATCTCCATACCGAAGGCCCTGCTCACACTGACCTGGTTGAGGGCGCCTGAACCGAGGTCGAACAGACCCCACCTTTCCTCCTGGCGGCTGAGGTTGCCGAAAATGGTCATCTTGCGGAACTCGACTATCTGGTCCGGCGCAAAGCCGAGGTCGTCACGCAGAAAGTCATTGAACTTATACAGGGTCATTTCGGGCTGCACAAGATACTCTCTCATAAAAAGTTTGTTGCCGGGGATGGTGCCTTTGATACGATATACTTCCATCTGTTCTTCTATTTGAGGGCAAAGATAATGTTTTTTTGAGTATCTTTGGCTCCTGATGCCGACTGATGTTTACAAAAGCATTGCAACTCCCTCAAGCGGAGTTTACAGGGACAAGGGAAGCCGTTTTCTGGCTTTCGCGCATCCCGTCACAAGCGCTGACGAGGTCAAGGCCATACTGGAAGGTCTCCGCAAGGAATACTTTGATGCCCGTCACCACTGCTACGCCTACCGAATCGGGCTTGAGGGGGAAACATATCGCATTAACGACGACGGCGAGCCTTCTTCGAGCGCGGGACGTCCCATCTACGGACAGATTCTATCCCACGGCCTGAGCGACATCCTCGTTGTGGTCGTGCGTTATTTCGGCGGCACCAAACTCGGCATCCCGGGCCTGATAAAGGCTTACAAAACCGCCACGGATGAGGCCCTCAACGCCGCCGCCGTCATCGAAAAGACTGCCACGAGACCCGTCTGCCTGCGTTTCCCCTACGAGAGGACTAATGTCGTGATGAAAATGCTCAAAGAGTGTTCCCTGAGCCCCTCCTCAATGGATTCGGGGATGGAGTGCAGCATCGTGACGGAGGTGTCCCTTTCGGGGGTGGATTCTTTTCTCCAAAAATGCGAAATGCTTAAAATTAACACTATCTTTGTGGACTTATAAAAACAATAACTCATACATATCATTATGAAACAAGCATACAATTTCAACGCCGGCCCCTGCGTGCTTCCCAGAGAAGCGGTCGAGGCCACAATCGAAGCCATCCGTGAGTTTGACAACACAGGCATAGGCCTGCTGGAGATTTCCCACCGCACCCCCGGTTGGGAGAAGGTGATGTCCGAGACCCGTGCCCTCTGGCGCGAGCTGCTGCATATCTCTCCCGAATATGAAATCTTATTCCTCGGAGGCGGAGCCAGCACCCAGTTCTTCACCGTTCCCGCAAACCTTATGAAGAAGAAGGCCGCCTACCTGCAGACAGGCGTGTGGGCAAAGAAGGCAGCCAAGGAGGCAAATCTCTTCGGCGAGGTGAAGATTGTGGCATCCAGCGAGGACAAGACATACAGCTACATCCCCAAGAACTACTCCATCCCCATGGATGCGGACTATTTCCACATCACCACCAACAACACGATTTACGGCACTGAAATCAGGCGTGACATCGACTGCCCCGTCACTCTGGTGGCCGATATGTCCTCAGACATACTTTCCAGGCCCGTCAATGTCTCGAAATACGGACTCATCTACGCCGGCGCCCAGAAGAATGTGGGCCCTGCCGGAGTGACCGTCGTCATCGTGCGCAAGGACCTGCTCGGCAACATCGGTTTCCGTCAGTATATGAACCCCCTACCCACCTTCGTGGACTACCGCACCCACGCCATCGCTGAAGAGAAGAACATCTCTATGTTCAACACCCCTCCCGTATTCGCGATTTATGTGATGTACCAGACCCTCAAATGGGTGAAATCCAAGGGCGGCGTGCCAGCAATGGAGGAACTCGCCCGCAAGCGCAGCGAGATGCTCTACAACGAGATTGACCGCAACTCCCTCTTCGTCGGCACCGCTGCCAAAGAGGACCGCTCGGTGATGAACCACTGCTGGGTGATGGCTCCCGGCAAGGAGGCCCTTCAAGACGAATTCATGGCCTTCGCCAAGGAGCGCGGAATGGTCGGAATCAAGGGTCACAGGAGCGTGGGCGGCTTCCGCGCCTCCCTCTACAATGCCTGCCCCATCGAGGCTGTCGAGGCCCTCGTGGCCTGTATGCAGGAATTTGAGAAACTCCATAAATAGCAAACGAAATGAAGGTACTTGTAGCCACAGAAAAACCTTTCTCAAAGGTCGCCGTTGACGGCATCAGGAATATCGTGGAAAAGGCGGGACACAGCCTTGCCACCCTTGAAAAATACACGGACCCCGCACAACTGCTCTCAGCAGTGGCCGACGCTGACGCGCTGATTGTGCGTTCCGACAAGGTCACGGCCCAGGTTGTGGCCGCCGCCCCGAAACTAAAGATTGTGGTGCGTGCGGGTGCAGGTTTTGACAACCTCGACTGCGCCGCCCTCAAGGAAGCCGGAGTGGTGGCAATGAACACCCCCGGGCAGAACAGCAACGCCGTTGCGGAACTCGCCCTCGGCCTGATGGTCTATATGAGCCGCAACCAGTTCACCCCCGGTACGGGAAGCGAACTCAAGGGCAAGACCATAGGAATCCAGGCCTACGGCAACGTGGGACGCCTTGTGGGCAAACTCGCTATGGGCTTCGGGATGAAGGTTCTGGCCTTCGACCCCTACCTCACAGAAGAGCAGATTAGCTCGACGGGCGCGGAGGTGGCCACCTCCCTGGAGGACCTCTACAAACGTTCAGACTTCCTTTCGCTCCACATCCCCGCCACCCCCGAGACCAAGGCTTCCATCGGATACGAACTCGTGTCCAATATGCCTAAGGGCGGCTGCCTCATCAACACCGCCCGTAAGGAGGTCATCGATGAGGAAG
>JABUTN010000002.1:91979-99557 GCA_021443665.1 Bacteroidales bacterium | reverse complement strand
AAGCATGAGCTCACCCGCAAGGACAAGGAGGACGACCGTATGATTCACGTGCGTATCCAGAACGCCAATGTGGAGCCCGTATTCTTCGCCTATCCCGACAACGACAAAATCAACGCCATCGTAAGTCGTTACACCGCCAAGACCCCCGAGGTAGATTATGTAGCCGAGGACGGCTTCGGACACCATTTCTGGGTAATCGACAACGATGCCGACATAGCCGAACTGACACGCCTGTTCAGCACCGAAGTGGGGGCCTTTTATGTGGCTGACGGACACCACCGCACGGCCGCTGCTGCCCGCGTGGGCCAGGAGAAGAGGGACAACAATCCCGCCCATACAGGTGACGAGGAGTACAACTACTTTATGGCTGTATGCTTCCCCCAGTCACAACTCAAGATTATTGACTACAACCGCGTGGTCAAAGATCTCAACGGCCTGAGCGAAGAGCAGTTTCTGGAGGCTCTCGGAAAGGATTTCGTGGTGGAGCCCAAGGGAGAGCAGATCTACAAACCCGCAGCCCTCCACAACTTCTCAATGTATCTCGGAGGCAAATGGTATTCGCTGACAGCACGCCCCGGCACCTACAACGATGCCGACCCCATCGGAGTCCTTGATGTGACCGTATGTTCAAACCTCATCTTTGACAAAATCCTCAACCTGGGAGACCTCCGCACCTCGAAACGCATCGATTTCGTGGGAGGAATCCGAGGTCTGGGCGAGTTGAAGAGAAGGGTGGACAGCGGAGAGATGGCGGCTGCGTTCGCCCTCTACCCCGTGTCTATGGACCAACTGATCGCCATTGCCGATACCGGCAACATAATGCCCCCCAAGACAACCTGGTTCGAGCCCAAGCTCCGCAGCGGCCTGGCCATCCATTCATTGGACCGTTAACAGACTGATATGAAAAGACTCTTCACATTGGCTCTCTGCATCTGTTTTGCCCTGAGCGCCACCGCCGCCCTGAAGGGCACGGAAATAATTTCCCCCGACGGCAGCCTGAAGGCTGAAATCACCGTAAGCCCCGAAGGGCTGAGTTACAGCCTCTCCCAGGACGGAGTGCTGCTGCTCAAGGACTGCAGGATGGCCCTGAAGTTCACGGACCAGGCCCTGAACAAGCCCCTTACGCAGCCCCGCATCAAGAAGGAAAGCATAGACGAGACCATCAAGACCCTCGTTTATAAAAAGGCGGAGGTAAAAAATCAATGCAACAAGGCCACGCTCGCCTTCAAGTATTTCACGGTGGAGTTGCGTGCCTACAACGACGGCTTCGCCTACAGGTTCGTGTCCAATGTTAAGAAGCCCTTCCAGGTGGAGTCGGAACTTGCCCAGTTTCGCTTCGCCGATGACTACGACAGTTATATCCCCTATGTGGACCCCTGGAGGCCCGAACTTGAGCACCAGCTCCACACATCCTTCGAGCAGACTTATACCGTGGCTCCTGTTTCCAAGATGCGTGAAGACCTGCTCGCCTTTCTGCCCGTGACCGTCTGCGGCCCCGACTCGCGCAAGATCTGCATCACCGAGACCGACCTTTATGACTACCCCGGTATGTACCTCCGCCCCTGCAAAGGGCAGGGTCCGGCCGTGGAAGGATTCTGGGCACAGTACCCTACCAAATTCCATCAGGGCGGCCATCACAACCTGCAGTGGTATGCAGACGAGAGGAATCCTTACCTTGCCACCTACCAAAAGGATGTCAACCTTCCCTGGCGCATCATAAACGTGGCACGCGAAGACAGGATTCTCACCGACAACGACCTGAGTTTCATCCTTGCGTCCGGGCAGAGGAGCGACATCGATTTCAGTTTCGTGAAGCCCGGCAAGGTGGCCTGGGACTGGTGGAACGACTGGAACCTCTACAATGTGGATTTCAAGGCGGGCATCAACAACCAAACCTACAAATACTACATTGATTTCGCCTCCAAATACGGCATCGAGTATGTGATTCTGGATGAAGGCTGGACCACCATAGGCACGGCGGACCTCCACGATGTGGTGCCCGAGATCGATGTCAGGGAACTGGTGGATTACGGAAAGGAAAGAGGCGTGGGCATAGTGCTGTGGGCAGGTTACGCCGCCTTCAAGAAAGATATGGAGGAAATCTGCCGCAAATACTCGGAGATGGGAGTCAAAGGCTTCAAGGTCGATTTTATGGACAGCGATGACCAGACCGTCACCAATTTCCACTACAAAGTCGCCGAACTTGCCGCCCGCTACGGCCTGATGATAGACTTCCACGGCACCTTCAAGCCCGTCGGCCTGCACCGCACTTTCCCCAATGTGGTCAATTACGAAGGCGTCCACGGACTCGAGCAGATGAAATGGACCAGGGACGACGACCAGGTCACCTACGATGTCACCCTGCCCTTCACCCGCGGCGTCGCCGGCCCTATGGACTACACTCAGGGAGCAATGCACAATGCGGCGGAAGGGAATTACCACCCCTCCAACAGCGAGCCCATGAGCCAGGGTACACGCTGCCACCAGCTCGGAATGTATGTCGTATTCGAGTCGCCTTTCTCAATGTTGTGCGACTCCCCTTCCAACTATATGGCTGAGGACGAATGCACCCGCATAATCGCCTCCGTGCCCACAACCTGGGATGAGACTCTGGCCCTTGAAGGCAAAATCGCAGAATACGCCACCCTCGCACGCCGCAAGGGCGACACCTGGTGGCTGGGTTCAATCAACGGTTGGAATGCACGCAGTTCAAAACTGGACCTCTCCTTCCTGCCCGAAGGCAACTGGGAGGTGACGCTGTTCCAGGACGGTGTGAACGCCGACCGCGTGGGACGCGACTACAAAGCCAGAACTTTCGTTCTCGAGGGACGCACGATTGAAGTGCCCTGCGCTCCCGGAGGCGGATTCCTGATGAAAATTACCAAGAAATGAGACATCGGGCGCTCGGGATTCTTCTCGCCGTTTTGATGCTCCAACCCATCCGTGGCCTTCAGGCCCAGTGGATGGAGTCCGTCGTACACTTTGCCGGTCCCTCGCTGCGCGAGAGGCTTGACTCTCTGGACACATACGCCCAAAGGGTGCGCAGGGACTGGGCCATACCCGGAATGGCGGTGGCGGTAATCAAGGACGGGCATCTGGTCTTCTCCGAAGGATACGGAGTGCAGGATTACGAGACCAACGTACCTGTAAGTTCCAAATCCGTCTTCCAGATAGGCTCCGTGACCAAATCCTTCACTGCAGCCCTTATGGCGATGTTGGTTGACGAGGGCCTTGTTTCCTGGGACGACCGTATGTGTGACGTGCTTCCCGGATTCAAACTCTACGACAAGGATATGGAACAGACCTGGAAGGTCAGGGACCTCTTCTGTCACGGCAGCGGCCTGGGCAACAATGTCGGCACCTGGATGGCCTGTATGGGATACAACCGCGAGCAGATACTGCAAATTCTCTCTGAAGTCCCTCCTCAGGGCACATATCACAAGGGTTTTGCCTACAACAACGCCATTTTTCTCTGGGCCTCCGCCCTCATCGAGCATCTCACCGGCAAGAGTTGGGAAGACAATATGCGCGAGCGCATTTTCAAGCCCCTCGGCCTCAGCAGTGCCGTAGTGGGAGAACAGGGTTTCCTGGATGCGGGCAAGAACGCTGTCAGCCAATACTCTTTCAGTTATTACAAGGGCAAAGCCTCCTCGCGCAGACTCAAGGGTGAAGCAAGGGGCTTGTACTGGGCTGACGTGATTGGACCCGCAGGGGGCGCAGCAATGAACATAGACGACCTTGCGCTTTGGGGCTATTTCCACATCAATCAGGGGATGGTCAAGGGGCTTAGAATCATTTCCCCGGAACAGATGCAGGAACTCCACACGGGAGGCAACACCGTCTCCTCAAGCCAAAGTTACGGCAAATGCTGGTACCTTACGGATATGGGTTCCTACGAAATCTTTTACCACACCGGCACCGCATACGGACATACGAGCCTCTGTTTCTGCTCCGAAGAGGACAATCTCGTGGTTGCCATAGCCGCGAGTTCCGAGGTGATCGGCAGGCCCCGCCTCGCGATAGCCTACAGGGCCCTCGATCTTTTCCGTCTGGAGAAAGACGGCCTCAAGATAGACTCGTTGCGCGACAGGAACAGGGAGGCCCTCGAGGCTATGAATGCCGGAAAGGTCAATATGAACAGCCGCACCCACTATGCCAAGCATCCCAGGCAGAAAGAGCCCACTGCCGCCCAGATTGTGGGCAAATACAGCAAAAAGGAGCCCTACGGCCCGGCCACAATTTCCAGCGCCAACGGAAAACTCTTTATAAGCATAGGCCCGCAGCAGAAGAAAGCCCCTCTCGTACACCTGAAGGACGGCCGCTATTCATTCTATATGGGCGGACACACTTTCCCCCTCTATGTGGAATGGAACGATGCGAAGACCGCGGTTAAAGGCTTCACCATCGACTTCGGCAGGGACGAGGACGTGGGGATGTGGAAGAAATAGCGTTCAGGCTTCGCTGACCTCTTTAAGTCCCATCTCGGCGGCCACCTTCCGCATCAGGGCGTAGGCCGCATCATAGTCGTTGGGGATTTCCCCGTCAAGAATGGCATTTTTGATGACTTCCTTTATCTGCCCGATTTCGGAGCAGGGAGGTATGCCATAGGTCTTCATTATGAGCGCTCCGTCAATGGGCGGTTGGAAGTTGCGTATGCGGTCCCTCTCCTCCACCTCGAGCATTTTCTTTCGTACCAGCTTGAAGTTTGCAAGGTGCCTGGCCACCGTCTTCTCGTTTTTGGAAGTGATGTCCGCCTCACAGAGGGTCATCAGGTCCTCAATCAGGTCCCCGGCATCGAAGAGCAGGCGGCGCACGGCCGAATCCGTAACCACATCCTGCACAAGGGCAATGGGCCGCAGATGCAGGAACACGAGTTTCTGGACATACTTCATCTTTTCGTTCAGAGGCAGGCTCAGATACTTGAAGATTTCATAAACCATTGAAGCCCCCACTACTTCGTGGCCGTGGAAGGTCCAGCCCAGATTCTTGTCGTAGCGTTTTGTAGAGGCCTTGCCCACATCGTGAAGCAGGGCGGCCCAGCGGAGCCAGAGATTGTCGCTGTGACGGCTCACATTGTCAAGCACCTGGAGTGTGTGTGCGAAATTGTCCTTATGGCCGCGGCCATCGAGAGTTTCTACGCCCTTCAGATTGGTCAGGGCTGGTATGATGAGTTCCAGAAGCGTGCTTTTGTCAAGCAGGAGGAAGCCCCTTGACGGGTTGTCCGTCATCAGTATCTTGTTGATTTCCTCGTGAACCCTTTCAGGCGAAAGAATGGATAACCTTCCCCTGTTGCGCTTTATGGCCTCAAAGGACTCCGGAACAATCTCAAAGCCCAGGCGGGTGGCGAACCTGATGGCGCGTATCATCCTGAGGGGGTCGTCGCTGTAGGTGATGTCAGGATTGCAGGGGGTGCGAATCAGTCCTTTCTCCAGATCGGACACCCCGTCGAAAGGATCTATCAGAGTACCGAAATCCTCCTCCTGCAGCGAAAAGGACATCGCGTTTATGGTGAAGTCACGCCTTAACTGGTCCTCATATATGCTGCCGCACTCGACCACCGGCTTGCGCGAGTCGGGCGTATAGGATTCTTTGCGTGCCCCCACGAACTCAATCTCAGCGCCCCCTTTGGGATGCACCATAGCCGTTCCGAAACGTTTGAAAATGCTTACACGGCATTTAAGCATATCGGCGACCTCCTGGGCAAGGTCCGGGCCGCTGCCCTCCACCACTATGTCTATGTCGTCATTGGGCTTCTCAAGCAGGCAGTCCCGCACATAGCCGCCGACCACGTATGCCTTCACGCCCAACTTGCGTGCGGCCTGACTGACTGTCTTGAAGACAGGATTGTCCAAATGAAAATCCGGCGTGGCAGTATTCATATCGCAAAGTTAGGCAATGTTTCCAAAAAACGGTATTCGGGACCCTCTCCGATGCGTTCGCAGATGAAAATGTCCTTGGAATTGGTCCACATCATATAGCGCACGTTCAGCACCCTGTTGTAACGCAGCCCCTGATCTATGACCTCCCTGGTGATGGGGACATCGGGAGCCTTGCACTCCACCAGAAGCGCGGGTGAGAGGTCACGGGCAAATGCCACTATATCAGCCCTGTAGAGCAGCCCGTTATACTTGAAGGACCACTCCGAAGCCATCCTTGATATGGGAATCTTCTGATCATCGAGCAGCCAGCGGATCACGCTCTGGCGCACCTGTTCCTCAGGTGTGGCGGCCACCTGCTTTCTGCGCAGGGGGTCAAAGATTGTGTTTTTGGCTTCACTCGTCATTTTCGTATCGCAAAAATAACTATTTTTGTCCCAATGGCAAAACAGACGAAACAGGACACGATAGCCCTCTTCAACGACCTGGCGGGCAAAATCGGCAAGGGACAGATTGCTCCCTTCTACCTGCTTATGGGCGAGGAGCCCTACTGGGTGGAGCGGCTTTGCAGCGCCATTATGGGAAAAGCCATCAGCGATGAGCAGAGGGATTTCAACCAGACCATATTCTACGGAGCGGACTCCAACGTGGATCAGATTATCTCCGCTTCCCAGCGTTATCCTATGATGGCCGAGCGCCAGCTGGTGGTGGTTAGGGAGGCCCAGGCCCTGCGCAGAATCGAGGACCTGCAGCCCTATCTGGAGCATATCGTGGACACCACGGTGCTTGTGGTCTGTCTTTCCGGCAAGAGCGTTGACAAAAGGACTGCCTTTTACAAGAAGGCCGGGACTGTCGGAGTCGTCTTTGAATCGTCCAAACTCGCCCAGGAGGCGGTGCCGGCCTGGATAGAATCCTATTTCCAGTCTCAGGGACGGAAAATTGACATGCCCGCCGCAATGCTTCTGGCCGAGTTTGCCGGAAACGACCTCCGCAAGCTGGTGATTGAAGCCGAGAAACTCTCCAAAGCAGTTGCCGCCCCCGCAGCGGTCACAGCGGCGGACATCGAGACCTACGTGGGAATTTCACGCGAATTCAACACCACGGAACTCAGTTCGGCGCTTGCCTTCCGCGATGCAGCCAAGGCCTTCCGCATCGCCTATTACTTCGGTCTTTCCCCAAAGCAATATCCCATACAGATGACCCTGGCCTTCCTGCATTTCTTCTTTGCCAAGGTTGAGCAGATACACGCCACCATCTATGCCAGCGGAGGCCGGATGAGCGTGCGGCAGGCGTGCGAAAGCCTCCGTCTGTTCGGCAAATACGGCGAGCCTTTCCTCGCCGCCGCCTCACGCTACCCACTCCCCAAGGTAATGCAGATAATCGGCCTCATCCGTGACTGCGACTACGCCTCCAAATCCAATGCCCGCGGCGAAGCCACAGACGGCGAACTCCTTGTCGAACTCCTCGGAAAGATACTGTAGGATACGAGCGCTTCCCCGCCTACATCTTCCTCTGCACACCTGCAAAGACTATGACGCCGGTGCTGCTTTCGCTGATGGCATAGAAGAAGGGACCGTCAACGATGAAGTTGAACGCCTCCGGACCGGGACCGGCAGAGGTCTTGCCAGCATACGCCTGTGTACTCGTGGCTGCCTCGGAGCCCTTTTCGTCAACCTTGATCGCGGTCTGCTGAAGCACATCG
>JABUTN010000002.1:27813-91963 GCA_021443665.1 Bacteroidales bacterium | reverse complement strand
GTCGGACATAAAGGGGAACTCCGCGCTGCCCGTAAAGGCCTTCTCTATGCCGAGAGCCTTAAGTGTGGGAACAAGAGTCCTGGAGTATGAACTCTCAAACTTGGGCAACTGAAGCTTCACTTTTGTGTGTTTGGTGGAGGTCACGATATGATTCCACATATCTTCATCAAGCAAGGCAAGTACATCATCGATGTCACTATTCTCGTCTGTGGGGATGACGATGGTCATATTATAGGCATTGTTGCCGTAGGGCAGGGTAACGGACGAAGCCACTTCCCCATAGCGTAATCTCATGTATGTTTTCTTGTTCATAAAGGTGGTGCGGGTCTGGGTGCCGTCGTAGTTGGTGAAGGTGTCTTCCGTGTTATCTTCCGTCTTGAACTGGCTTGACCAAATCCCCTTGAAATACAGTGCGTTCACGAGAACCATCTCCGCGTCCTTGACATCGGCACGCATATCGGGAATCATACCCCTAGTGGCTTCATTGACCCAGGCTGAGATGTCAGAGGGGGCGTTCGAGCCCAATGTGTGAACGCTCGCCTTGAAACTATCCTGCAGGAGTTTGGAATAGTCGGACTTCATACCGGCATCCGGCTTGGCCCACACCGAATTGGCTATCGAAATGGAGGTGCTGTTGTCCGCTCCCAACAGGCCGGGCAATATCGTCTCGTAAAATGCGCACACATCAGCACTTGAGAAATCCTCGAGGCCTATGGCCCTGTTGATCTCGCTGCGTGTCTCGCCATCCGCTCCCACAGAGGCCATCGATAGTGCAGTCTGAAGGCTGAATGGTGATACGGAAATGTTGTTGTCCTTGTCCTGCTCGCTGAGTGCGCGGATGAGGTCGAAGGAGAAATCCCAACTCGCCTGAGCCATCTCATGCTGGGCCTTGGTCAGTTCTATGGCCTTGAAAGGGTTCGTCGCCGGAGACTTGCTGCAAGCCCCCAACACAACTACAATCGTGGCAAATACAAGTAAATGAGTGCGTCTCATAATATGCAAAGTTAATTTAATTTACATTAAAACCATATATCATATAGCGCCCATTGTTATAATTTCCATACCAATTACCATTCGGTGTTGAGTACATCTCATTATAGTCATTGGAATCAAAAGATCTGTTTTCTACATCTGCTTTTTGGCAGGAGCATAGGCAAAATGCCGTAAGAGGCAACAAGTAAATCAGTTTTGTTTTCATGGCATTTTGTTTTTGTAGTTTATATTATAAAGGCCCCATAGGAATAGCAATAAGTTGAATGAATGGATATCCTATAAATGCCTGGGTGATAAGTAATAGTCAGCAGGGATAGATATCCGACAGTTGTGTTTGGGGCATACTCGTATGCCACAAGTGAGCCGGATGAGTCATATACAAAGACCTCTGCCGCTCCTACATTGACGAGAAGTACCTCTACAATGTTTGAGTAATGATATGCTTCTACATAAGACAAGGATCTTTCGTGCGAGGTGGAAACAGAATTCATTTCCGTGGTCAACTCGATGTTTTCCTTGTCATCGCCGTTGTCTGACGGATAACAATTGTATCCGAAGGAAAAGGCACACAGGATTGTCAATAAAAGTAATCGTTTCATAACAAATTATACTTACGCCTATGCAAAGTTAAGAAGAGAAAGTTTCGATTGCAAGAATTTAGGGCAAAAATCCGATGCGGCTAAATTCCTATCCTTCAATATCATACGCTTCTTATCGCAAAAAAATGATTGGGGCATTTTTCAAAAGTTTCGATTGATGATTTTTCTGTTATAAATTTTGCAATTAATATTTAATGATTTTACTTTTGTGTTTATGGCATCAAAACACATAGTTTCTTTACTGATTTTTTCAGTTTTTCTCCTTTGGTCGTGCAAGTCTTCGGAACAATGGAATGTTCTTGACGAGGTGGACTCTTATATCGAGACGCAACCAGAGAAAGCGCTCCGCACTCTTGACAGTCTTGGCAGTCTGAACCCGGATTCCCGTAAAGTCAGGGCGCGTCACGCAATGCTGATGTCTATGGCATTGGACAAGAGCTATATTGACAAGACAGACTTCGATGTGTTGCAGCCGGCAATCGATTATTACGAGAGACGCGGCAACTCCACTGATAAGATGAGAACACATTATTATCAGGGGTTAATCTATAGCAATGGCGGTGACAGAGCCAATGCCATGCGATGCTGGGTCAGGGCCTTTAATGAAGGAAATGAGTCCGGAGACAATCTTACAAAGGGAAGAATTTGTTTTGCGCAGGGAGGAATCTACCGGCAGTTACACCAGCGTGAGAAGCAGATAGAGGCATTCTCTTCTGCGGCTTCATTCTTCCTGGACGGAAACAAGCACACGAGTTATGTGAATTCACTATCAAATCTTGTAAACGCTTATACGATCATCGGAGACAGCACCAGGGCAGAAGAAATCTATATACTGGCAGACGATTATGTGAAAGAGCTTGGGATAAAATCCTCTGAAGTGATAAACAAGATGATGTCTGCATATATCGTATTCCTTGCAAATTATGGAAGTCCTGAGAAAGCAGAGGAGACGGCAGGCCGGTATCTCTCATTGTTCCCGGAGAACAGAATCTCCTGGATAGACCTTGCCCTGCTTTATTACAAGTGTCTTCACGATTACGAGAAGGCGGAACTGGCCCTGAGCAAACATCTTCTCTATTCAAATGACCCGCAGGAACGCCGGTATTACTCGATTCTGTCATCGGTGTATGATGACCAGGGAAAACACAAGGAAGCATTGGAGGCATATAAAAAATACTATTCTCTGGTTGACAGTGACCTTACTGAAATATACAGGAACGACATCCTTTCATCCGAGGACAACTATCTCCAGCAGATCCGAATCCTAAAGGAAAAGCAGCGCAATCTATACCTGTGCGGGGTACTGATTGTGTTTCTGGCGGTGGCATTCCTGTTATTCAAATGGCTGACCCAAAGACAGAAGATGCTTTCCATAGTTCGTGACAACTATGAGATGTTGTACAGAAGGGCGGAGGAGGAGTTGAAACTTCTACGAGATGCTTCCGCCCGCGAGGACTCCGCCGACCCCGACGCACGGAAAGCTCTGAAGGAGAGGATAGAATTGCTTAATTCGGTTATCGGCGGCCATCTTTCAAACAGTTCTGTTTCGGAAACAGAGGCATACGCAAAGATGGCACGTATTATTGATGACAAACAGAGGTTTATGGAGTCCACAAGGCTCGCATTCGCAAAAAGCCACCCCACCTTCATTTCATATCTCACTAACAAGGGCCTGAGCAATGAAGAGATCGAGTACTGCTGTCTTTTTCTATATGGTCTTAAAAGCAAGGAAATCGGAGAATACCTGCAGAAACGCAGTTTCTATGATATGAACCATTATATCAGGGCCAAACTGGGGTTGAGCGAACACGACACCAATCTCGGCAACTTCATCAGGAACCTGTTCAATGAGTGCTGAAAATATATTCAATACACCGCATTGATTCTGCCGGCTCCAGACAGGTCGGCTTTTTGCGTGCCTCGGATGGGACAATGTTTGGATCGTGAATCAGCAACTCTCCGAAATATAGCAGACGGAGTCCTCGCTGTCTGTACGTTCACATAATCCGGCGGAATGGAACATCCCCTCAAAGCCCAAGTCCTCATCAAGCCCAGGCCAGTGAATGCCTGAGTATGAAAAATAGAAGTCATTCAACTGGTCTTCCGTGGCAGCAGCAAGGCGTTCCCACATTGCCACAGGATAACTTGCGAGCAATCCATCAGTTGTCCGCGCATATATGCGTCCCGCATCTATCCACACCTTTGAAATGAAGTGTTTCATTTTACTTCTCTTTCCTGAAATATTCAATCCAACGATTCCTGATAACCTCAACATTTTCTTCTATCACACTTTCAATCATTGAAATTTAATGCTTCATTTCAGGATCAATGTTATATTTAGCTTCACACCCTCCCTTGATGACATGGACGTGATTTTGCAAAGGTCTACATTTTTTCAATGTAATTCTTTATATTTGCAACAAGCTGACTGACAAAATGTTATCCCTGACCACAAAGGCTGCTTTCAGAGCCGCTGCTGCGTGCGGGCAAAAGGAAGAGACCGGGACTCTGGTGTTATCCAGGTGCCCGGTCTCTGTTTTTGATTCAATTTTGTGAATTGGATGCGATTACTTGAGCTGTGACTCAATGTATGCGATGGCATCGCCTACAGTGGAGATTTTCTCAGACTCCTCATCGGGAATTTTGATACCGAACTCCTCTTCAAGAGCCATAACGAGCTCGACAGTGTCAAGGGAGTCAGCTCCCAAATCGTTTGTGAAACTTGCTGTAGGTGTAACCTCACTTTCATCCACGCCGAGTTTGTTGACAATAACGGCAATAACTTTTGATGCAACTTCTGACATAACTTATATTTTTTATGTTTTAACAATATCGCGTTTGACGCGCAAATTAAGCAAAAATTTTCTACTTAAACAAACTTCTTAACAAATCCCCTATGGTGCCTATCGGTATGACGCTGATGGAGGCCTTTGTGGCCAGGGCTTCCGGGCTTGAATACTTTGACACGTAAATGGCCTCGTAGCCAAGCCTTGCGGCCTCAGCCGTGCGCCGCTCCAGATTGCCTACGGGCCTAATTTCCCCGCTCAGGCCTATCTCTCCGGCAAAGCAGCACTTCTGTGATACCTCGCTGTCAAAAGTGCTGGACAGGATGGCAGCCACCACCGCAAGGTCGCAGGAAGGGTCGTTGACCTTCATCCCGCCGGCCACATTCAGGAAAACGTCCTTGGCCGAGAGTTTGAAGCCGGCCCTCTTCTCGAGCACGGCCAGCAGCATATTGAGGCGGCGCGAATCGAAACCGGTGGCGGAACGCTGCGGCATACCGTAGGCGGCGGTTGAAACAAGAGCCTGAATCTCTATCATAAAGGGTCTGGTGCCGTCTATCATAGAGCCCACGGCCACCCCGCTCAGGTGTTCCCCGTGCATAGGCGTCAGAATCTGTGAGGGGTTCGTGATTTCGCGCAGGCCTCGGTCCGTCATCTCGAAAATGGCGAGTTCCGCCGTGGAGCCGAAGCGGTTCTTGATGGAACGGAGCATACGGTAACTGTGGCGGGTGTCGCCCTCGAACTGAAGCACCACATCGACAATGTGTTCAAGCACCTTGGGGCCGGCAATGGAGCCGTCCTTGGTAATGTGCCCGATCAGTATCACAGGGGTGCCGCTCTCCTTGGCGAAACGCAGCAGGGCAGTGGCGCATTCGCGCACCTGGGACACGCTCGCTGCCGAAGAGTCCATTGCGTCCGAGTAGATGGTCTGGATGGAATCGACCACCAGCAGTTCAGGCTTCTGCTGCTGCGCCTGCTTGATGATGTTCTCAAGCAGGGTCTCGCAGAGTATCATACAGTTGGACCGGTCCTCGCCGCCCTCGCAGAGGCGGTTCGAGCGCAGTTTTATCTGGCGGGGGGATTCCTCTCCCGAGACATACAGGGTCTTGAGTTCCTTGCAGTGGAGTGGAATCTGGAGGGCGAGAGTGGACTTTCCTATGCCGGGCTCTCCACCTATCAGCACCATCGACCCCGCCACAAGACCGCCGCCGAGAATTCTCTCCACCTCGGCATTGCCGAGTTTGAGGCGCTCTTCGTTGCTCAGGTCTATGTTGCGGAGTTGTATGGGTTCGGCCTGGGCCACGCCCAACAGCCCCCTGTCACGGCTCACAGAGCCTGTCGCGGCGCCTGAGCCGCTTCGGGCGGCCTTGGGCTCTTCGACCATAGTATTCCATTCTCCACACGCGGGGCAGCGCCCCATCCATTTCGGTGATTCATTGCCGCAAGAGCTGCAGAACCAGGCTGTCGTGATTTTTTTTGCCATAAGGGAATTCTCTACATAAAATATTTCACAAAGCTCACGAAGCGGCTTTTGCCGTGGTAGTCCTCGTGGGCGCACACTTCACTGAATCCCTGTTCCTCAAGCAGGGCGCACACCTCATTGGGGTAGCGTTCGTTTATCTCGAAATAGCCCTTGCCTCCGAGGCGGAGCAGTTCCGCCGCCCTCAGGCCGAGGGCCCGGTAGAAGCGCAAGGGATCGTTGTCGGGCACAAAGAGGGCCAGTCCAGGCTCATAAAGCAGGACATTGTCCTCCATAAAGTCCTTCTCGCTCTCGCAGATATAGGGAGGGTTGCTGACAAAAACGTCGAGTTCGCTCATATTGGGCAGACTCGGCTCGGGCTCAGTCAACACATCCCAGACAAACCATTCGGGAATGTTCGACAACCTCTGGTGCCTGCCCTCATCGAGAAAAATCTCCTGGCTCGCGGCAAGGTCGAGGGCATCTTCACTGATGTCGCAGGCGAGCACCTGAGCCTTGGGCAGAGCGGCGGCAAGGGAAAGGGCGATGCAGCCGGAGCCCGTGCAGGCATCCAGAATCTTGGGGTCGCTGCAGCCCATCACATTGCTGTCCTCAACGATTATCCTGACAAGCTGTTCGGTCTCGGGGCGGGGGATAAGCACCCTCTCATCCACCTTGAACTCGTGGCCGCAGAACTCCGCCGTGCCGAGCACATACTGCAGGGGACGGTTCTCGAGAAGTTCTGAAAGCGCCTTCTCGAGCACGGCAAGTTCGGGGCTGGGAATCTTCTTTCCCGGCTCTATGAGGTACTCGTATTCCGAAAGGCCCCTGAAATGGGTAAGGAGGCGAGTTGCCATCACGCGGGCGGAGGCCAGGGGGAAGGTCTGGCAAAGCTCGTCGATGGCGTGGGTTACAAACTCCTTGTTGGTCATAGCCTATCTGTTTGCAAGGTCCGCGAGAAAATCCTCCATCCTGATACCGGCGGCCGCCACCATTTTGGGCACAATCGACTCGGCCGTCATTCCGGGGTTGGGGTTGACTTCGAGGAAGAACACCTCTCCGTCGGGGCTCACGATAAAGTCCATTCTGACAAGGTCGCGGCAGCCCAGATGCTCGAAAATCTCCACGGCCGCCCTTTGTACCTTCGCGGTGACCACGGCATCCACGGGGGCAGGGCACAACTCCTGACTGGCTCCAAGATATTTGGCCTCGTAGTCGAAGAACTCGTTTTGGGAAACGATTTCAAGCAGGGGCAGGGCGCGGGCCTTGCCGTCGTTGCCGGTATATACGGCGCAGTCTATCTCGCGGCCGCTGATTGCGCTCTCGATGAGCACGGAGTCGGCGTTTTCACTGAATGCGTACTCGACCGCGGAGGGCAGGTCCTCCGTTTTCTTCACCTTGGTCACACCGAAACTGCTGCCTCCGTTGCAGGGCTTCACGAACACGGGAAGGCCGAGTTTGGCGACAATCTCTTCCGGCTCGAATCCGCGGCCCTTGAGCAGGCGCACATCGGCTGCCATTCTCACTTCCGGAAGGTCGGCGAGCGCCCTCTTGCAGAAATATTTGTCGAAGGAAACGGAGTCCACCAGGGAGGAACAGCCCATAAAGGGAATCTGCAGCATCTCGAAATATGCCTGGAGCAGGCCGTTCTCGCCGGGGTCGCCGTGGACTATGATGAACACCTTGTCGAAATGCACCCTCTCTCCCCCTATCACCGCGCTGAAGTCGTCCTTGGAAACGGAATAACGCCTGTCGGCGTCCACCACATCCCAGCTTTCGCGGGTGAGTAGCACTTCATATACATTAAAGCCGGCCTTGCGCAGTTCGGCGGCCACATTGCGGCCGCTCTTGACGGATATTTCATATTCGGAGGAATAGCCTCCATATACAACAGCTATGTTTTTCATCAGTCGAAAAAGTCTTCTTCGTCTTGGGATTGGTGGTAATATGTCTGCAGGTCATCATCGCTGCCATCGCAGTTGAGATTCAACTTGATGCCCGAGGCGGGGGTGAAGATGTCGTTATTGCTTATGCCGAGCGTTCCGTCCGCCATCACCTTCTGCATGAAGAGTCCCCAAATGGGAAGACTCATATTGCTGCCGCCTCCGAGGGCTATGCTCTCGAAATGGACTGTACGGTCTTCGGCGCCTGTCCAGATGCCTGCGGTGAGTTTAGGCGTGTAGCCGATGAACCAGCCGTCGCTCTGGTCGTTGGTGGTGCCGGTCTTGCCGGCAATCTGGCCTTCGAGCCTGTATCGTGAGCGCAGACGCGCACCCGTTCCCTCGTTCACCACACCCTGCATCAGGTTGACCATAAGGTAGGCGGCGCTTTCGCTGATGGCCTCGTGCTTCTGGGGCGAGAAGGTGGCGATGACGTTTCCGGCCTTGTCCTCGATCTTGGTGACGAAGATGGGCTCTATGTGTATGCCGCGGCTCGGGAAGGTGTTGTAGGCGCTCACCATATCGTAAAGGGCGATGTCGGCGGGGCCGAGGCAGAGCGAGGGCACTTCGGGCAGATAGGTGTAGATGCCCATTTTGCGGCACATCTCAAGCATCGCCTTGGGACCGAACTGGTGCATCAGGTAGGCCGAGATGTTGTTGGAACTCTTGGTGAGTCCCCATTTCAGGGTCACCTCCTTGCCTATGAATTCCGCCTTGTCGGTACTTGCGGGTGTCCAGGTGTCGTTCTCCAGCACGAAGGTGACGGGAAGGTTGAGCACCTTGTCGCAGGGGGAGAAACCCTCCTGCATCGCGAGGGTGTAAAGGAAGGGTTTGATGGTGGAGCCGACCTGACGCTTGCCCTGGCGGGCGTTGTCATATTTGAAGTAACGGTAATTGGGGCCGCCGATATAGGCCTTTACATGGCCTGTGCCGGGCTCCATTGCCACAAACGCCGACCTGAGGAAGGACTTGTAGTATTTGATGGAGTCGTTGGGGGTCATTGTGGTGTCGATGAAACCTTTGACGTTCCAGGCGAAGACTCTCATCTCCGTGGGGGTGTTGAAGGTCTTTTCGATTTCCTTGTCGGACATCCCGCTCTTCTTGAGGCTGCGGTAGCGGTCGCTCCATCTGCGGGCCTGGGACATCAGGGTGTTTACGAGTTCGGGAGTCGCCTCTTTCGCGAAGGGCTTGTACTTCTTGTTCTTCATGTCCTTGAAGAACTCCTTCTGCAGATATGTGCCCAGATGCTCGGAAATGGCTTCCTCAGCATATTTCTGCATCTTCGCGTTCACGGTTGAGTAGATCACCAGGCCGTCCTTGTCGAGCGAATAGGGGCTGCCGTCAGGCTTCTGGTTCTTGTTGAGCCAGCCGTATAGGGGGTCCTCATCCCAAAGCCTCATATCGTTCTCGTAGTCCTCGGTGAAGCTGTAGCTGCTGCGCTTGGGCATCGAGGCGCTCATATATCTGCGGAGCATATCGCGGAAATAGGGCGCCTTGTCCGCATTGTGATCCTGGACGGAGTAGCGCAGCTCGATGGGCTCGTTGATGACGGAATCCCTCAGTTTGTTGCTGATGTAGCCCTCCTTGGCCATGTGCCTGATGACGGAATTGCGCCTTCCGATGCTGAGGTCATAGTTTATGGCGGGGTTGTAGCGCGTGGGCTTGTTGATCATGCCCACGAGGGTGGCGCTTTCCTGGATGTTCAGCTCAGAGGGTTCTTTGGCGAAGAAGGTGTTGGCGGCGGCCTTTACACCGTATGCGTTGGAGCCGAAGAACACGGCGTTGAGGTACATCGCCACCAGTTCGTCCTTTGTGTAGTTGCGCTCCAGTTTGACGGCGGTAATCCACTCCTTCAGCTTGATCTTGACCATCGCAATCTTGTGGGATATGAAACCATCGGGGGTGTCATCGCGGGGGTAGAGCGTTTTGGCGAGCTGCTGGGTGATGGTGCTGCCGCCACCGGAGCCCCTGTCTCCGAGAAGGAGGGATTTGAACGCCACCCTTCCGAGGGCATAGAAGTCGATGCCGCAGTGTTTGTAGAAACGGGCGTCCTCGGTGGAAACGGCAGCCTTCACCAGGTAGGGGGAGAGTTGTTCGTAGCTAACATACATACGGTTCTCTATATGGAACGAAGCGATGACCTCACCCTGGTCGGACAAGACTTTGGTGGCGCTGAAACTCTTGGGGTTTTCCAGTTCCTCGAACGAGGGGATTTCAGCGGTCAGGCCGACAATCAGCAGGGCTGCCGCCAAAGCGACAACGGGGCCTATAGTTATCAGCCACAGGCATTTAAGTAATATTTTAGAGGTTTTTTCCTTCATTTTATTATAGTATAGGGCGACAAAAGTACGAAAAATTTGGTTTTTTCCTTTCATAATGCGTTACTTTGCAGCCGTGTCAAATTGAAATATATGGGAGAGAATTTAGTAATTGTAGAGTCGCCGGCAAAGGCAAAGACCATAGAAAAATTTTTAGGCAAGGACTATGTAGTCCGCTCAAGTTTCGGCCACATCCGTGACCTTTCGAAGAAGAAGCTTGGAATACAGATTGATAACGGTTTCCAGCCTGTTTATGAGATTCCCACCGACAAGAAAAAGGTGGTGGATGAACTCAAGAGCCTTGCATCCAAGGCCAAGGTGGTGTGGCTGGCATCCGATGAAGACCGTGAGGGAGAGGCCATATCCTGGCACCTGCAGCAGACGCTTGGACTTGACAGTACCAAGACGCACCGCATTGTGTTCCACGAGATTACAAAGCCCGCGATTCTGAACGCCATCGAGAACCCCCGCGAAGTGAACAACTCTCTGGTGATGGCCCAGCAGGCACGCAGGGTGCTCGACCGTCTGGTCGGTTTTGAGTTGTCGCCCATACTCTGGAAGAAAATCAGACCCTCCCTTTCAGCCGGCCGTGTGCAGTCGGTGGCCCTCCGCCTCATCGTGGAAAGGGAGAGGGAGATAAACTCCTTCGAGTCAAAGCGTTACTATAAGGTTGAAGGCAGTTTTACGCCCGAGGGCAGCGATGTGGCTGTCAGCGGAAGCGTCGAGCACCGTTTCGCCGAGAAAGAGAAGGCCCTCGCCTTTCTGGAGAGTTGCCTCAATGCCTGCTTCAGCGTGAGCAAGACCGAGACAAAGGAGCTGAGCCGTGTGCCCGCAGCGCCTTTCACCACCTCGTCCCTCCAGCAGGAGGCCTCCAGGAAATACGGTTTCTCCGTAAACCAGACCATGACCATCGCGCAGCACCTTTACGAGAGCGGTATGATTACCTATATGCGTACCGACTCCACCAATCTCAGCAGCCTGGCCACAGGCGTTGCCAAGAAGGTGATTTGCGAGACCTATGGTGAGAAGTACCACCAGTTCCGCAGGTACAAGACTTCTTCCAAAGGCGCCCAGGAAGCCCACGAGGCCATCCGTCCCACAGACCTCGAGCGCACGGAAATCAGTGGCACCGCCCCCGAAAAGAAACTTTACGACCTGATCTGGAAGCGCACCATAGCCTCCCAGATGAGTTCGGCCGTGCTGGAGCGCACCGACCTTGAAATCAGTGCCCCGGAAGCCACCCACCCCTTCCACGCCCAGGGCAAGAGGGTCATTTTCGACGGTTTCCTGAAAGTATATATAGAAGGCCGCGATGACGAGCAGGACGAGGACCTGCTTCTGCTCCCCGCCCTGAAGGTAGGCACGGGAATGTCCTACAATAGGATTGAGGCTGTGGAAAAATACACCACTCCCGCCCTGCGCTATACCGAGGCGTCGCTCGTGAAGAAGATGGAGGAACTCGGCATCGGCCGTCCCTCAACCTATGCGCCCACGATTTCCACCCTGCACGCCAGGGAGTATATAGTCAAAAAGGACTGTCCCGGCACGAGCCGCCAGATAGAGAGAATCTGCCTGGAGAAGGGCAAACTGAAAGCAACTGTCAAGACCGAGGTCATCGGCAAGGAAAACGGCAAGCTCTGCCCCGAGAACATAGGCATTATGGTGACGGATTTCCTCGAGCAGTTCTTCCCGGACATTATGGACTACGGCTTCACCGCGAAGGTGGAGGAGGATTTCGACCGCATCGCCACTGGCGAACTGGTATGGAACAGCGTCATTTCCGACTTCTATGCGCCTTTCCACGATTCAGTGTGCAGGACGGAGAAGGAGGCGGATGTGATAAACGCCCGCCGCGAAATCGGCATAGACCCCAAGACAGGGAAGAAGGTGATTGCCAGAGTGGGCAAATACGGCCCCCTGGTGCAGTTGGGCGAAGATGATGACCCCGCCCGCCAGTTCTCCTCACTGGGCAAGGGACAGCTGATAGAGAGCCTCACGCTCGAGCAGGCCTGCGCCCTGTTCGAACTGCCCCGCAATCTTGGCAGCTACAAGAATCAGGAGGTTATCTGTTCCAAAGGAAAATACGGCCCCTACATCAAATACAACGGTGGTTTCATCTCCCTTCCCAAGGGTGCCGACCCCTTCAGTTTTACATACGAGCAGGCGGTGGCCCTCATTGAGCAGAATGCCGCTTCCCAGGCCAACAAGACAATTAAGGAGTTTTCCCAGGAGGGAATCCAGGTGCTCAATGGGCGCTATGGCCCCTACATCAAGAAGGACAAGGACACCTACAGAATCCCCAAATCCGCCGGCGACCCCAAAAATCTGAGTTTGGAGGCCTGTATGAAGATTATCTCAGAGTCAGCAAGCAAGAAAAAATAATATGGACCAAAAGTATCAACTCGACAAGATTGACCAGACCATCCTCTCGTCTTTGGTAAAGAATGCACGCAAACCCTTCCTGGAGATTGCCCGCGAATGTCACGTTTCGGGTGCCGCCATCCATCAGAGATTCAAGAAGATGGAACAGTTGGGAATCATCACCGGCTCCCGTCTGCTGGTTAAGCCCAGGACCCTGGGTCTTGACGTGTGCGCATACGTGGGCGTGGCCTTGGCCGAGTCCAGCCGTTATCTTGAGGTGGTGACAGCCCTGCGCCAGATTCCCGAGGTGGTGGAGTGCCACTATGTGACAGGCAGGTTTGCCCTGATGATCAAGATCTACTGCACCAACCACGAGCATCTTCTCCGCGTGCTTCTGCGTACCATCCAGAATATCCCCGGCGTGGAAATGACCGACACGATGATTTCCCTCGACCAGGCATTCGAGCGTCAGGTTTGGGTTAACGAGTTCCCGAGCAAATGAAGCCTTTCCGGATAATGTTCGTCTGTCACGGGAACATCTGCCGTTCTCCGATGGCGGAGTTCGTTATGCGCAGACTGCTTGAGTCCGAAAATCTTTCCGCTGTGGTGGAGGTCGCCTCCTGCGCCACCTCTTCCGAAGAAATAGGGAATCCCGTATATCCCCCCGCACGCGAGATGCTTCGTAGGAACGGCATTTCCTGTGAGGGCAAGAGGGCTGTCCGGCTGAAATCTTCCGACTATCAGCAATATGACCTCTTCGTGGCGATGGACGCTTCCAATCTGAGGGGCATCAGCCGCATATTCGCGGGCGGTGACCCGGAGCACAAGGTGATGCTGCTGCTCGACACTGAAATCGACGACCCCTGGTACACGGGGGATTTCCAGACCGCATACAATGAAATCCTCGCGGGCTGCAGGGTTCTTCTGCAGCAGCTGCTCTGTCCCGAGGCATTCTTTGCCGGGGGCTGTTTTTGGGGGATGGAATACTGGCTGCGCAGGCTTGAGGGAGTGCGCGATGTAATCTGCGGCTATGCCGGAGGAGAGGAGCAGAATCCTTCCTACGAGCAGGTGAAGTCCCATCAGACAGGACATTACGAGTGCGTCAGGGTGCTTTTCGACCCCGCGAAAATATGCTACCGCGACCTCGCGAAGTATTTCTTCGAGATTCACGACCCCACGCAAAGGGACGGTCAGGGCATTGATGTCGGGCCTCAATACCGCTCGGCCGTATTCTTCAGGAATCCCCTGCAGAAGCGCATTTGCGAGGGTCTTGTCGCGCAGCTTGCGGCGATGGGCTATGATGTCTGCACCGCCCTGCTCCCTTATTCAAGTTTTTATGATGCCGAACAGTATCACCAGCGCTACTGCGAGCGGCACAAAATAGAACCGGAATGTCACATCTACACTAAAAGGTTTTGAAAAATGAAGTACATCCAAGAATTCAATCTGCCGTGCTATTTCTATGACTGCAACAGATGGTTGCGTACCACCGCGATGCTGGATCTTGCCCAGAACATCGCCGGAGAGGCCTCAAGGGCCCAGGGTTTCAGCGATTCGGCTCTCGAGGGCCTCAATTGCGTATGGGTGCTTGCAAGGATGTCGTTCGAGTATGTCAAACATCCCGACTTTATGTGCGGGGCCACAATGCAGACCTGGTTCAGGGAGATGATAGGGCCCAACTTCATCCGTGATTTCCGCCTTTTCGACAACAAGGGGGACCTCGTGGCCAAGGGCACAAGCAACTGGGTGGTAATCAACAAGGAGACCCGCCACATCTGTCGTGACGAGGAGTTGTGGAACATCATCCCCACCACTCCCCAGTCCGATGATGCCGTATGCGAGGGAGGAGTCGAGAAACTCGTGATTCCCAGGGGCAGCGAGCTGAAGGATCTCGGAGTCCACAAAGTCCTCTATTCAGACCTTGACTACAATTTCCACGTCAACAATGTGAAATACTCCCAGTGGGCGGTGGATGCGCTTTTCGGCAACAGCATCCCCGAGCGCCCCATCAGGAAGGTGGCCATAAACTTCAGCAACGAAGCCACCCTCCACGAGGATGTGCTTCTGCAGGAGGTGGCTCTTTCCGAAGACGAACACCTCATTTCAGGTGTGCTTCCCGATGGACGTCTGTGCTTTGTGGAGAAACTCTGCTTTTAGAATTTCACGACAGTCTTTCCGCCCCTGTAGTCTGCCTGAAGGCTGCGGGTCTTGGAGTCTTTCCCTATCAGTGTGATTGAAACGCTGCGCTGCGTGGGGCAGCCGGTGTATGTGCCTTCTGTCGCCCCGATTGTCAGTTCCTTGGACGCATCGTTCCAGATGAGGTCTATGCAGGCGTATTCGCCCTTTTCGTAGTCGTAGTTGTCGCCCTCGTCCTCATAGATGCTGAAACGGCCGTCGGCACCTTCAGCCACAAGAATCTCCAGTTTTGTCTTGTCCTGATCCATACTGTGCCTTATGGGAGCGCAGGTGGGAATCACGGCACCGGCGGGGATATAGACGGGGATGGTCTCATAATCGGCCTTCGCGATGATGCTGCGGCCGCCCTCGAAATGCTCATAACTGTCAAGATTGTACCATCCGCCCTTCGTGTCGGGCAGATAGACCTCGCGTTCGCGTGCCTTGTACTGATATACGGGGCAGACCATCAGCGAGGGGCCGAAACTGTACTGGTCGCTGACTGCGCGTACGGCCTTGTCCTGAGGATAGTCCATAACCAGGGGTCTCATAATGGTGTAGTGGTCTTTCCACACGCTGCCGGCAAGGGAGTATATATAGGGCAGCAGTGTCGACCTCAGACGGGAGTATTTCGCCATCGAATTGCGGGCGGGATGGCCTTCGGGGGCGATGTTGTAGTATTCGCGGGGCGGCCACTGGCCGTGTGAGCGGAAGAAGGGCACGAAGGCGCCGAACTGGTACCAGCGTGTCTGGAGTTCCCTCCACTCGTTGAGGTCTTCACTTTCCTGGCTTGTGGCGAGGTATTTTTGGTAGGCGGCCACAAAGCGGTCCTCCACGCAGAAGCCTCCCGTATCCATACTCCACCAGGGCACTCCGGCGATGGAGAAGTTGAGAGCCGCGGGAATCTGTGCCTTCATATCCTCCCAGCGTGAGGCAATGTCACCGCTCCACACGGAGGTGCTGTAGCGCTGCACACCGGCTGTAGCGCTTCTTGTAAGCAGCAGCACACGCCGGTCCGGGTTCTCGCCTCTCTGTCCCGTGTAAATCGCGTGGGCGTTCACGAGGCCGTAGGTGTTGAGGTATTTGGTAGACGAACCGAGGGCGGTGGGGGTGCAAAGTGCCTTCCAGTAGGGCATATCCACGCAGTCGCGGATATTGGGTTCGCTGGCGTCCATCCACCAGGCATCGACTCCAAGGCAGAAAAGATGCTCGTTCATCTGTCTCCAGAACATCTTTTGGGCGGACTCGCTGTAAGCGTCGTAGAAACTGCCCACATAGCCGGGGCCCACCCAGTCGCGGATGGAGTCCCTGATGGCCTGTTGGTAAATCCAGCCGTTGGAGTTGAGTTCGTCGTAATGCTTTGTGCCGAGATAGAATTTCGGCCATACGGAAATCATATATTTCACTCCCGCGGCGTGGACTGAATCGATGGCCGCCTTGGGGTCGGGATAGCGTTTCAGGTCGAACTCGTGGCTTCCCCACTGGTCTTCCTCCCAGTACTGCCAGTCCTGGATAATCATATCTATGGGCAGATTGTCCTGCTCGAAATGGGCGAGCACGTCATAGTAGTCCTTGCTGGACTGGTAGCGTTCGCGGCACTGCCAGTATCCCATAGTCCACTGAGGCATAACAGGGGCGCGTCCGGTGATTTCGCGCATTCCGGCCACCACATCGTCGAGGGACTCGCCTTTGATGAAGTAATAGTCGATCTGTCCCGCGAGTTCGCTCCAGAAGGCGATATGCGGCTCTGAATGTTCGGGCAGGGGGCTGAGGGCCCTCAGGCCGCAGTAGGCGACGTCTCCGTCCGGTCTCCACTCGATTCTCAGGTCTGCGGGAGTGCCGTTGGTGAGTTCGGCCTCGAACTTGTAGGTGTTGGGGTTCCAGGCCGTGCGCCAGCGCTCGGGCACGATTTCCTTTCCATCAAGGTAAACGGTGATGTAGCCGCTGTAGTACAGGGAGAAATAGTGTTTTCCCGTCTCCAGAGGCTCTATGCTGCCCTCATACACGACTTTCGTGCCCTTCAGGGGGAAGTTCTTGATGAGGTTCTTCTCGAGAGACTGTGCGTGTTCGAGGTAGAGGATGCTTTCCCTGCGGACGACCTGCTTTCCGTCCCTGCCCGTGTAGGTGCCGCTCAAGGCTCCTTCTACGCCGTCCTTGTCGCGCAGGATGAACACCTCGTCCAACTGTTCGTAGTCGCGCTCGTCACCGAAGCGGCTCATTGAATTGTTGTCCCAAAAGATGCCGTAGTTGTTCGTGCTGACGAGCACGGGGATGCTGACCTTCGTGTTGTACTGGATGAGTTTTTCATTGCGTCCGGCCCAGTCCCATTCGTCGCTCTGGTGCTGGCCGAGTCCGTATAAAGACTCGTCGGCCGAATTCTTCCACATCTGGCGCACGCTCCACCCGTGGTCGTTTTCAACCTTGATGGGGGAGTAGTCGCGGTCGGACTCACAGAGCAGCTGCCTGCCCTCGCGGTCATAGAAGGCCACCAGACCTGTCTCCTTGTCCACCTTGGCCGTGAGTTTTGCGGTGGAGATGATGTATTCCCCGTCCTCCCTGGAGAAGTCGTAGGGGATGTCATTTTCTTCAGGCTCGACGGCCATAAGGCTGGGCGTCCTGTCGAAGACGTGGCGGGGGGAGGCGCTCACGCGGATGATGTCCTCGTCGAGAATCTCCAAACGCAAGGCCTTGCACAGGGCGTTTTTCCCATTCGGGAAGATGATGACCGTGTTGTCTTTGCTGAAGGCGTGGGTGTTTGTGCGCATCCATACGATGGCACAGGCAAGGATAAGCACTGCGGCGACGCAGCCAAGGAGGGTTTTGTTTTTCATAGCCCCCAAAGTTAAGAATAAAAAGGGATTTTCCTTAAAGTGCGAGCAAACTTACGGTGATGGTGGCATAGAGGGCGGCCGTTTCAGTGCGCAGCCTCTGCTCCCCAAGCGAAACGGGGATGAATCCCGCCTCTGCCGCCGCGCTGATTTCCACCGCGGAGAAATCTCCCTCCGGGCCTATCAGCACCACGAAGGCAGGCTCGTCCGTGCCTCCGGAGGCGGCCTTGACAGCATCTTTTATGTGGACCCTCTTGCGCAGGGTGCCGTCGGGGCCGGTCAGTTCGCTGTCGCAGAAGGCTATCAGTTTCGTAAGCGTGCGTCCGTTTGACTGCTCCCAGGCCTTGCACTGCTCCATCAGGGATTTTACGTCCGTCATATCGTCCATCAGGGGCAGAACGCCTTTCATCGACTGTTTTGCCGCCGCCACCATCAAGCGCTGTTCGCGTTCAAGGTTGATGACGCGCCGTTGCGAGTGTTCGCACTGCAGGGGGGTGATGTGGTCAATGCCCACTTCGGTGGCCTTTTCCACGAACCATTCGAAGCGGTCGATGTTCTTTGTGGGGGCCACGGCCATCCGGAGGTAGTAAGGGTGGGCGCCCGCCTGGCCGAGAGTCTCCTCTATGAGCAGTTCCACGCCCTTGGGGTCGTCCTTGACTATGCTGCAAAGGTAGAGGTTGCCGTCCCCCCCGCTCACGCGCACCTTGTCGCCCTTGCGGTGGCGTAGGACCTTGATGCAGTGACGGCTTTCGTCACCGCTGAGACGGAGCAGCCCATCCTCGATGTCCGTGCTGAAGAAGACATCCATTTCAGAGGGAATGCTTAAATGTGGAACCTGAAGCCCAGGTCGAATGTGAACTGCAGAGGCTGCTGCGTGCGTGCGTTGAAGGGCTGGTTGTTGTCGAAGTAGTAGGCTACGCGGGGGTCAAGGTAGAGACCCATCCATTTCAGGAAGGTGTATTCGAAGCCGATGCCCGCAAAGGCTGACCACTGCACACCCTTGATGCCAGAAGTCTCGTGGATGCGGTTGCCGTTGAGGTCTGTCATATCGTATGATGTGGAGAGGCCTTTCTCGACTGCTCCTCCGAGCATACAGTAGAAATTGAAATATTTGTTGCTCAGGATGCTGCAGTAGGCGCTCAGGGGCACTCCGATGTAGTGGCAGGACTGGGCCACGCGACCCTGCTTGGAACCGTCATAGATGGCGTCATAGCGGCCGAAGAGGTAGGTGTAGGTGCAGCCCAATGAAAGGGAGAACCTGCTTCCGGGGAAGGTGTACTGGAGGTTGAGACCTGCGGTGACGGGCATGAAGTTGCTGACATTGTCGATGGGCACGAATTTGTTGTACTGGCTGCCGCCATCGACTCCTGGCGCGTACTGGCCCGTCTTGGCAAGGGCGGAAGTCTCCCTGTCCTTGAACATTATTCCGGCGTTGGCCGAGGCGCCTATGCTGAAACTGCCGTATTTGCGGCGGGGCAGGAATTCCTCTCCCTCATCTGCGGCGGCTGCCGTCCTCATCGCCATCAGCGAATTGTCGATCTGGTCGGCGATGCTCTCCCTCTTTTCCGCCTTCTCTGTCCTCACGCTGTCCTCTTCTGAAACGCTTTCCGCAGCCTCGGATGCTGTCTGCAGGACACTCTTCCTTGCATTTGTGTCGGAGGTCCTGCTGAAAGGAAGGGTGGCGGGGGCCTTGTCCGACCAGCTCAGCGTCTTGATGGGAGGAATCTTTATTTTAGGCTCCGTGTCGGTGGAACAAACCATCGGCTGCCCTATGGCGGCAATGCCCACCGGTGACTCTATCTCGGGGAGGCGGGGCGACCTCAGGTTAAGGAAGACTCCGACGGCAACAGCGGCCGCCGCGGCTGCGGTGAATGCCGCCCTGCGTGCGAGAATGAATGTTCTGCGCTTGCGGAGCGAACTCTCTATGGCCGACCAGTTCTTCTCGAAATCGGGGGTTTCGAACTGCACATCGTCCACAAGTTCAGCAATCTTCTTATCAAACTGACTGTCTGTCATTGTTCTCTCATTTTAAGTTTTACAATTTTCTCTTGAAGCCAGGCGCGGGCCCGAAGCAACTGCGAACGGGAGGTTCCCTCGCTGATGCCGAGTTTCTGCGCTATCTCGACGTGGGAAAAACCGTCTATGACACTCAGGTTGAAAATCATTCTGAAACCTTCGGGCATCTGGGATATCAGATTGATAATCAGATGTCCGTCTATCTTGTCCAGAATATGGTCGTCCTCAACCGGGAGGCCTGACTTCAGCTCGGTGATGTCCGCGGTATCCTTCAGGATGTCGGCGCCACGGATGCTCATCAGAGCCGTGTTGACGAATATTCTCCTCATCCAGCCTTCAAAAGAACCTTCGTTGCGGTAGGAGTCTATCTTGTTGAAGACGGTTATGAAACCGTCCTGCAAGATATCCTGGGCCCTGTCCTTGTCCTTCGCATAGCGCATACACACGGCAAACATACGGGAGGCGTACCTCTCGTACAATTGGCGCTGTGCGCGTCTGTTCTGTTTGCGGCAGCCCTCAATCAGTTCAAGGTCCGCCGTCAGGTTCGGGTTTTGGACAGGCATTCCTGCTGCTTCTTATTAGATGCAAAATTAAGCACAATTGTTGCATTACGCATACTAAAAGATTAAATTTGTGCCCTGAAATGAAAACCGATATGTTTTTTAGAAGATTTTTGTCTGTGGCGGCTGCCCTTTTTCTGACATTGCAGGGCTCCTTCGCACAGACAATCAGCAATTCTTATCTCAAAGGACTCGAACTGTTCAATCTTGGCGATATGGATAGGGCCGCCTCGCTTTTTATGAGGGCCTTGTCGGAGAACAGTGAAGATGACGCATCCCACTACTACCTTTCCCAGATAGAACTGGAGCGCGGAGATGAAGAATCCTCGATGGAGCATCTTCTTGCCGCCGCCGCAATCGACTCCACCAATACGCAGTACCTTACCGAACTGGCCGAGAGATACTATGCCCGGAAGGATTTCGACAATTCCCTCAAATATCTGGTCAAGGTGGAGGAGATGACGGGGCAGACTCTCCAGAGCAGCAGCATGCGCTTTGAACTGCTGCGTGCCACAGGCAAATTCGATGAGGCCATGGAACTTCTGACCAAACTCAACAAGGTCAATCCCAACCCCCAATCCTGTTTCATCCTCGGGGAGTGGCACGCTTCCCGCTATCAGGACAGCCTGGCTCTCCAATACTACGATGAGACCCTGCAGCTTGACTCAGATTACGACCCGGCCTACTACGGGAAGGCGGAGGTGTGCCGCAGGCGCAACGACATAAGGGGTTATTTCGACAATCTGAACGTCTTTATGGCCAGCGAGAACATCGATTCCGGCGTGAAGGCGGACTATCTGGAGCAGGTGGTGTTCAACCCCAATATGGTGTCTTCCTTCAAGGCGCAGGTGGATTCACTGGTGCTGCTGGTGCTGCAGGCCCATCCCGAGGACACCACAGCCAATTTTATGGCTGCAAGCTATTTTTTCCGCACGGACAGGCCCGATTACGGCCTCGGGGTGTATCAGAAGAACCTCAACTCCTTCCCCCACGAGGAAAGGTCATATACCCAGCTCGCCTCGGCCCTGTACTATCTCGAGAGATGGGACTATCTGATAAAGGTGCTGGGCGATGCACTGAAGGAGTTCCCGGACAGCGCCGGTTTCACCGAATTTCTCGCCATAGCCTATTGGAAGGCCGAGAGGCGCAGTGAGGCCCTCGAGACCTACAACAAACTGTCCCGTATGCTCCCCAAAAACAGCGTGCCCCTGCTCCACTGCTATGCGGCTATGGGGGACTTGTACCAGGACAGCGGACAGACGCAGAAGGCCTTCAAATACTATGACAAGGCCTTAAAAATCAATCCTGACTATGTGCCTGTGCTGAACAACTACGCCTACCATCTCAGCCTGCTTGGCTCCAGTCTTGACAAAGCCCTCAGGATGAGTGAGAAAACTATCGTGGCTGAGCCGGAGAACGCCAACTATCTCGACACCTACGGATGGATCCAGTATCTGATGGGCAAAAACGAGATGGCGAAGGTGACCTTCAAGAAAGTGATGGTCTATGGCGGGCAGGACTGCGCTGTATGCCTGATGCACTTCGCCGAGGTCCTCAATTCCCTAAAGGAGTATGACCTGGCCATTCTATATTACGAGAGGGCTATGAAAAAGGACCCTTCCCTGAATCTTACCGAAAAGATAAATTCTCTGCGCAATAGGGGCAAGTGATGCAAAGACGGATTCTGACATTCCTGCTGATAGTATGTTCTGTGGCCGCACAGGCACAGGATGTGCGCCGTGAGCAGGAGCGCCAGAAGAAACTCTCGGAAGAGATTGCCCTGATAGATGGGCGTCTGGAAAAGACGAAAAGCGACCAGAAGTCCAGCACGCACGCCCTTTCCCTGATACAGGCGAAAATTACCGCCCGCAACAAGATAATACAGAGCCTCGGTCGCCAGATAGAGTCGCTCGACGAGCAGATCAGGGAGAAGGAGGCTGCCATAAAGTTACTGAACCTGCGCCTTGACACCCTCGAAATGTATCATTCCCGCCTGGTGTTGAACGCCTACAAGAACCGCGACTACAAGGTGTGGTTTATGTATGTGATGTCCGCCAAAGACCTCGGACAGGGTCTGCGCCGCTGGCAGTATCTCAACAACATCTCCAAGGAGGTGAACAGGCAGGCAGTGGAAATCAAGTCGGTGAAAAAGGAAATATCTGTGCAGAAAAGTGACATAGAGACCATCAAGGCCCAGACGGAGCGCACCCGCAGGGACGAGCAGACGGAACGCCAGAGTCTGAAGAATGAGGAGGGCCAGATGCAGAAAACCATCAGTTCGCTCAAGAAGCAGGAGAAGCAGATGAAGAAGGAACTGGATACCAAAAAGAAGGAAATGGCCTCCCTGGAGAAGAAAATCCAGCAACTGCTCAAATCCGAGATGAGCAAGAAGAAAGACTCTTCATCCGAGGACAATTCTTTCGAGGGAATGCGAGGCAAACTGCCTTGGCCCGTCAGTGAGCCGGTTGTGGTCGCCCACTTCGGCACCACCACTGACCCTGTCCTGAAAGTGAAGGTCCAGAACAACGGAGTGGATATCTCCACTTCCGAAGGCTGCAAGGCGACGGCGGTGTTCGCGGGGGAAGTCAAGTATGTGCTGGCCTTCCCGGGATACAACACCTGCGTGCTGCTCCAGCACGGACAGTATTTCACATTCTACTGCAAACTCAAGGACATAAGTGTCAAGGTGGGAGACAAGGTGGCTGCAGGCACGGCCCTCGGCACCGTGGTCAAGGATTCGAAGGGAGCGACGGTTTTCCACTTCCAGGTATGGAAGGGGACTGAGAAGCAGGATCCCGAGAAGTGGCTCCTGCAGTAGCTGCTAAAGATTTTTGGCAATCAGGCCCTTGATTTCGTGCTTGGCGGCCTTCCAGCGCGGAATATCAACTTTCGGTCCTATGACCTCCACCACCTTTGCGGAAATGATGGATCCGATTTCCCCGCACACTTTCAGTGGCATCCCGAGAGAGTGGGCGTAGAGGAAGCCCGAGGCGTAAATATCGCCGGCCCCGGTTGCGTCAACGGCTTCGGCGGGCCAGGGCTCAATGAAATGGAACTCATCGCCCCGTTTCACCATAGAACCTTCCTTCCCGACTTTTACCACGGCGATGTCGCAGCTGCCGGCAATTATGTCCACGGCTTCGCGGGGACTCTTGCCCGTGTAGGCGAGGGCTTCGGATTCATTGGCGAAAACTATGTCCACAAAGTTCTCCACTATGTCGTGCAGGAAGGCTTGGTTGCTTTCCACGACATTGTAGGAGGCCATATCGAGGGAAATGTAGCAGCCTGCGGCCTTCGCCAGTTCCACGGCTCGGCGCAGCAGGTCCTGTTTCTGCACCAGATAGCCCTCGATGTGGAAGTAGTCGTAGCCGTCGAACATTTCGGGCGTGAGGTCTTCCGGGCTCAGTTCCAGAGCCGCTCCGAGGTAGGTGGCGAAGGTGCGTTCGGCATTGGGGGCGGTGATGAAGACCATAGCCCTTCCGGATGCCACCTCACTTTTGAGGATGTGCGTCCTGATGCCGTTCTGCTCCAGGTCGGAGATGTAGAGGGCGCCGATTTCGTCATCGCCCACCTTTCCGATGAAGCCGCTGTGCATGCCGAAAACGGCCGTTCCAACTATGGTGTTGGCGGCTGAGCCCCCGGCCACATACTGCACGCCCATAGGCTTGAGATAGTTCCAGATTTTGTCGCCCGTGGCGCGGTCCACGTGTTGCATGGACCCTTTCGGGAGGTGGAATTCATTGAGGAGGGAACTGTCTGGAAGGACAGCGAGTATGTCTGTGAGGGCGTTTCCGATGCCAAGAATAGATTTCATAGGGGCAAATTTAGTTTTTTTTCGTAAATTTGCAGTTTATGGGGCGCAGAATGCATAGTTCTTGGTGGAAATTGCCTTTGTCCGTGGCTTTGGCACTGCTGTGTCTTTATTTCGCATTCAAGGGTACAGACTGGAAGGGTTTCGCACAGGGGCTGTCGCTTTGCTCGTGGTGGTGGGTTGCCGCTTCGGTGGCTATAGGATGGGCCGGCTTTGTAATCAGGGGCGCCCGCTGGCGCATAGTGATGCTGCCACTGAACAGGGAAATCAGTCTGCGCGAGTCCTACGATGGCTATACCATTGCCTACTTGAGCAATTTCGCCCTTCCGCGCATAGGGGAATTCGTTCGTTGCGGTGTAATCGGCGCCACAGGCAAGGCCTCATTCGAGGCTGTTCTCGGCACGGTGATTCTGGAGCGAAGTTGGGACCTGCTTTCCCTCGGCATAGTACTTCTGCTGGTGTGCAGCCTCCAGTGGCAGCGATTTGGAGACTTCTTGTCCTCGTTGCTGCCCGATACTTTCTCCCTTTCTCCGATGATTATTGCTGTCGCGGTGGGCCTTGTGCTGCTCGCCCTGCTCTGTGTCATCTTTGTTTGCCGCCGTTGCGAGGGTCCGGCGCAGAATCGTGCCGCGGGGCGCATAATCTCCGCCTTCCTTAGTCTGCGTGACGGCATAGTGATGGGCCTGAAGATGCCCCGCAAGTGGGAATTTCTGCTGTGGACGCTGCTGCTGTGGCTCAGCTATTTCTTCACGGCCTGGTGCGGCATAAAGGCCTTTGCCGGTCCCCATTTTCCGGAGATGAATGCGCTCGGATTCGGTGACGCCATCTTCCTTTCGGTGGTGGGTTCCCTGGGCTGGCTTGTGCCGGTGCCTGGCGGAATAGGGGCCTATCACTACATAGTGGCTCTCGCCCTAAGTTCGATTTACGGTATCGCCTGGGATTCGGGTCTTCTCTTCGCCACCGTTTCGCACGAGGCTCAGGCCCTTGCGATGATATTGGCCGGCACCCTGTCCGTCCTGTTTATCCAATTGAAAAAAATAAAAACAAAACAGATATGAAAAAACTATTGATTGTACTGGCGCTTGTTTCCGCCGTATCCGTATTTTCAGCCTCCGCAGGGAGGAAAAGCTACTCTGAACGCGACATCGATGCGGAGTATTTCCCCCGCAGTGAGTTCACCCTCTCCTATGGTGCCCCCACCCTGCTCGAACTCATCACCATAAAGCAAAGGTTCTCCGGGGATAAAACCACCTTTGAGGTGAACAGCCGCAACCATCTTTATTTCGGTGCGGCGCAGTTCGGCTACAATTTCTGCATCACTCCCGCCTTCTCCATCGGAGTCAATGCAGGCATCAGCTATGCCCGAGCCGAACTCTGGTATCGCGATAACGAGAATATAACCGAGTGGACAAAAGCCTGCCGTTCCGGTATGACCACGATAACGGCTGTGGTCTGCGCCTATTACACCTGGTATCAGGAAGACAAGCTCGAACTGAGTTCGGGAGCTCATCTGGGATACGCATACCAGAAGGAGGTTGTGGATCAGAAAGCCCCCCAGAACGAGCATAACGGAGGCGTCCACCACAAGTTCGCCTACCACCTCACAGCCATCAAAGTGCGTTACGGCAATATCGTGGGCGGCTTTGCCGAACTTGGTTTCGGCTATCGCGCCCTGGTTAGTTTAGGAATGTCCGTTAAGTTTTGAGAATAGACAAAGAAGTCCTCAAACTGGCCGCGCCAAGCATTCTTGCCAGTATCACTGTGCCTCTTGTCGGCATAGTGGACCTCGCTATTGCCGGACATATAGGCGATGCCACGATGATGTCCGGAGTGGTGATTGGCTCAATGCTCTTCGATATTCTATATTGGAATATGGGATTCCTGAGGGTCGGAACGGCGGGGCCTTGTGCCCAGGCCTTCGGCCGCAGGGACAAGGACGGAATGATGGAGCCCTTTGTGCAGGGAGCCATCACGGCCCTTGTCACCGCAGTCCTGATTCTCGCCGTGCAGTGGCTCTTCATCAAGGGGGCCTTCTATTTTCTGAACTGCTCGCCTCAGGTGCAGGAGACGGCTTCCCGCTACTTCTTCATACGTATCTGGGCCGTGCCCGCCGCCCTTCAACTCTTTGTGTTCAGGGGCTGGTTCGTGGGTATGCAGAACACTATGTTCCAGATGGTGGTGGATGTGAGCATCAATGTGATTCATATCATCGCGAGCTACCTTCTGGCCTTCCACACCCCGCTGGGCTTCAACGGAATCGCCTGGGGTACGGTAATCGCCCAATGGAGCGGCCTGGCCCTGTCCCTGAGTCTGATGTTCATCCGCTATCCGGATTTGTTGCCGCATATCTCCGTGAAAAGCAGTCTGATGCGCTCCAAGATGAAGAAGTTCTTCAAACTCAACGGGGACAATTTCATCAGATCGGCCCTTATGCTGGTGGTGTATTGCGGATTCACAATTCTTGCCACAGAGTTCGGTGACGTGCAGCTGGCGCTCAGTTCGGTGATGATGAAACTGCTCCTTCTCTACTCCTATTTCGTGGACGGTTTTGCCTTCGCCGGCGAGGCCCTTACGGGACGCTATATCGGGGAACGCAATGGCTTCCGTCTGCGCAGAATCGTCCTGTCGGTGTTCAGGTGGGGGGCTGTCATAGGTCTTGCATTCACCTTCCTCTATGTCATTGGAGGAAAGTGGATGGTTTCGGTGTTCACAAGCGATACGGCGGTCATCGAAGCATCCACACAGTTCATCTTCTGGCTGTATCTGATGCCCCTTGTGAGTTGCGTGGCCTTTATCTGGGACGGAATCTATGTGGGCGCGACCGAATCATCCGCCCTGAGGGACTCAATGCTCATCGCTTCCGCCCTGTTCCTGGGCTCCTTCTATCTGCTGCGCCCCTGGTTTGGCATCCAGGCGCTCTACATCGCCTACTTCATTCACCTGGTGGCCCGCTCACTCTATATGACACTGATGAGCCGCAGGCGGATACCTCTTCTGAAACCCGAATAAAACTGCTATAATTCAGCCGCAAGGATACGTACTGCGCAGGCCACAAGTTCCACGCAGGGACGTTTTTTGTAGTAGTTTTCCGTGCGGGGGGCGGGAGTGGGGTCGGTCGAAGCCCCGTCGGGGCCGCCGAGCAGCACACGGCATATTATGGAGCCGTTTTCCTCTTTGAACGTTGCCGCCAGTGACTGCACGAAGGCGTAGTTCTCTTTCTTCGCCGCCGGGTTGCTAATATCCGTATATGGTTTCAGGAAGCCGGCAACGAAGACCATTCCGCTGACGGTGCCACAGACTTCCCTCATACGCCCCATACCGCCGCCGAAGCCCCCGAGGGCCTTGGCGGTGGTTTCTTTGTCAAGTCCCGTGACATCGCAGAAGGCGAGTGCCACGGCCTGGGCGCAGTTATAGCCTGATGTGAAGTAGCTGCGGGCAAGTTGTGCCCTTTCCTCTATTGTCATAACTTGCTATCTGTTGAGTTGGACTATGTCTGTGCTCTCTTCGCAGTCCCCTATGAGGTAGCGGCTGAAGTGGTCGGCCATACGCCAGAAGAAGTATTCCGTCATATCGCCGAAGCCGTGGCGCTGGCCGGGGAGGATGAGCAAGTCGAAGCGCTTGTTGGCCCTGATGAGCGCATCCACCACGCGGATGGTGTTGGCGGGGTTCACATTGTTGTCAATGTCGCCGTGTACGAGGAGCAGGTGACCTTTCAGACGGGAGGCAAGTTCCTGGTTGGTGTGGATGGAGTAACTGAAGGTGGTGTCCTTGTCGCTGACGATTTCCTTCACTCCGTGATGAGTCTCGCTCCACCAGCGGTTGTAGATGCGGTTGTCGTGGTTGCCGGCGCAGGAAACTGCTGCCTTGTAGAAATCGTTGTAGGTCAGGATGGCGGCTGTGGACATAAAGCCTCCGCCTGAGTGGCCGTGGATGCCCACGCGGTCGATGTCAATCCATTTGTGGCGGTAGGCGAGCTGCTGCGCGGCCTTCACGTGGTCCTCGAGAGGGTAGTCGCGCATATTGCCGTAGCCGTAGTTGTGGTACCATTTGGACCTTTCGGGAGAGCCTCCGCGCTGTCCCACTGAGAACACGATGAAGCCGATTTGGGCAAGCCTGTGGGTGCGGTACGAACTGTTCTGCCAATACCAGTATGTTCCCTCCACCTGGGGACCGGGATATACATAGTCAATGAGGGGATAAACCATAGTGGAGTCAAAATCCGCGGGTTTGTAGAGCATGCCCCAAAGATCGGTCACACCATCGGCGGCCTTTACCTTGAACACCTCGGGATAGCGGTATCCGGCCTCTATGAGACGGCTGATGTCAGTTTTCTCGAGATCCATCACCTTCGCCCCGCTTGCAGCGTAAAGGGCAAACTCGGGCTCGTGGTCGGGGGCTGAGGATTTGGAGACATAGTATTTGCAGTCCTCGCTTATGTCATAGGTATGGTGGCGCTCCTCCTTATCAATTCTGGTGACCGCTCCGCCGGAGAGGGACACTTTGCAGAGTTGGGGATAATAGGGGTTCTGTTCCTTGTCAAAGCCCTCGGCCTCGAAATAGACGATGCCGGCCTTGTGGTCCACCTCCACATTTGAAGTGATGTGGTAGGGGCCGTCCGTGAGTTCCCTCTTCAGATTTCCGTTCTTGTCATAAAGGTAGAGTTGGGCCCAGCCGCTGCGCTCGCTTGAAACCACGAAGTCTCCGTTTGACTCGACCTTGTAAAAGTCGAAAACATCGATATAGGTGTTCATACGCTCTTCTATCAGCACCTTCACGCTGTCTTCCCTGAGGTCGTAGCGGCAGAAGTCCATACGGTGGAGGTCGCGGCTCTTGCGGATGAAGTAGAAGCAGTCATTGTCGCCTTCCCAAAGCCTTGCATTGTAGTCGCGGTAGAGTTCCTTGACTTTCATCTTGGGAGTGAGGGGGTCGATGCTCTGCTCTTTCCAGGCATCGGCTCGTACGACTTTGCCTGTCTTTGCGACAGCGTCGAAGACCATCAGAATCTCCTTCGGACCAGGCTCGCCTGGCATCTGGTACTTGTAGGACTCAAGGGTGGGGCGGGGATTGCCCAGGGAGTTGATGACCCAGAGTTCCTTGACTCCCTTCATATCGTATTTGCCCACAATAAAGTGCTTGGCATCCGGAGCCCACAGTATTGAACGCACGGAGTAGCGCTTGGTGGTGTCGCGCTCGTCTGAGCCGCGGTAGTTGTCACCGCCGTAGGCGCAGTCCTTCGTGCCGTCTGTGGTCAGGCGGTGTTCCACGAAGGTGGAGTCCTTTTCGTCCTTCATAATCTTGTGGAGGTTATCCATATCCGTGTAGTAGAGGTCATAGCCCTTGGCATAGACCACCATACTGCTGTCGGGGGCGATGTTGGCCCAACGGGGGTATTCGTCCTTGGCGGGCTGGTCAGTGACATCCTTCAGACTCTGGCTGTTGAAGTCCCACTCGAAATAGAAGGTCTTCTTGGGGCCTTTCTGCTTCTTGTCCTCCTTGGAGGCCTTCTCTCCGTCCTTGGGCTTCTCTTTCTTGGGGTTGTCTATGGACGAGACTATGCTGAAGGTGAAGATATGGTCATCCTTGAGCTTCATATTCTTTATGGGGATATGCTCGGCCTCGAAAGGATCTTTTATAATGGCCGTGAGTTCCTTCGCAAGGCGGACGCGGTCGAAAATCTCCCTTTTGGTCTTGGCCACGGGATCCACCACATAATAGTGTTCCCCTGAGCCGTCTTTCCACTTGTACCAGAACTTGTCGCTCTTTTCGAACCACTCGGGACTGAGTGAAGTGGAACCTACCCATTTCGCGATGTTCTCCTGGGAGAAAGGTTCCGCCTGGGAGTAATTGGGTTTGCTGATGCGTTTGGATTGCCCCATTGCCAAAGTGCTGAAAAGCGCAATAAGGGCTGCAATTGCTGTGATTCTTTTCATAGTGATGGTTTTCTTTGCACAAATGTATGAAGAATTTCTACATTTGTGGGGCAATGACAGTAAAAAACCGAACATTGGAATGTGTTAAGGCCACCATTCCCACGACAACCCGTTTCTGGTGGTGGCTGCTGAGATTGACCATAGGAGTGTCTTTCTGTGTGATGATTCTCAAATTCGTGGGAATCCTGCCGTATCTGTCCTCTCTCATAGCCCCGGTAATGAAGCATTTCGGTCTGCCCGGAGAGGCTGCCTTCGCGTACGTGACAGGCTATTTCATCAACTGTTATTCGGCCCTTGCCATTATGTCCACACTGGATCTCGATGCCAGGGCACTCACCATCCTCTGCACGATGGTCCTCTGTTCGCACTCAATGATAGTGGAGACGGCCGTTCTCAAGAAGACTGGGGCAAGCGCTGCAATGCTCGTGGCGCTGAGGACCGTGGGGGCCTTCCTCTGCGCCTATGTGCTGAATCTGATTATGCCCGGGGGCCTTGCCGCCGCGGTCAATATCCCGGACATTCCGGGGCAGCCCGTTCCCGTGTTCGCCGCCGACTTGAGTTGGGCGGCCTTCCTGCAGGCGCTCAGGGATTGGATTCCCTCTGTGATCAAACTCAGCATTCTGCTGACGGCTATGCTCTTTTTGCTGAATATCCTCCAGCGACTGATGATAGAGTTCGGGATTATGGACAAGGTGGCGAAGGTTTTCCATCCCCTGCTTGCATTCTTCGGACTGCCCCGGAGTACGAGTTATATCTGGATAGTGGCCAATGTCGTGGGCCTGAGTTACGGTTCGGCGGCCTTGATGGACGTGCTGGACTCCGGACACGTGACAAAGGATGAGGCGGAACTTTTCGACCTGCATGTGTGCATTTCGCACAGCAATGTGGAGGACTTGACCCTGATGGGACTGCTGGGCGGAATTTGGTGGATTATGCTTATGATTCGTCTGGCCTTGTCGATGGTGTATGTGTGGGGGGCACGGGCAATACGTAGCGTCAGGGCATAAAAAAAAACGGGGAAATACCCCGTTTTTTTATGATTGTTTTCCAATGACTATTTCAGGAGTGAATTGCGGATGGCCTCAACCTGGGGAGCGATGGATTCGAGCTGCTCCTTGAACTGGGCAACATTGATGGCGTCCAGACTCTTCAGGGGAGCGAGGTTGGCTACGAGGGCCCTGATGTCGGCGTCGTACTCGGCGAGGTTCTCAAGGGCGATGGTCAGCATGACAATGTGCCAGGTGAAGTTCTCGGCGGCTTTGTCATCAAAAGCGGTGAGCAGTTTGTCAATATTCTTGGAAACCACATAGAGGTTCTCAACATTGATGGCTGCACATACCTCCCAGAAGTAGTTGATGCGGTTGTTCTCTTTCTCTTTGTTGAAAACGTTGCGGATATACTCCTCGTCCACATCCACGCCAAGTTTGATGGCGGGGTCGTTCACATCGATGACAAGTTTCTTGATGGCTGCCTTGTAGGCTTCGGTGTCCATTTTATAGTTGTCAGCGACTGTCATATCGATGGCGAGCATACCGATTGCGCGGTATTTCTGTGACATCAGGTTCAGATTGTTGACAACATCGGGAGAGAGAAGATAGTCAGGCTTAACCTTGAGCTCCTGCTCTGAGAATTTGAACTCACCGTCCTTGAATGCGTTGACAACGGCGGGACGGCTTGCCCAGATATTGGCGATTGAATCCAGCTCAGCCATTACGATAGCCTCAATTTGGTCCTGTCTGAAGGCGTTGGGGTCAACTTTTTCAGTCTCAACCTCTTTCTTTCCGGTTTCGGATTTTTTGCTTACCCAAACATAAGCAACCACAGCAACTACGATAACGACCGCTGCGATGATAGATACTTTTTTCATAAAAATATTTTAAGTTTATTTTTTTCTGGACGCAAATTTAGATGAAAATGGCTAATTTCCAAACAATCGCGCCGGAAATTCGTAAATCAGGCAGACAGCGGTGACCACGGACATAAGCAGAAGCACCATAATGTTGAACCACAGGGTGGGAATCGACAGCCCTCCGAGGATTTTTTCGCTGCTGTAGAAGGGGGCGTTTCCGTAGTTGTTTCCCGGAGTCAGATATACGAAGGCGCTTCTTGGCACGATGTGTCCGTCAACGACAATGCAGGTCTTGTCCGAGTTGAGTCCGGCCACCTGGGTTTCCAGATAGATGTTGTAGTTGTTGCGTTTCAGTTCCTGCAGGCCGTCCGCGCCCCTTTCCTCTATCATTTTCCGCATTATCCCGTCTGCGTGGAGGGTGGCCTTGTTGCCCCTGTCCAGCAGCAGGCGGTCCGCGTCGTTCAGGTAGCTGCGCAACTTATCCCTGTCATAGCCCCCGTCAAAAGGTTCTATGCCGCACAGTTGTGCCAGATGGGGCAGTTCGGTTTCAAGCAGTTTCGCCTCTTTCAGAGTGTCGGCGTTGCCCTTGTTCTTTTTGAACTCCAGCGTCTCAAGGGCAGACTGCAGTTCGTTAATGAAGCCGAAACGGTAATACTGCGTCTGGTGGGCCTTCTTGTCCCACTCGAAGAGGTCCTTCTCATAGTCGTTGCCGGTGAAGCTCGTGACCGCGATGGCCTCGTATGACCAGCGTGAGGGGATGACATTGCCTATGACGGGCACATTTCCCGTCGTGCTGTTGGGCGTCAGGTCGTTAAAGTCCACGACAAGGCCGCAGAGCAGGATTTGCGGAATCAGCAGGATGGGTATCGTGATGTAGATTGACACTACGGAGTTGAGGCATTGCGACAACAACAGGCCAATCAGGTTGGCAAGCACGGATGTGGTGAACAGCACGCCCCACCAGGCGAGGAAGTTGCTGCTGATGCCCATTATGGTGTTGCCTATGAACACGAACAGGAAGGTCTGTATCAGCGAGATGAGGGCCATAAGGGCGATTTTCGACCAGATGTAGCTGTGGTAGGAGAGCCTCAGGAACTTCTCTCTCTTCAGCAGCGCCCTGTCCTTGATGATTTCCTCGGCGGAAACACTCATTCCGAGGAAGGAGGCCACAATCACGGCCATGAACATATAGGTCACCATTGACTCGTTGTTCATCACCGAGTAAGCCTCCCCGGGAGGGGCAAAGCGTGTCAGGAAGGCGCATACCAAAGCCATTATAGGGGCTTCGAGCAGGGCTATGGCCATAAACTGGAGGTTCGTGATTTTGGTCTTGAAATTTCTCGTGATGAAGATTGCCCACTGCTTGAAGACTCCCGGCTGCTTCTGCTCCGTCTTCGGAACCGGGGCCTCCTCAGGCTCCTTGAAGGGCTTTCTTGTCTCCAGATACATCTTGTGCCACTGCTGCGGTGTCACTTTCCTCTCGTCCGTGAGCCTTCCGCTGCTGTCGATGACCTTCTCCGAAATGATGTTGAGGAGGATGTCGTGGTTGACATTGCCGCAGGTGGGGCAGGTACTGGTGTAGGCGTCGGCATAGTTGGCCCTCGACTTGAAGTAGGTGATGGCCTCGATGGGGTTCCCGTCATATACGGGAAATCCGCCTTCGTCCAGAAGCCACAGGCGGTCGAAGAGCTTGTAAACGTTCGAGGACGGCTGATGGATGTTGGTCACTATGAGGCGGCCCTGGTAGGTCTGCTCCTTGAGCAGCAGCACGACCTTCTCCGTATCCGCGGAGGAAAGGCCGGAGGTGGGCTCGTCCAGGAACAGCACGGCGGGCTCGCGGATCAGCTCCAGCGCGATGTTGAGCCTTTTCCTCTGTCCTCCCGAGATGGTTTTGTTGATGGGTGAGCCGACTTTCAGATCTTTGGTGTGCTCCAGTCCGAGGGATTTGAGCATTTTCATCACGCGCCTGTCGATTTCATCCTCGAGCATCCCCTCGAAGCAGAGTTTGGCCGTGTAGTAGAGGTTCTGATAGACGGTGAGTTCCTCTATGAGCAGGTCGTCCTGGGGGACAAATCCTATCAGCGACTTGACTTCGGGGTCTTCCGTGGATTTGCCGTTGATGGTGATGCTGCCCGACTTCGGTTTGAGCTGGCCGTTCAGCAGGGACACAAGGGTGGTCTTTCCCGCGCCCGAGCCACCCATAATGGCGATTAGCTCCCCGCTGTACATATCGAAGGAGAAGTTGTGCAGGCCGTTGTTCCCCCCGGGGAAGGTGAATTCTATGTCGCGTCCGGAAAAGACGATTTTTTCGGAGGACTGCAGGGTGTTGTACAACTTCTGTATCATGAAGTAGTAAACAGAGTTGCCTGCACCGCTCTTGAGTATTCCGCTGCCGTCCCACACCTGGAACATCCCCTTCATTATCGGCACGTCGTTGAACTTGATGTCGGAGGCATCGCTGCCGTCGTAGGAGAAGACCATTATGTTGAGATCCTTTATCCATAGGGTCTTGACCGCTGCGGCGAATCCGTCAAAGGCGGTCAGTTTCACACTTTCGGATTCCTTCCCTGTCACGAAGTCCACGAACATTGAGAAGGTGAGCTCATCGACTCCGAGGTTTTTGGCCGACCTGCGGAAGATGGGGGCCTGCGGATCGAAGTCTTTCGGGGTCTTGGAACAGAATTCCATAAGGCGCAGCAGCACCATCGTGGTCTGGTCGCGCTTGAATTCCGATTTCAGGCCTTTGCAGATGCTGTCAACAATGCTGTCGACCGATATCTCAGCTCTGAACTCGTAGAGGGAATAGAAATCGCTGAACAGACCGAGATACTCCTCCCGGTTGCGTATTCCCAAGTGGCGCTGAAGGTAGTCTTCAAGCATTTTTCTTGACTCCGACTCATCCACCTTCCCCTTCGAGCAGAAGAGGGCGAAAAGGTTGGTCAGAGAGGTAATAATCACATCTGTAACCATAACGGTTGCAAAGATATGATTTTTTTGTGCTAAACCATCATCCTGAACTGCACTGCTTCAGCAAGATGGGGTATATGTATATCCTCGCTGCCGTCCATATCGGCTATGGTGCGTGCCACTTTCAGCATGCGGGAGTAGCCGCGTCCGGTGAGGCCATAGCGCTCCATAATCTTTGTGACATAGTCCTTCTCTTCTTTTCCGAGAGGGCAGTAGCGTGAAATCATCTGGGCGCTCATCTGGGCATTGCAGAAGAACTTTCCCTGCCCGTCCGCATTTTCGGGGCGGAAGCGTTCTATCTGGAGTGCCCTCACGCGGAGCACGCGACGGGCTATTTCCGCGCTGCTCTCGGCCCTGCCTTCGGAAACGAGTTCGTCCGCCTTGACGGGAAAGACCGTAATGTTCAGGTCCATCCTGTCCATCAGCGGCCCCGAGAGTTTGCTGCGGTAGCGGTCGATGGCTCCGGGGCTGCAACTACAGTGATGGGTGGGGTCGCCGGCATATCCGCAGGGGCAGGGATTCATCGATCCGACCAACATAAAAGAACAGGGGAAGCAGACCTTGTACCTTGCCCTCGAAATCATTATCTCCCTGTCTTCGAGCGGCTGGCGCAGCACCTCGAGCACAGATGAGGGGTATTCGAGCATCTCATCGAGATAGAGGATTCCGGCATTGGCAAGGCTGATTTCGCCCGGGGAGGCATTCGCCCCGCCCCCGACTATGGACACCATACTCGCCGTGTGGTGGGGGCTGCGGAAAGGTCTTTCCTTGATTAGACCCCGGCGGCCTATCATTTTGCCCGCCACCGAATATATCATACTCGTGGACATAGACTCTTCGTGGCTCATCGGGGGCAGAATCCCCGCCATACACTTGGCCATAAAACTCTTCCCCGAGCCCGGACTTCCGCAAAGAAGGACATTGTGCCCCCCGCTGCAGGCGATTTCCAGGCCGCGTTTCGCATAGGACTGGCCCTTCACGTCCGCAAAGTCATACTGCTCCTTTTTCTCGGAGGCGGGGGCGGGCAGCCTCGGCAGTTTTGATACGGGGACTGCAGAGGAGGGATCCTTCAGGATTTGGGTGATTTCCAGCAGGCTTTCCACCCCGAAGATGTCCACTCCCTGGATTTCGCAGGCTTCCAGGGCGTTGTCTTTGGGGAAAATGCAGGCCTTGAAACCGAGTTTCCGCGCTTGGACCGCAATCGGGAGAATGCCGCTCACAGGTCTCATTCCGCCGTCAAGGGCGAGTTCCCCCACAATCAGGAAGTTTTCTGCCGAGAGGGGAGGCAATTCCTTCGTGGCCAGGAGCGTGGCTATGGCTATGGCGGCGTCGAAGCCCGAGCCTTCCTTGCGTATATCCGCGGGAGCCATATTTATTACAAGTTTCCAGCCCGGAAAATGGAAGCCGTAGCATTCCATCGCGGAAATCACCCTCAGCAGCGATTCCTTGACCGATGAATCCGGCAGTCCCACGATATGTATGCCTATGCCCCTCGATGTGGATGCCTCCACCGTGACCGGCACCACTTCCAGCCCTATGCTTGTGGCGCAGTATGCTCTAACGATGTCCATTTTTTTCCGCTAAGTTAGCGTTGGGAAAAATGCCCGTCAAGCACTCCTGAGCAGGTTCTGACGATATTGCAAAAAAAATGTACGAATTTGGATTTCGTACATCGGGAAGAATCTCTAAAAGAGTCCGAAGAGGCTGGCGTCTATCTGATCCACAACCTTCTGGAAGTCCTCCGGCCTGCTTTCAAAGCGGACTTCATCGACCGGCACGACCAGGAGTTTCCCCTTGTATCCCTCAATCCATTTTTCGTAGCGGTCGTTGAGACCCTTGAGGTAGTCGATTCGGATGGAACTTTCATAGTCACGGCCCCTTTTCTGAATCTGTGACACGAGGTTGGGGATGGAGGACTTTAGATAGATGAGTAGGTCGGGAGGACTGACAAGGGACATCATCAGTTCGAAGAGGTCGCTGTAGTTCTCGTAGTCGCGTGAGTCCATCAGACCCATCGCGTGGAGATTGGGGGCGAAGATGTGGGCGTCCTCGTAGATGGTGCGGTCCTGGATGATGACCTGCTCGCATTCCTTGAAATTGACTATGTCGCGGAAGCGCCGGTTCAGGAAATATACCTGTACATTGAAGGACCACCTCTTCATATCGTCGTAAAAGTCTGACAGATAGGGGTTGAACTCCACGGATTCGTATCTCGGCTCCCAGCCGTAATGCTCGGAGAGCATTCTTGTGAGGGTGGTTTTCCCGCTGCCGATGTTGCCGGCCACTGCAATGTGCATAATCTCTTTCTTTTTTGTTCGGAAGGCAAAAATACAAAAAGAGTTTGTAATTTTGCACTTATGATCAAATGTTTTTCCTTCAATCTGCTCGGCACCAACTGCTATGTAGTTTCCGACGGGAACAGCGGCAGATGTGCGATAACCGACCCCGGCTGCTATTCGCAGCAGGAAAGGGAGCAACTCGAAAAGTACATAGAGGACAATTCTCTGACTCCTGTGGCGGTGTTGCTCACCCATTGCCATTTTGACCACAGCCTCGGGGTGGAGTGGTGCCTGAAGCGCTGGAACATTCCCCTCTATATGTCCGCCGCAGACAGGGAGCAGATAGCCTTCAATATCCAGGCCTGTCCGCAGTTCGGCTACAGATACGAGTGGAGCCATCAGGATTTCACTCCCGTTTCAGACGGGCAGACCATAGAAATCGGGGATTTGAAGATTAAGGTGCTCGCAACCCCCGGCCATACGAAGGGGGGAGTATGCTATCTGATAGAGTCTGAGGGTGTTGTTCTCAGTGGCGATACACTTTTCCGCGACAGCATAGGGCGTACGGACCTGCTCGGCGGGGACCTGGACAAGCTGAGGGCATCGATTTCGGAAAAGTTGCTGACTCTTCCGGGGGATTATGATGTGCTTCCCGGACACGGTCCGGTGACGAGCATCGCATACGAACAGAACAATCCCTTCCTGTATGGATTTCATTGAAATCACCAACGCGAGCGTTCACAACCTCAAGCAGGTGTCGCTGAAGATTCCGCGTCACGCTTTGGTAGTTGTGACGGGACTCAGCGGGTCCGGAAAGTCGTCCTTGGCCTTCGACACCATCTTCGCGGAGGCCCAAAGGCGTTATATGGATACCCTGTCGGCCTATGCGCGTCACTATATAGGTGTGATGGAACGCCCTTCCATAGAGAGCATTACGGGTCTTAGCCCGACCATTGCCATAGAGCAGAAGGCAACCAACCGCAACCCCAGATCGACCGTGGGCACCGTGACCGAAATCGCGGACTTCCTGCGCCTGCTGTTTTCCCGCATAGCCAAAGGCTACAGCCCGGCGACGGGGGCGGAGATGGTGCGTTACACCGATGCGCAGATTGTGGACCTTGTCATCAGCAAGTATGCCTCCCGCCGCTGTGTGGTGCTCGCCCCCCTGGTGAAGGGGCGCAAGGGGCATTACCGCGAGCTGTTCGAGAGTATGATGCGCCGCGGTTACAGCAAGATGCGGATAGACGGCAACATAGTCGATATCACGGATGTGGCCGGCGGCGTGGACCGCTACAAGGCCCATTTCATCGACCTGGTGGTGGACCGTCTCGTGCCCTCGGGCGATGACGCGAAGCGGGTGAGGGATGCCGTGACCCTCGCCCTCAATTACGGCAAGGGCTCCCTTTCCATTCTGGATGCGGAAGATGGCTCCACGGCCCATTTCAGCAAACATTTCATCTGCCCCGACACCGGCATTTCCCTGCCCGAGCCGGCCCCCCATACTTTTTCTTTCAATTCCCCCCAGGGCGCCTGCCCACATTGCAAGGGGCTCGGGGTGATTTCCCAGGTGGATATGGAGAAGATTATCCCCAATCCCTCGCTCTCGATAGCGCAGGGAGGCATTGCGCCCATAGGCCCCAAGAAGGACAACAATATGTTCGCGATGCTCGAGGCCCTTGCCGCCAAGAATGAGTTTTCCCTCTTCGACCCCATATCCACCCTCAGCGACGAGACCATTTCCCTGCTTATGTACGGCAGCGAAGACCTCATCAGGGTAAATACCTATGCCGGCCTTTCGGAGATGGTGACTTTCCCCGGCATACTCTCGAAACTGGAGCATCATTCGCAGGAGAGCGACGAATCCTTCGACCGCAAGGAACGCTATGCCGTAGAGAATGTCTGCCCCGTCTGCCACGGCAGCAGGCTCAATCAGGATGCCCTATGTTTCAAAATTGACGGTTTCGACATCGCCCAGCTCTGCGCTATGGACGTGGTGGACCTGCTCGAGTGGGTGCATCAGCTGCCTTCCCGCCTGAGCGAAAAGGAACGGAACATAGGCCACGACATACTCAAGGAACTGGAGGAACGTATCGGCTTCCTGGTCGATGTGGGACTTGGCTACCTTTCGCTCGACCGACCCACCCGTTCGCTCAGCGGCGGCGAGAGCCAGCGCATCCGCCTTGCCACGCAGATAGGTTCCAAACTTGTGAATGTGCTCTATATTCTCGATGAGCCCAGCATCGGCCTGCACGCGAGCGACAATCTCAAGCTGATTGCCTCTCTCCAGCGGCTGCGCGACGAGGGAAATTCCGTGATGGTGGTCGAACACGATGAGGCGATGATGAAGGCGGCCGACTGGATTGTAGACCTCGGTCCTGGGGCGGGCGAACACGGGGGCAAGGTGCTTTACAGCGGCCCTCTGGAGGGGATAGCGTCCGTGCGTGAGACTTCGCTGACGGCCCAGTACCTCCTGGGCGACAAGAAAATCGAGCCGCCCAAGCAGATCCGTCAGGGCAGCGGGCACAGTCTCGTGCTTCGCGGGGCGAGGGGGCACAATCTCAAGAATGTGACGGTGAGTTTTCCCCTCGGCACCTTCATCGGCGTGTGTGGCGTGAGCGGTTCCGGAAAATCTTCGCTCATCGCGGACACCCTGATGCCCATCATTTCGAAGAAACTTTACCGTTCGCTTCAGGACCCTCTTCCCTACGATTCGATTGAGGGCCTCGAACATATAGACAAGCTCGTGGTGGTCGATCAGTCCCCCATCGGACGTTCCCCCAGGTCCAATCCCGCTACTTATACGGGCGTGCTGACCCCCATCAGGCAACTTTTCGAGCAGACTCCGGATGCCAAGATACGCGGCTTGAAGTCCAACATTTTTTCATTCAATGTGAAGGGCGGCCGTTGCGAGGTCTGCAAGGGCGCCGGGGTGGAGATTATTGAGATGAACTTCCTGCCGAGCGTGCAGGTCTGCTGCAAGGAGTGCGGCGGCAAGCGCTTCAAACCGGATGTGCTCTCAGTGCGCTACAAGGGCAAGAATATCAGCGAGGTGCTGGATATGACCATCAGCGAGGCCGTGGACTTTTTTGACAGCGTGCCCTCGATCGCCGGCAAACTGCGTTCGCTCAAGGACGTGGGCCTCGGCTACATCAGGCTTGGGCAGAGTTCGCTCACGCTCAGCGGCGGTGAGAATCAGCGCGTCAAACTCGCGGCCGAACTCTCCCGCAGCGCCACCGGCCACACCCTCTTCATCCTCGACGAGCCCACCACCGGCCTCCACACGGACGACATCCGCGTCCTCCTCGAAGTCCTTTCCCACCTCGTGGACCAGGGCAACACCGTCATCATCATCGAGCACAACGAGGATGTTCTCCGCTCCGTTGACCACCTCATCGAACTTGGCCCCGGCGGCGGCCGTTACGGCGGGCAAGTGATATAGAAACCGCGTATTCTGCAAAAATATTCTACCTTTGGGGCTATGAAAAATGCGGTTAATATTGATGAATTGAGGGACAAGGTGCTTGCGGGAGGGGTGATTTCTCCCGAGGAGGCGGGGCGTCTGGCGGCTGTTGTTGAAGACGATAAGGAGGCCGGGGCTGCGCTTTTTGAGGCGTCCCATTGCATTACGGAAAAGATGGCGGGCAGGGACTTCGATATGTGTTCCATCGTGAACGCAAAGTCGGGCTTGTGTCCGGAGAACTGCAGCTGGTGCGCCCAGTCCGCCCACCACAGGACGAATGTCAGCGTGTATGGGCTGATTTCCGAAGAGAAGTGCGTGGAATCTGCCCGGGAAAGTGAGGCTGCCGGTTTCAAGAGATTTTCCATCGTGACCAGCGGCAGGAAGCCGACCAGGAGGGAACTCGAGCGGATATGCTCCATGTCCGAATCGCTGAAAAGGAAAACAGGCATCTCCCTCTGCGCTTCGCTGGGGCTGCTTGACAGGGAGGAACTGTCCGCCTTGAAGCAAAGCGGAATCAGCCGCTATCACTGCAATCTGGAAACATCGGCCTCGTATTTCGGGAAACTCTGCACCACCCACACCCAGCAGCAGAAACTGGAAACTCTGCGTGCGGCCGCGGAAGCAGGCCTGGAGGTCTGCAGCGGCGGGATAATCGGTATGGGCGAGACTATGGAGCAGAGGCTGGAACTCGCCTTCGAACTCAGAGACCTCAATGTGGCTTCCATCCCCATCAATATACTCCACCCCATAAAGGGCACCCCTCTGGCAGGGCAGGCCCCCTTGACTGAGGAGGAGATACTCGTCACGATAGCGTTGTTCCGGTTCATAAATCCCCGTGCCTACCTCAGGCTTGCCGGAGGGCGCTCTTCCCTTAACCTGTCATTCTTCGAGAAGGCTCTGTATGCGGGCATAAACGCCGCGATAATGGGAGCTATGCTCACGACAGCCGGGACCGATGTGAAGGATGAAGTCAAACTTATAGAAAAGTCGTACAGATGATCAGGAACATCATTTTCGATTTCGGAGGGGTGCTGGTGGACTGGAATCCGCACTACCTCTTTGACCCGTACTTCGGAGATAGTGACAAGACGAGTTGGTTTCTGGAGAACATCTGCACTATGGAATGGAACACGAAGGTGGACTGCGGCTGGCCGATGGCCGAGGCTACGGAAGCGCTCGTGGCGCAGCACCCCGAGTGGGAGAAGGAAATCAGGATGTACTTCGGGCAGTGGAGGAAGATGATGGGAAAAGCCATTCCGGGAATGACGGAGTATGTTGCGGAACTCAAGAGAAGGTCTTATCCCGTGTATGGATTGACCAACTGGTCTGCAGAGACCTTGTACACCATTTTTGACAATTACGAGGTCCTCGGGATGCTGGACGGGAAAATCGTTTCCGGCGAGGAAAGGCTTGTCAAGCCCGACCCGCGCATCTTCAGGGTCCTGCTCGAGCGTTTCGGCATCAAGGCTCAGGAATCCGTGTTCATAGATGACAATCCCGCCAATGTGGAGGGGGCGAGGTCTGTGGGGCTCCACGGCATCCGCTTCACCGGTGTCGATAATCTCCGCAAGGAGTTGGAGGCCCTGCTCAGTTTTTAAATTCACATAAAATCCTTACTTTTGCCTCCCGAAATTCCATTCAAACTATGAAACTCAAGCTTATAGCAATCAATTTCCTCCAGTTCGCCATCTGGGGGGCCTATCTGACCAGCCAGGGAGTCTATCTCTCCTCGGTTGGGATGGGCGCGAACATTGGCAACTACTACGCGATTCAGGGCGTGATTTCCTGCTTTATGCCGGCCCTTATCGGCATTATAGCGGACAGATGGGTGCAGGCCCAGAAGGTATATGGCATCTGCCACCTGATTTCCGCCATGGCTATGATTGCTACCGGCGTCTATGGAATGAAATTTGGCGCGGATGCCAGTCCGGGCATCGTGTTCGCCCTCTACACACTCGCCATAATGTTCTATATGCCGACCATAGCACTCTCTTATTCAGTGTCTTATACGGCCCTCGAGTCTGCGGGGATGGATACGGTCAAGAGTTTCCCTCCCATCCGCGTCTGGGGAACGGTCGGCTTCATTCTTTCGATGTGGACTGTGAACATCCTGCGCGTGGACTGGTTCGGGCTTGAGTGGGCCGTCAACGCCACAGCCTCCTTTCAGAACACACCTATGCAGTATGCCTTCTCCGGCCTTCTCGGAGTGGTTCTCGGCTTCTACGCCTTCACAATGCCCGCCTGCCCCGTATCGAAAGGCTCCTCCAAATCCTTTGTGGATGCTCTCGGCCTCAAGGCTTTCACCCTCTTCAAGGATTACAGGATGGCCCTCTTCTTCATCTTCTCGATGTTGCTCGGTATGGCCCTGCAGGTGACCAACGGCTTTGCCAACCCCTTCATCTCCTCTTTTGGACAGATTGCCGAATATGCGGGTAGCCTCGGCGTGAAATACTCCAACATCCTCATCTCCATCTCGCAGATTTCCGAAACCCTCTGCATACTGCTGATACCCTTCTGCCTGAGGAAGTGGGGCATCAAGAGGGTGATGATGCTGGCGATGCTTGCCTGGGTCTTCAGGTTCGGACTCTTCGCAGTGGGCAACCCCGGCTCCGGAGTTTGGCTGCTCCTGCTCTCAATGATAGTCTATGGCGTGGCCTTCGATTTCTTCAATATCTCCGGTTCCCTCTTTGTCAACGAAAACACTGACGAGTCCATCCGTTCAAGCGCCCAGGGTCTGCTGATGCTGATGTCGAACGGTCTCGGCGCCGCCATCGGCACCAAAATAGCCCAGGCTGTCGTGAATGCCAAAGTGCCCGCCGACCTGCCCCTTGAGGCCAACGGCTTCCTGAGCGAGGCCAACGCCGCGGCCCTCCAGAGCGGCTGGAGCACGGCGTGGTTCATCTTTGCGGCCTATGCCCTTGTGGTGCTGCTTCTCTTCACCTTCCTCTTCAAGTACAAACATATCCCCAAAAAATAAATTCCTGATACAATGAAACCGACACTGGTAGTCCTCGCGGCCGGAATGGGTTCGCGCTACGGTTCACTCAAACAAATGGATGCCGTCGGCCCTTGCGGCGAGGCAATCATAGACTATTCGATATACGATGCCATCAGGGCCGGCTTCGGCAAGGTGGTTTTCGTCATCCGCCACCTTTTCGAAAAGGAGTTCAAGGAGGTCTTCTCCGCTGAGCGTTTCGGCGGGAAGATTGAGGTGGAGTTCGTGTTCCAGGAACTGGACTACCTTCCCGAAGGCTTCACTGTGCCTGAAGGCCGCGTTAAGCCCTGGGGAACGAATCACGCTGTGATGATGGCGGCCCCCGTGGTGGACACCCCCTTCGCCGTGATAAACTCCGACGATTTCTACGGACACGAAGGCTATCAGGTGCTCGGCGACTATCTCAGGAGCGTGGAGGGAAAAAAGGGTGCCTATTCAATGTGCGGCTATTATCTCAAGAACACCCTCTCGGATTTCGGTTCCGTGTCCCGCGGCGAGTGCAGCGTGGATGCCGGAGGCAACCTTACGGGTATGGTGGAACGCCTCGGCATAGAGCGTCAGAAGGGCCCCTGGGCCTGCGCCTGCGGAAAGAGCCGTGAGGCCGGCGAGGTGACATATAAGGACGAGGAAGGCCTGCATCCCATCAGCGAGGACTGCATAGTTTCTATGAATCTCTTCGGCTTCACCCCCGACTACTTCGCGGAGTCGGAGCGCCTCTTCAAGGTCTTCCTTTCCGATCCCGCCAACCTCGCGAATCCCAAGGCCGAGTTCTTCATCCCTCTTGCCGTCAACAGCCTTATCAGCGAGGGCAAGGCTTCGATGAAGGTGCTCAGCAGCGCTGCGAAATGGTTCGGTGTGACCTATAAGGAGGACAAGCCGGATGTCGTCGCCAAGATTCGCGCCCTCGTGGATGCCGGGGTCTATCCCGAAAACCTTTGGGGGAAATAACGGATGTCAGGGCCCAGACTGATACTGATACTCGGGCCGACAGCGGTGGGCAAGACCGACTATGCCATTGACCTTGCCCTAAAACTCGGGTCGCCGGTGATTTCTTGCGACTCGCGGCAGATTTACAAGGAAATGACCATAGGCACTGCCGTGCCTTCTCCAGCGCAGCTCGCCCTGGTCAAACATTATTTCATACACTCCCATTCCATTTTCGGCCCCCTCTATTCGGCGGGCAAATACGAACTTGAGGCCCTGGCCCTTCTCGACGAGCTGTTCAAAAGCCACGACAGCCTCGTGATGGTGGGCGGCTCCGGGCTGTACGCCGATGCAGTCTGCCGCGGTCTGGACGATTTCCCCGAGGCCGACCTGAAACTTCGCCGCGAACTCAATGATAGGGCCCAAAAGGAGGGCATTGAGGTGATGCAGATGGAGTTGCAGCGACTGGACCCCGAGAGTTACGCGAGTATAGACGTGAACAACTGGAAGCGGGTGGTGCGTGCCCTGGAGGTGACCATAGGCACTGGCAGGAAGTTCTCCTCCTACAAAAGTTCACCGCAGGGGAAAAGAAATTTTACAATCGAAAGGAAGGTGCTGGAGATGCCGCGGGACGAACTTTATGCCCGCATAGACCGCAGGGTGGATTTGATGATGGATGCCGGTCTGCTCGAGGAGGCGAGGGCTCTGCTGCCGTATCGCGACAAGACAGCGCTCCAGACCGTGGGCTACAAGGAGTTGTTTGAGCATTTCGACGGCAAATGTTCGCTCGAAGAGGCTGTTGACGCCATCAAACTCCACACCCGCCATTATGCAAAAAGACAGATATCATATTTTAAGAGACCCGTATGAAAATTGATTACAGCAAAATCGAGCAGGTGAATATGCCTGCTTTCAAGGGCGGTGAGAAAAGCATCGACGCCCGAATGTTCTTTGACGGCAAATGCCGCATTATGAAGGCTGTGGTGCCCCAGGGGGCCTCGATAGGCCTGCACACTCACGAGACCAGTCTTGAGGTGATTCTCATCCTCTCCGGCAGGGGGCGCTGCATCTGCAACTCAAGCGAGGAAATCCTTATGCCCGGTGATGTCCATTACTGCGGTAACGGACTCAGCCACACCCTGATCAACGACGGCCCCGATCCGCTCGAGATTTTCGCCGTGGTGCCTGAAGTCAGATAATATGGCGACCTTCCTCTGGTCAGACATTGTGTTCGGCCCCATCATCAGCCGCAGGGTGGGGAGTTCGCTCGGCATCAACATCTCCCCCTCAGCGGGCAAGGTGTGTTCCTTCGACTGCATCTATTGCGAGTGCGGGCTGAATCCGAAGGGGGAACAGGCCAAGAGCCTGAGGCTTCCCGATTTTGCCACGGTCGGGACTGCTATGCGGACACGCTTCGCCGCGCTGCACGAAGATGGGACGGCGGTGGACTCCATCTCCTTCACGGGAAACGGCGAGCCCAGCCTCCACCCTGATTTCGAAGGCATCATCGACCTCACTCTCGAACTTCGCGGGAAGTATTTTCCTGCCGCGGTGGTGAGTGTGTTTTCGAACGCCACCCAGCTGCACAAGGCTTCCGTCCGCCGCGCCCTTGCAAAGGTCGATAACCCCATCCTGAAACTCGACACGCTTGACGATGCTCTGTTTGCGGCCCTGAACCGCCCGGCATCCGGCATCACGCCTGAGCGTATAGTGGAACAGCTGCGCTCTCTGGACTTCGGATATGTGCTTCAGACTATGTTCCTGAAGGGCAGCATTGAGGGTATGGACTTTGACAACTCTTGCGAGGCCCTTGCCTCCCAATGGCAGAAAACCGTGCTTGAACTCCGCCCGCGGGAGGTGATGATTTACACGATTGACCGTGAAACGCCGGTGTCGGGTCTGAAGAAAGTCTCCGTGGAACGTATGCGTCAGATAGCGGAGCCTCTCGAGACCTCGGGTATCAAAGTCCAGGTCAATGGGTAAACCATTCACATATTTTTATTACATTTGCGCGTTTGCGAAACCATAAATAACTCAAAATACAATGCAAAACATTTCTACCTATGACTTTACTGGCAAGAAAGCTATTGTCAGAGTCGATTTCAACGTTCCCTTGGATGAAAATTTCCGCATCACTGATGACACCCGCATCAGGGCTGCCATTCCCACTCTCAAAAAGGTGCTCGCCGGCGGCGGTGCGCTGATCGTTATGTCCCACCTCGGCCGTCCCAAGGGTGTGACAGGTAAGTTTTCATTGAAACACATCATCTACCGCGTGGAGGAGCTCCTCGGTGTGAAGGTTCAGTTCGCGGATGACTGCCAGAAGGCTTCAGAGCAGGCTGCCGCCCTCAAGAGCGGCGAGGTTCTGCTTCTTGAGAACCTCCGTTTCTATGCTGAAGAGGAAGGCAAGCCCAGAGGACTGGCAGAGGATGCCACCGATGAGGAGAAGAAGGCCGCCAAGGCTGCCGTGAAGGAGAGCCAGAAAGAGTTCGTGAAGACCCTTGCAAGCTACGCTGACTGCTACATCAACGACGCGTTCGGAACCGCACACCGCGCCCACGCTTCCACAGCCCTCATCGCCAAATATTTTCCCAATGACAAAATGTTCGGTTATGTGATGGAAGGTGAAATCAAGGCCATCGATCAGGTTCTCGGAAATCCCGCACGTCCCCTCACAGCCATCATCGGCGGTGCCAAGGTATCTTCAAAAATCGGCATCATCGAGCACCTTCTCGACCTCGTTGACAATATGATTATCGGCGGCGGTATGGTTTATACCTTCGCAAAGGCCCTGGGCGGCACAGTCGGCAATTCTATCTGCGAGCCCGACCAGATCGATGTGGCTCTCAATATCCTCAAGAAAGCCGAGGAGAAAGGCGTCAAACTGCATTTCCCCAAGGAGGTTGTGATTGCCGACAGTTTCAGCAACGATGCCAACACCAAAATCTGCGCCACCAATGCCATCCCCGAGGGTTGGGAAGGCCTCGACGCAGCCCCCTCTTCAATCGAGGATATGCGCAAGGTGCTGCTCGAGTCCAAGACCATCCTTTGGAACGGCCCCGTCGGAGCATTCGAGATGCCCAAGTTTGCCGTTGGTACCAACGATATCGCCAAGACCCTCGTCGAGGCCACATCAAAGGGCGCCTTCACCCTCGTAGGCGGTGGAGACTCCGTTGCTGCCGTTACACAGATGGGCTGCGCTGACAAGGTCAGCTACGTTTCCACCGGCGGCGGTGCAATGCTCGAGTACCTTGAAGGCATTGAACTTCCCGGCATCAAGGCTATCCGCGAGTAACACATTTTAAAATACCTTCAGCATGTTTGACCAGATAAGAGCGCAGTTGTCAGGACTTGACACGGTGGAACTGGCACTTGGAGAGACCTCCTTCATCAGTTACATCCTGGCATTGATAATGTTCGGAGTAGCTCTGAACATCCATTTGAGCACCTTCAAGAAGGTGTTTACAAATCCCAAATCCATAATAGTGGGCCTTTGTATGCAATGGGTGGCGCTGCCTGCCGTGACTTTCGCTCTTGTCTGGCTGCTGCGGGGTGCGCTCACCCCTATGGTGGCCCTGGGTATGGTGCTTGTGGCATGCTGTCCCGGAGGGAACATTTCCAACTTTATGTCCTCGCTCAGCAAGGGCAATGTGGAACTCTCCGTCAGCATGACAGCCGTCAGCACCATCACGGCCCCCGTAATAACCCCTTTCAACTTCTGGATCTGGGGTAATCTCTGCCTGAAGGTGCTGCCCCTGCAGGCCACGGGACTTACGGAAGTGCCGGAACTGGTGATTCCCTTTATGGATATGTTCGAGCAGGTGCTGCTTCTGCTTGGCATTCCCATCGTTCTCGGTATGCTTTTCGCGCACTACTGTCCCAAGGTGACGGAGAAAATCAAGAAACCCTTCTCCGTATTTTCTCTCCTGGTGTTCGCCGCAATGGTGATTGTGATGTTCTCTTCCAACTGGCAGCAGTTTGTGGACTACATAATCTTCATATTCATCATTGTGCTCATCCACAACGCCTGCGCCCTTGCTACGGGCTTTTTGGGCGGAACCCTGGCAAAGGTTCCAGTTCAGGACCGCCGCTCAATGACCATAGAGGTTGGTATCCAAAACTCCGGCCTTGGACTCATGCTCCTGCTCAACCCAGCCATCTTCCCTGAGGTTCCCTGGCACGACATCTACGGAGGAATGCTTTTCGTGACGGCCTGGTGGGGCATCTGGCACATCATCTCCGGCCTTACCGTGGCCAGCCTCTTCAGACGCAGTAAAATAGACTAAAACCTGATATGAAAAAAATCGCTATCATCTTATTGGCGGCTGCAATGGCCTTCCCCGCAGCGGGACAGCAGATGCAGGTTTCCGCTCCGCTTGCAGACGCGGCGGCTGCAGCTGACACCACTTCCGCCAAGAAAAAGAAGAACAAGAAGCCCGTCCAATACAACGAAAAGGGCGAAATCATCAAGACCGGCCTGAACGTCGGCCCCTTCCCCATCATCGCCTTCGATGCGGACAAGGGCCTGCAGTTGGGAGCGCTGATCAACCTCTACGACTTCGGTGACGGCAGCACATATCCCAACCCCCGCCAGAAGTGGTATGCAGAAGGGTCCTACTATTTCAAGGGCTCGATGCTCTTCAAATTGACATACGAGAACTACTTCTCCATTCCCAATGTGCGCGTGTCGGCATCTGCCATATATGCACGTGACAAGGCATACGACTTTTTCGGTTTCGGAGGCTACCAGGCCAATTATGACTGGGAGCGTATGGCCGTGAAGGCCGATCCCGAGGATCCTTCGAAATACAGCTTCTCCCCCTTCTACAAACACCACCGCGACCAACTGTTGTTATCCTGCGACTTTGTGGGCAACATCTGGAACAAGAAACTCTTCTGGGAGGCAGGACTGCACTTCAACTACTTCAACATCACCGCAATAGACCGCGCCAGCATCAACAAGGGAAAGAAGGAATATGACATGTTCCCTTCATACGACCCTACGCAGCCTGTGGATCCCTTGTTCAACCAGCCCACCCTCTGGGAGAACTTTCGCGACTGGGGAGTCATTCCCGAAGACGAGCTTTACGGAGGCTTCAACACTGAGATCCGCCTAGGCATCCTCTACGACACACGCAACAAGAGGGCTGCCCCGAGCAAGGGCATCTGGGCCGAAGGCCACGCCATCCTTGCCTTCCCCGGCATAAGCAAGAACTCATACTACCGCTATTCGCTCACCTTCCGCCATTATGTGACCCTTGTGAAGGATGACTGGTTTACCTTCGCCTACCGCATCAATTACATCGGTTCCTTCGGCTCCAAAGTGCCTTATTACATGCTGCCCTATATGACTATGGTCGGCGAGTCCTTCGACTACGAGGCCTTCGGCGGCTACCGCACAGTCCGCGGTATTATGCGTTCGAGGGTGGAGGCTTTGGACGCCCTGACCTGGAATGTGGAGTTCCGCTCACGCTTTGTGAAGTTCAAGGTCGCCCGCCAGAACATCGCCCTCGGCCTGAGCGCCTTCTGTGATGGTACCTGGGCCACCCGCAATTATGATATGACCCCCGGCAAGGGAGGAAAGGTTCTCACCATAGCCCAGCAGGAGGCATACATCAAGTATATGGATTCGGCTCCCCTCAAGGGGAAAGACCTTCCCCACGCTTCCATCGGCGCAGGTTTCCGTTTCATAATGAACGAGAACTTCATCCTTGCTGTCGAGTACGGCATGCCGATTTCCAATATGGTACCCAAGACCAACCCCATATACAAGCAGGACGGCAACGGAGCCTTCTATGTGAATGTGGGCTATCTGTTCTGATATGAAAAGATTTTTGTGGCTTGCCGCCCTGTGCGCGGCGCTGTTGTCTGTTTCCTGTAAACAGACTCTTCCCCCCGAGGAAGACCCCAAGGTGAATTGTCTCCTGGAGATGCCCGAAATTGCGGACGGGCTGGTCCTGCATTCCCAATCGTTCTTCTACAGCGGGCGTATGATACGAAATTACGCCTACGGCTGGGATTCGGACGCCCATCTTGCCCATTGGGTGGCATATCCTCTGTGCGGCCTCTATACGATGAAGAATGTCAGCAGGGGTGACAACTGGGCATACGACCCTCAGATTCCCGAAAGTGAGCAGGCATCGAAATTCAGCGGTTACGACAGGGGACACCAAATACCCTCCGCCGACCGCCTGTGCTGCACCCAGGCCAATGACCAGACCTTCTATTACAGCAACATGACTCCCCAGAAGGCCGTCTTCAATCAGGAAATCTGGAATGAATTCGAGCAGTCGGTGCGTGTTTGGGCTTCTTCCTGCGACACTCTGTATGTGGTGACAGGCTGCGATGTGCAGGGAGTGACGGCCCGCAATAACGGGACTCTCATTCCCAAGGGCTACTACAAGGCCTTGCTCGGTTACAAGCGGGGCTCAAAGTGGGGTGACTACTTCGCAATGGGCTTCTATTTCGAGCATCGCACCGACTACGGGCAGCCCTACGAGTGGAAGTCATTCGCGATGAGCATCAAGGACCTTGAGACCCTGCTCGGCGAGAACTTCTTCGTGTCCCTTCCTCTTGTGGTCGGGGAGCAGAAGGCCGCTGAAATCGAAGCGGCGGAGCCCTCCGACGGGAAGTGGTGGCTTTAGTTTCCGACTGAACACAGGGCTCCGTAACTCAAGTCTCGGAAATGCCCTCCAAGCACCTTGTAACAGGCCTCGGCCGTCGCCCCTGATGTGAGTACATCATCCACAATCAGGATATGGTGGCCGGGGCCGAGTTTTTTCGCCCTGTGGGGATTCAGGACATATGCGTCCTTCACATTGTCCCACTTTTCCTCCATACTTTTTGTGGTCTGGGATTCCGCGTAACGGATTCTGCGCAGGAGTTTCGTCTCGATTCTGATTTCGCCCGGCCTGCCACGTTCCGCCCTTGCCTCTTCGAGGCCCTTCTTCAGACCGCAGCAGATGTGATATGACTGGTTGTAGCCCCTTTTCCATTGTTTGCGCCAATGGAGGGGAACAGGGACGAGAATGTCGATGTCACCGTCGCTTCCGCCTTCGACCATCAGGCGGCCGAGCATATATCCGAGATACCGGGCGAGGGGGGGGTTGCCGTGGTATTTGATTTCGTGGATAAGGTGGCAGTAGTCGTTGTCTTCGCTGTAATAGAAAAGCGAAACCACCTCCCGGAAATAACTGCGTGCCCAGAGGATTTGTTCGGAGGGGTTGTCCCTCCAGGTCCAGAAGAAGGTCCGGGGCAGGTCACAGAGGCAGTCCTGACAGAGGAATCTTTCATCACTCTCCAGCACACAGCCGCATACGCAGCACTCTCTCGGGTATAACAAATCCATCAACACACTGCAAATGTAATAGGAATTTTCAGAACGGCTTCTTATCTTTGCCCCCTGATGTTCGATTTTATAGAAATATCGGTCATAGATGTGCTTGACATCCTCGTGGTGGCATTCATTATCTATCAGGGATTCAAGATAATGCGCCGTACGAACGCATTCAACGTGTTCCTGATAATCGTGGCTTATTACATCCTTTGGAGCCTTTCCGGCGCCTTGCGTATGGGGCTTACCAACACCCTGCTCGGCGGCCTGCTCGAGGTGGGTGTCATAACCCTGCTTGTCATCTACCAGCCTGAACTCAGGCGTTTTATGCAGCAGATGGGCAACAAGGGGAACCGTTATTGGAGGGAGACAAGATTGGGGAAGGCCCTTTTCGGAAGCACTACCAGCCAGGGTTTGGGCAACGAGGCCCTTGACGAACTGATGCTGGCCTGTGACGCTATGGCCAAGTCCAAGACAGGCGCCCTGATAGTGATAAAGCACAGCAACTCCCTCGAATTCGTCACCCGGACAGGGGATGTCATCGACGCCATAATAAAGAGGCGCCTGATAGAAAACCTCTTTTTCAAGAATTCTCCCCTCCACGACGGGGCCGTGGTGATAGACGAGGACAAAATCATAGCCTCACGCTGCACCATCCCCATTATCGAAAACCCCGATATCCCCGCCCAGTTCGGACTGCGCCACAGGGCTGCCGTGAGCATAACCCTAGATACGGATGCCACGGTCATTGTGGTTTCCGAGGAGACAGGCTCCATACATTATGTGGAGAATGGGGAGATGAAGCCCATAAACAGCATCAGCGAGCTTCGCCTCCTGGTAGAGGAGTCGTTCAGAAAAGAATCAAATTCCAAATAAAATATGAAACGTGCCTTTGTTATTCTGGCTCTGGGAATCCTCTCGACAGGGATTTTCGCCCAGACATCAAAACAGTACTCACTTGAGTATTTCGACAAACTTTCCGTGGAAAAACCCTTTGATGTCGAAATAGTGCCTTCCGATACCCCTTCTGTCACCATCAGGGTGGACGACAAGTACCTCGACCAGGTGGTAGTGAGGCAGACGGGCGAGATGGTCGAAATCGGTATTAAGGGGACAGTCAACAATATCAAAGTGATGGAGGCTGTCATCTGTATGCCGGAAATCCATCTTCTGAAACTCAGCGGTTGTGCCAAGGTCAAGGCGGGCGGCGGGACCCTCAAAGTGAAGGATGCTGAGATGAGAATCAGCGGTGCCTCCAAACTCACGGACATAGCGTTCGAAGGGGACAAGATTGAAATGGAAATCTCGGGCGCGTCCAAAATCAAGTGCAAGGCCGATGTGTATGACCTGGAACTGAATGTTTCCGGCGCATCGGATGCTGAGATCAGCGTGGAGAACACGAACAAGATAGACGCGGAAGTCAGCGGCGCCTCAAAGGCGAAACTGACAGGAGGCTGCGAAGAGTTTGATTTGAAAGTTGCCGGAGCATCAAGCGTCAGCGCGGAAAATCTTCAGGCCGAAGAGGTGGAGGCCAAACTCTCCGGGGCCAGTTCCGCCAAGGTCATGCCCGAGGAAAACCTCAAAGTTGAAATCAGCGGGGCATCGACCCTGCGCTACAAGGATACTCCCGGTCTGCGCCTCAAAGTCGAGTCGGTCACCGGAGCCTCTTCCCTCAAGAAACTGTAGGTTTTCAGAATTCCCCTTCAAGCTTCGCTTCCTTGCGAGCCTGTTTCTTGCGCTCTGCAATGGCCTTCGAGCGGGCTTTATCTTTCTTGACCTGACCCCTTGAAAGGCGGTACTCATACATCTGGTCGTCTGTGAATATCTTTTCATAGGCGGCCTCGATTTTTTCATACCAGTCCTTGCGCACCTTGTTGTAGATGTTTATGTCCTGCACGCCGGCCTCCTGGTGCTTCTTGAGTTCATCCATCATACATTTGAAGTCGTGCTGCAGGATGGAATCCACGTAGAAGGTCTGGTTCGGACCCAGATCCAGCATTTTCCTGAGGCGCTCGGTCTCGTCATAGGCGTATTCTTCGGCGCTTTTCTGTTTTTCGGGCTCCTGGGCGGAGGCCGCGAAAGAGGAAGCGAGGACTATCAGACAGGGGAAAAGTATTTTCAGAGCGACATTTTTCATATTGGATATAAATTAGTATTTTCGCAGGCAAAAATAGACATTATTTGATATGAAAGGAAAAACTTTGCTTATCGTGCTGGCGACGGCCCTGTTGTCAAGCGCCCGTATGGAGGCCTGCACCAATGTGATAGTGACCAAGGGAGCCTCTGCCGACGGCTCGGTGATGGTGACCTATTCCGCTGATTCCCACCAGCTTTACGGCGAGTGCTATTTCTCCGCGGCCGGCAGGTTCGCCCCCAAGACCTGGCTGGAGATTGTGGAGTGGGACTCGGGAAAGCGGATTGGACAGATAGCCCAGGTGCCCCAGACCTATCAGACGGTGGGCAATATGAACCAGTATCAGGTGACCATTACCGAAACCACTTTCGGAGGCCGTGAGGAACTCTCTCATCAGAGCGGTGCAAGCATAGATTACGGTTCGCTTATATACATCACTCTCCAGAGGGCCAAAAGCGCCCGCGAGGCGATAGAGACAATCGCCACACTTATGGATGAGTACGGCTATGCCTCTGCGGGTGAGAGTTTCTCCGTTGCCGACAAGAATGAGGCCTGGATAATGGAAATCATAGGCAAGGGTGAGGGCTATAAGGGCGCAGTCTGGGCGGCCGCACGCATCCCCGACGGCTACATCTGCTCACACGCCAACCAGTCCCGCATTCATCATATAGATTTTGCTGACAAGGAGAATTGGCTCTACAGCGAGGATGTGGTGGATTTTGCCCGCACAAAGGGCTATTTCGCCGGCGAGGACAAGGATTTCAGTTTCTGTGACGCCTACAACCCCCTCGATTTCAGCGGGGCGCGTGCCTGCGAGGCCCGTGTCTGGAGTGCGTTCAACATCCTTACCGACGGCAATTTCAACGGCCGCAAGGCGGACGAGTGGCTCGATTTCGCTATGGGCCTTGATGTTGACGGGGAGAAGATGCCCCTTTACGTGAAGGCCACCAAGCCCGTGACTTTCAGGGCCCTCGCCGATGTTATGCGCGACCACTATGAGGGAACTCCTATGGATATGACGGCCGACGCCGGAGCGGGCGGCCATCACACCCCTTACCGCTGGCGCCCTATGTATTTCCAGTATGAGGGCAAGTCCTATCTCAACGAAAGGGCCATCGCCACCCAGCAGACGGGCTTCTGGATTCTCTGCCAGAGCCGCAGCTGGCTGCCGGATGTGCTCGGAGGCGTGCTGTGGATAGGTATGGATGATGCCGCCACTTCCGCCCTGACCCCCGTTTACACCAATGTGAAGGAGGTGCCCCAGCCCATCAGGGTAGGCAACGGCAATATGATCACCTATTCCGAGACGTCCCAGTTCTGGATTAACAACCGTGTGGCCCAGTTCGCCTACCTGCTCTATGACAGGGTGGCTCCCGTGGTGAGGGAGAAGATTCTCGCCCACGAGGACGGCTGCCTCGAGGATGTGAAGGTGCTTGAGGAGCAGGCGCTCAAGATTCTGGGCAGCGATCCGGGCAAGAAGCAGATTGACAAAGTTCGCTCCATACTGACAGATTTCAGCAACAAAAAATCCTGGGAACTCCTCAACACCTGGAAGGACCTGGACCGTTTTCTGATGGTCAAGTTTATGGATGGAAATGTCAAGGAGCAGAATCCCGACGGCAGTTTCAAGACCATAGAGACATCAGCCACCATACCCACCCTTACCCAGCCCGGCTACAGCGAGCAGTGGAAGAGGGCTGTGAGCAAGGATCTTCCCGAACATATGATTGCGAAATAATGATAATTGCCGGCCCTTGCAGCGTTGAGTCACCCGAGCAGATCGCTTCGGTGGCGGAGGGGCTTAAAAGCCTTGGAGTCTCCTGCCTGAGAGGAGGCGTATGGAAGCCGCGCACCCATCCCGGAGCCTTTGAGGGAATAGGGGAGCCGGCCCTTCCCTGGCTTGTCGAGGCCGGACACTCCCGCGGTCTGTCAGTGGCCACGGAGGTGGCTTCCACCCGCCACGTGGAGGCGGCCCTTAAGGCCGGTGTGGATGTCCTCTGGATCGGGGCACGCACCACGGGCAACCCTTTCCTGGTGGAGGATATATGCAGTGTCCTGCGCGGAGTGGAGGATGTGGACGTGTGGGTGAAAAACCCTCTTAACCCCGATCCGGAGTTATGGATAGGGGCTTTGGAGCGCTTCATCAGAGCCGGTATCTCACGACTTGGCGGCATCCACAGGGGCTTTTCCGTATATCACCCTTCGCGTTACCGCAATGTGCCTATGTGGCAGGTTCCCGCTGAAATCCGCAGGGTCATTCCCGGGATGCCGCTCATCTGCGATCCAAGCCATATCTGCGGTGATGCCTCCCTCGTGCCGGAGGTTGCCCTCAAGGCAATGGAATTCGGTTTTGACGGTCTGATGATAGAGACGCACCCCAATCCCGCCAGGGCCTTGAGCGACGCCGCGCAGCAGCTTACCGTCGCACAGCTGGCTGAACTTTTGGGCAAACTGAAGGTCCGGAAACAGGACTCCCAGCCCAACGACAAGATAGAAATGCTGCGTTCCCAGATAGACCAGCTGGACGATTCCATCATAGACCTGATTTCCGAACGCCTCGACATTGCCTCGGAAATCGGGGAAATCAAGTCTGTCGAGGGCATTGCCGTCTTCCAGCCCGAGCGTTGGGAACAGGTGGTTTCGCGTGTGGAGACGCGTGCAGCCGATCGCGGGGTCTCCACCGGCTTCATTTCCGGCCTCTACCGCCTGATTCACCAGGAATCCATCAAACGACAAATGTAACACACAAAATACCCGACTTTTATGCGCACTTTGACCAACTTAGCCCTTGCGGCGTTTTTCATCCTGTCCGCGTCCTGCTCGAGCCAGTCCAAACTGCCCCAGGACCAACTCCTTCAGCACGAGAAAGAGATTTCTGAGATAATTTCGAAGATGAGCCTCGACGAGAAGGTACTGATGCTCCACAGCAAGACCATTATGTCTTCCGAGGGAGTGCCTTCCCAGGGCATTCAGGAAATCCGCTATGCTGACGGCCCCTTCTCCGTTCGTGAGGAAGTGGGCGAGGGCTTCAGACCGCTCGGCTGGGAGACTGACTATGCCACCTATTTCCCCACAGGCTCTGCCCTTGCGGCCACCTGGTCTCCCGAACTGGCATACGCCTACGGCAACGGAATCGGTGCGGAGGCCCGGCTTCGCGGCAAGGACGTGATGCTTGGACCGGCCATCAACATACAGCGCCTTCCCCTCTGCGGACGCACATACGAATACCTCAGCGAGGACCCCTTCCTGAGCGGCCGTCTTGCCGTGGAGTATGTGAAGGGGATGCAGGATGCCGGCACTGCCGCCTGCGTGAAGCATTTTGCCCTCAACAACCAGGAAACCAACCGCGGCAGCGTGGATGTGACTGTGGATGAGCGCACTATGCGTGAGATTTACCTCAAACCCTTTGAGGCGGCCGTGCGTGAAGGCGGGGCGATGGTGATTATGCCCGCCTACAACAAGGTGCTTGGGAAATACTGCTCAGAGAACGACCTTCTCAACAATAAGATTCTGCGCGGCGAGTGGGGCTTCAAGGGCTTCACCGTTTCCGACTGGGGAGGCACCCACAGCACTATGGGGGCTGCCCTCGGCGGCCTGAATGTGCAGATGACGGGCGACAACTACCTCGGTCCCGCCCTCGCCGATTCGGTAAGGGCCGGCAAGATTTCAGAGAAAGTAGTTGATGAAAAGGTCAGGGAAATCCTGCGCGTGAGATTCGCAATCAAAGCCGTTCCCGAGTCTGAGGCCAACAAGGAGGTCGCTTCGCGTCCCGAGAGCCGACGGACGGCCCTCGATGTTGCCCGCAAGTCCATTGTGCTACTCAAGAATGAGGGCGCCCTACTGCCTCTGAAGGCCCGCAAGATTGCAATCATAGGCGCACACGCCGAGGCAAGCACAGCTGCAGGCGGCATAGGTGCCGGAGCCAAGCCCCCCTATGAGATTACCCCTCTTCAAGGCATTCAGGAGTTCGCCAAGAATGCGGGCGTGGAAATTGTCTATGCCAAGGGCTATAACGAGACAGGCCCCATTTGGATTCCCAAGGTGAAGGAGAACCCCAAGGTAACACAGGCCAGGATAGACGAGGCCATAGCGGCCGCCAAAGATGCGGAACTCGTGATTTTCGTGGCAGGCACCGGCAAGTGGGTGGAGTCCGAGGGCTTCGACCGCACCAGTATCACGCTTCCCAATTCCCAGGATGCCCTCCTCGCTTCTGTGGCCGAGGTGAACCCCAATGTGGTCACGGTGGTCATCAGCGGAGCGCCTGTGGACCTTCGCAGCGCGGAGCCTGTGTCAAAAGCCATCGTCCAGGGCTGGTGGAACGGACTCGAGAGCGGCACGGCCCTCGCCGAGGTGCTCTTCGGCAAGATTGCCCCTTCAGGCAAACTGCCCTTCACCTTCCCCTGCAAACTTGAGGATTCTCCTGCCATTGCTCTCGGCACCTTCACGACCACTGTTGCCGGAGGCGACCTCTTCACCAATATGTTCCGTGATGATATCACCGGCAAGGACAAGGCAGGTCTTGTGGAGGACCCCAAGGCCGAATACAAGGAGGGAATGCTCGTGGGATACCGCTGGTATGACACTAAGGACATCGCTCCGATGTATGCTTTCGGACACGGTCTTTCCTATGTGGACTTTGATTATCAGACCCTCAAGGTCGAGAAGAAGAACAAGATTGTCAAGGTGAGTGTCAGGGTGGCGAACCTCGGCGCAATGGATGCGGATGAGGTGGTTCAGCTCTATGTCACCCGTGAGGGCGGCAGGGTGGAATGGCCCGCACAGGAACTCAAAGCGTTCAAGCGCGTCAGCGTTCCCGCCGGTGCCACAACCGATGTGGAACTTGATTTCAACACCGATGATCTCCGCTATTGGGATGCCGCCTCCCAGTCCTGGAAGGATGATGACTCCTCCCTCAGCGTTTGCGTGGGGTCCTCTTCCCGTGATATCCGTGTCAAAGCCCAGGTCAAGTAGTTATGAAACGCCTGCTGTTTTTTGCCATTGCCTTTATGGCGGTGGTCCTTGCCGCTTCAGCACAGAATCCTTATCTGCCCTTGTGGGAGCATATCCCGGACGGGGAGCCCTATGTGTTCGAGGATCCTGACAATCCAGGGAAGTACCGCGTCTATGTATATGGCTCGCACGATTCTATGATTTACGGCTATTGCGGCCGCGAGCAGGTGGTGTGGTCCGCCCCGGTGGAGGACCTTTCGGCCTGGCGTTATGACGGTGTCATCCTGGAAGTTGAAAGGAACGAGCGGGGCGAGTTCGTGCATCCCGCCGGCCTGAAGGATGTGCTGTATGCCCCCGATGTGGCTGTGCGTGTCGAGAACGGGCGGAAAATGTATTATCTCTACCCGAACAACCAGGAGTGGGGACGCAATGGTATGGTCGCCAAGTCCGACCGTCCGGACGGCCCTTTCAAGGTGATAAACTGGAGCAAGGATAATCCGCGTGAGACTGTCGGCGACCTGAGGTTCGATCCGGCGGTGTTCGTGGATGACGATGGGCGTGTCTATGGATACTGGGGCTTTGAGCACAGTTATGCCGCGGAACTCGACCCCGAAACGATGGCTACGGTCAAGGAGGGTGCAAAAGTGGTTTCGCCTATGATTTCAAGTTCCAGGGAGGATGGGGAGTTCCGTTTCTTTGAGGCCTCTTCCATCAGGAAAATCAAGGACAAGTATGTGTTCATCTACAGCCGTGTGACCAAGGACGGGGAGAATGGTCTGCCCGGCAGCAACTATACCCTTGCCTACGCATACAGCAACGCCCCTCTGGGCCCCTACAAGTACGGCGGCACAATCATAGATGCGAGGGCAATAGGCAAGGACAGGGACGGCAAGCCAATAGCCACGGCGAATCCCACCGGCAACACCCACGGCAGCATCTGTGAGATAAACGGGCAGTGGTATGTGTTCTATCACCGTCAGACAGGCACCAATGAGTATGCCCGTCAGGCGATGGTGGCTCCCGTCAAGATTGAGGTCAAGGAGGGGAAGTCCGGTTATGTGAAGATTTCCGAGGGGGAATATACCTCGGAGGGCTTTGCCACAGGCGGGCTTGATCCTTTCAGGAGATACCCCGCGGGAATAGCCTGCTATTATACCCATCCCAGGCCCTCAGATGAGCTGAAGTGGCCCGAGAAGAGGTACTACGGCTCTTATATGAAGCCCACCTACTGGCAGGGGAGTCCCTATAATGCACCCTCAGACCTTGTCCTGAACAGTTGCCCCGTAATCAACAATACCGCAGGATCCGTGGTTGGCTACAAGTATTTCAATTTCGATGAACTGGGGATGATGTCGTCTGCCTCCGCGTCCTTTAACCTGAAGCCTCTCGGGGTGGACGGGAAGGTGGAGATTATCATCGGCAGTCCCTGGAAGGACAGGGGAGGCATCGTGGCCGGCGAGCTCCTGCTGAAGGAGGATATGCCGCAGGCGATAACCAGGCTCCGCGTCACTCTCTCCAATCTCAAGGGTCTGAAGGGCAAACAGCCCGTCTATCTCGTGTTCACCTCTTCCACCCCAGGCGAATCCCTCTGCGAACTCTACGACTTTCGCCTCGCCGAGCCATAAAAGGTCACGGTGCCTGCTATATATTTGGGAATTTTATGCAAACCGCACTGCTGCAGGTTGTACTGCGATTCCTGATGCGGGATTGGGTATGGGTCTTTCTATCTACACTGCTCCACCTGCTTTTGATTCGAACATCAAAATGGAGGGGGATGGATATTTCAATGATATTGACTGGTATGTCTTCCCATACAATCTGTGCACCTATGCCCTGTAAATTCGCATAGGCGCAGAATTTTGGTATTTCTTCAGACTCAATCTCAGATACCAGCTAAGTGCCGCCCGTGGAATGACCCGTTCACAACTTTACGGCGGCATCAGTTTTGTCATAGGTGGTGGGAAAAAGAAAAAAATAAAATTTTTAAACTTCAATCCCTTTATGCTCTATTACGACACCCTTTCCGAGAATTGGAAGATGCTCGAACTCCTGCCTATACTTCCCAACTTCAGCTACAAGATCACGTTCTGAGCGGGAAGTTTAGCTCCTCTTACGGTAACTCAGGATGGCCCAAGTGGTCAGGACCACAAAGAACCCCACCAGGGCATAAAGCTGGAAGCGCACGTCATTGAGACTGCTGCCCTTCAGGTAAATTGACCTCATTATCTCCGTGTAATAGGTCAGAGGGTTGGAGTATGCTATCACCTGGGCCCATATAGGCATACTGGACACAGGGGTGAACATACCGCTCATCAGCAGGAAGATGATGATGAAGAAGAATATCAGGAACATCGCCTGCTGGAGGGACGAGGAGTAGTTGGATATGATCAGGCCCAGACCCGAGATGGAGAAGATGTATATCACTGACACCAGGAACAGGGAGGCCCATCCGCTGGCGGGCACCAGTCCGAAACAGAGCATCGTCACCAGGGCGGAAATGCCGAGCACCACAACCCCTATGATCCAGTAGGGAATCAGTTTGCCCAGGATGAAGGACACCTTGTAAACCGGAGTCACATTTATCTGCTCTATGGTGCCCTTCTCCTTCTCCGCCACGATGTTTTCAGAAGGCAGGAAGCCGATGATCAGGGTCATTATCAGCACTATCAGGGCCGGAATCATCGGTATCTTGTAGTCCATCGCGGGATTGAACTTGTAGTAAGGGTCTATGCTTATGCCGCCTATTCCCTTCGTGAGCCCCGTGCTTCTGCCCTCGGAGAGTTCGGAAGCGTAATCCATAATAATCTGGGTGATGTAGGAGGTGGCTACGGAACTCTTGTTGCCATTGACGGCATTGGCCTCGATGGAGATTGAGGATTCGCCCTTCGTGAGGAGTTCCCTCTCGAAACCCTTCGGAATCTCGATTATCATATCGGTCTGACCCAGTTCGACGCTCTGCATCGCCTCGGAGTGGCCCAGGGACACGTCGGTCACATTGAAATAGCTGGTCGAGGCCACTTTGTCCACGAACCTGCGGGAGATATCCGACATATCACGGTCGAGCACGGATACGTTCACGTTCTTGATTTCCATAGTCGTTGCCCAGGGGAAGACCATCATCACGACTATGGGCAGCATCACAATCAGCTTCGGGAGGAAGGGGTCGCGAAGCAGCTGCTTGAATTCCTTTTCTATGAGAAACCTGAGTGTCATAGGCGGTCTTTGAAGAATGAGATGCTGAGGGTCACGTGGGCCACGAGGAAGGCGCACAGTATCGTGAAGTGCTTCCAGCACATGGCGGCGGACACTCCCTGTATCATTATCAGTTTGACCGCCTCCACATACCATTTCGCCGGCACGAACCAGGACGCCCACTGCAAGGGCAGGGGCATACTCTCAATGGGAAAGAGCATACCGGAAAGCATCATCGTCGGGAGCATCAGCACCAGAGACGAAATCAGGATGGCCACCTCCTGGGTGTCCACCACATTGGAAATGAAGATGCCGAGCGAAAGGGACACGAGTATGAAAATCAGGGAAACCACGAAAAGCTCAAGGAGGCTGCCGGCAATGGGCACGCCGAGCAGATGCACCGACAGGACCAGGATGGTCACGAGATTGAGCGAACTCAACACGAAATAGGGGATGGTCTTGGCCAGAATCACCGACATCGGGTTGACGGGCGACACCAGCAGCACTTCCATCGTGCCGCGCTGTTTCTCACGCACTATGGAGATGGAGGTCATCATCGCGCAGATGAGCATCAGAATCATTCCCATCACGCCGGGCACGAAGTTAAAGGAACTCTGCATCTGGGGGTTGTAGAGCATACGCGAGGTAATGTTTATCACATCGCCCGCCATCGCCGCAGCCTGCTCGGGGTCGGCCGCGTTCATCACCATCTCACGCGCCATCTCCTGCTGGAAGGAGGAGATTATGGAAGAGAGGTAGAACACTCCCATCGTGGCCACATTGGTGTTGGAGCCGTCCGCAATCACCTGGATGGAGGCATCCCCGTCGTGCAGTACCCTGTTGTAGAAATTCTCCTGGAACACCATCACTATCTCCGCCGTGCCGTCAAGGAAAATGTCGTTGATTTCAGCCTGATTGACTATCATCCTGGTGATGGTGAAATAGGTGCTGGCATCCAGCTGGCGCACGATGCGCTGGGTGGCAATGTCCATAGAGGGGTCGTAGATGGCCACCTTCACATTCTTAATCTCCGTCGAGAGCGCCATGCCGAAGAGCATAATCAGGATCACCGGCATAAAGAGTAGCACTATCAGAGTCTTGACATCCCTGAGGATGTGGCAAAACTCCTTATAGACAAAAGAGAAAAAACGCTTCAGTTTCCTCATTCCTCCCTTGTCGCCCTCCTTGCGAGTTTTTGGAACACTGCATTCATACTGTCCACTCCGAAGCCGCTTTTGAGGGCGTGGGGCGAATCGAGGGCCTCAATCTTGCCATCGACCATAATGGACACGCGGTTGCAGTACTCCGCCTCATCCATATAGTGGGTGGTCACGAAGACCGTAATCCCCTTTTCCGCCGCATCGTAGATCATCTCCCAGAACTCGCGCCTCGTGGCAGGATCCACACCGCCTGTGGGCTCGTCCAGAAAGACTATCTTGGGCTCGTGGAAAATCGCCACGGAAAAGGCCAACTTCTGCTTCCAGCCCAAGGGCAGGGTCTTCACCAGACGGTTGCGCTGGTCTTCAAAATGAAGGCGCGAGAGCAACTCGTCCGTCTTCTGCGCTATCTGTTTGCCGCTCAGGCCGTAAATGCCTCCGTAAAGGCGTATGTTCTCCCAGACCTTGAGGTCTTCGTAAAGGGAGAACTTCTGGCTCATATAGCCTATGCACTGCTTGATTTTCCCCACCTGGCGCCACACGTCATAGCCCGCAACCCAGGCATTGCCCTCAGTGGGGTTCGAGAGCCCGCAGAGTATCTTCATAGCGGTGGTCTTGCCGGCACCGTTGGCCCCGAGGAAGCCGAAGATTTCGCCCTTCTCGACGGTGAAACTGATGTGGTCCACCGCCGTGAAGCTGCCGAAACGCTTGGTCAGCCCTTCCGCCTTTATGATTTCCTCAGCCATTTTCCCTGTCCATTTTATCGAGATACATATAACAATCCTCTATGCAGGGGGTGATGGGCTCTATCAGCACATCGCTGTGGCCCATTTCGCGAAGACGCAGACTCAGGCCGGCTATGGTATCCTGAAGACTCCCGCCTCCTCCCTCTTCGGGGGTCTTCAGCACCAAATGGTGCCTGTCGCCGAAGGCGAAGCAGCTGAATACCTCCGGCAGGCTCCGTATGTCCCTGAGCAGGGCCGGCATCCGCGAACTCTCTGCGGACAGCAGCACACGGTCGAACTTGTCAACTATGCGCCCCGGTGTATCCGTGTCGAGGAAAATGCCTTTCCTTATCAGCGACACCCTGTCGCAAAGGGTGGCCTCGTCCATATAGGGGGTTGAAACCACGATGGC
>JABUTN010000002.1:15410-27786 GCA_021443665.1 Bacteroidales bacterium | reverse complement strand
CCCCAGAACTCCTTGCGCGACACAGGATCTACGCCCGTGGTGGGTTCATCGAGGAAAAGTACGTCAGGCTTGTGGATGAGGGCGCAGCTGAGGGCGAGTTTCTGCTTCATACCCCCGGAGAGCGCCCCGGCCTTGCGTTTCTTGAAAGGCTCTATCTGGCTGTATATATCCTTGATGAGGTGGTAGTTTTCCTTGAGGGTGGTGCCGAAAAGGGTGGCGAAGAAATTGATATTCTCCTCCACGGACAAGTCCTGATAGAGGGAAAAGCGTCCTGGCATATAGCCCACTATCTGACGCACCTTGCGGTATTCACGGACCACATCGTGGCCCATCACGGCGGCTGAGCCCTTGTCGGGAAGTATCAGCGTGCTGAGGATGCGGAAGATGGAGCTTTTTCCGGCCCCATCGGGACCGAGGATGCCGTAAATCACCCCGGGCTCCACCTCGAAGCTCACGCCTCTGAGAGCCTCCACACCGGAATAACTCTTGTGGAGTCCGCTTGCTTCGACCGCCTTCATTGCAGATTTACTCGCTTTTTTCGTTCCCGAAGATGATGTCGCCGTACATACCAATCTTCACATAGCCGTCGTTGATGAAGGAAACCTTGATGGCATACACGAGATTGGCCCTCTCATCACGGGTCTGTATGGTCTTGGGGGTGAACTCGGACTTGTCTGAAATCCAGGTAATCGTGCCCTCGTAGTTGCGGTAGCCGCCTTCGCCGTAATCGGCAAGAATCGTCACCTTCTGGCCCAGTTTTATCTTTGTCAGCTGGCTCGCGGTGATGTAGGCACGAAGCGTCATATTCTCTATGTCAGCCACCTTGAAAAGGGGTTTGCCTATGCCTGTCAACTCTCCCGCCTCTGCATATTTGGCGAGGATGGTGCCGTTGATGGGGGAGGTGATGTAGCATTTGCGAAGCTGGTCATCGACCTGTGCCACCTGAGTCCAGAGAGAGGTGATTTCCGCGGCCACGGCGAGGTTGCCCTGGGAAATGTTGGCCTCCGCGGCTGCGAGCTGCCTTTCGAGCATCGCGATGGCGGCGTTTATGTCGTCAAGTTGCTTGGCATTGGCGGCATCCGCGGCCAGAAGGCGCTTCACACGCTCGCGCTCGCGCTTCTGGGTGCTGATCTGGGTACGAATCTGGCCCGTCTGCTTCGAGGGGTCCTGGGTGCGACTTTCCACCGCGTTCACGCTTGCCACAAGTTGTTTCCTAGTCAGCGAGAGCTGGATGGTATCGATCAGGCCCACGGGGAGGCCCGCAATGACCTTGTCCCCTTCGTGGAGATTGTACTCTATGATTTTGCCGTTGGCCTCGGAGGACACCACCACTTCGGTGGCCTCAAAAGTGCCGGAGGCATCGATAAGTTCGTTTTTATGCCTGCAGGCGCACAGCAGTAGCACAAGCGCGGCGGCAAGGAATAGGGATTTCTGTTTCATCAGTTGTTCTTGATGGTCTTGAGACCGTATAGTGATTTCATAAGTTCTATCTCGTGGAGAATCTTGTCCTGCTTGGCAAGTTCCTCCTGGTTGCGGATGCGGACCAGCTCGGAGGCCGACATCGCACCGTTCTCCACGGCCACCTCGGCGGACTTGCGGATTTTCTCGCGCAGGCGTATCAGTTCGTCATCGTCCTCCATTATCCTGAAATAGCGGTTGATGGTGGCTATCATCTCCTGGCTCTGGAGGGAGGTGTTGTAGAGGAAGGTCTCTCGCACGGTCTCAATCTGCTCCTTCGACGAGGCGATGATGTTCTTGCCGTAACCCAGGGAGTAGAGTTCGCTGATATTCCAGGTGAGTCTCACTCCGGCGACAAGGTCCATCCCCGGATTGGGGCGGAAGAGGTTGTAACCCCTGCCCCAGCCCAACTGGGCAAAGAGCCGAATCTTGGGCAGACCGCCCGCAATCCAGTATTTGTGCTTGGTGTCTATCTCCAGATGCTGCACGTCATAGAGGGCCAGTTCCGGACGGCGTATGTCCGCAAGCATCAGGTTCTGAAGGAACTCCCTCTTGTTGACCTCCTGCGGGATGGGCTTGATGAGCTGCTCGGGGGAAACGATTTCCGCACCCGTCATCAGGGACAGCATCTTCAGGTAGGCCTCGCACATAGACTCCAGCTTTACCCTGTTCTGCTTGGCGGAAAGTTGCTCCACGGTGATCACGTCCTGATCCGACAGGTTCGCCACTCCGCCGGCGATGCTCGCCTTGATGCGGTCGAGGTTGACGGAAAGATCGTGTTCGAGAAGGTCTATCTGCTGGAGTTGCATGTGGATCATCAGGATGCCGAAGAACAGGTCGTTGATCCTCTCCTTGAGCGCATACATATTCACGTTCTGCTGCTCGCGCAGAACGGCGTGCTCGGCCCTGATGTGCGAGCGGTTGGCGGCAATCTCGCCTCCGTCCCAAAGAACCTGTGATACCTCTATCCCCACATTGAACTGGTCTCTGGGCATCACGTTCAGAATCTCCCCGTCCGCCCCATACACGGTCGGAGGACCTGTGAACACATTGCTCTCCTTAGGCATCCAGAACGCCCTTCCCGTAATCTGAATCTGCGGGAGATAGTGCATATAGGCGTTTTTGAGAGTGTATTCCTCAGTGATATCTATCAGGCTATAGCGCTTTATCAGGGGGTAGTTGGTTTCCGAAAGTTCATAGCATTTCTCCACGGTGTAGAGTTCCTGGGCGGAGGCAATGCATACCGCAGAGATGCCTATTATGATGGATGAAATCAATCGTTTCATAAAGAAATGACATTATTTTGACTTGCAAAGATAAAAATATTAACTTTGTGTACCATCATTTTTAAAATGGCAGCGGTAATAAATATGTCATCCGTGTACAAGTCCGGAGGGATTCCCTCCGTACTTGCCCGCAATTCCAGCTGGATAGACTGCAGTGACATAGAGGGTTGCCGCCGCTACTGCGACAGCGACGCCTGGGCCGAGATAGGCAGGCGTTGCGCCGGAATTCCGGTCGAAGACGTGCATTTCATAGACTCCGGGGACTACCACTATCTGTCCCTGCTATGGATTCTGAAGATAGACAAGCCCTTCGTCCTAATAGTCTTCGACCACCACACCGACGCACAGGCACCGGCCTTTGAAGGCCTGATCTCCTGCGGCGGCTGGGTGGAGGAAGCCGTGGAGAAGAATCCCCGCCTGGAGCACGCATATATCATAGGCTGCCGCAGGGACCACGGCGGCGACGCGCCCGTCACGAATCCCAAAATCACCCTCCTCGACCACCTTACTGAAATCACCTCTCTTCCCGACCTTCCCGTCTATCTGTCCATAGACAAGGACGTGCTTGCGGGTCTGCCCTCCGACTGGGACAATGGGGATATGCCCCTTGAAGAACTTCTGGACGGCGTAGCATCGCTTCGCGACAGGCTCCTGGCCGTAGATATCTGCGGAGAATGCACTCGGGAAGGCATAAAACTTCACGAGAGAGTAAACGAACTGATAACCAACACCTTAAACTATGACTTCCATAAAAGAGAGAATCCTGACCCTGCGAGAACTGATGCGGGATAGGGGCTGGGACGCGGCCGTAATTAGCGGTTCCGACCCCCACTCCAACGAATATCTTCCCGACCACTGGAACGCCCGCCGCTGGATCAGCGGTTTCACGGGCTCTTTCGGAACGGTGGTGGTTACGGCCGGGCATGCGGGCCTGTGGACCGACACACGCTATTTCATCCAGGCCACGGCCCAGCTTGAGGGCAGCGGCATAGAGTTGCACAAACTCAGGGTGCCCGAGGCCGTGGATTATCCCGAGTGGCTGGCCACAAATCTGCCCAAGGGCGCCCTTGTCGGCATAGACGGCACCTGTATGTCCCTTTCGGAGGTCAAAGCCCTTGAAGCGGCCCTTGCCCCCATAGAGGCGAAGGTGGAGAGCGTGGCAGACTATCTTGATGCCATCTGGACTGAGCGTCCCGGCCTGCCGGAAGCCCCCGTTTTCGTGTTGGAAGACAAATATGCCGGAGAAAGCGCCGCCGACAAACTCGCTTTCGTAAGGGAGAGGATGAAAGCCTGTGGAGCATCCCGACTGCTGATGGACCGCCTTGACTGCGTGGGCTGGACTCTGAACATCAGGGGAGGCGACATTCCATATTTTCCCGTGGCCATCGCCTATCTGCTTGTCGGTCCGGAAGATGCCACCCTTTTCATAGACCCCGCGAAGATTCGGCCCGAGGTGGAGGACTATCTTAAAGGACTGAAGGTGTCCGTCGCCCCTTACGGGGAGATTCTCACGGTCCTGGCCGCCCTGCGCAAGGAAGACCGCCTCTGCGTGGATGCGGGCTCCATCAACTACGGAGCCTGGAAAACCGCTTCCGAAAGTTGCAGCGTCATGGAAATGCCCTGCCCCGTAATCGGGCGGAAGGCCGTCAAGAACCCCGTCGAAATCGAGGGCTGCCGCCGGGCCTACATAAAGGACGGAGTGGCCCTGACCCTGTTCTTCCACTGGATTGAAAGCCGGATGGCGGAAGGCTGCCGCATTTCCGAAATCGAGGCGGCCTCAAAACTCACGGCCCTGAGGGCGGAGCAGGAGGACAACATAGGCGAGAGTTTCGCCACCATATCGGCCTATGGGAAAAACGCGGCCCTTCCCCACTACAGCGCCACGGAGCAGGACTACAGTTTCCTTGAGCCCCGGGGACTGTATCTCGTGGACTCCGGCGGCCATTACCTGCACGGCACCACGGACATCACCCGCACCATCCCCCTCGGCCCCACCACTGAACTCGAGAGGGAGGACTACACCCTTGTGCTCAAGGCGATGATTGCGCTCAGCCGCGCCGTATTCCTGCAGGGCACCATAGGCTCCCAACTCGATATGCTCTGCCGCCAGCCCCTCTGGAAGACCCGCCGCAACTTCGGACACGGCACGGGACACGGCATTGGCCACGTGCTCAGCGTCCACGAAGGCCCGCAGGACATACGCCACACCATCAGGAGCCTAGCCCCCATAGAGAGCGGGATGATTACCTCCAACGAGCCCGGAATGTACCGCGAAGGCCTCCACGGAGTGCGCCACGAGAACGCCATCCTCGCCCGCGAATGCGGGAGCAACGAATTCGGAGCCTGGCTTGACTTCGAGACCCTCACCTGCTGTTATTTCGACACCACACCCCTTGTCAAAGAACTGCTCAGCCCCGAAGATATAGACTGGATCAAGGGCTATAACTCTTGGGTTTATGAGAGCCTCAAGGACCTTCTGCCCCCCGACACGCGCGAGTGGTTGAAACGGAAAACCTCTTTTCACACTACATAAACTTATTATTAACCATTAACTATCAGCTATGAGAAAACTTTTCTTCTCTTTCCTTCTGGTTTGCATCGCCTCGATTGCTGTGCAGGCCCAAAGCCGCGTAAGCGGTGTAGTTAAGGACGGCAATGGTGAGCCCGTCATCGGCGCATCAGTTCTCGTCCAGGGCACAAGTACCGCCACTGTCACTGACGAACAGGGACGTTACACCATCAATGCCCCCTCTTCATCAAGCATCCTCGAATTCGCGATGCTTGGATTCGAGACCCAGGCCATCGGCATCGACGGCCGCAGCATTCTCAATGTGACAATGTCAGAGTCATCCCTCTTCCTTGAGGAGACCGTGGTCGTCGGCTACGGTACCCAGAAAAAGAAGAACATCACCGGCGCCACCGTCCAGGTAGGTTCCGAAAAGATTGCCTCTGTCAACGCCACCAACGCCTATGAAGCCATCCAGAGTATGGCCCCCGGCGTCAACATCGTGCAGACTTCAGGCCAGCCCGGCGAAAGCTATTCGGTGACCATCCGCGGTCTCGGCACCACCGGTTCATCCTCCCCCCTCTGCATCATTGACGGAGTGGCCGGAGGCAGCATTTCAGACCTCGACCCTTCCGACATCGAGTCCATCGACATCCTCAAGGATGCAGCCTCAGCAGCCATCTACGGAGCCCGCGCCGCCAACGGTGTGATTCTGATCACCACCAAGCAGGGTAAGGAATCCGAAGGTAAACGCCCCATTGTCACCTACAACGGCTATGTCGGCTGGCAGAACCTCAACACCAACGGCGTACAGCCCCTCGGTGCGAAGGAGTATATGAAATACAACGACCTCGCCTACGAAATTGCCGGCTCCGCCAAGTACGACTGGGAGTCCCTGATGCCCGCCGAAATGTGGAACAAGATCCAGAGCGGCGAGTGGAACGGCACCAATTGGCTTGAGGAGTCACTCAACAAGAACGCCTTTATGACCAACCACGCTGTGGGCGTCAACGGAGGCAACGAGTGGTCACGCTTCTCCCTCGGTGTTTCCTACACCAAGAACAACGGTACCATCGGCAAGCCCGCCGTACCCATTTATGACCGTCTCACCGTGCGTCTGAACTCAGACCACTCCTTGTGGAAAATCAACGGCCGCGACATCATCAAACTCGGTGAGAACGTCGTTTACACCCTCTCACACAAGACGGGTGTGAACATCGGCGGCGTATATTCCAACAACATCCGCGACCTGCTCACCACCACCCCTCTGCTTCCCGCAAGAAACGCCGACGGTGACTACTTCGTTTTCAAGGATATGGTCGAGACCGGTTGGGAAGTGGACCAGGCCGCAGTCAACCCTCTTGCCAAAATCCACGACCAGCACGCCTACAAGGCAAACGTCAGCCATCGCATCCAGAGCAACATCTACCTTGAAATCGCTCCCATCAAGAGTCTCAAGTTCCGCTCGAACTTCGGTTACATCTTCAACTTCAGTTCAAACCGCAGCTATGTGCCCAAATATGAATGGGCCAGCAAGGACTCGAACGTGAATGACGACATCACCCAGAGGATGAGCAACAACTACCGTTGGTCCTGGGAGAACACCCTCAACTGGAAAGAAAGCTTCGGCAACCACAACCTGGATGTCCTGGTCGGCCAGTCAGTCGAGAAATGGGGTTTCGGAGAGAGTCTGAGAGTCAAGAACTCCAACTCCCTGTTTGAGAACTCCATCGACTATGCCTACATCGACAACACCCAGGGTGTTTCCACCACCGACACTGAAATCGGAGGCTCGCCCAACACCCGCGGTTCCCTCGCTTCCTTCTTCGGACGTATCAACTACAACTACCACGAAAGGTATCTTGTCAGCTTCATCCTCAGGGCCGACGGCTCCTCAAACTTCGCAAGAGGCAAGAGATGGGGTATTTTCCCTTCTGTATCAGCAGGTTGGATTCTCACCAGCGAACCTTGGATGAAGAATGCCAAGGATGTGCTCAGTTTCTTCAAGATCCGCGCAAGCTGGGGCCAGAACGGTAACTCCGACATAGCACCCTTCCAGTATCTTGCCACCATCGCCTTCGGCGACCAGGGACGCTACTATCCCACCGACAAGAACACTGCCGCCACCGGTGCATACCCCGACATCCTCCCCAACCCCGATGTAACCTGGGAGGTTTCGCAGCAGTTTGACGTGGGCTTCGACGCCCGTCTGTTCAAGGACCGTTTTTCCATCGGTTTCGACTACTACATCAAGGATACCAAGAACTGGCTGGTTGTTGCACCCCAGCTCCTCTCCTATGGTACAGGCGCCCCCTACATCAACGGCGGTGACGTGCGCAACACCGGTGTCGAGGTGGCCCTCAACTGGCAGGACCGCGCCGGCGACTTCAACTACAGCATCGGTGTGAACGTCTCACATAACGTCAACAAGGTTACCCGCCTCGCCAATGAGGAGGGCATCCTGCACGGCCAGGCCAATGTCATCGCCCAGAACATTGCCGAAGTCTATCGTTGCGAGGTAGGCAAGCCTATGGGCTTCTTCTATGGCTACAAGACCCTCGGCGTATTCCAGAACCAGGCCCAGATCGACGCTTTCACCGGTCCCCTCGTACAGGACAAGTCGAAGGTGCAGCCCGGCGACCTGATCTATGCCGACGTCAACGGTGACGGCAAAATCGACAAGGACGACCTCGGTATGATAGGCAACCCTCACCCCACTGTAAACATGGGTGTGAACATCAATATGTCCTGGAAGGGCATCGACCTTGCCATCAACGGCTACGGCGCCTTCGGACAGGACATCATCCGTTGCTACCGTATGTTCTCCAACACCCCCGACCACAACTACACCAACACCGGTGTGAACATCTACTGGACAGGTGAGGGCTCTACCAACAAGTATCCCCGTTTCACTGACGGCAAGAACGTGAATATGGCCTTCGGAGAGTATGTTCCCGACTCCTGGGTTGAGGACGGCTCATACTTCAAGATTTCCAACATCACCCTCGGTTACGATTTCGCCACCCTTTGGAAAGCCAAGGGCAAAAAAGGCATCGGCAAACTCCGTCTGTTCGTGACAGCGAAGAACTGCATCACCTTCACCGGCTACAAGGGTATGGATCCCGAAGTCGGTTACGGTTCAGGCGACAGCTGGGCTTCCGGTATCGATATCGGCTACTACCCTAGCTCACGCGCTATCCTCACAGGTCTTTCCATCACTTTCTAAATTTGAGGCATTATGAAAAACATACTTAAATATATCATTTGCATAGCCTTCGTGGCCTCATCCGTTTCCTGCGAGAAGTTCCTTGATTCCAAGAACCTCACCAAGAAGGATACGAGCAACTTCCCCACGACCGCAACCGATGCCGAGCAGCTTGTGATCGGTATCTACACCGCTATGAACCAGTCTCTCTCAGACCCTGAGAGCTACCCCTTCTATGTGTATGAAGAGGCGAGCGACGACCGTCTCGGCGGCGGCTCCACCTCCAACATCGGAGCCCAGTGCTGCGACCGCATTATGAACAAGGGTACAGATTACTTCAAGAGATTCTGGGAGTGCGCATACGCCGGCATCTTCCGCGCCAACAATGTCATCGCCACCATCGACAATGTGGAGAAATGGCCGAGCCAGAGCGTGAAGGACAACCTGCTGGCCGAGGCCCACTTCCTCAGAGGCTACTATCTGTGGGACCTGGCCTCAATGTTCCAGAGCGTGCCTATGCCCCTTCAGACAGTGGCTGAGAACCTTCCCAAGGCTGCCACCGACGACATCTACAAACAAATCGGCTCCGATATGCTCAAGGCCATCTCCCTCTTCTCTTCCACCAAGGTGCAGAACGACGGCAGCTGCGGCGGTCGCGCCACCAAATGGGCGGCTGAGTCCATACTCGCCAGAATCTGGATGTTCTACACCGGTTTCTACAACAAGAGCGAAATGCCCACCAACGAGGGCAGCATCAGCAAGAGCGATATCATAAAACACCTCGAGGACTGCATCAAAAACTCCGGTCACGACCTTATCCCCGACCAGCGCAACCTTTGGCCTTACTCAAACCCCTACACCACCTCCCACTACCCCTGGGCAAAGGACAAGAACCTCAACTGGGTGGGTGACGGTTCTATTGAGACCGTGTTCGCCATCAAGTTCTCCAACCAGAGCGATTTCGGCAGCTCCACCATCCGCCACAACCGTATTGCCGAGTTCTTCTCTCCCCGTAAGGGCAACACCGTCCAGTCTTACCCTTGGGGCAACGGCTATTCCAACGGTCCCGCAAGCGTGGAACTCTGGGAAAGCTGGGCAAAAGACGAGAACTACAGAGGTGACCCTCGCCGTGAGGGTGCCATCTGCGACCGAAGGGTGGAGATGCCAGACTACGGCGGAGACCCGTCCAAAGAGGTTGAGAACACCTACCTCCACGCCAAGAAACAGCTCGTGACAGCCTGCTATGACAACGAGGGCAAACTGCACCAATCATACGCCTTCATGTACGGCGGCAAGGATGACAAGCAGCTCGGCATCACCCAGGACATCATTCTGATGCGCTTCGCCGATGTGCTCCTGATGCACGCCGAACTCACAGAGACGGCGACCAACCTGAACCGCGTCCGCCAGCGTTCAGGCCTCAAGGATGTGACCTACTCCTTCGATAATCTGGTGAAAGAGCGCCGCTACGAGCTCTGCTTCGAGGGTGTTCGCTGGAACGACCTTCGCCGCTGGCATCTTGAGAGCGAGATTGTCCGTACCCAGGTGGGCCAGCCGATCACCAACCGCGGCAAGGACGATGTCTATTCCTTCGAAATAGTGCAGGACTTCCTGAAACGCTACAAGGAGACCGGAGGCGGTTTCTGGAAGATTCCCGAGAGCCAGGTTACCCTTTCACAGGGCGTCCTCGAGCAGAACCCCGGCTGGGGCGACGAGTACACATGGGTTAAGCTTGACTATCCCACACTGAGATAACAGGCCCCGCCCTTTCCCCAAACGCCCGCCCGAAAACGGCGGGCGTTTTTGTCAAATGTTGCTATCTTTGCGCAAATTCGAATCGTATGAAAAAGACCCTTATCATCCTATCACTGCTGTTTGCCTGCCTTACAGCGGCTGCCGAGCAGACCGGCACTTTCACCGACTGGCACAATTACCTTGACTCGATCAGCATCAAGGAGGATTTCAACCTCAGGGACTACGCGAAAGTATGCATCCTGCCCCCCGACACCAAGGACACCCCCCTTCCAGATGAGAAGGACAATACTTACAAAATCCGCAAGGAGTTTCTGGAAACCCTCCAGGACAAGCTGACAGAAGCCGTCGGCAAGAAGGTCTCCCCGATTGAGAAGGTGGCCTCCATAGAGGACTGCGAGGGCAGGTGTCTGGTGCTTGAGACAAAGATTCTGCAGCTCCACTCCGGCAACCAGGCCCTCCGCGTTTGGGTGGGATTCGGCGCCGGCTGCGGTGAGTTCCACGTCCAAGGCCGCCTGATCGATTCTTCCAACGGCAATGTCCTCGTGGAGTTCAAGCAGCGCAGGCTGACCACCGAATTGACCAATCACAAGGCCGTCCTCAAAAAACTCGTAAAATCCCTCGGCAGCGACATTTCCACCATGATCAACGCCTTCAAGAAATAGCAGCGGCTGCTGCCGCAGCCTGCCCCAAAAGGGCTTTCGGGGTTGCTCGCCCGAGCCGTCGTTTCCGCCTATAACAAAAAAGCATCGGCCGAAAGCCGATGCTTTTTTGAGCGGAAAACGAGACTCGAACTCGCGACCCCGACCTTGGCAAGGTCGTGCTCTACCAACTGAGCTATTTCCGCGGTTTGGGACTGCAAATGTACGAAGATTTTTTATACTTCCAAAAAAACATCAAAAATTTTCACAATTACTGCAAAACATCTCCATTTTTTCTGGAAGCTTCGTATATTTGTCGGAATTACCAATATATCCCGATATGTCTATTCCTTTTGTAAACAGACACAACGGCCCCTCGGCCGAGCAGATTGAGAAAATGCTCACGGTTGTGGGAGTCAAATCGTTAGATGAACTTGTAAAACAGACAATCCCTGCGGACATCCTGCTTCAGGACGGCATCGACACAGGAGCGCCCAAGAGTGAACACCAGTGGCTCACGGAACTCAGACAGATGGCGCAGAGCAACAAAGCCTTCCGTTCCCTGATTGGAATGGGCTACTACGGCACCGCCTCACCCGCTGTCATCATCAGAAACATCTTTGAAAACCCCTCCTGGTACACCTCATACACCCCCTATCAGGCCGAAATCTCCCAGGGCCGTCTCGAAGCCCTGATGATATTCCAGACAATGATATGCTCCCTGACAGGCTTCGACGTGGCCAACTGCTCCATGCTGGACGATGCCACAGCCGCAGGCGAGGCAATGAGAATGTTGTTTGAGATTCGCTCCCGCGAAGCCCAGAAAGCGGGCAAGGACGTATTCTTCGTTGATGAAAACATATTCCCCAACATACTGTCCGTCATCAGGACCAGGGCCACGGGACTCGGCATAAAAGTGATTACCGGCGACTATGCAAAGGTGCTTGAGCAAGGCTTCGACCCCAAATGCTACGGAGCCTTCGTGCAGTACCCCGCAGGCGACGGTGCAGTGCGTGACTACACTGCGTTTGCAGCCAAGGCTCACGAAAACGGCATAACAGTGGCCGCTTACTGCGACATCCTCTCGCTGGCAGTGCTCCGCGAGCCTGCAGCCTGGGGCGCGGACGTGGCAGTGGGCACCACACAGCGTTTCGGACTTCCCCTCGGCTACGGCGGTCCCACAGCGGGCTGGATGGCCACGGGCAGCCAGTGGCGCCGCAACATCCCCGGCCGCATCATTGGCGAATCAGTGGACCGTCTCGGCCACAAATCATACCGCCTCGCTCTCCAGACACGCGAACAGCACATCAAGAGGGAAAAGGCCACATCCAACATCTGCACCGCCACGGCCCTTATGGCTGTAATGTCCGGAATGTGGGCTGTATGGCACGGCCCCAAAGGAGTGCGCGACATCGCTTTGAACGCATATAAATACGCACACGCCGTGGCAGCCAAACTCACGGCGGCCGGCATCAGACTGCGTGGCGGCGAATTCTTTGACACCATCACAATCGAAGGAGTCGATGCG
>JABUTN010000002.1:13495-15381 GCA_021443665.1 Bacteroidales bacterium | reverse complement strand
CCTCAACTTCTACTATGCCGCTGACGGCACGGTCAGAATCTCCTTCGACGAACTCTCCTGCTGCGAAGAGGCCCGCAAGGTCTGCGCGGCATTCGGAGTAGATGCCAAGTCCACGGCTTGCCCCAAGGTGGAAACGGAGCCCGTCTATATGGCCCGCGAAAGCGCAATCCTGCCCCAGAGCGTATTCAACACATACCACAGCGAAACCCAAATGATGCGCTTCATCAAGAAACTCGAGCGCCGCGACGTTTCGCTGACACATTCGATGATACCCCTCGGCTCCTGCACGATGAAACTCAACGCTGCGGCCGAAATGCTGCCCCTGAGCTGGAACGAGTGGACCAACATCCACCCCTACGCCCCCGACTGGCAGACTCCCGGATACGCCAAATTACTGGCTGAACTCAAAGCCGACCTCTGCACCATCACCGGCCTGAACGAATGCTCACTGCAGCCCAACTCGGGCGCCGCAGGCGAATATGCCGGTCTGATGACCATCCGTGCCTATATGGACGCCAACGGACAGGCTCACCGTCGCACCATCATCATCCCCACATCCGCCCACGGCACCAACCCCGCCAGCGCTGCAATGGCCGGCTTCAACATCGTGCTGGTCAGCTGCGACGAGCACGGCAACATCAATGTGGACGAACTCGAGCAGAAGGCACGCGAAAACGCTGACACCCTTGTCGGCATAATGATAACCTACCCCTCGACCCACGGCGTGTTCGAAGTCCAGATCAGACGCATCTGCAACATCATCCACGAGTGCGGCGGAATGGTCTATATGGACGGGGCCAACATGAACGGCCAGGTGGGTCTGACCAATCCCGGCTTCATCGGGGCTGACGTATGCCACCTCAACCTCCACAAGACCTTTGCAATGCCCCACGGAGGCGGCGGTCCCGGAGTGGGCGCGATTTGCGTAAACAAGACCCTCGCACCCTACATCCCCGGCCATCCCGAGAAGGGCGAAGTCGGCGGCAAAGACATCAACGCGGTGGCTGCGGCCCCCTATGGCAGCCCCCTGCTTGCCCCCATCACCCACGGATACATCAAGATGCTTGGCAGCGACGGGCTCAAGGAGGCGACAAGGATTGCTATCCTTAACGCCAACTATATGGCCAGCCGCCTGTCCTCAGAGTTCAAAATCTACTACACGGGAGCCACCGGTCGCGTGGCCCACGAGTGCATAGTTGATCTCCAGAACTACAAGGCCGACTATGGGGTTGATGCCACGGACATTGCCAAGCGCCTGATGGACTACGGCTTCCACGCCCCGACCCTCTCCTTCCCCGTTCACGAGACGCTTATGATAGAGCCCACGGAGAGCGAGGATATGGACGAGCTCGACCGTTTCTGCGACGCCCTCATCTCCATCAAACGCGAATGCGAGGAGATAGCCGCAGGCAAGGCCGACCCCGCCGACAACCTGCTCAAGATGGCACCCCACACGGCGGAGGAGGTCTGCTCGAACGAGTGGTCGCATCCCTACTCCCGCGAAAGGGCCGCCTATCCCCTCGAGTGGATCAGGGACAACAAATTCTGGCCCGCCTGCGCCCGCGTGGACAACGGCTGGGGCGACAGGAACCTCAAACCCACATTGGAATAACTAACAGATACAATATGAAAAAAGTTTTGATTTGTGCATTCGTTGCACTTCTGACACTGGGGAGCTGCCAAACAGTCAAGTTGGCAAAGGAGATTGTGCTCCCCGTCACCACAAAAACGGTGTCCGGACAGTCCCAGGACTTCAAAATGAAGGTTACCGCCGACGGTAAATGGGATCTGGCCGTTGACAAGACCGCCGCAGAATGGCTCAGCGTGACACCCGAGACCGGTAATGAAGGAGAGACGGTAATCACCGTTTCCGTAAAGTCCAATCT
>JABUTN010000002.1:10345-13462 GCA_021443665.1 Bacteroidales bacterium | reverse complement strand
AACATCCTGGCGGGAGAACTTTCCAAGAACATCACCATCAACCAGAAAGGTCTGCTTTCAGTCATCGACAAGCAGAACGTGACCGTTTCAGAGCGCGAGGACAGGTTTGTGATTTCCTCCATGAAGGCTTGGGAAATCACTCTCACCGACACCAAGTCCACCCCCGACTGGTTCACCGTGGAGCCTTCTTCAGGCACTGGCGGAGCCCCCGTCGAGGTGGTTGTCAAAAAGGCGCAGCCCAACTACGATGAGATGCGCACGGCGTTCATCAAAATCAACTTCGGGGAAGAGGCAGCATACGTAACGGCAGCCCAGGCCCACGAAGATGCCTTCATCCTTTCCATCGACCACATCGACATCCCGAGCGAAGGCGGCCTGTTCAAGGTTGACCTCGCCTCCACCCAGGACATCAAGTCCATCAAACTTCCCTCTTGGATCAAAGAGGCTGAGGCTCCCACAAAGGCCCTTACCGACTACGAGATTTATTTCGAGGCCGAGCCGAGCACCACTGACGACCGCAGCGGCGAAATCGTCTTCACAACCACCAACGCTATGAGCGGCACCGTGGACGTGTTCCAGGTGGCCCCTGATATGATCATCTTCAACAAGTCAGATGTCAACATCGGTGCAACCGGAGGCTCTTTCGAACTCACAATGCGCACCAATGTGGAATATGATATCACCATCAGCGATGGCTGGATTCATCAGGTGGAGACAAAATCCGTACGTGTGGACAAGGTCAGCTTCAATGTTGACGTCAACTATGGGGAGAAACGGGTGGCCACCATCACTGCCAAGGATGTGAATTCAGACCTGTCAGCATCGGTAAAGGTCACCCAGTCGGCTTCCGCAAGCCAAAAATTCCTTGAAAAGACCGTTCCCGGCATATACAAGGGTTCCAATGCCTCAAGTGCGTGGACACATAAGGACACCGAGCAGTGGTCAACCTTCTACGGCAACGACAACAGTTTCATCTTCCGCATCATAGACCCCTTCAACTTCTCTGTCCTTGAACTCACCGGTCTTCCCGTCGGCTTCGAGGTCGAGAAAGATTACCAGATTGGCCTCCAGCAGGATTTCGCCTCAGGCATTGCCGAATCCCTCCTTGTAAGGGTTCTCAAGAAAGAGGATGGCAAGTGCTGGATGTGGAACGCAGACAACAACATCGGTATCATTTCCCTTTACTAATTCGCCTTATGAAAAAGATATTCTCACTTATATTGATGACGGCAGCCCTTGCACTGGCCGCAAACTACAACGCATTCGCAAACAAGGCCAAGCCCACCCCCGTGCAGATTCAGAAGGAGGACGGTTCCCACATCACCGTCCAACTCCACGGCGATGAGTTCTGCCACTGGACAACCCTCAACGGAGCGATGTTCGGAGAGAAGGTTTACAGCGAAATCAAGAGAGGTATGACCTTCGGCGGAAACAGCCCCGCCCGCAGCAACGGTGCCTCAGGCGACCGCATCAGCATCGGCAACAAGAAGTTCCTCGTTGTGTTGGCTGAATTCGACAACCTCGAGTTCGACCTGGATGACCCGTATGCATATTTCAACGACCATTTCAACCAGGAAGGCTTCTCAAGGGACGGAGCCACCGGTTCTGTAAGGGACTACTACATCGAGAACTCCAAGGGTCTCTTCACTCCCCAGTATGATGTTTGGGGACCCGTAAAGGTCTCAAAAGGCTATAACTACTATGCCGGAAGTAGCGGAACCGCCCACGTGGCCGAGATGGTGGCTGAAGTGATTGGCCTGCTCAAGGAGCAGTACGAGGACCTCAACCTGGCCGATTATGACAATGACGGCAATGGCTATGTGGACAACATCTTTATGATCTATGCCGGTTACAGCGCAGCCGAAGGCGCCTCAGGCCATATCTGGCCCCATAAATACGATGTCAGGGCATACAAGAATGTCAGCTATGACGGAGTCAAACTCGCTGACTATGCCTGCGGCTCTGAGCTGAGGGGAACCTACGGTTCCAAACCCTCCGGCATCGGCACCGCCTGCCACGAGTTCGGCCACTCCATCGGTATTCCCGACTACTATGACACGGACTACTCCGGAGCCATCGGACTCGGAGAATACTCCGTAATGGATTCAGGCAGCTACAACAATGACGGCTGCACCCCTCCCTTCATTGACGGTGTATCCCGCAAGCTTATGGGCTGGATGGAAGACTCTGATTTCGAGATTTGGATTGAAAGCGGTGAAAAGACCATCGATTTCATCCAGGACAACCACGCCTATATCATCAACACCCCCAATGAGGGCGAGTTCTTCATGATTGAGTGCCGCAAGGACGAGTCCTGGGATGCACCCCTCAAACACAGAGGCTACGACTGCCCCATTGGTATGGTCATCTACCACGTGGACCAGTCGCAGAACAGGGTGGGCGGCATCACCGCTGAAAATCACTGGATTAACTGGGACAGCTACAACGATATCAACGACACCCCCAGCCACGAGCTTTTCAAATTCGTTTACTCAAAGAAGTATTCCAACGGAATCTACGGCAACATCTCCTCTTTCCCCGGTTACTACAACATTACATCCTGGACAAAGAGCAGTGCAATAGGCCCCACCGCCTGGAACGGAAAATGGATAGGTGTCACCATCACAGACATCAGAGTCAACAGCGACAAGACCGTGACAATGTACTTTGACAGAGACTTCAAATACAGATGCATCAAACTCGAAAAGAGCAGCTACAGCGTGGGTGACAACATTCCCCTCGCCCTCCAGGGCAGCAACATCGAGGGTGCAAGCGTGGTATGGAAATGGGACGGCCAGGAAGTGTCCGGCTCGGTAACCGCCTCCGCCACCGGCACCCACACCCTCGTGGCCATCATCAATGACGCCTCCGGCGAAGAGAACATCACCGCCACCGTCAAGGTGGACTAGGAGTTAGGCTCCCCGCCAGCACCTAATTGAAAGTCAATCAGTTATGAGTTAACTGGTTGACTTTTTCGTATAATGTACCCCTAATTTCGGACAGAAGGTTAAGTCAAGAAAAGGACATTAGCTTTACACCGAAATTAAACTTTCACACCCGGGCGGAAATCAGTGAATTTTTGCATTTTCCGCCCGGGTGTGACACATATTAAAAAAT
>JABUTN010000002.1:0-9399 GCA_021443665.1 Bacteroidales bacterium | reverse complement strand
CCGTACGGACATTGCTGCCCACAGGATTTTAAGTCCTGCGTGTCTACCTATTCCACCACTCGAGCCCTTTCTGAAAAGGACTGCAAAGATATATCTTTTTCGTCAAATACCAATCCGTTAGCCCCACTATTGCTCCAATCATCCATTATGTGCATAGTCCCGCCCGAGGGGATGGCGATGGAGCCGGGAGTGTGGTAATGCCCGAAAATATAGCGGTCTATGCCCTGTCCGCCGTGCTCTGACCTGTAGTTTTTCCCGAACTCGTCACAGAAGGCGAAGAGAGGGTTTCCCTCGCCCCGGAACTCATATTTCCTGTCCTTCTTCTTTCGCCTGGTCCTGCCCGCCCAGCCGGTGCCGAGTTTCATCGATATGCTCGGGTGGAGCATACTGAAAAGAGCCTGCGCGAACCTGCTGCGGAACACGCCCCGCAGAAAGCGGAAGCCCAGGTCGGTCTTGCCAAGGCCGTCGCCGTGCCCGAGACAGAAGCGTTTGCCCGCAATTTCCACCACTGAGGGCTGTTCGAGTACCCTGATGCCGATTTCTTCCTGAAAATAACGATATACCCACATATCGTGGTTCCCTTTGAAGAAAAAGACCTCTACACCCGAATCCACCGTATCAGCAAGCGCCCCGAGAGCCCGGGTATAGCAGGAAGGGACGGTGCGGCGCCACTCATACCAGAAGTCGAAAATGTCCCCCAGAAGATATACGGCCTTCGCATCTTTGCGGACGCTTTCAAGCCAGCGGCAGAACTGATCCTCACGGACTCTTCTGTCCGTATCGCAGGCCCCTATATGGACATCCGCCGTGAAATATGTCCGTGTGCGTTCCATCGTCTTAGGAAATGAAGAAACAAAGTATGCCTACCACCGTGCAGTAAAGGGCGAACCAGGTAAGTCTGGCCTTTCGCACGATGTTTATCATCCACCTGCAGGCCACATAGCCGCTGACAAAGGCCGTCAGAAATCCGAGGAACAGGGACAGACCTGAAATGCCGGAGGCCGCTGCCGCAAAATCGCCGCCCACGACCTCGAGGAAGGCCTCGCCGAGGATGGGCACAAGCACCATAAGAAAGGAGAACTGGGCCACCTCGCTCTTCTTCACCCCGCACAGGAGTCCTGTAGCGATGGTGGAACCGGAACGGGACAATCCGGGAAGGACGGCCACCGCCTGCGCCATACCTATTGTGAAGGCCTCGAAATAACCCACCTTGCGGCCATATTCCGAACCGTCGGAGCGTTTCGGGCGCATCTTGTATATATACTCGCTCAGGCCGAGCAGGAAGGCCGTCAGCAGCAGGCAGCAGCCCACGACCACAAGGCCGCTTCCGAAGAAGCCCTCGACCTTGTCCTTCATAAAGAGTCCGACTATGAGCACGGGTATCATAGACACGCAGATTTTGAGGATGTAGGCGGTTTCCTCATTATACCTGAACTTGAAGAAGCCCTTCAACAGAGCCCATATTTCCTTCCGGAAGGCCACGATGGTGCTCAGGACTGTAGCCGCGTGGACCGCCACCTCGAAGGTGAGGTTCTCCGACTCGATGCCGAAAAGTGCCTTCCCGATGGCGAGGTGTCCGCTGCTGCTCACGGGAAGAAACTCCGTCAGACCCTGGATCAGCCCGAGAAGGACCGCCTGTATCTCGCTTATCTCGTTCATTTCCTCTTGCGGAACACTTTTACGACACCGACAATCTCAACGACTATGCCGGCAAGTATTACCAGGGGGGCTACGGTAAGCCTGCGGGTGCTGAACATCTCATAACTGAACTCCTCGGGAGAGGCGGAACCGCCTCCGGCGAGCAGGATGAAACCCAGTATCATCAGCAGCAATCCTATCAGGATTACAACGATATTTCTTTGTGGAAGAGCGAATTTGTCCATATATGTCAATAGTATAAAGCGTCTCGGGAAAGGGTGACCTGGCTGCGCACGACCACTACCGTGGAAATCACGCAGAGCAGGATGCCGGCAACGATGACCCCTCCAAGCACATAGGGAAGGAAGGAGGAATCAAAGACCTCAAAGAAAATGTGGAAACGGTTTCTTATGGCCTGCAGGGTCAACACCAGGGCGCAGTCCGCAATCAGACCTGCAAAGAAGCCCTGGAAAAAGGCCTGGGTGGCGAAGGGCCCCGTTATGAAATGCTTGGTCGCGCCCACCAGGGCCATAGTGTGGATGGTGAACCTCTTGGCGAAGATGTTCAGACGCACAGTGTTGGCAATCAAGGCGGTGGATATCAGAAGAAGGCAGGCGCCCACGATTACCATTATCATCATTATGCGGTCCATGTTGGTGTTGAGGACAGATACCAGGGACTCGTGATAGGTGATGTCCTCCACTTCGGGAATCTTGCCTATTTCCGCCATAATGGAGTTGATGTGGACGGAGTCGATGTAGGCGGCGCCGAGATGGAGTTCAAGCGACACGGGGATGGGGTTGACCTGGAACACGTCAAGGAAATCGGGCCCCAGCAGCTGCTTCATCTCCTTGACGCCCTGTTCCCTCGAGACCACGGAGATTTCCTTCACATAATCCCTTTCGGAAAGTTTCTTTTTCACCTGCTCGGCCTGCTCGTTGCTGACCGACGAATCGAAGATGACGGAGAAGGTGATGCTTTCCTTGAAATAGTCCGCCACGGTGCCGGCATTGATGGCAAGAAAGCCCGCGAAACCTATTATGAAAAGCACCATTGAGATGCTAATCACTGAAGAAAAATAGGACCGGATGATTCGGCGGGTTATTATTTTGCGCTCCAATGAGGACATTTTATCTCTGTATCAACAAGAATCCAAAGATAGGTATTTCATTTAATCTGAAAAATTTTTATTATCTTTGTGACGCTGATTGTTACTCGAATGAAAGAGCCTAAAAGAATATTGTACGTGAACTCGGAGATTTTCCCCTATCTGCCTCAGTCGCGGATAGCGGATGTGGGCCGTTTCCTACCCCAGGGCATACAGGAGGCGGGCAAGGAAATCCGGGTTTTCATGCCCCGTTTCGGCTGTGTCAACGAGCGTCGCAATCAGCTTCATGAGGTGATTCGCCTGTCTGGAATGAACATAGGCATCGGCAACTCCGACTATCCCCTGGTCATCAAGGTGGCCTCCATCTCCGCCGTCAGGATGCAGATTTATTTCATTGACAACGAGGATTTCTTCCACAAGAAGGTGGTCTTTGAGGATGCGGAAGGCAATTTCATCGCCGAAAATGACCTGCGTGCCGCTTTCTTCGCAAGAGGAGTGCTGGAGACCGTCAAGAAACTGCGCTGGAAGCCCGACATCATCCACTGCAACGGATGGATGTCCCATCTGGTTCCCGCATACCTGAAGAAATCATACAAGGACGACCCCATCTTCGCCACCACAAAGATTGTCGTCTCCCTTTACAACGACCATCTTGACAACCATTTTGACCCCACTATGCGTACGAGGGTGCAGATTCCCGGCACAAGGGCCAAGGAACTCGACCTCCTTATTGAGCCCAGCGGCCTGAATCTGGCAAAACAGGCCCTTCACTATGCGGACGGAGCCATCCTGGCCGACACAGATCTTCCCGAAGACCTGACCCTGTACTTGAGCCGCATCCACATTCCCGTGCTCGACTACATCCCCACTGACGACAATCCCGCCTCACAATACATCAAAAAGTACAATTCGTTCTACGATAAAATCCTAAAAGGCAATGTTTAGACGCTTTAATTCAGGCCTGGCGGCGATTGCCCTCTGCTTGGCAGCCTGCACAGCCTTGTTCTCGTGCGTGAAAAATGACAGGCGGACAGCCTCAGACATAATACCCCTTGAATATCTGCTGAGAACGGGTATGGATACCCTTGTCATCCCCGTACAGAACAGGTATCCCGATTCAGTGCAGTCAACGAACCTCAAGAATATGCTTGTGGGAGAACTCAGCGACCCCGTCTTCGGCTCCGTCATCTCCTCGTCCGCATCCCTGCTCCTGCCCTATTCGGACTCCACGCAGTTTGTGGACAGCACCAGCGTGATAAACATCTATGCCACTCTGTCTGTGGACTCCATCTTCAACTTTCAGTCAACGGATGAGGGCATTCCCCTCGCCATCTCCCTCCACAAGATGCTCACTCCGCTTGACTCCACAAACAACTTCAACACCTCCCTCAAGGAGGGTGAGGACTATGAGGCGCGCCCTTTGAACCTGTTCAAGACCGTCCTGTACGGTGGCACCTCGGCAGTGGACATAGAAATCGACCCTGATTTCGGAACGGAACTGCTGCAGCTCCGCGTCTGGGATTTCAAGGACATCCCCACCTTCACACAGAAAATCAAGGGCATCTACATCAAGGCGGAGTCCGGTGGGAAACTGCTTGGATTCAAACTCGGCTCCAGCACCCTGACCCTCAGGTACTACATCACCGACTACACCCGGAAATTCAATATGAAGGACACCACCGAGACTTTCGCCCTCGGCTATTCCTACGCGGTCAACTCCTTCTCCAACACGAAGTCCGTTGACCTGACGGACGAGAATCCCGACTATTACATCTACCTTGACGGTTTGGTAGGGGTAAAGCCCTTCATAGATGCAAAAGTGGCCTGGCGCATTCTGCAGGACTGGGTGGAGGAGAATGTCACTATGGTGGAGGGGGACCGTCTGATTTTCAACAGGGTGTTGCTCCGTCTGCCGGTTCTGCGGCCTTACGACTACACCCAGTTCGACAGGGAGTATCCTCCGACCATCTATGCCTTCACACAGGGTGAAACCACCACCAACACCCAGACCACAAAAGACACTGTCTTCTTTATGAGACCCATCCCAGATTTCCTGAGCGTGAGTTCCCCCGGCACACTCGACCGCACACGCTGGGAATACGGAGTTGACATCACCCAGTGGTGCCAGGACCTTGTCGATACCGATTCTGAGGACGAACTTCTGGACGGCGACAACCTCTGGATAGGCCCCGTTTCCAACAATATGTTTGACAACGGCGGCTACAAGCGCGTGACCCTGCACGGCAACAAGGCGGAAAGCCACCCTACCGTGGAAATAACCTATACGGTCGTCCCGCTTTAGCCTGAGCCATAGCTACGGCTACCTTCTTTCCAGGCGAATAAAGACAAACAACATCGCGGTGAAAGTCAGAAACGACGAGCCACCGTAAGAGATGAAGGGGAGAGGTATGCCCACGACCGGCATAAGCCCTATCGTCATCCCCACATTCACCACCACGTGTACGAACAGATAACTCGCAAGGCAGTAGCCAAAGACCCTCGTCACCGGATCGGGACACTTCTCGCTGCGCGAAATCAGCCTTATAATCATAATAAGGTATATGGCGAGCACGGCAACACAGCCCACGAAGCCCCACTCCTCGCCGATTGTGCAGAAGATGAAGTCCGTACTCTGTTCGGGGACGAAATCGAATTTGGTCTGGGTCCCCTGAAGGAACCCCTTGCCCATTAAGCCGCCGGAGCCGATGGCAATCTTGCTCTGGTTGACGTTGTAGCCCGCTCCCTGCAGGTCTTGGGTGATGCCGAGAAGGTTCTCTATGCGGTCCCTGTGGTGCTGTTTCAGCACATTCTCAAACACATAATCAACAGAGAAGGTCACGGCGACTGCCGCAATCAGGATGCACAGGGGTTTGAACCAGGGCAGGTGCCTGCGTCCTTCGGCTATTGAAATGCCGACCGCCATCAGGAGCGCCGCCGCAGGACTTATATATTCATAGGAGACAAGAAAATACTCAATCACGGCCAGAGCTGCTATGCAGGCCAGGTAAAGCAGCATAGGCCTGAAATAGTCTTTTTTTGTCCTGAACGCCAGGAGCCTGTACAGGCACCAAAAGCCGAAGAACACGGTCACGGCAACGGAAATTGAAAATATAAGGGTAAGGATGAAGAGAATCACCGCTATGGCGGCATAGATTATCACCCAGCCGGTCAGGCCTTCCCTGTAAAGCACGAACACGAGCCCGCAGAAGACGAGAATCGTACCGAAGTCCGGCTCCAGCAGCACCAGTGCCGCCGGAATCCCCACTATGAGCAGGATTTTCAGGATGCCCTTCAGATTGAATTTGAAGTCGAACCTTCCCACCACTACACTCAGCAGCAGTGCGGTCGTGAGTTTGGAGAATTCCGAGGGCTGCAGGCGTATGGGGCCGAGAACGAACCAGGACCTGGAGCCGTTGACATCCTTTCCTATCACAAGCACGGCGGCAAGAAGGGCGGCCACAAATATGTACAGCCACAGATTCAGCCCTATATAAATCTGCGGATTTATCCAGTGAAGCAGGGCTATGGCAAGCAGGCTGCAGATACCCACCCACACGAGCTGCATGAAGGCGCGTCCGGACATTCCAAGGAACACGGCCCCCTCGGCAGAATAAGAGGAGGAATATATGTTGAGCCAGCCGAAAGCCACAAGGGCTGTCCAGCACAGAATCAATACCCAGTCGAAGGGTTTCTTTTTGACGGCGGTGCTCATTTCTTCTTGGGTTTGACATAATCGGGGCTCGCTGGCACCTTGTGCAACAGTGAAGCCTCGCACATACGGGTTTCAATCCATTTGCGTGACTCGGAAATCTCCCCCTTCAAGTATTTCTCCACCATAAGCGAAGCGACAGGGGCGGCCCAGGTGGCTCCGAAGCCGGCGTTCTCGAGATACACGGCCACGGCTATCTTCGGATTTTCGCGGGGGGCGAAACAGATGAACACCGAATGCTCGTCGCCGTGGGGGTTTTCGGCCGTACCCGTCTTGCCACAGACCTCTATGCCCGGAATCGCGGCTACGGTGGCTGTGGCACCCGCACCGGGGGCGGAATTCACAGCCATTGACATTCCCTCTATCACGGTGTTGAAGTGGCGCGAATCCACCATAGTGCCGTGCTTCTCGTGGAAATGCTCATAGAGCGAATCCCCCTGTTCGTAACGGATCACGTGGGGTGTAATATAATAACCCCTGTTCGCTATCGTGGCGGCAAGATTCGCCAGGTGCAGGGGGGTGCTGCCGATTTCGCCCTGGCCGATGGACAGCGAGATGATGTTGAGCGAACGCAGGCGCCCCTTCCCGTAAATCTTTTCGTAGGATTTGAGCGAGGGGATTATTCCGCCCTGCTCGGAGGGAAAGTCGCTGCCGAGTTTGACGCCGAAACCGAAACTTTTCACATACTCCGCCCATTTCTCGTATGCCTCGCCTACGGAAGGGTATTTGGGATTGTCCAGAATCGAGCGGAAGAGGTAGCAGAAATAGGAGTTGCAGGACATCATCACCGCCTCGTTGAGGTCAATCGGGGAGCGGTGGGAGTGGCAGCCCACAGTCAGCGAGCCGTAGTGGTAGCCGTTCGAGCAGGGGTAGCGCACAGAGGGCGTCACCACCTTCTCCTGAAGCCCTATCAGGCCGTTCACAAGCTTGAACACGGAGCCCGGAGGCTGGGGGGACATCACTGCGCGGTTGAACATGGGCTTGAAAGGATCTTTCGAGAGCGAGTCGTAGTAGCGCCCCATATTAGGAAGCACCTCCACATCCAGCCCCGGAGCGCTCACCATAGCCAGAATCTCGCCCGTGGATGGCTCTATTGCTATCGCCGCCCCCACCTTGTTGTGAAGCAGCATTTCCCCGTAATTCTGGAGTTCGGCGTCGATGGTCGTGACTATGTCCTCACCGGCCACGGCAGGGAGGTCGTGCTCCCCGTTTTCGTAGGGGGACTGAATCACATTGCGGGAGTCCCTCAGGTAAATCGCGTAGCCCTTCTCGCCCCGCAGTCGCTGTTCGCACACCTGTTCTATGCCCGTTCTGCCCACAAAGTCGCCGGAGGCATAGTCAGGATGCGTGGCAAGCCAGCGCTGGTCCACCTCCGCCACATAACCGAGAAGGTTGCCCCCGGCGTGGTAGGGATACTGGCGGGTGGTGCGCGGAACGCCGTAAAAGCCGGGGAAATCCCCCGAGCGCTCCATAAAATAACTGTAGCGGCTGAATGGAAGCCCTTTGGCGAAAGGCAGGCTGCGGTAGCCTATCTTCGAGCGGTATTTGCGGAAGTAGGCGAAACGCTCGCGGGCATACTCGATGTCCAGGGCGAGCATCCCGCAGAGGGCGGCCGTGTCAAAGGGCTGCCTTATGTCCGCAGGCGTAACCATCACATCGTAGGAGTTGATGTTGCCCACAAGCAGGGTGCCCTTGCGGTCGTAAATCCTGCCCCTCACGGGGTAGCGCGTCTCGTAGCGCAGGGCGTTGTTCTGGGCGCTTATCTTGTAGGAGTTGTCCACCAGCTGCAGGTAGGCAAGTTGCGCCACAAGTGCGCTGAAAACCACGCAGAGGGCTATTATCATCCCCGTTTTCCTATTTTGCCTATTCGCTCCCATCGTCTATCTCTGGAAAAGGAAATCTGAAAGCAGACAGATGGCGGATCCTATAATCCAGGATAGCAGCACCCTGACGCCGCAGGCTGCAAAATCACCGCTCCCGACGCACTCGAAGAGGGCGAACACTATGCTGAAGACGGCCATCACCATAAGGCTGAATATCGTCTGTTTGGCAAGACCGAAGTTGGCTATCGAGGGTTCGAGACGCTTCTTGACCGTAAGACTCGGGACTATCATCCTGAGAATGAAGCCGCGCAGATAGGCCGATGCCGTAAGCGCTGCGGCCCAGACTCCGAACACCGTCCCCACGGTGAAGAAGTCACACACTATCCCCAGCGCGAAGGCACTGCACATAAGGCGTATGCCGCTCTGCCCCACAGGGAAATGAATCACGGCGTAGGGCAGCACGAAGAGCCAGAAATAATTGCCCGTGGGAATATGGTTGGTGAAGATAATCTGCACCAGCAGGGGAAGCGCCCAGACTAGAACGGGGCCAAGGGGGAGTTTCTGACGCTTAGCCATTTGTTCCCTCATTTTTTTCAAGAAGTGTGCTTGTCTGCTCCTCTATGTCACTTTTGACCACATACACATAGTGGAGGCTTGAAAAGTCCGTGAACAGAGCCAGGTCCAGGCTGTAGTTTATGCCGTCGCTGCTTTGCTTGTCCAGGACTGTTCCCACCATAATCCCGGCGGGAAAATGGGAGGAATAGCCGCTGGTGACCACCGTATCCCCCGTATTCACCGTGGCGTGGATCGGAATCTCCCTCAACTGGGCCCGGCGGGGGCTGGCTCCGGGCCACACTATAGTGCCGAAGGTGCCTGTGGAGGCGAGTTTGCCGCTGAAGGAATTGTCCGTGTTCAGAACCGAGGCCACCCTCGAGTAGTTTTCCGCCACCTTGTCCACATAGCCCACTATGCTGTTCGAGGTGATGACTCCCATACCGGGCCTGACTCCCTGAGCCAAACCGGCATTTATGATGATGTGGTTGTGGAGCGAGGATACGGTATTGCTGATCACCATACAGGGTATATATTCTATCCCTGCCCCTTTTATCGCTGTAGAGTCC
>JABUTN010000029.1:7603-10701 GCA_021443665.1 Bacteroidales bacterium | reverse complement strand
GACGCAGAGATTCACGCCTGCCTGCTTGACGGCAAACGTCTGCATATGGGCAAATCCTTCTCATACAAGCACAACGACATCGTCTCCTGCGAGCAGAAACTGAAAGTGGCCACCAAAATCGCCGAGGAACAGGGCGGCGGCGTGCTGCTGATTACCGAAGGCGTCTATGGTATGACGGGAGCCCTCGGTAATCTCGACCAGATTGTGGAACTCAAGAAAAAATACAAGTTCCGCATCATGATCGACGACGCCCACGGCTTCGGAGTGATGGGGCCCAACGGACGCGGCACCAGCGAGCATTTCGGTGTGATGGACGAGGTCGATATCTACATCGGAGCATATGCCAAGTCTATGGCAATCATCGGAGGATTCATCGCCACCGACAAGGATGTCATCGACTACCTGAAATACAATATGCGCTCCCAGATTTATGCCAAGAGCCTTCCTATGGCCATCGTCGAGGGCTGTCTCAAAAGGCTTGAAATCATCCGCTCCGCCAAGGGAGACGAACTCCGCAAGAAACTTTGGACCGTCACCAGGCGCCTTCAGGACGGTTTCCGCAATATGGGCTTCGACATCGGCCCCGCACAGGCATGCGTGACTCCCGTCCACATTATGGGCGGTGTGGCTCAGGCCACCCTGATGGCACAGGACCTGAGGGAGAACTACAAGATTTTCTGCTCCATCGTGACCTACCCCGTCATCCCTGTAGGAATGGTGATTTTCCGCATCATCCCCACGGCGGCACACAGCATCGAGGATGTGGATTACACCCTCAACGCCTTCAAGCAGATCCGCGAGAAACTCCAGAACGGGGAGTACGACAACAAACCTATGCCCGATCTCGTCATCAAATAGCCTTATGTCAGCCAAATACAGACTCATCTGCACACAGTGCGGTCACGACTGCGGCACTTTCGACCAGTGGTTCGCAGGCGGACAGAAATGCCCCAAGTGCGGCTGCGCAAGGGCCGAGGCCGAGTATTCAGCCCCCATCCCCGCTCCTCAGAAAGCTTCGACTGACAGTTTCCTGCAGAAATATTTTGACATACTTCCCCTGGAGAGCCGTGAGAACATCGTCTCTATGGGAGAGGGCTGCGTCCCCATCGAGCGTTATGAGAGCCTCGAAAAGTGGGCACTCGAGGAATGCGGTGTAAATTGCGAAATCCACCTTGTGCGCAACGACCTCAGCGGTGGCACAGGTTCCTTCAAGGATCCCGCTGCCGCAATGGGTGCCTCCCTGCTTAAGGAGCACAAGGCAAAACGCTACTGTATAGCCTCCACAGGCAACTCCGCCACCGCCTTTGCCTGCTATCTCGCGAAAGCGGGTGTAGCCTGCACTGTTTTCACTCCCAAAGACGCGAGTCCCGATTCCATCGCGCAGATTCGCGCCTACGGGCAGGAATGCGTTGTGGTTGACGGCAACTACGGTGCAGCGAAAGCCGCAGCCGCAAATGCCGCAGCCGAAAACGGCTGGCTGATATGCGGAGGCAACACCGACCCCATCCGAATCGAGGGCAAACGCACCTTCGTGTACGAGTTGCTCGAGCATTTCGACGGCCGTATGCCCGACTACTACTTCCAGGCTGTTGCCGGAGGCACCATGCCCATCGCCCTCGACAAAGGTGCAAGGGAACTTGCCTCCAAGGGCGTGAAAGTCGATTTGCCCCGAATTATGCTCGTGCAGCAGGATTTGTGCGATCCTATGGTGCAGGCTTGGGAGAAGGCAGTCAAGACCGGTTTCCCCGAGGGTTGGGAGAAGGACTATCCTTCCATCGAGCCTCAGACTAAGATTAGCATCCTGAGCGCCGGCACCCCCGGAATGTACCCTATAGTCGCCCCCATCGTGCGCAAGAGCGGCGGCACTTTCATCCGCATCAAGGAAAGCGAGGTTGTTCCGCAGGGACGCGAAATCTGGCGCAGCAGCGGGATTGAGTTCGGTCCCGCCTCCATCGTCTGCATTATGGGTCTGATCAAGGCCCTGCGTGACGGCCTGATTGAAAACGGCAGCAAGGTTCTGCTCAATCCCGGAGAGGGCTGCAGCCGCAACACCGCCTTCAAACAGGAAATGACCAAATGAAAGGCCAGACCCTGACGATATGGATAACAGGCGCCTCTTCAGGCATCGGACGTGCCACCGCACTTGAGGCCGCAGCCCACGGGCACAGGCTCATTCTGAGCGCCCGAAACGAAGGGCAACTCGCTGAAGTGGCCCGCGAATGCGAGAACAGGGGCGGAAGTGCGACAGTGCTGCCCTGCGACCTGAGCGACACGGAAGCCATCCCGAAACTTGTGGACACGGCCTGGGACCTGGTTCCGGGAGGAATCGACATCCTCTACCTCAACGCCGGCATATCCCAGCGCTGCCGTGTGGAAGACCTCGACGAGGCAATGATACGGCGCATAATGGAACTCGACTACTTCGCGAATGTCCTGATGGCCCGCAGCATACTCCCGAAAATGCTCGCCCTCAATCCTGAACGCAAGGTGTGCGGCAGAACCCTGAGGGGCCACATAGCCGTCACCAGTTCCATCTGCGGAGTCTTCGGCTTCCCCCTCAGGAGCATCTACAGTTCCGCGAAAGCGGCCCTGTACGGTTTCTTCGAGACGCTCGACGCCGAGTATCACGACAGTGGCATCGCCGTCAGCATAATCTGCCCGGGGCGCGTGCTCACCGACATCAGCCTCCACGCTGTGGAGAAAGGCGGCAGGGAACACGGGACACTTGACGCCGGACAGAAAGGCGGCATGAGCGCCCCGAAAGCCGGCAGGATTATCTACAAGGCACTCATCAAAGCTCGGCCCCATACCCTCGTCGGAGGCAAGGAACTCCTTATGGTCTATATAAAACGCTTCTTCCCCCGCCTTTGCGCAAGGCTCAGCCGGAAGATAAAACCAGAATAACACACAAGAAACAATATGAACCTGATAAACGGCATACAACAAGTGGGACTGGGCTGCGAGAACTTCACCCAGACCTGGCAGTGGTACATTGACCACTTAGGCATAGACATACGCATACTTGAGGACGACACCGTGGCCGAGAGGATGCTCCCCTACACAGACGGCAAGGCCCAGAAGCGCCACGCCTGCATAGC
>JABUTN010000029.1:0-7347 GCA_021443665.1 Bacteroidales bacterium | reverse complement strand
GGCGACCTCGGCATCTTCGCAGCAAAAATCCGTTCGGTCAACATCAAAAGAGCCCACAAGCAGCTTAGTGCAAGCTACAGCAATGTCGGTCCGCTTTGCACCGGTCCTGACGGAGAGCCCACATTCTGGCTCTGCGACCCCTGGGGCAACTCCCTCCAGTTCGTGCAGGACAAATACGTATTCATGCGCACAACCCGCCCCTCAAGCGGAGTCTGCGGCGCCTGCATCGGGGTCACCGATATGGACAAGGCCCTCAAACTCTACGGCAACATCCTCGGCTATGACAAGGTAGTATATGACTGCGAAGGCGAGTTCGAGGACTTCAAATTCCTCTGCAGCGCTCCCGGGGAGAAGTACCGCAGGGTGCTCATCAAGCCCAGCGAGGCCCCGAAAGGCGCCTTCTCCAAACTCTACGGCCCCTCTACGATAGAACTCGTGCAGTGCCTGAGCCGCAGTCCGAGGAAAATCTACGAGGGCAGACTCTGGGGCGACCCCGGATTCATCCAGCTGTGCTTCGATGTGAGCGATATGAGACTGCTTGAAAAGCATCTCGCCGCCAACGGCTACCATTTTACGGTTGACAGCTGCCCGAGCGGAGAAATCTTCGATATGGGCGAGGCCAGCGGACATTTCACATACATCGAAGACCCCGACGGCACCCTGATAGAATTCGTGCAGACCCACAGGGTTCCCATTCTCAAGAAACTCGGCCTGTCCATCAACCTTGACGAGCGCTCCCCTTACAAGCCCCTCCCCGGTTGGATGTTGAGGATGCTGCGCTTCAAGAGAGTGAAGAAACTTGTAAAGAAATAGCAGATGGGAGTTCTGGTTGATACGCTCAAGGCGGACATCCGCATAGAGGAAGGCCTGAAGGCCTGCATCAACTGCGGCTCCTGCGTGGCCACCTGCCCGGCGGCGGAGTTCTATTCCTACAGTCCCAAGAACATCGTCAATCTTGTCAGTTCCTGGGATGAGGACACCATCAAGGAACTTCTCTGCAGCGAGACAATCTGGTATTGCGGCGAGTGCATGAGCTGTATGACGCGCTGCCCGAGAGGGAACGCTCCCGGTATGGTGATTATGGCACTCAGATCCTTAAGCATTAAGGAGGGCTACTTCCTCAAAAGCGAACGCGGCCGCCAGCAGCTCCGTCTCCAGCGTGCCTTGTGCGGCAACATACTCAACTACGGCTACTGCGTCTATCCTCGCACCTATCATTATGAGGAGCATCCGGAATCGGGCAGCATAGGCAAATGGGTCAACGAAAACGCCGATGAAGTCTTCGGCCGTGTGGGGGCCAACCTTGACGGCAGCGGGACGGGTGTTTTGCGTAAAATCAGCGACAAAGCCCTTGCGGAACTGAAAAGCATCTTCGACGCCACCGGTGCGACTGAACAGATGGAGCGCGTGGAACAACTCTGCAGGGAAAACGGAATAGAATAAGATTATGAAATTCAGCGGAATACAGAAAATTTGGTCCGAATGGGAAAAGGAAATCCCGGACGATCACTGGTTTTATGTGCGCAGTTGCATACGCCAGAACTTTTTCCCCGCCTCCGAGCGCAGGTATCTGGACATAGTCAGGGGCAATCTCGGGCGCGACATCTTCGAACATCCCGAACACACCACCTGTGGGGGCATCGCCTACCACAACGAGTGCATCCCCCAGCTGACACAGATGACCATAGTCGGACGCCAGTTCTCCATTATGACCGAAAGCGGATACAGCAACTATGTATGTTCTTGCGTGACCAGTTTCGGTCTCTACTGCGAGGCTCTCAACACCTGGAAGGAGCATCCCGAGATTGAGGCTATGGTGCGCGAGAAACTCTGGGAATCCTGCCACCGCGAGTTCGAGATTCCCAAGTCTCTTGTCCACGCCAGTGACCTGATATACCACCTGCGCCACGAAATAGGCGCCAAGGCTGTTCACAAACTCACCAATGCTAACACGGGAGAGCCCCTGCGCGTTGTCGATCACGTCGGATGCCATTACGCGAAGATGTTTCCCACCAAGGGAGTAGGCGGCGCCGAATACCCCCACGTGCTGTCCGGAATGGTCGAAGCCTGGGGGGGCGAGAGCATAGACTACCCCGAAAGGAGGCACTGCTGCGGCTACGGCTTCCGCCAGTACCACATAAAGGAGAACAGGGGCTACTGCGTTTCGAACACCCACAAGAAACTCGAGTCTATGGAGCCATACCACCCCGATTTCATCATCACGAACTGCCCCGGCTGCGCCTATTTCCTCGACAGATGGCAGTATGTGATAGCCCACCAGACCCGACATACCTACGGGGGTCCCGGTCAGGGCATCCCTGTGCTGACATTCGAGGAAGCAGCTGGCCTTGTGCTGGGCTACGACCCCTGGGACCTGGGACTACAGATGCACCAGGTGGCAGTGGAGCCGCTCCTCGACAAGATGGGCGTCCCCTACGACCCTGCCAAGAAATATCTCGGCACCAACGGCAAGGCCATTCCACGTCCCGAACTTCCAAGTATAATCCGTTGCTGTTAAGCCTATGATAAACAAGAATATAGTCATAGTTGGCGGAGGCCCCGCCGGGCTTGAGGCCGCCAGGACCCTCCGCAATGCCGGACTTACCCCTATTCTGCTTGAAGGCAGCGATAGGCTGGGCGGTCACCTGCTCGAGTGGGACAGCCTGTTTCCTTCCAATCAGAAAGCATCTGAAGTGCTTGAATCCCTTACCGCAGACCTTGAGGGAATCAAATGGTTCACGAACTCAAAGGTGGAAGAAATCTCGCGAATCAAGGACATCTATCTTGTCCGCACAAGTTCGGGCTACACCTTTCAGGCGAATGCGGTCCTGCTGACCACAGGCTTTTCCCTATTCAACGCCACTCTGAAGCAGGAACTGGGATACGGCATATACGACCGTGTCATTACCAATGCCGACATGGAGAGATACTTCGCCACCGGTGAGCATCCCTGCATCCACGAGCCCAAGACCATAGGATTCGTGCATTGCGTGGGCTCCCGTGACGAAAAAATCTGCAACCGTGCCTGCTCAAAGGTCTGCTGCGCCACAGCCATCAAGCAGGCCTGCCACATAAAGGAGAAATTCCCCCTGGCACAGGTCTATTGCTTCTATATGGATTTGAGGATGTTCGGCAGGGGTTGGGAGGATATGTACTACAACGCCCAGACAAAATACGGGATCCGCTTTGTCAGGGGCCGTGTCTGCGAGGTCAGCGAAGGTATGGATGCCACACTCAACATTAAAGCGGAAGACACTCTGCTCGGCAAGCCCATCCGTATGAAAATGGACCTTCTGGTGCTAATGTCCGGAATACGTCCCCGTAAGGACACGGAGGACATCGCTTCCAATCTGCATATCGAACTGGGCACTGACGGCTTCTACAGCCCCCGCGACCCCTTCATCAGGACAAACGAAAGTTCCAACGAGGGCATCTTCCTCGCCGGCACCTGCACGGGACCGGCCACCCTTCCTGAGACCTTCAGCTCCGCAAGGAGCGCCGCCGCACGCATCATAGAATACCTTGAAAGCAAATGATAATCACTGACTTCGGATACTGTTTGGCACCCAGCAATGCCGTCAAAGTGGACAAAACGACAGACTGGCGCTTTGAAAAACTCTGCGCTCTGGAAAGCGATGTCCTCAAGTGCATAGGCTGCGGCTCCTGCACCGCTGTCTGCTCCGCCGGACATTTCAGTCAAATGAACCTCAGACAGTGCATACTGAGCCTGAGCCGTGGACAATGGGAAAAGAGCGTTCGCAGCCTCTCCCGCTGCATGCTCTGCGGGAAATGTCTGATGGTCTGCCCGAGGGGCATCAACACACGTCACCTGATACTGAGCATCTGCCGCATCTACTGCCCCGGGGAGGGGGGATCAAATGCGTGAGCGCCTCCTGAGCGGATTCGACCCCTTCGTGCTTCCCTTTATGATAGGGATGTGCTTCGTGTTGCTCTACTGTCTCGTGGCATTCGTCAGGCTTATGGGGCAACTCTCCCGCAAGGAGCGTCGCCGTTTCTTCCGCAGTCTATTCATACCCAAGAACATAGCCCGCAATGTCCGGGACATTTTCTGCGACTGCCTGCTGCACGTCAAGTTATGGAAGCGCAACCCCCGTCTGGGCTATATGCACAGTTCCATCGCCTTCGGATGGTTTATGATCATCCTCCTGGGACATATCGAGACCTTCCTCTTTGTGCCGCACCGTGCAGGATTGTTCTACTACCCCATTTTCTTCCGCTACTTTATGGTGATGGAGGGCACGGAACTCAAAGGCTCCCTGCTCTTCTTCCTGATGGACTTCTTCCTCGCCGTGATTCTCAGTGGCATCGCACTGGCTGTCTATAAACGCATACACAGGGCATTTTTCGGGATGCGCCGCACCACCAGGCTGAGCCTGATTGACCTGATAGGCCTGTATTCGCTTTGGGCCATCTTCCCTCTGCGATGGATTGCCGAAGGCTTCACCGCAAATGTGGCCGGCGGCAGTTTCATGACCATACCCATCAACTGGCTGCTGCGCAGTTTCATGTCCAATCCCGAGAACATCACAGCGGCGTGGTGGGCATACTCGATAGCTCTCGGCACATTTATGTGCGTGCTTCCCTACTCGCGTTATATGCACATTCCGGCTGAGATGATACTGATTCCGATGCGCAACGCGGGACTGAAGGTCCGTGCGGCCCGCAGAGGTTTCGCCCTCGTGCAAATCAAGTCCTGCCCAGGATGCGGCGTCTGCATCGATGCCTGCCCGATGGGGCTTGCCGGCAAGAAGAACAGTATGGACGCCTCAGCCTACCTTGCAAGACAGATAAGGCGTAATAACCAAAAGAACTACCGCGACATCGCCGACAAATGCCTAATGTGCGGCAAGTGCAAGGCCGTCTGCCAGGTGCAGTTCGATTCCATAAGCGTCCGCCGCCTCATCCGTGAGGCCGTTCCCTACAAACTCGCCCACGACTATAGTTATCTCTCCTCCTATGTGGAGAGCGGGGCCGTGTCGGCAGAGAATCCTGTGGAAGTGCTCTACTATGCCGGCTGTATGAGTGCCCAGACACCCGTCATCCCGCGAAGCGTGCAGAGGCTTCTCGATACGGCGAATATCAGCTACAAGTTGATGGATCCCGACGGCAGCATCTGCTGCGGCCGTCCCCTGATTCTGGCGGGCAGGAGCAGCCAGGCACGCGAACTCATCCGCAGCAACACCAGAATAATCCACTCGAGCGGCTGCAAAATTCTGATTGTGAGTTGCCCCATCTGTTATCGAATGTTCAGGGAAGAGTATAAACTCAAGGGAGTTCAGGTGCTCCACTACACCGAATACTTCGATATGCTCATCAAGGAGGGACGCCTCGCCGTCCGGCAAGGCGAAGAACGCATCGCCTACCACGACCCTTGCGAGCTTGGACGCGGATGCGGCATCTACAATGCCCCCAGAAGAGCCCTTTCGGCTGCAGGAAGCCTTGTTCCTGTTCCGAAAGAGAAAGTTGAAAGCATCTGCTGCGGAGGCTCGCTGGGCAGCCTTACGCTGAGCTATCAGGAGCGCAGCCGAATCGCCGTCGGCAGCTTGAAGAATCTGACCGCGAACGGGCCGGACCTTGTGGTGACAGCCTGCCCACTCTGTCTGAAGACACTAGCAGACGCCTCAGACTCTACTCCCGTGAAAGACTTTGCTCAAGTTTTGTGTGAACACACTTAAATTATTCTTACCTTCGTGCAATCATAAAACAACGCTATGAAAAAGTATTTTGCAATGGCGCTCGCCATCATTTTGTGCATACCCACTTTTGCGCAGAAACCAGTAAACTTCACCACGGAACAGGATTTCCAAAATATGCTGGACCAGCTGGGAATCAAGTCAGTAAGACGCGGCTTTGACGCGGACCAGTCCAGCCCCTTCTCCGCAAACTATGACGAATCCATAGCCAACCCCTACCCTGTCCTGCCCGAACTGATGAAGACCAACAAGGGCAAGAAGGTGAAAAGCGCCAAGGACTGGTGGAATGTGCGCCGCCCTGAGATCAAGGAAGGCTTTGAAAGCGAGATTTACGGCCGTGTGCCCGAGAATGTCCCCGAGGTCAAATGGGAGCTCGTTGTTGAGGAAATCGAGCGCGTGGGGATGATTCCCGCCAAGGCGAAACAGCTTGTGGGCCGCGTGGACAACTCCGCCTGCCCCGAGATCAGCGTGAACATAAAGATGGTGGTCGTCACCCCGGCAAACGCGAAGGGCCCCGTTCCCCTGCTGATGATGTTCGGCCAGGCCAATCTGCCCAACCCCGTCACCCCCGACCGCAACGATATGGAAGTCATCAATCGTGTGATTCGCAAGATGCTTGAGGACAATCCCGAGACGGCCGACCTGATGAAGAAATACCCTGCCTGGCAGCCCTTTGAGGCCGCAAATCCTTTCGCTATGTTCAGCAGGGCGCAGCTTGCCCCCGGACAGGACCCCCCTTCCAACCAGCAGCTTCTCGCAGCCGGCTGGGGTTACGCGATGATAGACCCTTCCAGCATTCAGGCGGACAACGGTGCCGGCCTTACCCGCGGCATCATCGGTCTGGTCAACAAGGGACAGCCCCGCAAACCGGATGATTGGGGTTCGCTCAGGGCCTGGGCCTGGGGAGCCGCACGCGGCCTCGACTATCTCGAGACTGACCCCGATGTGGATGCGAAACACGTAGGCATAGAGGGCGTTTCCCGCTACGGCAAGGCGGCCTTGGTGACCCTTGCTTTCGAGGAGAGATTTGCGATGGGCCTCATCGGCTCTTCCGGCAAAGGCGGCGCCACCCTGCACCGCAGATATTTCGGCGAAGGCCTTGAGAATCTCGCCACCTCGGGCGAATACCACTGGATGGCCGGCAACTATATCAAATACAACGCCGTGGAGCCCAAGAAAGGCAATGCTGATATGCTCCCCGTGGACTCCCACTGCCTGATTGCTATGTGTGCCCCGAGGCTTGTTTTCATCAGTTACGGCATCCCCGAGCAGGGCGACGCCCTCTGGCTGGACCAGTACGGCAGTTGGCAGGCCACTGTGGCCGCAGGCGAGGCCTTCACCTTGCTTGGATCGACCGACCTGGGTCTGGGCAACGACTACCGCTCTGTGCCTATGCCGGCCGTGAATGAGGATGTGCTCAACGGCAATCTTGCCTGGCGCCAGCATGACGGAGGCCACACTGACGCTCCCAATATGAAGCATTTCATCAAGTGGGCCACCGCCAAAATCGGCTACGTCTTCAACAAATAGCCCTACTGGAATATGACGGATTTCGAGCACCCGTCCGTGGATGCGGCTTTTGCCCGGCACATCATCGCCCATTCCTACAACGAGGTGCTTGGGAAGATGCCCC
>JABUTN010000028.1:21096-24925 GCA_021443665.1 Bacteroidales bacterium | reverse complement strand
GACCACTAATCCAAAAATCGGGCATTTTTTGGAGTAGTCATCGGGAGCCGCTCACGGGACGGGATTCTTCGGCCTGACGGTCTCAGAATGACGATGTTGGCCTATGGAATCCTTCGGTCGCAGACCCCATAGTCTGAACCCCAAAAGTTGGACACAAAAAAAAGTTCAGTTATCAAGAATATCAAGTTACGTCAAGAGATGCCCTGAAGTGGCCTGACAAGTGGCCTCGTTCGTGGTTGCCAAGGGGAACTGGTAGGAGGTAAAAGTTTGCCGGCCGGGGCCATCAACGGAACTGTCAGGTGAACCAACAAGGTGGACCAACAAGGTGGACTAACAAGTAGACCAACAAGGTGGCCTGACAAGGTGGACCGATAAGGTGGACTGTCAGATGAACCAACAAGGTGGACTGATAGGTGGACTGATAGGTGGACTGATAGGTGAACTGTCAGATGAACCAACAAGGTGAACCAACAAGGTGGACCAACAAGGTGAACCAACAAGGTAGACCAACAAGGTGGCCTGACAAGGTGGACTGACAGGTGGCCTGATAGGTGGCCTGATAGGTGAACTGTCAGATGGACCAACAAGGTGGACCAACAAGGTGGACCAACAAGGTGGACCGATAAGGTGGACTGTCAGGTGGCCCAACAAGGTGGACTAACAAGTGGACCAACAAGGTGGCCTGACAAGGTGGCCTGACAAGTAGACCAACAAGGTGGACTGACAGGTGGACCGACCAGTGGGCCGATAAGCGGGCAGTCAGGCGGCAAATGCTTGTCGGCCGGGGCTCTCACGCGCTGTCAGAGAGGCTCCGTGGCACGGGCTTTGCTGAGGGGATTCGTATAGATTTGATGTATAAAAATCGTTAACGGAGGCGAAAATGTTTAAAAAAATCCAAGAAATTGTATAAAAAAGTTTGAGATTTGAAAAATGTTCTTACATTTGCGGCGGGTAAACAAAAAGACATAGTGTTTTAACTGCTTCTTAAAACATGAAGAGATTATTGGAAAATATAGTTAGGTGGGGGACCACTGCGGCCTTTATGGCGGCGGTGGTTCTTATTGCATCTACCCCCACCCAGGCACAGTCAGCAGACACACAGAATGCAGTAACCGAGGCCGCCCCCGCCCTCCAGGTTTATTTCCGCAGCCAGTATGCGTTCATCGAGAAGTCCTATATGGACAATGCGAGCCGCATCGAGGCCTTCGTGAAGGAGTACAGGCAGGCGCAGGAGAATGCAGGCGGCGAGCCAGTCAAGATCAAGCTGCAAGGCTTCACCTCGCCCGACGGTTCCTACGACGCCAATATGGCCCTTGCAGGCAAGAGGGCGATGGCGGTCAAGACCCTCCTGATGCAGGAGCTCGGCATCGCTGACAGCCTCATCACCATCGAGTCCTCAGGTTTTGCCTGGGAGACCCTTAGAAACGACATTCTTACAAGCGGATTCCAGCCCGAGAGCCATAGAGACCAGATTGTCAGCATCATTGACAACGAGGTCGAGATGGAGCGCACAGCCGGCGGCAAGGCGATAGAGCCCCGCAAGCACGAGCTCATCGTCCTCAACGGCGGCTCAGACTGGGCGCGTATGAAGGAAACCCTGTTCCCCAATATGCGCAAAGGTTCCGTTTCCTTTGATACAGAGTCGGGCAACACTGCTCAGGACGGCTCTGACGCTGACGCCGGAGCCAATGCCGGCGCCTCAACCACCGATGCCGAAAACGCCGGGGCTGGAGCAGCAGCAACGGCAGCGGAAGGCATCACTGCTAACCATTCAGCAGACGCTGCCTCACAGCAGGCCTCTACCCAAGCCGGTGGGGCAGCAACATTGAACAACGCGGACAGCACCGTCATCGTAAGGCGTCTGGCCATCAAGACCAATATGCTCTACGACGTCCTCTCGGGCTTGAACATCTCCCTGGAGTTCCCCATCTCAAGGCACTTCAGCATCGAGGCGATGTATATGCAGCCCTGGTGGGGCAACACCGACTCCAAGATGAACGTAAAGCCTTGGACCATCAAGGGTTACTACGGCGAGCTGTCGTTCAAATACTGGTTCAACAAAGAGCAGACCAACGAGCTCAAGGGCCACCACCTCTTCCTCTTCGGCGCCGTCGGCAACGCTGACGTCAGGTTCAAGGGCAATGACTACCAGTTCGACCTCTTCTCCATCGTCGGCATAGGCTACGGCTACAACTGGGCAGTGGCACGCGACTGGAGGATTGGCCTCGACCTCGGCATCGGCTGGTTCAGGGGCACATACAAACACGGCACCAGGATGTGGGGCATCCCCGAGGGCGAGACCGCCGAGAGGTGGTTCATCCTCAACGACGGCCAGGGCCGCAAGGTGCTGGACTGGATTGGCCCCGTGAAGGCGTCGGTCTCCGTGACCTACCTCATCCCCTTCAGAAAAAAGGTTAAATAGATGAAAAGAACACTCACTATACTCGCGATCATCGCAACGCTCTCCCTCCTGAGTGCCTGCAATTTCGACCCGCACTACTACGAGGATAAGATATCAGTGGCGATGACCATCGTTCCCGACTGGAGCATCGACGAGATCCACCAGCCCGAGCAGCCCACAGGTGTCACCTCCTACTCCTTCTGCCGCGAGGACGGCGAAGTGATCAGGACCTCGAGCAACAAGGTCGATACCTTCACGACCCACCTCAACCCCGGCACCTACGACCTCGTCGTCATCAACCAGAGTTACGACGAATTCGGCACGGTGGAGTTCCTCGACCAGAAGTCCTACAAAGACGTGCGCGTCAAACTCATCGTCATCGACTCCAAGACCAAATGGTACGCCTCCAAGGCTGAAATCACCACCGTCTCCAACTTCCCCGAGTGGATGGTCTGCAGCCGCGTCGAAGACCTCGAGTTCGTCAAAGGCCACACCGTCTATCGGAAACGCGAGGAAGACACCAAGAAAACGGTCATTGACACCCTCATCGACACCCCGATGGCCCCGATGAAGCCTATGACCTTCCAGGTGCAGATGAACGTCCACATCAAGGGCTTCCAGAACCTCTACTCGGCACGCGCCGTCACCTCAGGCTGGGCCTCCGAAAGACTCCTCTCGACCAACCTGACCAACGACAAGAACACGGCCTTCGCCCTCGAGAAATGGTCGGCCACCAAGCAGACCGACACCACCGGCATCATCAGCATCACCTTCAGGACCCTCGGCCTGCCCAGCACCTTCACCGGCAACAGGGACGACAACGTGCTCGAACTCAGCTGCCTGCTCGGTGACCTCAAAACCGTCGCGGACTTCGACCTCCCCTTCGGCGACCTCATCGAAATCAAACAAAGTGAAAAGATAGAAGTGGTAATCGACATCTGGAAAACAAGGGACGGCAAAGACATAATCCTGCCCGACGTTGACCTCCCCGAAGGCGGTGGCGGCTTCCAGGCCTATGTCGAGGAATGGATGGAGGAAATCGAACAGACCATCACCTTCTAACCAAGAACAACACAAAAAACACATACAAACATTTACTAACATCTGACACAAACAAAAAATGAAAAAAACAATCATTTTCGCAGCAGCTGCCCTTGTAGCAATGGCAAGCTGCACCAAGACCCAGAGCGTTCAGAGCCCTGCGGCAAACAACCAGATTCCTATGAGATTCTCACAGTACATCGGCCGTCCTGCAAACCCTGCAACTAAGGGTGAGGACATCGTTGCAGGTGCATTGGAGAGTGGTAGCATCTCTGTAATCGGTTGGACTACTCCTGCACAGTACTTTGCATCTACCATTTTCACTTGGAAAGCAGGTGCCACTCAGAATTATTTCATCTCAAATCCTGTTTACTACTGGCCTCTTGA
>JABUTN010000028.1:14190-17696 GCA_021443665.1 Bacteroidales bacterium | reverse complement strand
TCGGTGCTTGAGTACTTTATCGCCACCCACGGTGCGAGCTATTGGTTTTGCGACCGTTTTGCCGGACACTTCATCGGCATCCACGCTCAGGGAGGCATTTTCAATGTCGGCGGGCTCAACCTACCCTCCTGGATGCAGGGTATTGCAGCGGGCAATGTAAGTTTCTTCGGCTTGTCAAAATTGGCTGGTTTGAAGGAAAATCGCTACCAAGGCTGGTGTGCCGGAGGTGGCGTTTCTTATGGTTACGCCATAATGCTCTCGCGCAACTGGAACCTTGAGTTCGAGATCGGCTTCGGCTATATGTACTTCGAGGGCGACAAATACAAATGCGCCACCTGCGGCGAGAAGATCGGCAGGGGCTCAATGCACTATATCGGACCTGACAGGGCTGCCATCAACCTTGTCGTTGTATTCTAACGGACAATGCGTATGAAAAAACATTATCTCATATCGGCACTGCTGCTTCTGCTTGCAGCACCCGCCCTGCTCGCTTCCAACAAGAAGGACAAGGTTGTCATAGCCGCCACGGAAGGTGTCAGCGAGCCCTCCCTCGTGCGTGACGGTTCCAAGATGGTCGTTGGCCTGACCGTTGACCCCTCGGTCATCGGCATAGGTCAGAGACGCGCCGTCCTGCTCACCCCCACGCTCGTCAACGGCACTGATTCCCTTGCACTTACGCCCATCGCGCTGTACAGCCGCAACCGCTGGATTCACTATGACCGCATGTCACGCGACAAGATCAGCGGCCTGTTGTCCAAGACCGAGGAGATGTCCGTCAAGGCCTGGAAGGACAAGAGTGTCATCGAATACACAGAGACCGTCGATTGGCAGGACTGGATGAACGAAGCCCGTCTGGTGGTGCTGCGCAACGATGTCGGCTGCTGCCTCAACTCATACGGCATGGCCGAGGCCACGATGGCCCAGTACTACGGCCCCGTGGAGTTCTGCCCCGCGCTGTACTACGTGAAGCCCGACTACTCCGGCCCGAAGAGGCGTGAGCTCGTGGGCGAAGCGCAGATCCAGTTCCCCGTGGACAAGTCCGTCATCTACGCCGAGCGTTACAGGAACCCCGAGGAACTCGGCAAGATCCGCAGTTCCATCGAGAGCGTCAAGAACGACGAGGACGTGACCATCAACGCCATAGCGCTCAAGGGTTTCGCCTCTCCCGAAGGCGCCTACAGCCACAACACCCAGCTGGCCAAGAACCGTACCGAGGCCATCCGCAAGTACGTGAGCGAGCTTTACGACTTCCCCAAAGACCTCATCTCCACCTCCAGCACCCCCGAGGACTGGGACGGCCTGAAGGCCAAGATGCAGGGCAGCGGCATCCCCAACGAGGCTGAAATCATCGCCATCATCGACGACGCCAACATCAGCGACCTCGACAGGAAGGAACTGAAAATCAGGCAGAAATACCCCGAGTCATACGCGAGGATGAAGAGAGACCTGTATCCCGAACTCAGACGCACCGAGTACCGTGTGAACTATACCGTGAGCGACTTCACCGACCCCGAGAAGGTTCGCGAGATGGCCGCCACACAGCCCTCGAAGCTCAGCCTTGAAGAGTTCTACCTCGCCTCCAGCGTCATTCCCGAGGGCAGCCAGGAGTTCCAGGACCTCTGGGAGACCGCAGTGAGGATGTATCCCGACAGCGAGACTGCCAACGCCAACGCCGCCGCAGCCGCCTTGAGCAGGGGTGATCTCGTGTCAGCCGAGCGTTTCCTCAAAAAGGCCGGCAACGCTCCTGAGGCCGAGTACAGCCGTGGCGTCTATGCCACCCTTACGGACGACTATGCAGCCGCAGAGAAACATTTCCTCAACGCGCAGAAGGGCGGGCTTGACTGCAACACAGCCCTCAGTCAGCTCGAGCTGGTGAAGGAGCGCGGCAGGAAATAGACAATAGAAATAAGAACCAATCAACTATATATCAGTATTTTACAATTTAACAAACAAAACACATGAGAAAAGCAATTTTCACTCTTGCAGCGCTCGCCGCACTGGTAGCCTGCTCAAAGGTCGAGAAGCCCGGCGCCGCCCCTGAGACTTATTCTCAGGACGAAGCCACCCTTCTTGTCAACATTCACTACGGAAAATCCGGCACCAAGGCACTTGGGGGTAATGAAAACGCCACTGAATCTGAGGGAAAAGTCAATAAAGCTGACTTCTACTTCTATGACAAGGATGGTAACTATGTAGCCCGTGGTACCCACAATGTCGGCTGGGATGCCAAAGGAACCGAAAATCCGGGCATTGAGTCTGAGAAGGCTTCAGTTGTCACCATCACCGGCCTGAAGAGCAAGACCCAGATTACCCAGATGCTTTGCATTCTGAACCGTCCTTCAGATTACACTTTCACCCAGAAGAATCTCTCTGAGGTCAACAATGAGATTCTGACATCTGCCCTCGCCATCTCCAGTGAGTCTGACGGTTACTTGATGACATCTTCAGCCTATCAGGATGGCGACCCTAACAAATGGTTCGTATGCACTGTTCCCATCACTGAAGACAATTTCCTCCAGGAGGCACCTCAATATGAGGATATCACCGACGAGGAATATAAGGACAAGGCAGTCCAGATCTATGTGGAGCGTGTAGCCGTAAAGGTAGGTTTGGGTCTCGGCTTCCCCAGGGACTCCATAAAGGGAACATACAAGATTGGAGAAACGAGTTACAATGTATATCAGATTCCCGATCCTGAAGGGACATCCGGATTCCCCGTTGACAGAGGTACTGAGCACTTGTATCTTGCAATTACCGGTTGGGGCTTGAACGCCACCTTGAAAAGCTATTATCCTTTCAAGAAACTCTTCCAGTACAGTTCTTATCTGAAAGATAGTCGTTACAACTATTTCGATGGCTGGAATGACTCCAACAACAAGCGCAGCTATTGGGAGGAGTCCCCTTTCTATGGCGCGACCAAGAATGTGGGTCCCGGTGAGAATGCTGTAGAGAAAAATAAGGATAATTATGATCTTAAATACATTACCTACAATGAGGCAAACAAAGAGGACGGAGTAGCTGATTATTGTACTCCCAATACATTCAAGCCTTGGTGGATTTCTAAGAAAGGAGCTCCTTCGGGAGAAACCATTCCTGAACTGACCGCGACCTGGAACTCTGCAGCCACCTGCGCCCTTGTTCAGTCCATTCTTCTGATGGGTGAATACGATGAAGAGACAGGTGAACTTATCCCGGATTCTTTCCAACCCGCTACCCTCTATCGTGGCGAGGGCGTGCTCCGTACAGAGGCTAATCATCTTTCCTATGTTATCGCAGCACATCAGGATCTGGTACCCTGGAAGTTGATAGAAAGTGCAACAGAAGAAACTCCTGCCGTATATGCACAGGCAGAAGTTGGGGACTTTATGGTAGAAGAAACCGGCAGGGCCAACACCTACAACATCGGTGACGGCTACTGTGGTATCAAAATCAATATTACACCCTCAGGTTCTGAGGCAAGAAACTGGTATAGCCTTGACTATGATGAGGAGGGACAGCCTGTCTTT
>JABUTN010000028.1:5691-14176 GCA_021443665.1 Bacteroidales bacterium | reverse complement strand
CCTTACTGAGGAAACAAGTAAAATATTCATCGTGGACAACGAAGACCTCAGCAAGACCGAGGTATTCAATGCCGGTATGATGTACTACAGCATTCCCATCGAGCACAACCTTGACCCTGAATCAACCACACGTCACTGGTATGATGTCAATTCTGCACCTCTGGTAGGAGACTATGGTGTCGTTCGTAACCACTTCTACAATCTGACTGTTAAGAGTGTAGCCGGCCTTGGTCACGGTGTTTACGATCCTGATGTAGTGATTGTTCCCAACGACAATTTGACTTCATTCTACCTTGGCGCTGACATCCACGTTGTTTCTTGGAAGTATGTAAGCCAGGATGTAAATCTCAAGTAATATCTAACTCTCTATATCATCACAGCCGGGTCGCCCGGCCCGGCTGTGTTTTTTAAAAGTTCTTTTTATATCGTCATCCTGAGGGAGCGTAAGCGACCGAAGGATCTCGTATTCGAGGGGATTCTTCGCCTTCGGCTCAGAATGACGCCCCCGACCCCCCTGGCGCCCCATTGTGCGGTGCCCCCCAAATTTGAAACTTCGCGGGAGAAGTCCCGCACCGACATATACATTACACCCACTGTCTGAAAGAAAAAAAATAAGACACATATATGAACAGAAAAGCATTACTCATCACCGCCCTTGCGGCGCTCGCACTTACCTCTTGCAAGCTTGTATATGAGGACCAGCGTCCCTGTGAATTCAAGGTGAAATTCGTCTATGACTACAATATGAAGTTCGCAGACGCCACCTCCAACGAGCTTGACAATGTGACTCTCTATGTATTCGATGAGTCAGGTGCGCTTGCCTATCAGGGCAAGGCGGACAAACAGACACTCGAGGCCAATGACAACTGTATGATTGTTCCCCTCAAGACCGGCAAGTACAATATGGTGGCCTGGGGCAATGGCAAACACGAAGCTGACGCGGTCGTTTGGAACAACGGTGTCGGCGGCATCGAGGCCGAGATGAGCCGTTTCATTGATACAGGCTCCGACAATTATCTCTGTTCAAACATTGACGCGCTCTTCTATGGCAAGCTCGAGGACAGTGTGCCTGCCAACGCTGACTACACCTCAGTGCTGCACCTGATGAAGAACACCAACTCCGTGCAGGTTGTGCTGCAGCAGATGACAGAAAGCGCCGAGGTCGATCCTGAGCGCTACCTTATCTATACTGTAGCCGACAACTCTGCGTACGATGCCAAAAACGAGTTCGTATCCACAGGCGCCCCCACCATCTACGAGGCCTGGGATGTGAAGGGCCTGCTTCTTACCAAGTCAGACTACAATGGTGTGAAGGCTGAGATGACGATTCCCCGCCTCAAACCCAACAGCGGAATGAGGCTGATTGTCGAGGACAGGCGCAGTGACTCCCAGAAGCCCATCATCGACATACCTCTTGCCGATATTCTCCTGCTGGTGCGCAATCACTACTCAGAGACCCTTACCGAGCAGGAATACCTCGACCGTCAGGATGACTTCTCCATTATGTTCTTCCTGCAGAATAACGGCAGCGGTGATTTGTGGCTGAATACCCATATTTACGTTAACTCCTGGAAGGTTGTGCTTCAGGACACACCCCTTATGTAAGATTTTATGAAGTTCAAGTTTACACAGATATTGCATTTTGGCGCTGTCCTGTTTGCGGCCGCACTTGCGTTTTCCTGCAAGGCGGTGTACGAGGGAGGCGATGCCTGTGCCGGTATGGTGGACGGGGAGAGTTATTTGGCACGCATCATCTTCCATACCATTGACGGGAACAACGACACAAAAGTCCTTGACGAGGACCTGATTCGCGGTTTGGGCCGCGAGAACTTCCTCGACAGGAACAGAACGCATTTCCTCATCTTCACCAACAGCGCGGCTTCTGCGGGGGACAATACCTTCCTTGCCGAGATGCAGAACGAAAAGATTGCCCCCAAGGACAATACCAACTATCCAGACATATGGGACCTTTATGCCCCCATTTCCGAGCCTCTCAAAGACAGTAAGGGAAATGTGATAGGGCAGGGCCCCCTGACCGTGGAGCAGCTGGCGGCCGGCTTCAAACTGGTAGTCCTTTCAAATATACCCGATACGGACTGGGACAACTTCAAGGCAAAGCTTGATGAGGACTATACCGTTAGAGAACTTTGCGCTGACCTTGCCTACAACTTCACCCGTTTCGCCTCACCCACCCAGGTGTGCATCCCTATGTACGGAGTGTTGAATGTGGCGAAGGACACCAAGTTTGTGCATAACATCGCCACATACGTGGGGCAGATAGATATGCTCAGGGCTATGTCCAAAATCGAGCTCGTGTGTGAGAGTGAGGATGACGAGATTACAGACGCCTACATCGTGAACGGCTACAACGCCAAGGGTAAGGCCTGCCCCATTGACATCTTTGACGAGGTGGAGAAGAGCGGCAGCAAGTGGAGCGAGAAGACCCTTGCCACCCACACCTTGAACATCCCCGATCAGACCCCCGCAACGGCAGACCTGCAGTTCTACCGCAGCGAGGCCGACGGCACCGTTTGGGTATGCTATGTGCCCGAGTTTGACATTGTGGGTGCGGAGGAGGATAAAAGGCCGGAGATTTCCGTAAAGGGTATCTTCAGCGGAGAAGATGAGGCGGAATATACCGTCCGGTTCTGCGAATACGACGAAGACGGTCTGGTGCCGGAGACTCCCTCATATTTCAATCTGGTGCGCAACTACCACTACAGGTACAATCTCAAGAAGAGTGCTTTGGGAAATCTTGTGGTTAAAGTGGATCCCTGGAACCGCTGGACTTCGCAGATTTCCACCCAGAGCCACGAAGGTGCTTTCAACTTTATGGCTTGGGGCGCAAATGCCACCGATCCCTTCAACAAGAACGGCGGCTCTCCCAATGCAGATTACTTCGCATCAGGGGCGGTTATGCGTGACTTGGAATTCCCTCAGTTGAATACCACTTTGGGTAAACCTGTGGCTGCTTCATATACGAGAGGCGGTATCAAGGTGGAATGCTCTAAGAGCGCCGCAAGGTTCAGTTTCAAGATTACAGCCCCTGCGGGTGTCATCTGGACTGCCAACCTTACCAACGGTGAGGACTTCGATTTCCTTACAAGTGACGGCATCGTTGATGGCAGGAATCCTGTGATGCAGGGCACCTCGAGAGGTGATGCGTTTGAGATTGCAGTGGTTCCCAACAAGGAATTGTTCGTCGGAGATGAGTATCACGATGGCGAAGGCACCCACATCGTGGATGAGAACTACAGGCGTGAAACCCATCTCTACATCACCGTCCTCTATGCAACTTCAACGGAGTATGCAGACTACCTACAGATAAACCCCGAGGGGACTGCAATCTGGCCCTTCGGTGTTACAACTGAGGATGCCTACACCGTATTAATCCGACAGAAGCCAATCCAGGCCAACTAATAGACGAAAGTGAATATGAAAGCAATATACAGACATATTTTCAGGGCATCGCTTCTGACGATTCTTCTTCTGCAGGCTGCTTCTTGTGCGAAAATCAATGACTCGAACGCTCCCGGCAAGGCAGACAAGGGGCTTGTTCTCAGTGTGACCGCACGCGGGACTTCCACCAAGGCCACCCAGCCTGCCGCCGTTGAGGAGAACGGCAACACGGAGTTGAACGAGAACAAGATAAGGCGCATTGATGCCTTCATCATCGACGAAGACGGGGCGGTGAAATACTATCAGAAATTTGACGAGCTCGATGAGCAGACGGAATTCACCGGCAGGCTCAACACGAAGGCCGCCAATTTTGACAACTCCAAGAAATACAGCATCTATGCCGTGGTCAACTATGCAGGCACGGAAGAGTTGGAAGATGTTGAGACTCTTGCCGCCCTCAAGCAGATAGACATTACCCTGGCCGAGGATTTTGACCCGAACTCCATTATGGACGAGTTCGTGATGGACGGTCATCTTGACAATCTGTCCATGGCTGAAGACGATCAGACATTTGAAGTACACGTGAAGCGTGCCGCAGCGAAAATCCGCATCCACGTTTCTTTTACCGAGAATGTGACCTCAGGAGTCTCTGAAGAGCATCCATACGAGGCCAAGATGATAAGCTATGTGGATAACGCAAATCTTCTCGCCGAAGGAACAAAGGTAACAGTTGACGATATGAACCGTTTGTCCCAGGCGGACTACGCCGAGGACAAGGGGGGCAAGGAGAATTGCTCATATACAGTTGCTGGAGAAACGGTGGAATCTGACTTCATCTTCTATTCCTATCCCAATGACTGGAATGCCGACAACGGCAATCAGAGTTACATTTCGCTGAAAGTGCCGCTTCAGGAAACAACGGAAGGTGGAGAGACAATAATTGTGGACTATTATTATAAGATTCCCGTTAACTGGCGCCTTCCTGACGACAACGACAAGATTGACCACAGCGACCCGAGTTATCTGTACCGTCTCGACCGCAACCACATCTATGAGGTGGAGGTGATGGTGGATGCTGCGGGTTCCACCGAGCCCGATATTCCCAAGGAACTTGTTTGGACTTACCACATCCTTGACTGGGCGGAAGCCGACAGGCTGGTCGATATCCACGTCTATGATATACAGTGGTTGTGGGTGCTTGACGAGGTGCTCTATATGGAGAATTTTGATACAATCACTACCGATTTCGACTCATCTCTGATGGGCAATGATGCACAAATGGTTGTTACCATCGACTGGGTCAAGAGATCCGGTACCAATATCTATTGGCCCAACTCCCAGACCGGTCCCGGTGACAAGACAGGGATGTCCGTGACTCTCGACCCTGTCACCAAGGGCAAGGTACACATTGTCAGCCCTGTGCCCGACAACTACACCTCCAAGGAGTTCCAGATTACAATCACCAACACCAAGGCAAATCCCGCGATTTCCCAGACTATTCACGTATATCAGGATCCTCCCTTGGCGCTCAACCTCAAATCCAACGCGAGAAGCGCGTCAGCGGGTTCAGGCCAGAACAACAGTACCATCTATGATTTCCAGGTTCTGCTGTCCACGCTGCAAAATCTTCCGCCTGACGCGAAAGATGGAAACGAGTATGAGTTGAATGAAAATCGTTCCGGACTTAGTCCTTCAACGCACAATCCTACGAATCTTTCTGACAGGCAGGCCCGTGCCCAAACTGCTGTGGATTTCCTGAGGAATGAGGCCCGTATAGGCTATCCCCTGACGGAGAAAACCACCTATGGTAGTGTTTCATCCACCATCTATAACAATACCCAGAATGTCAATCTTACAGGCGTAGATGTATATACGACTGTGGAGACAGAGGAGAACAGCAAGATGATTTCCCCCCGCTTCATCCTTGCATCCCAGGCCGGTGCGAACAACATTACCAACTATGATTCTGCCAAGAAGAACTGCGCGGGCTATTATGAGGAGGAAAAACTTACGGATGGAACAATCATAAGATATGATTCCGGTACCTGGCGTCTGCCCACATACGCGGAGCTGCTTCTCATCGACCTGATGCAGAATCTCACCAAGTCAAGCGTTAAGAGAATCCTTGAGGGATATGGTTATGTCTATACCCAGTGGGATGGAACCAATCACATTCTTAATTTTATGGATGGCCGTGTAAGCAGTCAAGCCACCCGTTGTGTACGAGACATTAAATAACTGAAAATTTAGTCAGATGAAAAGGACACTGATATATTTCGTTTTTGCTTTGGCGCTTGTGTTTACCGGCTGCCAGAGAGAGAATTTGCCCGAGGACATAGGCCTGAAGGTCAATGAAGACGGAAAGGTGACTCTTACTTTTTCTGCCTCTGCCTTGCCGCTTGCGACCATTTCCACAAAGGCAGGGATTGATGATGCGGTGAACCGCATAGACCTGCTTGTGTTCACCGGCAAGAAGAATGGTGTGGGAGGCCAGTTTATTGAGAAGGTGAAAGCCACAGAGGTGACTTATGACCCCGTGAGCAAGGCCGGTACCTTCAAGGTCGTAGTGTCTCACAATGCCCGCATTTTCCACCTTTTTGTGAACTATGATGACATTGACAACATCAACGAACGCGATATTCTGCTCAAGTATGAGAATGATATCGTGCCGTATCTCCACGTTCACGGTGTGGACAAGTTGGTTTATTGGGGCAGGATTGACCTGTCAACAGAGGGCCTCCCCGAGTCCGGCACTATAGGCTCGATTCCTCTTTACCGCAACCTTGCGATGGTGACGGTCGAAAACAATGATGCCGATTTTGATGTATTGGGTTTCAGCCTCTGCAACTATGCAACTACCAGTTCGGTGAGCCCTTTTGACAGGACTGCCACCGGCGGCAACCCTTTTGTGTGGGATATAAGCAAGCCCTCTATCCCGGAGTCCTCTTCGCATACCGACAGCGAGTCTGCTCCAAATACAGACCCCAAATACACGGCAGATTATCAGAACCCTGCGGGAGACCAGCTCTATGTGATTCTCAGGGCGAAAATGAGAGAGCCCGATCAGCCATGGGGAGCGGAGCAATTCTACAAAGTGCTGCTTTCCGACAAGGAGTGGGAGCCTTATCCGGTGGTGCGCAATGTGAATTTCATCATAAAGATAAGCGCTATGAAGGCGCACGTGGGTGTGGATACCTACGAGCAGGCGAAGACCGCCGCGCCCATCAACGACCTTACGGGAGTGGATGTGATTCCCTTCTCCCCGCAGATTGACGATATGGACAACAACTCCCTCTCTGTGCTTCCCCAAAACCACTACATTATGACTGCGGGTTCCGCCGTCGATTTTGAGAGCGTTGTGACCGTGGTGCGCGGAGGAGAATCTCTTACTGATAAGGAAATATCCGTGATAGAGTACAATGACCCCGAAGATATCCTCAGCAATGTGAGATTTGAAGGAGATGTTAAGGGGGATTCCGGTTTGGTCAAGGGTACTGTTGCCAATGTTGACAAGCTCAAGGCTGCCGAGATTCGTGTGAAGGTGGGACACCTTGCCCGCAAGATGACCATTGTCGCCTTCCCCCAGTATAATCTTACGTATTATATGACTAACAGCGACGGATATAAGATCAGCAAGTTCAGAGGAGTCGATACTCCTGTGGAACTTCATTTCAATATAGATGAGCGCATTCCGAGTGTGGAGGAATATCCGGATATGTACCCTATCACCATAATGATCAGGGCGGACAATATTTATCCCGTCGATGATGAAGGAAGGCAGATGCTTCTGACCCAGAGTTACAAGGAAGGCGAGATCTGGTACATATATCACGCCCAAAGCTCCGGCGATCACGTTCTGCACTTCAAGACTTCTATGGAGAAACCGGTGATTTACGATATGGAGAGCGCCTATTTCTATGACGAAGGCCAGAAGATGCTTGCCGTGGATGACGGCTCTTTCTCCGGTACAATCCTCAAAGGTGCAGTCCTTATGGCTGAGAATGACAATGAATCCTACGCACTTGCCCTTGCCCAGAATGGTGGTACCGTCACCTTGTACAACAGCAACCAGTACACGACAAGCGTAGGCACGTGCAAGTTTGTCCTTAAAAATGGCAGATATGAATTGGAAGATAATGTGACGCTTAACCTGCCTGCCGGCTCAACGGATGTCTTCTTCCAGTATAACTATAACAAGACATACACCATTGCAGGCAAGACATTCACCTTTGCCCATTCCTGCAGGAAGGGTGCCATCCCGGAGAGTCTTGTGAATGCCACTGTTGACAGTCCTTACACCATTGACTTTACTGACTATGGCTCAACGACAAGCCAGACACTGGCTTCGGTAAGTAAGGCTAACCTTACTCTTAAAGAGACAAATGGTGGTGATATGGGAACAAATCGGAATGGGGTCCAATTCAGTTTCTACTTTGACGAGGCAGGTACAGACAGTTGGCTGAATGCAAACTTTACACGTTCTGGAAATACTGGAAACTATACATATAATCCAACCAACAACAGTATAACCTTTACCTTCACCGAGGATGAGGTTGAAGATTTCCTTACAAGGCAGTATGTATATGTCCGCAGGACCTATAACAATGTTGTTTATTCTGGTGCTGTTGATTTTGCCAAGTTGGTCAACAACCAGTCCCAGACCGTGATAATGAGTGTGCCTGCCATATCCAAGGTGAACACATTGAAACTTGATAACGGCAATGTGTCAAGCTACACCGCTGCAGGCAATCCTACAGTCCAGGTATTTGCGAATTCCAATTATACCGGTGACCCTATTGCCACATTCCAATTCAGTGACAATGGCGGAGTATATCTGAACAGTTCTGAGATTAGTGCCGCCACCACAGCTGAGATACTCTATTTCCAGTACGCCGGTACCGGAGGCAACAGCTATGTAATTGGTGGTAAGACATTCACCTTCGGCACTATCTACCGCGCCCAGGCCAATGTCAGCGACCTCCAGCGTGCTACGGCGACCAACCCGTATAATATTGCCTTCCAAGCAGAATCTGGAACGAATACCTTGACCATAGGAACGAATGTTACCTTCCGCAGGTCTAATGGT
>JABUTN010000028.1:1157-4535 GCA_021443665.1 Bacteroidales bacterium | reverse complement strand
GTCATCGGGAGCCGCTCCCGGGACGGGATTCTTCGGCCTGACGGCCTCAGAATGATGACGTTGCGAAACGGGATCATTCGGTCGGCTGACGGACAAAAAGAGCGGCCCCGCCAAAGGGCCGCTCTTTTTTGATTCCGGGGTCAACTTTCTCCGGCGATAAGGCTCCATCCCGCTACAACAGTCACTGGGCGATAAGGCTCCATCCCGCTACAACAGTCACTGGGTAATAAGGCTCCATCCCGCTACAACAGGTACTGGGCGATAAGTTCCATCCATCCCGCTACAACAGTCACTGGGCGATAAGGCTCCAGCCCGCTACTTCAGGTACTGGCTATCGTCAAGGTCGTCGAGGCCGAGTTCCTTCATGGTGCGGGGAGCGGGGATGCCGGGCAGGGGCTTGCGGTCCTTGAGTTGCTGGAGGATGACCTCGATGGCCTTGTCAAGCTGCTCGTCAATGCCTGCGAACTCCTTCACGGGATCGTTGTCGATGAGGATGTCGGGCTCCACTCCGCGGTTCTCCACCACCCAGCGGCCGGTCTTGGCGTCGTAGTTGGTGAAGAAGGGCACGCTCACCTGTGTGCCGTCCATATAGGGGAGAGAGGATGTGATGCCGACAATGCCGCCCCAGGTGCGGGTGCCTATGACCGTTCCCATTCCTGCGGCCTGGAACCTCCAGGGGAAGAGGTCGCCGTCAGAGGCGGAGTACTTGTTGACAAGCACCACCTTGGGGCCGTTGTGTGTGGCATCTGGCACGGTCTCAACCCTATCGGAGCCGCGGCGCATAGTCATACTCATCACCTCGCGCTGAAGCCTCTCCAGTATCATAGGCGACACATTTCCGCCGCCGTTGGCACGGTCGTCGATGATGAGCGCCTCCTTGTTGAGCTGGGGATAGAAATAGCGCACGAACTCGTTGAGACCCTCAGCACCCATATCGGGTATATAGATGTAGCCCACCTTGCCGCCGGTCTTCTCCTCCACAGTCTTGATGTTGTTTTGCACCCACTTGTAGTGGTAGAGGGGATACTCGTCTGAAATGGGCTTGACCACCACCTTGCGACCGCCCTCGGCAGCCTTGCTGTTGACGGTAAGTTCAGTAAGCACATTCGCCTTGCCGACCAGCAGCGCGTAGATGTTCTTCACGCTCTTGGTGGAAACGCCGTCAATCGCCGTGATGTACTCACCCTCGCTGACACCGAGCCCGGGCTCGCTCAGGGGCGAACGCAGGGACGGCTCGTAGGGCGCACCGGGCAGAATCTCCTCAATCTTGAAATAGCCGCTGCGGTCGGCGGACAGACGTGCCCCGAGCAGACCCATATCGATCTTCTCCACCTTGGGCACCTCGCCCGGATTGACATAGGCGTGGCCCGTAGCCACCTCTGACACCATCTCGCCGATGATGTAGTTCAAGTCCAGGCGGGTCTTGGCATAGGGCACAAGGCACTCGTACTTCGCCTTGATGGCCTTCCAGTCGCGGCCGTGGAAATTCTCGAGATAATAGCCGTCACGGAAGGCTCTCCAGACCTCGTCAAACACCTGGGGCCACTCCTGCGAGTAATCCACCACGGCCTTCAGTCCGGAAAGGTCCACCTTGTCGTGCAGAGCCACCTTCGCGGCGGGGAAATCGGCCACATACACGTCCTTGCCCTTGCTGAAAATGGCCTTCTTCGCGCCCATATTCATCACGAAACGGGCATCGCAGCAGTTGTCCTCCTTGCCCGTGGCGAAGTCATAGACCTTTGTGCCGCCGCGGCCGTTGAACCAGATTTTCTTGCCGTCGCAATAGTAGGCTCTGGCGCTGCCCTCGGAAAGGGGAAGCTTGATGGTCCTGTCCACAATGCCCTCGGGGTCGAACACCACGGTGGGAGCGGCCTTGTCGGCACTCTTGTCGGCGGACTTGTCAGCTGCCTTGGCATCCTTGCCGCCCTTGGCCCCTTTGCTCTCCTTGGCATCGGCGGGAGCCTTGGACTCGGAAGAGGGCAAAACGGCATCCACAGGCAGCAGGGGCGACTTGCCGTCCTTGGCCAGCACTGCGAGATAAACCCCGCCCATCTCGGTATAGGCATAGTTCCACTCCACACGGCTGTAAATCGGGTTGAGGTCACGCATAGCGTTGAAAATGATATACTTGCCGTCCGTGGAGAACACGGGGGATGAGGAATCGTACCAGTCCTCGGTCACAGCGTACTCCTTGCAGTCGGACAGGCGGCACACATAGACCACAGACATATTGTTGGGCGCGGGCTTGGTGTAGGCAATCCACTTGCTGTCGGGCGAGAAGGCAATCTGGCCGAACTCCGAGGCGGGGTTCTGCAGAAGCACCCTCTTGGCGCCCTCGGGAGTCAGTTCCACGAGGCGGTTCTTGCGGTCGGTATAGATAATGGTCCTGCTGTCCGGACTCCACTGCAGACGGCGGATATAGGTGTCGTTGCCCTTTGTGAGCTGCACGGGGGCGCCTCCTTCGGCAGCCTGCAGCCACACCTCGGTCTCGCCGCCCAGGTCGCTGATATAGGCAATCCACTTGCCGTCAGGCGACCACTGCGCCCCACGGTCGTTCGCTCCGGGAGTGCGTGTGATGTTCCTGACCACACCGGGGCCGACAGGCACATCGAAGACCTCGCCGCGGGCCGTCACGACCATCCTGCCGCCGTTCGCGGGGATGCTGCGTCCGGTAATCTTGGAAGACACATCCCGAAGGCCGCCCCTTGCATACACGTCGTCCGAACTGATCTCGATATGGAGCTGTTGTACCTTCTTGGTGGCGGGGTCGAGAACGCAGATATAGCCGGCGTGCTCGAACACGATGGTCTTGCCGTCCGTGCTCGGGAACTTCACATCGTAGTCCTTGTAATCGGTCACCTTGCTGGTCTGTTTGGTCTTGGTGTTATAGACGAAGATGTTCATCACCATATCTCTGTCGGAGGCGAAATAGATCTCATCGCCCACCCACATAGGGAAAATGTCCTGGGCGTCGTTGGAGGTGATGTTCTCCACCTTCTTCGCCTTGGGGTCGTAAATCCAGACATCGTCCGCCATACCGCCGCGGTAGTATTTCCAGGTGCGGAACTCCCTCATCACGCGGTTGTAGGCCAGTTTCTTGCCGTCGGGCGACCAGCTGCAGAAGCCTCCCTCGGGAAGCGGAAACTCCTCGGGCATCGCGCCGTCCACGGGCACGGTCCACAACTTGCCGTAGAAGGTGGAGCCGATGCGGTTGCGGAACATAATGCCCTTGCCGTCGGGGGTCCAGGTCAGCACGATGTTGTTGGGGCCCATACGGTCGCCCATATCGTCGCGGTGGTTGGTGGAGGTGTAGGTCAGGCGCACGGGACTGCCACCCTCCGCATCCATCAGATAGACCTCCCTGTTGCCGTCATACTC
>JABUTN010000028.1:0-1040 GCA_021443665.1 Bacteroidales bacterium | reverse complement strand
CTGAAGACCACGTCACGGCTGTTGGTGGCGGGGAAACGCAGAAGCCTTGCCTCTTCGGCGGATAATTGTTGCGTGCCGCACAGCAGCACAGCCGCGGCGCACACAGTCAGAGTCTTGATAAGTTTCATATCGGATAAAATTAGGTGTTATTCGGAATAAAGCCCCTCGCGGGAGAGGATATGGTCGAGGTTGGAGAGTCCCCACACGGTCACGGCGGTGACCACGGCAGCCTCCTCCTGGTACTCGGCAATGCTCTTGTCGTAGGTGTCGCGGTCCGTGTGCCAGATCTCGCGGTAGTCGAAATTGTAGCCCTTCGGGTCGCCCTGGGTGAAGCTGATGGTGGGCACGCCCTTCATCGCGAAATGGGCGTGGTCGCTGCCGCCCGCCTTGGCCGGACGCGGACGGGGCCCGCCCTCACGTTTGCTCACCTCAAAGCCGTAGGCCTTCTCCAGGGGGGCGCAGACCTTCTTGAAATCGTCATACATAGCCTCAGGCACGCTTATGCCCGTGCACATCGTGGGGCCGCCGTCACGGTTGAAGTAGTTGGAAATGCGCGGCAGCATAGCCTCGTGATGCTCCACGTAATACTTCGAGCCCCAGAGGCCGAACTCCTCGCCCGTCCAGAAGGCGATGATGATGGTGCGTTTGGGCTTGGCCCCAGCAGTCGCGAGCAGACGCGCCACCTCGAGGTTGACGCTCACCCCGACACCGCAGTCCACCCCGCCCGTGGCGGAGTCGTAGGCGTCGAGATGCCCGCCGGTAATCACGTATTCGTTGGGATATTTGCTGCCCTCAAGCACCGCTATGATATTGTGGGCATACACGGGGCCGAGGCGGAAGTGGTTGCGGATGTCGAACTCCAGCTCGAAATACTCGCGGTCGATGACCATCTGCCGGATTTTCTCGTACTGACGGCAGTCAAGCCTGATGTCGGGCATCACGGGCAGACTCTCCCAACTCATCTCCTCCAGGTGTTTGCGGTCGTAGAGCGTGGAGATGGGGAGCTTCGAGGACTGGATGAGCCCGAGTGCGCCCGCCTC
>JABUTN010000027.1:3717-12392 GCA_021443665.1 Bacteroidales bacterium | reverse complement strand
AATTCAGCCGTTTGGGCTGACCTTTCCGGGCTCACCACACCTGCACACGCCGGTCTTCGGGCAAGAACATCTTGTCCCCTTCCTTCACCCCAAAGGCCTCGTACCAGGCGTTGATGTGCGGCAGCGTGCCGTTCACGCGCCAACGGCCCAGGGAATGCGGGTCGGACTTCGTGCGGCGGCGCATCTCGGCCTCACGCACATGCTGTCCCCATACGCTGGCGTAGGCGAGGAAGAACCGCTGTTCCGGCGTCAGGCCCTCCACCGTCTCCAGCGGCTGGGCTTGCGTCGCGTTGCGGAAGGCTTGGAAAGCCACCTCCAGACCGCCGTGGTCGGCAATGTTCTCGCCGCAGGTCAGCTGGCCGTTGGCCTTCAGTCCCGGAAGCACTTCGATCTGGTCGAAGAAGGCGGCCAGCTGGTGGGTCCGCTCCTCAAACCGGGCACGGTCTTCCGCCGTCCACCACACGGACAGGTTGCCGTCCTTGTCAAACTGCGAGCCTTCGTCGTCAAACCCGTGCGTCATCTCGTGCCCGATCACCACGCCGATGGCGCCGTAATTGAACGCATCGTCGGCATTCCTGTCGAAGAAAGGATACTGCAGGATGCCCGCCGGGAAACAGATCTCGTTGGTGGTGGGATTGTAGTAGGCGTTGACCGTCTGCGGGCTCATGAACCATTCGTTCGGGTCAACCGGCCGGTTCATTTTCTTGGCCACGTCTTGCCGCCAATTCCACAAGCGCACCGCCTTCAGGTTCTCATAGAACGATTGGGCCGGATCGATGTCCAGGGTGGAATAGTCCTTCCATTCGTCGGGATAGCCCACCTTGACATAGAATGCGTCCAGTTTCTCGTGCGCCTTCTGCTTGGTTTCCTCGCTCATCCATGCCTGGGCATCGATGCGTTGCCCCAGAGCGACCTGCAGGTTCTTGACCAACTGCACCATCCGTTCCTTGGCTGCAGCAGGGAAATACTTCTCCACGTACATCCGACCGAGCGCCATGCCGATCGTGCGGTTGACGGTATTGATGCCACGCTTCCAGAGCGGTTGCTGCTGTTGGGCTCCCGACATCACCTTGCCGTAGAACTCGAAGTGACCATTTTGGAAGTCGTCCGACAAAGCCGTCGAGGCATCGTCCAGCAGATTCCATTTCATGTAGTTCTTCAGGGCGTCCAGGCTCTCGCTGCGGATGATGGATTCCACCTCCTTCAGGTGAGCCGGCACAGCCACATTCAATTCCTTGGCCTCCACACCGATCGCACCGAAGAACACATCCCAATCCAGCCCTCCGAAGCCTTGCTTCAGCTCCTCTACGGTCATCTTATGGTAAAGGTTGGCCGGGTCACGCTGCTCGACGTTGCTCAAGGAAGCCTGGGCCAGACGGGTCTCGATGCGCATCACGTCCTGCATGCGGGTTTGCGCCTGCGCCTCGTCATCCCCCGTGAGTTGGAACAGCCGGACCACCATCTCCTGGAACTTGTTCCGGATGTTCTGCGTGTTTGCGTCGTTTTCCACGTAATACTCCTTCTCCCCCAAGGAAATGCCGCCCTGTCCCAGCTCGAACAGGTTCTCCTTGCTCGACTTCATGTCGGCATCGATGCCGTAGCGGAAGAATCCGGACGACGCGTAAGTGCTCATTTCCGCCAGCGTACGGAAATACTCCGTCTTGTCCGCGATGGCATCCACCTGAGCAAAATCCGCCAGAAGCGGTGCGGCCCCCTCTTTGTTCAGCCGTGCGCTGTCGGTGGCCAGCTTATACATATCCGCCACTTGCTGAGCCACAGTCCCGTGCTCATGCTCGGTGGCGGCCAGTTCGTCAACCAATCCCCTCAACTGCGCGGTGTTCAGCTCCCCCAACTGCTCGAAAGCGCCGTAACGGGAATACTCGTCAGTCAAGGGATTGGCCTTCATCCATCCCCCGTTGGCATACTCGAAGAAGTCGTCGCCCGGACGGACGGACTCGTTGCGATTCTCTTTCTTAATGCCGATGGTCTGCTTGGGCGCGGTGTTCGCGCAACTGCACAACAACACACCGACAGCCAAGGCAAGCAAAGCCTTTTGTAGTCTCATGATTTATCTGTCTTTTACGATTTCCTCCCATTCCGCCGAGCTGATCTCCCACATTTCCACTGCCTGATCCAATTGTCTTTTCAGTTCGGTATGTTCGGTATAGAGTGAAGGGTCAGCCGCGCCTTCCGGAGTGGACATCCTCTCCTCCAACTGCGCGATCTTCTCCTCGTAGGCTGTAATCTTCTCTTCCCAGTCCGACACGGCTTTTTCGGCTTTCCGCACCCGCCGTTGGTAGTCCTTTTGCTGCTCGTAGGACTGCTTTCGCTCATTCGGCGCCTCGGTCGTCTTCACTTCCACCCGGCCCGATGCACTGGTGCCGCTGTGCAGCTTGTTCACCGACAAGTGGTCCAGTGAGTCCAACTGCTTTTTCTGCAGGTAATCGTAGATGCCGCCGATATGCTCTCGCACCAGTCCGCCGCCGAACTCATACACCTTCGTCACCAAACCATCCAGGAATTCGCGGTCGTGGCTCACCACAATCACCGTGCCATCGAAAGCGTTGATCGCCTCTTTCAGCACATCCTTGGAGCGGATGTCCATGTGATTGGTGGGCTCGTCGAGCAAGAGCAGGTTATAGGGATGCAGAATCAGCTTGGCCATCGCCAGACGCGACCTCTCGCCGCCCGAAAGCACGGCCACCTTCTTATCCACATCTTCGCCCTTGAACAGGAAGGCTCCGAGGATGTCGCGCAGCTTGGCGCGGATATCGCCCACAGCCACATAGTCCAATGTGTCATAGACGGTCATCTTCTTGTCGAGCACATCCTCCTGATTCTGGGCATAATAGCCCAAGTCCACATTGTAACCCAACTTCGCCTCGCCTGCAAGGGGCTCCAGTTCCCCGAGAATCACCTTCAGCATCGTAGATTTGCCCTCTCCGTTTCTGCCCACAAAGGCAATCTTGTCGCCCCTGCGGACCTCCAGGTTGATGCAGGGAATCACCACCTTGCCCTCGATTCGCCCTACAGCGTGCCCATTGCCGCTGCCGACAGGACTCCAGTCGCCCGACAGCCCTACCGCGGCGCCCTTATAGCCCGCCTTCACGTCACGCGCTTGGAAAACGACATCTCCGCTACGTGGCGCCGGAGGGAACTTCACCGCAAGGGTAGCCTTGTCGTCCACCTCCAGTTCGATGCGCTCGATCTTCTCGAGGGCCTTGATGCGCGACTGCACCTGGTTACTCTTGGTCGGCTTGTAGCGGAACCTCTCGATGAACTCCTCGGTCTTGGCGATCATACGCTGCTGGTTCTCGTAGGCAGCCATCTGCTGCACCATATACTCGGCCCGCAGCTCCTTGTATCTCGAATAGGGCACCTTGTAGTCGTAAATGCGCCCGAGCATAATCTCCACCGTGCGCGTCGTCACCCTGTCGAGGAAACGGCGGTCGTGCGAAATCAGCATCAGCGCCCCGGAATAGCCGTGCAGGTAGTCCTCCAGCCACTGGATCGACTCTATGTCGAGATGGTTGGTGGGCTCGTCGAGCAATAGGATGTCCGGACAACGGAGCAGGACCTTGGCAAGTTCGAGGCGCATGTTCCAGCCCTGCGAGAAGGTGTTCCTCGGCCGCTCAAGCTCGTTTTTCTTGAAACCGAGTCCCACAAGGGTCTTCTCCGCCCTCACGTACGGCGGCTCGCCACCGGCCATCGCCACATAATCGCTCAGGTCCGTAAGTTCCTGAATCAGGGCGCTGTAGGCCTCGCTCTCGTAGTCGGTCCTTTCGGCAAGCTCCCGCTGGGCCTTCTCAAGCCTCTCCAGCTTCGTAAAATGCTCGTTGAAGGCCTCCATAGCCGCATCCATCACGGTCAGGTCCTTGGAATACTCCATAATCTGCGGGAGATAGCCCACTGTCAGGCCGCTTCTGTGCGAAATGACGCCCGAAGTGGGGCTCTCTAGACCGGCTATCAGCTTCAGTATGGTCGATTTGCCGGCACCGTTCTTCCCCACGAGGGCCATGTGTTCCCCCGGGCTGACGTGGAAACTGATATCGTCGAGCAGCGTAAAGCCGCCGAAGGCCACCGTGAGATTATTGATTGAAATCATAAGTTCTTGTTAACACACACCAGAATTGAAAGTTCATACAGCAGGTAGAGCGGAATGCTCACCATCAGCATCGTGAAGGCGTCCCCGGAGGGGGTGATCACGGCCGACAGAATCATCAGCACGACTATCGCGTGGCGTCTGTATTTCCGCAGCAACTGCTTGCTAATCAGGCCGAGACGGGAGAGTATCGCCGCAAGCACGGGCATCTCGAACACAAGGCCCATCACCAGAATCAGCGAGACCATCATCCCTATATAGGAATTCAGCGAGATGAGGTTCGGCACGGAGGCGCTCACCTGGTAGGAGCCCAGGAAATGCAGTGTGAGCGGAAACACCACGAAATAGCCCGTCAGCACCCCAGCATAGAAGAGCAGGCCGGCAAAGCCGAAACCGCCACGGGCAGCCTCCCTCTCCTTTGGATAGAGGGCCGGCCTCACAAAAGTCCACAAAAGATAGAAAATCACCGGCGCAGCAATCACCAGGGCCAGGTTGAAGGACACCTTCACGTGGGTGAAGAACTGGGCAGCCAGGTCCACATTTATGAGCGAGATGTCGCCCACATCCACTGGGCCGAGGCCGAAAAGGGCCAGAACGCCGTTCAGAAAAGAATATAGCGCGAAGTCTTTCCCCAGAGGGGCCAGAATCACGCGGTCAAAAATGAAGTCCTTGAAGCAGAAGAGCACGACCATCGGGACCAGCACCACAATCAATGCCCGCCAAAGCACCCCCCGAAGTTCCTCAAGGTGGTCCCAAAAGCTCATCTCTGTCGCAGTCGCGTCGCTCTTCATAATTTACTGTTGACGTCCGGGATCCTTCACATCCGTTCAGGATGATGCCGGATTCCCACTACAATGGCCGGTTCATGAACCCCACCTCGTCATTCTGAGGCCGTCAGGCCGAAGAATCCCTCCGAAATCCCTACTCCTTGGGGGCCTCGGAACTGTCCTTCACCTTGTCAGCGTCCTTGATTTCCTTGTCCACTTCCTTCACTTCCTTCTCCACCTCATTGAGGCCCTCCTTGAAACTGCGCACGCCCTTGCCCATACCGCGCATCAGCTCGGGAATCTTGCTGCCGCCCCAGAAAAGCAGGACTATCAGCGCAATGATCAGAATTTCCGGAAGACCTAAAGATGAAAATATTAACGGTGTCATATCTATAAATGTTTACAAGTGTTTACAAACGTTTATTTCTTCAGCGCAGCAAGCGAGGCACGCAGAGACTCCAGCTTGGAAGCCGCATCAGCCTCCTTCTTGCGCTCCACGGCCACCACGGCCTCGGGGGCATTGGCCACAAAGCGCTCGTTGCCCAGTTTGGCCTTCACTCCGGCGAGAAACTTCTCATAGCGGGCGATTTCGGCCTCGATTTTGGCCATCTCGGAGGCCACGTCTATCATACCGCTGAGCGACACGAATACCTCGCAACGTCCCACCAGGAAGCTCACTCCGGCCTCGGGATTCTCAATGGCGTCCACGAACTGCACCTGTCCCAGATTTGCCAGTTTCACGGCCACGCAGACGCTCTCCTTGGGGTAGTCGCCCTTGATCAGCACATCCACTGTCTCGCGGGGCGAGATGTTCTTGCTCTGGCGCACGCCGCGCACTCCTGAAGCGGTCTGAAGGGCCATCTCGAAACGCTCTATTTCCTCATCGCTCCACTCTCCGGCCTTGGGCTGCAGCTCGAGCATAATCGTCTCGCCGTCCTTACGCTCCTCAAGCCCCTGCCAGAGTTCCTCAGTGATGAAAGGCATAATGGGGTGAATCAGTTTGAGCAAGGCGTCGAAGAAACGCAGGGTGGCTCTGTAGGTGGCGCCGTCGATGGGTTTGCCGTACTCGGGCTTGATAATCTCCAGATACCAGGCGCAGAAATCGTCCCAGAAGAACTTGTAGAGGGTCATCAGGGCATCGCTGATGCGGAACTTGGAGAAATGGTCGTCCACGGTGGCGATGGTCCTGCTGAGTTTGGCGTCGAACCACTTCACCGCAGCGGCAGCGGCCTCGCCCTGGGGAGCCGCCTCATCCACGCTCCAGCCCTTGAGCAGACGGAAGGAATTCCATATTTTGTTGCAGAAGTTGCGTCCCTGCTCCACCTGGGACTCGTCGAAGAGGATGTCGCTTCCGGCTGATGTGCAGAGAAGCATACCTATGCGCACCCCGTCAGCGCCGTAGTCGTCCAGCAGTTTGAGGGCGTCGGGACTGTTTCCGAGCGACTTGGACATCTTGCGGCCGAGTTTGTCGCGCACCAGACCGGTGAAATAGACATTCTTGAAAGGCATTTCGCCCATATACTCGTAGCCGGCCATAATCATCCTCGCCACCCAGAAGAAAATGATGTCGGGGGCGGTCACCAGGTCGGTCGTGGGGTAATAGTACTTGATTTCCTCATTGCCGGGCTTGCCCAGGCCGTCGAAGAGGGAAACGGGCCAGAGCCAGGAACTGAACCAGGTGTCAAGGGCATCCTCGTCCTGATGCAGGTCTTCGGCCTTCAAAGCGGCGTTGCCGGAAGCCTTGCGGGCAAGTTCAACGGCCTCCTGAAGCGTCTCGGCAACCACGAACTCCTCCTCGTTCCAATAATAGGCGGGAATCCTGTGACCCCACCAGAGCTGGCGTGAGATGCACCAGTCCTGGATGCCGTCCAGCCAGTTGTGATAGGTGGCCTTGTACTTGGGAGGGTAGAACTTAAGCCTGTCCTCCATCACGGGCGGCAGGGCCATATCCGCAAAATGCTTCATCTTCAGGAACCACTGAAGGCTGAGTCTCGGCTCTATGGCAGTGTCGGGGTTGCGCTCGCTGTAGCCCACCTTGTTGGTGTAATCCTCCACCTTCTCCATCAGGCCGGCCGCCTGAAGATCCTTCACAATCTGCTTCCTGCAGGCGAAGCGGTCCATCCCCACATACAGGGGCGACTGCTCCGACACGGTGGCGTCGGGGTTGAATATGTCGATGCTCTCCAGATTGTGGGTCTTGCCGAGCATATAGTCATTGGTATCGTGGGCTGGAGTCACCTTCAGACAGCCCGTACCAAACTCGATCTCCACATAGCGGTCCTCAATCACGGGAATCACGCGGCCCACCAGGGGCACAATCACCTTCTTGCCGCTGAGCCACCTGTTCTTGGGGTCCTTGGGGTTGATGCACATTGCGGTATCGCCCATAATCGTCTCGGGACGGGTTGTGGCTACAACAGCGTAATAACCCTTCTCGTCGCGGTGCAGCACATTGCCGCCGGCGTGCTCGGGGTCGTTCACGGGATATGAGTCCCACTCGCTGCAGTCGCACTCGGGAGCGACATAATACTTCAGATTGTACAGGTGCGAGGCCTCCTCGCGGTAAATCACCTCCTCGTTGGAGAGGGCCGTCAGGGCCTTGGGATCCCAGTTGACCATACGCAGGCCCCTGTAGATGAGGCCCTTGTTGTAAAGGTCCACGAACACCTTGATGACGCTCGCGCTGCGGACCTCGTCCATAGTGAAGCCGGTGCGGTCCCAGTCGCAGGAAGCACCCAGGCGGCGCAGCTGCTTCAGGATGATGCCGCCGTGCTCGTGGGTCCAGTCCCAGGCGTGTTTCAGGAACTCCTCGCGGCTCAGGTCGCGTTTCCTGATGCCCTGCTCGGCCAGACGCTTCACCACCTTGCTCTCCGTGGCGATGGAGGCGTGGTCGGTGCCGGGCACCCAGCAGGCGTTCTTGCCCTGCATCCTCGCGCGGCGCACCAGCACATCCTGAATCGTGTTGTTCAGCATGTGTCCCATGTGCAACACGCCCGTCACATTTGGCGGCGGGATAACTATCGTGTAAGGCTCCCTCTCATCGGGTTCCGAATGAAAACACTTATGCTCTTCCCAATAGCGGTACCACTTGTCTTCCACCTGTCTGGGATCGTATTTGGCTGATAATTCCATAATTGATATCTGTTTTTGTACAAACTGCAAATGTAACGAATTTTACCTTATTCCGCCAAAAAAGACTATCTTTGCGCCATGGACAAGAACATCGTATATGTGGGTGTCGATGACACCACCCTGGACCTCTTCGAAGGCCAATATGTAATCCCCGAAGGAGTAAGCTACAACTCATACATCGTCTTCGGTTCAGAAGGCTGCGCCGTGATGGACACGGTGGACGGCAGATGCACCGCTCAGTGGCTGGGAAAGGTGGCCGCCGCCCTCGCCGAAAGAGGCGTCAAGGCCCCCGATTACCTCGTGGTGCAGCACCTCGAGCCCGACCACAGCGGCAGTCTGGACGCCTTTATGCAGGCCTACCCGCAGACCGTCATCGTATGCTCCAAGAAGGCCGCCGCGATGTTCCCCCAGTTCTATGAGAAAGACTACAGCGCCGCCATCAGAGCCGTCAGCGAAGGCGAGAGCCTGAATCTCGGCGACAGGGAACTGGTCTTCTACGCCGCCCCTATGGTACACTGGCCCGAAGTCATCGTGAGCTTCGAGAAAGCCACCGGCACGCTCTTCAGCGCGGACGGTCTGGGTAAGTTCGGAGCCCTCGGCGATGACATCACCGCCAAGACCGAAGGCTGGGCCTGCGAGGCACGCCGCTACTACTTCAACATCGTGGGCAAATA
>JABUTN010000027.1:0-3061 GCA_021443665.1 Bacteroidales bacterium | reverse complement strand
GGGCCTTGGTCACTATGTCGCAGACCTCCTTTACCTCGTCCACGGCATCGGAAGGGCAGACGGCCAGGCCGCAGGACTTCAGCACGGCGATATCCGGCACATCATCACCGAAATAGGCCACCTCAGAGGGGTCGAGCCCCCTGAAGGCGCACCAGTCATAGAACTCGGGAAGTTTGTTGCGGGCCCTCTGGCGCATATCCGGCCCCGCAATCCCCATATCCCTGTACCTCATCACGATGCTGTCGCTCTCCCCTCCCGTGATGATGGAAAGCCTGTAGCCGTTGAGGATGGCGTTGCGCATCGCAAAGCCGTCGTGGGAATGGAACACGCGGATGAGATCCCCCTCGGGGGTGGAAAAGAGCGAGCCGTCCGTCAGCACGCCATCCACGTCAAAGCTGAAGGCCTTGACCTTCAGAATTTTGTCCTGCAGATCCATCAGGCGCCCCCCTTATGAAAAATCCTTGGGAGTGGGCACGTGGAGAGCCGGGCCCTTGGCTGCGAACTCTATGGGGCCGAACTGGGACTCAAACTTGTTGATATTGTCCTGGAGGGCGAGAAGCAGCCTCTTGGCGTTCTCGGGGTTCATTACAATGCGGTTGTGTATCTTCGCCTTAGGCATACCGGGGAGCATACGGGCGAAATCCACCACGAACTCGCAGTGGGAATGGGTGATGATTGCAAGATTGCTGTAGCTGCCCTGGGCTACCTCGGGGGTCATCTCGAGACCCATACCTTCGTTTTTCTGTTCGCTCATAATCTTCTTGACTTTATATTACAACTCGGCCAAAGCCTTCTTTATGCGGGCCACGCCCTCGATGATGCACTCGTCGCTTGTGGCGTAACTGATGCGGAAATAGTCGGGGGCACCGAAGAAGCCGCCTCCCACAGATGCCACGTGGGCCTTCTCGAGCAGATACATCACCAGGTCGTCGCCTCCGCGGATTACCTTCTCCTCCCCTGCCGCGTTGGTCCATTTGCGGCCGTTGAAGGAGGCGCACTTGATGAAGGAATAGAAGGCTCCGTCGGGGAAGTTGACCTCCAGACCGGGAATCTCACGCAGCAGGCGGGTCACCAGCTCGCGTCTGCGGATATAGGCCTCACGCATCTTCACAAGATCGTCTTTAGGGCCATTGAGGGCAGCCTCGGCCGCCTTCTGCGACACGGAGCAGGCACCGCTGGTGTATTGGTCCTGTATCTTCTGGCAGGCCTTCACTATGGCCTCGGGGCCGGCCATATATCCGAGCCTCCAGCCCGTCATCGCGTAAGCTTTGGACACGCCGTTGGTAATCACGAGCCTCTCGCGCAGCTGACTGAAGGAGCCCAGAGAGACGAACTTGCCCGAATAGTCGAGATGCTCATAGACCTCGTCGCTGAGCACCACAATCCGGGGATGCTTCTCCAGCACCTCCACCAGGGCCGACAGTTCCTCGCGGGAATACACGGCGCCAGTGGGGTTGGAAGGCGAGCATATCATCAGCGCCTTGGTGCGCGGGGTGATGGCCGCCTCAAGCTGGGCAGCCGTGATTTTGTAGTCATTCTCTATACCACCGAAAATCTCCACGGGAGTACCGCCGGCCAGAATCACCATCTGCTGGTAGGAACCCCAGCAGGGCGTGGGTGTCAGCACCTCGTCCCCATCGTCCACCACGGCCAGAAGTGTGTTGCACAAGGCCTGTTTGGAGCCTGTGGAGACGCAGATCTGCGCCGGAGTGTAGTCCAGGCCATTCTCCCTTTTGAGTTTCTCGCAGATGGCCTTTTTGAGCCAGGGATAGCCCGGTGTGGGGGAATATTTGGTATAGTTTTCCTCGATTGCCTTGCAGGCGGCCGCCTTGATGCTGTCCGGTGTGTCAAAATCCGGCTCACCGACGCTGAAGCTGATCACGTCCACGCCGGCGGCCTTCAGTTCGTTGGCCTTCTGCAGCATGGCGAAAGTGGCTGAAGGCGAAAGGCTTTGTACTCGTTTTGAAAGTAGTGTCATATCTAAAAAATCGTATTAGTCGCGTTTGAAAATATCCCTCGTGTAGACCTTGTCCTTCACATTGTCCAGGCAGGCGTCATATCGGTTGGCAATGATGGCGGCGCTCTGTGCTTTGAAGGCCTCCAGGTCGTTGACCACACGGCTGCCGAAGAAGGTTTCCCCGTCGGGCAGCGTGGGCTCGTAGATGATTACGGTGGCGCCCTTGGCCTTGATGCGCTTCATCACGCCCTGGATCGAGCTTTGGCGGAAGTTGTCGCTGTTGCTCTTCATCGTCAGGCGGAAGACGCCCACGACCACTTCCTTCTCCCTGCTGGAGTTCCACTCGCTGTTGCTCTCGTAGGCACCGGCAAGCTCCAGGACACGGTCGGCGATGTAGTCCTTGCGGGTGCGGTTGCTCTCCACGATGGCGCTCATCATGTTCTGCGGCACGTCCGCGTAGTTGGCCAGCAGTTGTTTCGTGTCCTTGGGCAGACAGTAGCCGCCGTAGCCGAAAGAGGGGTTGTTGTAGTGTGTGCCGATGCGCGGGTCAAGCCCTATGCCTTGAATAATCGCCTGTGAGTCAAGGCCTTTCACCTCGGCGTAGGTGTCGAGTTCGTTGAAGAAACTCACGCGCAGGGCAAGGTAGGTATTGGCGAAGAGTTTGACCGCCTCGGCCTCCTTCAGGCCCATAAAGAGGGTGTCGATGTTCTCCTTTACGGCCCCTTCCTGCAGCAGTGCGGCGAAGCTGCGGGCGTAGTCCTCAATCCGGCTGTCACAGACGCGGCGTATGGCCTCGTTCTCCTGCTCGAACTCGGCCAGGTCTATCATCTTGGGGAATCCCACGATGATGCGGCTCGGATGGAGGTTGTCGTAGAGAGCCTTGCTTTCGCGCAGGAATTCGGGGCTGAAGAGCAGGCGGAACCTGAAGTCCTCTCCCCTGGCGGCGAACTTGGCGGCATATTTGACGTAGAGGCTGCGGCAGTAGCCCACGGGGATGGTGGATTTGATGACCATCACGGCCTCGGGGTTGACTTCCAGCACTATGTTGATGACGTCCTCTATGTGGTGGGTGTCGAAGAAGTTCTTCTGGGGGTCGTAGTTGGT
>JABUTN010000026.1 GCA_021443665.1 Bacteroidales bacterium | reverse complement strand
TGTAGCCCAACCCACCTCACCGCCCGGAGCAATCACATTGCAGCCGGGGCCGTAATTGGTGTAGTATGCGGGGAGGAAATCGGGACCGAAGGCGGTCACACTGATGATGTCGTGGTAGGCACCGGGATAGTGTGCATAATTGTGGGCATCATTGCCGGCGGCGAAGATTGCCACATTTCCATCCAGAATACTGTTGTTTTTCTGGGCCTCGAAATAATGTACGGCATCAATCTCGGCGCTGCCCTGCCTGCTTATATATTCATTATCGGAAGCAAATGAGGTATTGTATCCAAAAGAGCAGGAAATCACCGAAGCACCCATATCAGCGGCATACTTGATGGCCTTTGCTGTAGCCGAAACCGTACCGCCGGCAGTGCCGGAAAATATCTGACAACTCATAATGCGGCAGCCGTCCCCGTTACCGGAACCGCCGGCCACACCGCTCACTCCGAGGTTATTATTGTTGACGGCGGCTATGGTGCCTGCGCAGTGGGTTCCGTGGCCGGTGTCGCCGGCCTTGGTCCAACTGATGTCCCCCATGTCCACGAAATTGTAGCCATAGACATCATCCACATAGCCGTTGCCGTCATCATCTATACCATTTCCGGGAATCTCCTTTGTATTCACCCACATATTGGCCTTGAGGTCGGGATGTGACCACTTCACACCCTCGTCAACCACAGCCACAATAATCTCGGGGTCTCCGCAGCAAAGCGTCTTCCAGGAGTCGAGAACATTGATGTCGGCACCTTTCTTGGCTGCAGAACCGGCAATGGTGATGTCACCCACATTGTAGTAGTGCCACTGCTGCTTCAGGCCGGGGTCATTGAAGGGATACACGCTCTCCGCCTTGGTCAGGGTTTCATAAACAGGAGTGTAGGGAGAAGTGATGCAGTCGCTCTCCTTCTTCACCTGGTTGTCATACTCGACAAGCGCAACAGACTCGATGGAAGCGCATTTCCGGGCCACGTCATCAAGCGGGGTGCTGCCGGAAAGTGTAACGACATACCATCTGTCAAGCCCGAATGCGGCCTCAGATTCCTCTTTTCCTGGGGTGGAAGGAAACAACTTCTCGAAAGATACAATGCTCCCGTCTTCAACAAGGGCGGCAAAAACACCGTCATCGCTGTTGTCGAGCTTGACAAGCAAACGGGAAGAGTCAAAATCGGCTGCCTTGGTAATCTTATGGGAACAGTCCTGAGCCGAAGCACTCCCGGGAAGGGTTTCGGTCTTCGTGCAGGATCCTGCCACCAATGCAGCGGATGCTAAAAACAGCAATAATCTTATTTTTTTCATAAACAGCATTTAAAGGAAAAAGCCCGGGACGAACTACCGCTGCCCGGGCTTTTGGGAAAACAAATCAAAGACTAACGGATTTCAGCATTCCTGATTACGGAGATTGCTGAATTTCTGTCGGACTTCTCAGGTCTGAATGATGAGCTTGTAGCACTGACACTCACACTCTTGAGCTGAGGCTGTGCGCCCTCAACATTGGCTTTCACGCCGCGTGAGAGTGAAGGCTGGCTGAAGTTCACGGGTCCTCTGTTCATACCCTCGCTTGCAACTGACAGATACTTGGGAACGGAAACCTTTGAAGGGGACTTCTCGGGTCCGTTACCATATACGTCATCTTCGGGATCAACGAGAAGATAGTCTGCAAACCATACCCATTTGCCGTTGTTCACGAACGCATTACCGGTGAAGGGTATCTGGCTCTGGTCATAGATGGCTGCCCAATGGCCTTTCTGTACAGGAATGAAGCAAACGTAGTAAGTTGCATTGTAAGCCGTGCCGGCATCAGTCATTGTGTAGAAGTTGGTATTTCCGTCAAGGGTCAATTTGTAGTTGAAGTAAAGGGCGCCTTCATAGAAGTCCATAGGAACTGTATCGTCATAGCCGAGACTTGTAGCATAGGAAGCTGCAAAGCCCTTTGCCTTAACTATCTCACCATAGGATTTCATATCAGCGGGAGCCTGTGCGGGATCGAGAATATCAATCTTAACCTTGCCATAGTATTTGCGGAATGAGTCACCTTCAATATTGTCGATGGCGTAGAGATTCCACTCCTTCACGAAGGCGTTGGCAGACTCGGGGCAGAACTCCTCGGCATAGTCAGCCTCGGTGAAGTGCTTGTAGATGGGAAGGGGATCGCCCTCTGTGGTTGCCCTTGCAGTCACGAAGGTCTCCTCATAGCCGTTGCTTGCATATACAACGAGTATATACTCGGTGCCGGGAGAAAGTTTCTTGGCCATATCGGCATAACCGCCATCGTTGACTGCATCCAGTTCCTCATCGTTTAATTTGTAGCCATTTGCTTTCACTTCAGCATAGACGTCGTCCATCTGCTCTGCAACCTGCACATACTCATAGATATTCATTTTGACTTCAGTAATGTCTTCACCATAGACATAGTAGAGCAGAGAGTTCTCCTTGGTGAGTCCTTCAGGTGTGTACTGTCCGGTTACCTCAAGACCGCAGGTGATGACCACGGGAGCGGGATCCTCGGGAGAAACATAAGCGAATACCAGGCTTGTTGAGTTGGCGGCCGCTTTCTTGTTGTCGAATGCGACGGCTACAAGAGTATATTTGCCTGTGTTTTCAAGGACGATATCCACAGATGCCTCACCATCAACAGGTTTGACATACTTGGCATTGGACTCGCTGCCGGCTGAGATGGCCTTAACAGCCTCTTCAATAGCGGCGGCACCAAGTTCACCCTCGTATGCGGCGTATGCAATCTGCTCGACATCTGCACCGGCTGTGAAGGCAACGGGCACCTTGCCGTCCTTCGTCATACCGGCCTCGGCCGAAATGCTGTAGTCTGTTCTTGTGAAGCCTTCGGCAACGCAACTGACATCAACATTATTGTTCTGGCCCCAACCGCCGGTACCAATCATATAATAGTACTTAACCTTAAAATAGAAGGCACCATCCTTATAGTAGCTGCAGTTTGTGGGAAGTTCCTCGGGATAATCATTGTAATACTCCTCGGCATTAGCCCACGAACCGCTATAGTTGCTGGTAATGTAGTTCCAGTAGCCGTATTCGTCATACATCTTCACATCTTTACCGTATGATGAGTGGTAGAATACAAACTGAGGCTCATAGAACACATAGTTGTCTTTCAATCTCCAGGTGAAGTTGAGTTCAACTGCATCCTCGGGAGTCTCCTGGACACCCCAGAAGCCATAACCAACATAATCCTTATACTGGAGAGGATCTGTAACGGTGTAGCATACACGATATCCGTTGTTCTCGTAATATTTCACGAGACCGGTGTGTTCCTCACCCCACCAGTTCTGAACGAAGGTGAACTTCGCGGCCTTGGCGGGATCGGTGACTGCAACGTATTTTCCGCCTTCAACACCTACATACTGCCAAGCAACCCTCATAACTGAGAATTCAGCGGCGATGTTGAGATCCTTGTATTTTGCAGCATACTGGGGATCGGTGATCTGAAGGCTGCAAGAGTATTTCACACCCTCTTTGGCCTCGGGAAAGGTAACGGTGATGGTTGTCTCAGGCTGTCCGTCAGCAAAGACGGCGTTGGGAACATTGAAGATGCCTTCTTCTGAAGCCAGAACATCAATGGGCACCTCAACGGCTCCGTCAGAAACCTGACGTGCAATCGTGAATGTCAGAGAAGGCTCCATAGTAGGATCCTGGATGTGGTCTGCAATGGAAGACTGTGCGGGGAAATAGACCGCGAGACATCCTTCAACCTCAGGATCGCCGGGTTTGTAGGTCTCCTTCTTGGCACAGGATGTGACCACAAAAGAAAGAGCCGCCAACAACAATATTATATTCTTGAATGTTTTCATAAGCGTTTTATATTAATACTGGGTTGTATCGTTCTTAACACTATTGGTAGGGTCAGGGTTGTTCACGGTCTGCATGATGCCTGTTGTGGGATCTACATTGGGAACTCTGCCCTCAGGGATAATCAGGTTGTTACGCTCAGTCTCGGACTGGGGGATTACGAAATTCCAGAAAGGACTCACACCTTCAATGGTGTACTGGTTGGTCTCGTGGATGACATTGGAACCCTTGTACCAGGTCTTGACACCGACTTTGAGACGTTTTGCATCGAAGAAGCCGGGACCCTCACCGAAGAACTCAACCCTCTTCTGGAAGAGAACCTCCTCGTAGAAGTTCCTTACAAAACCTTCGCTGAAAGATTTTGAAGACTCTGCATATGTGTAAGCGGGGTCACGATATGACTGCATGAAGCTCTCGAGAGCGCGGATACCGGCAGCCTCACCCTGGGTGTGACCAATGGCCTCAGCCTCGATAAGGTAGAGTTCCTCTACACGCATAATGGGCCAGTCAACGGCACCACCTTCAGAATAGGTCAGCCAGTTGCCGTTCTTGCAACGAATCTTGAATGACTTGTAGTCAGGCTGCTCCTCGAAAGGATAGGTGTCAAGATAGGTGTTGCCCTTGTCGTCGGTCTTTGAAGTCCATTTGTAATGGCTTGCGGGATATGTCTCACGGTCAGGATCGATGAACCACTGCTTGCGGACATCAGTATAATTGATTCTGTCATAAATCCACTTGTGGATAGCCATCTGGGTCAGGGAGTTGTAGCCCCAGTCAGACTCACCTGCAAGGAAGCCGGTGGGGTTGCAAAGGTTACCCATATTGTTGGCGGAGATGTTGTACCACCAGAGCCAGCTGTTTTCGGCAGCAACTGCGAAAGCTGAGTTGGGGTCTGTAAGCTGCTCCTCTGTCATAGGAGTCTTGCCTGACTCATCGATTGCCATACGTGCGTAGGTGGCGGCATTAGCATAATCCTCGATGTCCATATACATACGGGCCTTGATGCCATACACTACGGCGAGTGAAGGATAGAGGCCTGAATTGGGAACATAACCTGTCTCTATGAAGAGTTCCTCAGCCTTGTCGAGGTCGCTGAACACCTGGGCTACCATTTCATCCTTGGTGGCACGGGCGGTTCCGCTTGCGGGAGCCTCCTCAGCGCTTGAGAGAACGATGGGAGCGGTGAGACCTGCAGCGGCGGATACATCCGTGTATTTGTTCTCAGCGGGGAGATAGAGGCAATAGAGATCGTGGAACATCAGGGCACGATATACATAGGCTGTTCCAAGATAGTTCTTCTTGTCATCGTTGAGGTCCTGTTCATTGGCAAGCACACTGATAAGGTCGTTGGAGTTCTTGATGATCTTGTAGAAGGTCATGAAGGGAACTGTCTGACGGCTTGTGGTGTAGGACATTGAATATCCGTAAGATCCGGTGTAACCGGTCCACCAGTCATAACCGATGGTTGCACTGTTGTTCACGAAGTCACAGGTAAGGCGTGCGTAAGTGATCAGCAGACCTGCATAGGAGATATCGAACTCAAGCTGGTTACCGCTTCCGTAGAAGAAGTAGGGCTGATATGTAGTGGCTACCATACCATCGACCGAAGCGATGAGGGCAGAGGGGGATTTTGCAATCTGCTCTGATGTAGCGGAAGCATCCATAGGGAATGTCTCCTTGATACAGCTCGCGAAGAGTGTGGCAGAAGCGGCAACTACGAAAAGGGATTTAACTATATTTTTCATGATTTAATCCTCCATTGTTAGAATTTGATAGTGATACCACCTGAAACGGTTCTCATAGGAGAATAGTTGGAAGCGGAGGTTGATGAACCGTAGCTCTGGCGGGGATCAAAGCCCTGACGGGCTGACCAGTACCATACATTTTCAGCTGAAGCGTAGATACGCAGGCTGCTGATCAGAATCTTCTTGGTCCACTTTGCGGGGAAGGTGTAACCTATGTTGATGTTCTGCAGGTTGAGGTAGCTTGCATCTGTAAGCCATCTGGTTGAACCCGCATTGGCGTATGAATCCTGATACTGGAAACGGGGAATGGTATTGGAAGGATTCTCGGGTGTCCAAGAGTTGTAGAGATCCTTGTGGAAATTGTGTCCGAGGCTTGAGCTGGTAGGTGAGTACATAAAGTTCTGGTAGGTTCCATCCCACTGTACACCGCCAATCTGATAGGTGAAGTTGATTGCGAAGTCAACACCGTAGGCATTGAGGGAAGTACCGAAACCGCCATATACAGGAGCGAGGGTGCTCTTGTGGGTCAGGTACTTGGTGGCCTTTGAGTAGTTGTCGGTGGTGATCACATTGCCTGTACGGAGACCGTCGGCATTGGTCTCATCCATATACCAGAGTGACTTACCGGTTTCCTGGTCAACACCTGCAAACTCGTAGGTGTACCAGCTATACATCTGCTCGCCCTCTGAGAGGAAGAAGCCGCCGGAAGAGAAGCCCTTGTAATCTCTGCCCTTGAGGTCATAGACAGTGGCTGTCTTAACCTTGTCGGAGAGCTGGACGATCTGGTTCTTGAGGTAGGTAAGGTTGACGTTGATGTCCCAACGAACGTTCCTGGTATTGAAGATACCGAAGTTGAGATCAACCTCGAGACCCTGGTTGCTCATCTTACCAACGTTCTGGTAGATGGAGGTGTAACCCTGTGAAGGAGCCACGGGAACGGGGAAGAGCATATCGGTGGTGAGGCGGTTGAAGTACTCGATGCCACCGGTGATTGCACCGTTGAGGAAGCCGAACTCGACACCGGCGTTGATGTTGGTGTTGGTCTCCCAGGTGATGTCCTTGTTACCCTTAGAATCGAAGATTACAGAAACCTTGCCGTCTGAAGGAGAGATGGCGTAACGGTCTGTGTAACGGTATGAACCGATGTTGTCGTTACCCTGTGAACCGATGGAAGCCTTGATTTTGAGCTCGTCCACACCCTTGGCGTTGAACCAGGGCTCTTTGCTGATGATCCAGGCGGCACCTGCTGACCAGAAGTTACCCCAACGGCGTGAAGGGTGGAATTTTGAAGAAGCGTCACGACGATATGAACCGGATACGAAGATGCGCTCCATATAGTTGTACTGCAGACGTGCAAGGATACCTTCGTTATTATACTCGCTGGTGTATGAAGAAGCACCCTGGCCATCCACTACGGCACCGTCAAGTTCAAGATTCTCCTGAGAGAACATCTGGCTCTTTGAAGCGCTCAACTCGTAGTACTTGCTGTTGTAGTACTCGTGACCGACCATTACATCGATACCGTGACCGCTGAAGGTGTTCTTGTAGTTGATGATCTGCTGGCTGTTCCAGGCGAAGCTGCGGCCGTGAGCCTTGCTTACTGTACCGCCTGTTGTACGGAACTGGCCGTAGTAGGGATTATATACATAGGTATAACGGGTCTCGTCGAGGTTGGCAGCCGCATTAACGGTGACTGTCAGGCCCTCGTAGAGTTTGAAGTCGAGATAGCCGGCGATGTTGGCGGCATTACCCTCGTTGTAACGGGTGTTGAGTTTGGTTGCAAGGAGGGGGTTGGCATCGGTGATGAAGGGACGGATGGTGCCGGGGATACCACCGCGGTCGATGGCGCCGTTACCGTGGTCCATAACGGCAATGCCGTTGGCGTCCTTATAGATGGTGCCGTCAGCGTTCCTTACCCAAAGAGGATAGATAGGAGCGATCTGTGAGGTGTAGGCCCACACGTTGCCGGTTGAGTTGTCGGCACCGTTGTTGCCCAAAGAGTTGGCATCATATTTTGCATAAGAGAAGTTGACACCTGTCTTGAGCCATTTCTTGGCCTGGTAGTCAGCCTTCACACGTGCTGAAAGACGGCTGTAGTCAGATTTCTCTGTAATACCCTGATTGTTGAGGTATGACAGTGAAGCATAGTATGAAAGTTTCTGCTGGGCGCCTGAGATTGTCAGGGTGTACTCCTGACGGAGACCTGTGCGGTATGCGTTCTGGGCCCAGTCATCGGGCAATACGAGATAGTCGCCTATCACGTTGCCGAGGGTGGCGTTGGGGTTGAGTTTGCCGTCGTGGCCGAACATCAGCTCGCCCTGAGGAATGTTAAAGATCTGATAGCCGAGAGCCTCGCCTGAAGCTACGGTCTGGTTGGCTTTCATCCAGGCTGCGCCTTCTGAAAGACCGAGTCCGTCGGGAGATACATAGTAGTTGTACATTCCCTTGTACTGCTGCTCATAGTATGCGGCGGGGTTGCTGATGACGTCGTACTGGCGGAGGGCGTTGGTGTTTCCACCGATCTTCACGTCAAGGCTTACGACTGCGTCACCCATCTTACCTTTCTTGGTGGTGATCATAATCACACCGTTGGCGCCACGGGCACCATAAAGAGCGTTGGAGGCGGCATCCTTGAGGACGGTCATGCTCTCGATATCGCTGGGGGCGATGTTGTTGATGTCACCATCATAGGGAACGCCATCGACAACGATCAGAGGGTCATTGCCGGCGTAGATGGAGCTGATACCACGGATACGGATGGTAGGTGAAGAACCGGGGGCGCCGTTTGAAGAAACGAGCTGGACACCGGCAACCTGACCTGCAAGGGCGCTGGTGGCGTTGGTCACCTGCGAGAGGGAGAGTTTCTCCTCGCCCACAACCTTGGCGGATCCTGTGAAGGCCTCTTTGGTTGAAGTACCGAAGGCGACGACGATGGTCTCTTCGAGGGCGACTGCATCAACCTCGAGGGCGACTACAACGCTTGGCCTATGAATACTTCCAACAAGTTTGTCGTTGACACCAAGCAGTTGACAGTCCAGTTAGGACTTGTATATAAGTTTGGTCAAAAGAAGAAGTATATTCCAGAGCCTGTCATCGAACCAGAACCAAAGCCAGCTCCAGTTGTAAAGAAAGAAGAGCCAAAGCCAGTGCCAGTTGTAAAGAAAGAGGAGCCAAAGCCAGTTCCAGTTGCAAAGGAGAAGATGACAAAGAATGTATTCTACACCATCGGCAAAACAGATGCTAAAGGCGATGAGGCAAGCAAGATTAATGCGGCAGCAGATTGGATGAAGGCTCATCCAACAGCCATGGCAACCGTAGTAGGCTACGCTGACAAAGGAACAGGCACAGCTGATGTTAACAAGAAGATTGCAGAAAAGAGAGCAGTTGCCGTTGCTGACAAACTCAAGGCTTCAGGCGTATCAGCCGACCGCATCTCTGTTGACTCAAAGGGCGACACCGTTCAGCCATTTGCAGAAAACGACGAGAACCGCGTTGCTATCATTACTTGTGAAGAAAAATAATCTTCAGATACCAGAACCAATAAACTACTCATAAAGTTTAATAAGCTCAACACCCTGGGCGACAATAACGTCGCTCAGGGTGTTTTAAATTTTTATGCCCGACATGGGTAAAATAATTGTGGATTGTCATTAAATAAAAATAGCGTAACTAATTGGAATCAACTTGTTACGCTATCTTCTGCGGAAGGAGGGGGATTCGAACCCCCGGT
>JABUTN010000025.1 GCA_021443665.1 Bacteroidales bacterium | reverse complement strand
GTTCATCATTGCCAACAGCACGGAAGAAATGGGAAACGGACAGCTTGTAGGCATCTTCATCATCGGTATTCTGATCGCCGTAATCATCGCGATCTGCGGAGGTCTCGTCAACGGATTCCTGGTCACGGGACTCGACATACCGCCTGTCATGGCTACGATTGCCATGCAGCTTGTCTGGCAGGGGCTCTCGATCGCCCTGACAAGAGGTGATGCCGTCACGGGTCTTCCCTTATTGTATACGGAGATCGGGCACAGCAAGATCCTGGGCTTCATCCCGTTCCCGCTTCTTATCTTCATCATCGGTCTGCTCATTGCCGCATTCCTCGTGAAAAAGACGACTTACGGCGAAAAGCTGTACATGATCGGAACGAATCAGAAAGCCTGTGTATTCTCTGCGATCAATGTCAAGTTTACCATCATCATCACCTACTGCCTCTGCAGCGTTTATTCGGTAATAGGCTGCATGCTGATGGTCAATACGCTCGGTTCCGCAAAAGCCGACTACGGCACATCCTATCTGATGCGCTGTATCCTGATCCTCGTTCTTGCCGGCATCCTGCCGGATGGCGGTTACGGCAATATCTGGGACAGCGTGCTGGCGATCATCATCATCCAGATCATCGCTTCCGGCGTCAATATGTTCAAAGAGCTGAACACCAAGCAGTTCATACGCAACAAGGAGCACCCCCTCAAGCGCCTGTTCTACATCACCTTCATGGCTCCCTGGCCCCGTATAGACTCCCTTGCGGTCGAAGGCGTCCCCGACAGCTGCCTGATAGTCGAACCCAGCATCTTCAGGGACTCCCTCAACTTCTGGATCAACAACCAGGGGGTGGTTCCCGACACCATAAAAGTCGCCATTAAGTACCACAAGACCGACGACAGCCTCGGCATACTCGTCCCAGTGGTGGAACATCTCAAACTCTCCCCGCCCAAACCCAAGCTCACCACCAACAAGCGTACGGGCCAGGTGGAGGAAGTGGTTGACACCCTCGCGAAGTTCAAGCTCACGGCCACCCCGGAAAACATCGACCAGGACGGCATAATCTTCGATTTTGACCTGCCTATGATCGAAACGCCCTTCGACTCGGTGACTGTGACGGGCATCAACCCCAAACAGCAGATAGAGAAAATCAAGTTCAGCGTAAAAAGGGACACAAGCAACATAAAGCGCTATGTGCTCCGACTCGAAAAGACTCTCGAGGTGGGCTACCAATACACCCTGAAAGTGCCTCACAAGAAATTCCGCAACATAGACGGCAACTACGCCGACTCCCTGGTCCAGAAGTTCTCTCTTCCCACAAACGAGGACCTCAGTTCCATCACACTTGAAATCAGTGGCACCGAAGGCGAACCCTACATCTTCGAACTTGTGGACGAAAAGCGCACGAAAATCTTCCGCACATACTCTGTGAAAGAAGACTGCGAACTCACCTTCCCCTATCTCAAGGCCGGCAACTATTGCTTAAGAATCACGAGAGATAAAAATGGCAACGGCTTGATAGACACCGGTTCGGTCCTTGAAAAGAGACAGCCGGAACAGGTTCTCCTCTTCAAGTTCGCCAACATTCCCGGAGACGAGGCCTACCTGCTCGAACTGCGCGAACGCACTGACCTCGTACAAACCATAAATATCCCCGCCCTGTTCAAATGAAAAGGAGCCTGCTCATAATCTCAGCCATACTGGCCTTCTCCCTTTCGGCGGCAGCGCAGGAGAACGGGATAGCCCCCGGAGTCCAGTGGGACACCATCCAGGTCGTCAGGCCCGCCAAACCCAGCGAGCACCTGATAGGCGTAAGGTACAATTTCGCGTTTACGGGCGTTATGATGAATCCGGACCTCACGCACAAGGCCTGGGCCTCCCCCTTCAACATCTCGCTTCTGTACACCTTTTATCACCCTTTATGGAGGTCATTCAACTACTTCGGCCTGCAGGTGGGTGTGAAATACGGCAGATTCGGCTATTCCAACGACAAATACGACTTCGAACACCTCGAACAGAAGATTTCCTACGTGGAGATACCCTTCGTTTCAGCCGCCCACATCGACATCGGGGAGCATATCAGAATACTCATCTCCCTCGGACTCTTCGGCAGTTACAGAATCAGCACCACCAAGGACAACGGCTGGGACTGCTTCGACAACAGATGGGGATACGGGCTCATCGGCGGGGCCGGCTTTGCGGTCAGGTTCGCCAAACGCTTCGAGATACACATAGAGGGGGCCTACCAGCACGACTTCTCCTACCTCTTTGACCCCCAGAAGATGTCCAGTGACTGGTGGCTCTTCGTCAACCCCTACCACATAAACATCTCTGCAGGATTTCACGTAAAGATTAAATAGAAATGCGCTATATCGTTGCAAATGTTAAAGGTACGCTTATAGGCCACGGATACCCCGTTCTGCTTCAAAGCATGACCAACTGCTCCACAAACGACATCGATGCGGCAGTGGAGCAGTGCACGGCCCTCGCCGGAGCGGGAGCCGGCCTGATTCGCCTGACCACCCAGGGCGAGCGTGAAGTGGAGAGCCTCGGCAAGATTAAGGCTATACTCCGCAGCCGCGGCATAGACACTCCCCTGGTGGCGGACATCCATTTCCGCAGCGACGTAGCCATCCTCGCCGCCTCGGTGGCGGACAAGGTCCGCATCAACCCCGGCAATTTCGCCAGGGACCCACAGAAGGCCCGGACAGAGTTCGCCCGCCTTCTGAAGATCTGCAAGGAAAGGGGCACGGCCGTCCGCATAGGTATAAACCACGGCTCTTTAGGTTCCCGCATAACAGAGACTTACGGCAATACACCTCAAGGCATGATGGAAGCGATGTGGGAGTGGGTCGAGATGGCTGAAAAGGAAAATTTCGACAATCTCGTGCTGTCCCTGAAGGCCTCCTCGGTGCCTGTAATGACCGCCGCCTACGCCCTCTTGCAGGAGCGTATGGAAGCCCATGGAACAGTCTATCCCCTCCATCTTGGGGTCACGGAGGCAGGCAACGCCGATATGGGCCGCATCAAATCGGCCGCCGGCATAGCCGCACTGCTCACAAAGGGCATAGGCGACACCATCCGAGTTTCGCTCACGGAATCCCCCGTAAACGAGATTCCGGCAGCCGCAAAAATCGTAAAGCATTGCGACAGACTGCTTTCCGGAGTTTCCTACGCCCACATCGATGCCGAAGACCACGAAGACTTCATAATCGGGGCGGCCTGCGCATACGGCCCCGGGCTGCTCGCCCGCGAAATCGACGATTTCAGCCTCAGCGCGACAGTCGGCGGCAGGGCCGTCAGCCCCGAAGATCTTGAACACTTCAAAAACGACCTTCTGCAGGCCACCAGGCGCCGCATCACCCAGTGCGAGTATGTCGCCTGCCCCGGCTGCGGACGCACCCTGTACGACATAGAAAAGGTCTTCAACGAGGTCAAGAAACGCACCTCGCACCTGAAAGGCGTCACCATCGCGGTGATGGGCTGCATAGTCAACGGTCCGGGGGAAATGGCGGATGCCGACTACGGCTACATAGGGGCCGGCAGAGGCACGGTCAGCATCTACAGGAAACAAACTCCCGTGATGCAGCGGATACCGCAGGAAGAGGCCATAGAACGCCTCGTGGAGCTGATAGAACAGGACCGCCGCCTATCTGACGAGACTGTTTGAGTAAATCTTGAGGAAAATCTCCCTGAGTACGGCCATATCCGCCTCCGGTATCCCTGCAGCGACTTCCGCAAGGCCCTTTTCCATCCTTGACACGAACTTCTCGCGTTCGGTCGCGCTGTAGTCATTCCCGAGTCCGGACTCGTTTCCCTCCAGGATGTCCCTTGCGATATAGTGGGTGGGCCAAAGCCTGTAGCCCTCCGCAATCTGCCCGTCGATATAGTCAGAGAGGAGCTGGAGGCGTTCGTTGCGGTTGGCGCCTTGAATCGAATCCACGACCTCCGGAGTGATGTTTTTGCCGAAATTGAAGTGGACACGCCCCTTGTATTGGCGCACGCCGGTCATAAGGCTCATAAAGTCCTCCCCAGGCGCCTTCACATAGGGCTTCCCGTCCCTGCTCATATAGAGTTCGCGAGCCTTCAGGAAATCACAGGATTCATATTCGTAGGAGATGCTGACAGGCACCACGTTAAGTGATGCAAAACTTGAGGTCAAATCCTTGTCCCCACTCATTAACAACATCTTGAGAAGTCCTTGCGACGTCTTGTCCAGACCGTCTTTAGTCCTTCCACCACGCTGCGCTATCCACATTGAATACTCGTTGTCGGCGATGCCTTTCCTGATGGTTTCGGACAGCATTATGGAAGCCTGATAGCGCTCTTTGGTGGTGCCGCTGCGGCGCACAATGGCCGCCCTGTTGCTGCGGAACAGGTCCTCGGTGAAAGGATTGCCCACAAGGTTGTCGCCGACGGCTATATGCGTGGGCTCCAGACCGTTATTGTAGTGGATAAGCTGTACGATGGCGGGGTCGAGGATTATATCCCTGTGGTTGGAGAGCAGCAGGTGCTGCCTGCCGTCCCTGATGTTCTCAATGCCGCTGTAACTCAGGCCGTCCGTAGTGTTCGCAATCACCGATTCCACCGCGGGCTTCATAAATCCTATCTGAAAGTCCAAAACACCCTTGAAAGAGGCCATACGGGCCTTTACAGGGGCCGGATCCTGTCCCGGCCACAGCATGGATGCAATTTTGTCGAGAAGAGGGTTTTGTGCCACCCTTTTCAAAGCCTCAGAGGCCTCCTCATCGTTGTAGCAACGAAATTTGTCGTAATCTAATCCTTTTTCTTCCATAATAAAGACGAGTCACCATAACTCAGGAAACGGAACCCCTTGTCCATCGCATAGTCATATATGCGCCGCCAGTCTTCTCCCACGATTGCCCCAATCAGGAGCAGCAGGGTGCTTTGGGGCTGGTGGAAATTCGTGATTTGTATATCCACCACCTTGAAGGAATAGCCGGGGACAATGATAATCCTGGTTCTACATTTCAGTTCGCTAAGACATTTATAATCAAGGTATTGAATTAAGGCATCAAAACTCTGCCTTAAGGTATATTTATATTCTCTTCCGTATGGCTCCCACTGTTCTACAGGGCTTGGCTCCCAGTTCCGGGGCCCGGCCTCAAGGCAGCGCACCCCGAGAAAATACAGGGATTCGAGAGTCCTGGTTGAGGTGGTCCCGACAGACACCACGGGAGCGCCTTCAGGCTTCCCGGCAATGGCACAAAGCAACTCCCTCGTGACCACAAAGGGCTCGCTGTGCATGGTGTGCCCCTCTATATATTCGCTTTTGACAGGCAGAAAGGTGCCCGCGCCCACATGCAGACATACGGTATGCCTGCCGATTCCCCTTTCATCCAGGCGATCGAGCACCCTTTGGGTGAAGTGCAGGCCGGCGGTAGGGGCCGCCACAGAACCTCTGAAGCGGGCGTAAAGCGTCTGGTATCTTTCGAGGTCTATCTGCTCGGTATCGCGCCCGAGATAGGGGGGTATAGGCACACGCCCGCAACTCTCAAGCACTTCGGAGAAGGAAAGACCTCCATCCCATACGAATTTGACAATAAAACTGTTAGCCTCTCTCTCCTCCATAAACGCTTGCAGTTTGAAACCCAGCGTCTGACCCTCCGGCACATATATGTCCAGAGAGCCCTCCTTCCACTTCTTGGCATTTCCCACAATGCATCTCCAGCTGCAGCTGCCCACGCTGTCGAAGTTTCGCGCATATTCGGGGGGAGAAACGGGTTCGAGGCAGAAAATCTCAATTAGGGCACCCGTGCTCTTGGTGAAAAGCAGGCGGGCGGGAACCACTTTGGTATCGTTGAAAACCATCACAGAGCATTCAGGAAGCAGCTCCGGGAGCTCGTAGAAGCGTTTTTGACCTATGACACCATCTTTATACACAAGCAGATTGGATGCATCCCGCTCGCTCAGGGGATAAGTCGCTATCCTTTCCTGAGGCAGATCGTAAGTGTAGTCAGCTATCCTGATCTGGGGTATGTCCATAATTGCCCTTTTTAAGCCCGTATTTGAATTTTCATCACAAAAGTACTCAATATATGGGAGCTATCAAAATAATTAAAATCTCGCGGTTTCAAGCCTCTGACAAATATACATATCTAAACAAAACAATTCACAATTCTCCACTCATAAAATGTAAACACCGCAAATTTTGTCAATCAAAAGACGGTTTACATTTCTGCGCAGCTCCCCGCGCCCGTCTGATAACATTTTTTAATCCATCCCGACAAACTCCGACAAGTGTAGGACCGACTACCATATAAGAAAATATTATACCTCAAAATTTTCACTATTAATTGACTAAAACCCAATGCATTACGCCCTTATATATGGAGTATAACTTAGCCGCATTCAGGCCGTTTCGCCGTTTTTCATGGCAATAGCAGATACCTGTATGTAACTCACAACACTAAGTTTACGAAACCCAATGATTTACGTTATTTACCCTAAAATTGCTTTAGACCAAGTATTACGCAGCATTTACAAGCCCCCTATCCTATGCCCCGAAAGCCCATTCCGACGGCACGACAGGAGCCCTCCGATTGACATTATTTTTGTAAACACCGCTGAAAGCAACCCCTGCAAGTGTCGCAAATATTTACAATAAATTTTGTAAACCGCAAATTTTGATTACATTTGTGCTGNGACGAAAATTAACTTTTATGAATAGACGTTTAGAGCAGTTTCTGGCGCTCGAAAATCTCACTTCCGCGCAACTTGCAGACAAACTTGAGATAGGCCGCCCTCGCCTATCCCACATTCTCGCCGGCCGCAACATGCCGAGTTACGAGTTCATCAAAGTCTTTCTCGAGAAATTTCCCCAGATCAGTCCGGAATGGCTGATTACCGGAAAGGGCAAGCCCTACAAATCACAGATACCAGGCACCGCCACACCTTCAGGGCCCGACCCTGCCCCCAATCCGGCGCCAAACAGCGCAAAAGAGCCCCTTCAGGAGCCTGGTGAAAATATCGCGAGTGACGTCCTGTTTCCGGACAACGCTCCGCAGAGCCTTGAAAATAAAGCCGTTACAGGTGGTTTGGAGGAATTATTCCCCGACGAGAATGAGACAGAAACCAGTTCGGATGAGCAGACACCCGTCTATGGGCACAGACAAAGGTCAAAAATAAAGAGGATCACCATACTCTATGAAGACGGCTCCTTCGAGGAGATTACTCCTCGTCAATAAGGGCCAACCTCAAGATATTAAGGGCGTTCCCCGCGAAACGCTCTATGTTGCGCAGGCGGTCGCTCCCGAAGCGCAGCATCCTGGACTCAGTTTTCACCTGCCCGTTCTCCCTTCGGGCCACCCCTATCCAGACCGTTCCCACAGGCTTTTGTGCGGAGCCGCCTCCCGGGCCGGCTATGCCGGTGGTAGATAGTCCGTAAGTGGTCCCGAGCCTTTCCATCACCCCTCTTGCCATAGCCTCAGCGCACTCGGAAGAAACCGCGCCGTGCTCTGCCAGAATGGCTTCCGATACGCCCAATACATTGGTTTTCACGCTGTTGTCGTAAGACGTGACCGAGCCGTAGAAATATTCGGATGCCCCGGGCACTTCCGTCATAAGAGAGGCTATTTTGCCCCCCGTGCAAGATTCCGCCACGGCGAGAGTGGCCTTGCGGCTGCGCAGGATGCGTCCGATCACTACTGGAAGCGTATCCTCGCCCTCGCCATAGACGGCATCACCCAGAATTTCCCTGAGCTTTCCGAACTGTTTTTCCACCAGGAGGACGTTCTCCTGTCTGTCCCCGCCATAGCACGAAAGACGGAGTTTCACCCCGACTATGGGGTTGGGCAGATATGCGAGATGCAACCGGGGTCCGAGGGCATCCTCCCAAGCCTCAATCTTCTTAGCAAGTATGGATTCGGGTATGCCGTAAGTAACTAAAGTCCTATGATATATATCCTCTAACTTTAAGTTGGACTTTATATCATTCAGCACGGCTTCAAGCAGGCCCTCACACTCAAAGGGAACCCCCGGAAGGGAATACAGCAGAGGCTCGTGGGGCCAACTCTCCCCTTTCATCCTGAACACCATTCCCGGGGCGGTCCCGATTTGGTTGGGCAGCACCCGGCAGGTATCGGGCACCATAGACTGCTGTAGGTTCAGATCGCTGAGTTCAATGCCGCGTGCGGTCAGGATGCGGCGCACAATCGCCGCCTGCTCGGCATTGTCAAGCATTTTTGTTGAGCCGCTCAGCCTGGCAAGCGCCTTCTTGGTGATGTCATCCTTTGTGGGACCGAGGCCTCCCGTCACAACAACCACATCGTTATGGGAGAGCAACTGCGTGAGGGAGCCGCAGATTTCATCCATCCCGTCCCCGCAGCTGAGCATTACGGTGGTCCTGAGACCTATGGTCCCAAGGGCTCTGCTGATTGCGGCAGAGTTGGTGTCGGTTATCTGGCCAATCAGGATTTCATCCCCGATTGTAAGGATGCCTGCCTTAAGCATAACTATTTGATTGTCCGTATTGCAGCGTCAATACGTGAAAGTGTTTCTTCAAGTCCTATAAAGGCACAGATGGCGAATATGCTGGGCCCCTGGCCGACACCGAGAACAGCCAGACGGAAGGTGTTCATCAGCTTGCCTATGGACAGGCCCTCGGCAATTATCCACTCGCGCACCTTGGCTTCAGTGGCCTCGGCATCGATCTCAGTCTCCCCGGCGAGCAGCTCGCGAAGTCTCTTGAGGTTCTCCACATCTTCCGCCTTCCAGGACTTCGCCACGGACTTCTCGTCATACGAAGCGGGAGCAACGAAGATATTGTAGGTCAAATCAACGAGGTCGGCGGGGAAGGTGGCCCTTTCCTTCACAATCTCGATGGCGGCGGCGGCCCTCTCCACGGTAGTGTCTATGCCCTTCGCCGCAAGCAGGGGCAGTATGGTCTCGGCCAGGAAGGCGTCACTCTTGCTGTGCAGCCACTGCGCATTGAACCATTTGGCCTTCTCGTGGTTGAAACGGGCTCCATTCTTACTCACGCGCTCGAGGCTGAATGCGTTGATCAGGCCCTGCATATCGAAAATTTCCTGTTCTGTGCCGGGATTCCAGCCGAGGAGGGACAACATATTGATGAAGGCCTCGGGCAGATAACCCTGCTCCCTGTAACCCATGGACACCTCTCCGTCCGGAGCGTGCCACTCGAGGGGGAACACGGGGAAGCCGAACTTGTCGCCGTCACGCTTGCTGAGTTTGCCCTGTCCCTGAGGTTTCAGCAGGAGGGGCAGATGGGCGAACAGGGGCTGGCTGTCGCTCCAGCCGAAGGCCCTGTAAAGCAGATAATGGAGGGGCAGCGAAGGCAGCCACTCCTCACCGCGGATCACGTGGGAGATTTCCATAAGGTGGTCGTCCACTATGTTGGCGAGATGGTAGGTGGGCAGGGCGTCGGCGCTCTTGTAAAGCACTTTGTCATCAAGGGTGGAAGTATTGATGACGATATGCCCCCTGATGATGTCGTCCATGTGCACATCCTCGCACTCCGGCATTTTGAAACGGATGACCCACTGATCGCCCCTTTCGATGCGTTTCTGCACCTCCTCTGCGGGAAGGCTCAGGGAATTTTCCAGTTTCACCCTCGTGCGGGCGTCGTAGCAGAAGGTCTCCCCCCTGCCCTCACACTCTGCGCGAAGGGCCGAAAGGGACTCAGCCGAATCGAAGGCATAATAGGCATTGCCGCTCTCCACAAGCTGCAGGGCGTACTTCACATAAATCTCGCGGCGTTCGCTCTGGCGGTAAGGGGCGTGGGGGCCGCCCTGCTCCACTCCTTCATCGGGCACTATGCCGCACCAGGCGAGGGCCTCGCTTATATAGGCTTCGGCTCCCGGCACAAAGCGCTGGCTGTCGGTGTCTTCAATCCTGAGCAGGAAGTCACCGCCGTGGGCCTTGGCGAAGAGATAGTTATACAATGCTGTACGTACGCCGCCGATATGCAGCGCACCGGTGGGGCTGGGAGCGAAACGCACCCTGACGCGTCTTTCAAATGCCATAGATCAAGTCGTTATAACAAAAAGGCTGCCCTTAATTGAGCAGCCTTGGTAGTCGATACGAGAATCGAACTCGTATTTGAAGATTGAGAATCTTCTGTCCTAACCGTTAGACGAATCGACCGTTTGGGACTGCAAATATAGTCACTATTTTTTAAACTGCAAATTTTTCAAAACAAACCATACAAATCAGCGTCTATTTTGTCAGTTATGAGCCGAAAATCCTCGGGCCTTTCCTGGAAATCCAAGTTGTCCGCATCCAATATCAGCACCCTGCCCTTGTATTCGGAAATCCATTTCTCGTATCTCTCGTTCAGACCCGTCAGGTAGTCCAGGGCTATGTTCTGCTCGTACTCCCTGCCCCTCTTCTGGATCTGGGCCACAAGATGGGGAATGGAGCATCTCAGATATATGAGATAGTCAGGCTGGCTGACCGTCGAAATCAGAAGCTGGAAAAGGTCCATATAGGTCTCGAAATCCCTTTCGCTGATATTGCCCATATCCTTGTTGTTGGCGGCAAAGATATACACGCCCTCGAGTATGGTGCGGTCCTGTATGATGACCTCGTCGGATTTGGCGATTTCAAGCACGTCCCGGAAACGCTGTGTCAGGAAATAGATTTCAAGATTGAAGGCCCAGCGCTTGATGTCCTTGTAGAAGTCCTCTATATAAGGATTGTAGGTGAGCGCCTCGTACCTGGGGGTCCAGCCATAATGTGACGCAAGCATACCCGTAAGCGTGGTTTTGCCCGATCCGATATTGCCCGCAATTCCTATATGCATATACCCGTTTTCTTTTTTTGACGCGCAAATGTAATAAAAATCAGGCGATTTTGACAAGGTTAAAAAGTTGTTGATAATTTCGGCGGACCATACACATTTGGTAGTGGCCTTATATCTATTTTTGCAAACACTAACCGAAAAAAACAACCCTGACTTATGACAGAGAAAGAAATAAAAATCATCAAGCGAGACGGCTCTGCAGAGGATTTTTCAATTGAGAAAATCAAGAACGCGATCAGACGCGCATTCATTTCAGAGGGCAGCTTCATCACTGAAGAAGACCTTTCCATCCTGCTCTCCCGCATCCGCATCAAGAACGGAATGACCGTTGAAGAGATTCAGAACCAGGTGGAAATCGCTCTTATGGCCGAAAAGTACTACAAGGTTGCAAAATCGTACATACTTTTCCGTCAGGCCCATACCGAAGACCGCGAGACCAAGAAACTTCTCGAGTTCCTTATGAACTACTGCGACGCCTCCAACGCCGCCACCGGCTCCAAGTATGACGCCAACGCCAATGTGGAGAAGAAGAACGTGGCCACCCTCGCCGGAGAGCTGCCCAAGTCAGGTTTCATCCGCCTCAACAGGCGTCTGCTGACCGACCGCATCAAGGAGATGTTCGGCAAGGACCTTGCCAACAAATACCTCAAGCTCCTCAACGAGCACTTCATCTACAAGAACGACGAGACCTCCCTTGCCAACTACTGCGCCAGCATCACAATGTATCCCTGGCTGCTCAACGGCACCCTTGACATCGGCGGCAACAGCCACGCCCCCACCAACCTGAAGTCCTTCTGCGGTGGTTTCGTGAACCTCGTGTTCATCGTCAGCAGTATGCTTTCAGGCGCCTGCGCCACCCCCGAGTTCCTGATGTACATGAACTACTTCATCGGTCTGGAGTACGGTCAGGACTACTTTGAGCGTGCCGACGACATCGTGGACCTCTCCAAGAAGAAACGCAGCATCGACAAGGTCATCACAGACTGCTTCGAGCAGATTGTATATTCAATCAACCAGCCTACAGGCGCGCGCAACTTCCAGGCCGTGTTCTGGAATGTGGCCTACTACGACAAATTCTATTTCGAGAGCATCTTCGGCGACTTCCGTTTCCCCGACGGCAGCCAGCCCCACTGGGAGTCCCTCAGTTGGCTCCAGAAGAGGTTCATGAAATGGTTCAACGCCGAGCGTCTGCGCGCCCCCCTCACCTTCCCCGTGGAGACAATGGCCCTGCTCAGCGAAAACGGCGAGTGCAAAGACCAGGACTGGGCAGACTTCACCGCCCAGATGTATTCAGAGGGACACTCCTTCTTCACTTATATGAGTGATTCTCCCGACTCCCTGTCGTCCTGCTGCCGTCTGCGCAACGAGATTACGGACAACGGCTTCAGCTACACCCTCGGTGCCGGCGGCGTTTCCACAGGCTCAAAGAGCGTGCTGACCATCAACCTCAACCGTTGCATCCAGTACGCCTGCCGCAAGGGTATGGACTACATCAGCTATCTTGAGGAAGTCATCGACCTCGTCCACAAGGTGCAGCTCGCCTACAACGAGAACCTCAAGGAGATGCAGGCCAAAGGTATGCTGCCCCTCTTCGATGCAGGTTACATCAACATCGGCCGCCAGTACCTCACCATCGGCATCAACGGTCTCGTGGAGGCTGCAGAGTTCCTCGGTCTGAAGATCAACGACAATCCCGAATACACCGCTTTCGTACAGAAAGTGCTCGGCAAGATCGAGCAGTACAACAAAAAGTACCGCACCAAGGACACAATGTTCAACTGCGAGATGATTCCCGCCGAGAATGTCGGAGTGAAACACGCCAAATGGGATCGTGAAGACGGTTACTTCGTGCCACGTGACTGCTACAACAGTTACTTCTACATCGTGGAAGACACCTCGATGAACATCATCGACAAGTTCCGCATCCACGGCCGCAAGTACATCGAGCACCTGACGGGAGGTTCAGCCCTGCACCTCAACCTTGAGGAGCACCTCTCCAAGAAACAGTACGCACAGCTGCTGAAGGTGGCCGCCCTTGAAGGTTGCAACTACTTCACCTTCAACATCCCCAACACCATCTGCAACGCCTGCGGACACATCGACAAGCGTATGCTGCACGAATGCCCCAAATGCGGTTCGACCAACCTCGACTATATGACACGCATCATCGGCTATATGAAGAGAATCTCCAATTTCTCACTGCCCCGCCAGGAAGAGGCATCACGCCGCTACTACGCAGTCAACAAAGGTGAAATCGAATCTTCAGAGACCCCTGTCGAGAGCGCAACGGTAACTGCATAATGCTCAAATACACCGATTACGATATAGTCGGTCAGGAGATACCCGACGAAATGACACTCGCTGTGAATATCAGCGGGTGTCCTTGTCATTGTCCCGGCTGCCACAGTTCCTATCTTGCGGGTGATGTGGGAGAGCCCCTGGATGAGGCTGCCATAGACTCGCTCCTGAGCCGCTACGGAGCCGCAATCACCTGTTTCTCCTTTATGGGCGGAGACGGAGAGCCTTCAAGGGTAGATTCCCTGGCCGCCTATCTTCGCAGCGCCCACCCTTCCCTTGCCGTCGCGTGGTACACGGGCAGGCCCGAGATCAGCCCGGCAGTGGATGTCAGGCACTTTGACTACATAAAGGTCGGTCCCTACATCGAGGCCCTCGGAGGGCTGAAATCCCCCACTACCAACCAGCGGCTGTATCATCTGAAACACACACCTGAAGGCACTGAATATGAAATTCTTATGCCCGTCAATCTAAAGCAATGAAAAAACATATTCCGAACTGCATCACCCTATGCAACATCTGTTGCGGAGTCGCCGCCATCATATTAGCGCTGAAAGGCGCTTTTCTTGTTTCCTTTCTCGCGATGCTTGCGGCAGCCGTCTTTGATTTTCTTGACGGAATGGTCGCGAGAGCCATCCACGCCTATTCTGAAGTGGGCCGCGAACTGGACTCCCTCTGTGATGTGGTCTCCTTCGGAGTGGCGCCTGCAATGATGCTCTGGGGCTTGCTGGAATACTCCACCGCCCCGCTCTGGGCCCGCATTTTTGTTTTTGCCATTGTGCCCGCCTCAGCCCTGCGTCTGGCCATTTTCAATGTGGATACAAGCCAGAGCAGTTCCTTCCGCGGACTCCCCACCCCCGCCTGCGCCATTTTTGCCGGTTCCATTGCCGCCTGGGCCGATGTGGACCGCGTCTTCGGCTCCGTTCTCTGCCAGAACTGGTGGTTCATCATCGGAGCGGCAGTCGTTCTGGCCGGCCTTCTGGTGAGCCGCATCCCTATGTTCTCCCTCAAGATCCACTCCTTAAAATGGAGCGAGAACAAGGAACTCTATTGTTTCGGAGTCCTTGTCCTCGCTGTAATCATTCCCTTGATATTCCTGCGCTATCCCTGGCCTTCGGCCATCTGCGCCCTTTTCGCTCTTTACATCGGCTGGAATCTCATCAAGGGAATCCTTTCAAGATAAACCCTCTTACAGACCAAGTTTGGCCTTGATGTTTGCGGGGATGGCGTTCTTGTTGATGAGGATGTCCATAGTCTTGGCGCGTACAAACTCGGGGGTGACATACCAATAACCCTTGTACTCACCGGTGGGTCCCCAGGAGTTCTTCACGATATAGTAGGGATTGCCCTTCTGGTCCTTGGCCTTGCCTATGATGTGCATACCGTGGTCGTCGGTGCTGTTGTAGTTGTCGAACTCAGCCTGACGCTCTTCCTGTGTCACCACCTTCTGGGCGCAGGGAGCCTCCAGAGCCTTGTCGTAAGCCTTGTCGGGGGCGATGTTCGAGCCTACCCAGCGCATCTGGTCGGAACCCTCGAGTTCGGGCATCTGGTCAACAATTTTGGCATAGTCGGGATAAACACCCAGTCCCTTGCGGTTGAAGCCTTTCTCGCTCACGTCAGAACCCCAGCCGATGGAATAGCCGTTGTCCAGGGCGCTGTCGATGACAGCCATAAACTCATCGATGGGAAGGTTGTAGGACTGGCTCCAGGTCCAGTTGTCCTGCACCTCCACGGGGAATGAAGTGTAGAAGGGATGATGTGTCCAGGAAGTGAGGCTCACATAGTCGTCAAGATTGAGACCGAGACCGTCAAACCAGGCCTTTGCATCGATGTCCTTGGGATACTCTCCGAAATAGGCGGCTACGACTGCGTCAAAGCCCCTCTTCCAGGCGGTGCTGAGTTCCTTGTTGGGATTCTTCACAACGGTCTGCACGTAGGCGGTCAGAATGGCGTTCAACTCACCGTGTTTGTTGAGTTTGGTGCCGTAGTTGAGGCCCTCGAATGACTCCTGGGGCACAAGACCGTATTTCTTGATGATGGCAAGTGCGCTGCCGAAGCCTGAACCGGGACCGAACTCGAGACGGCCGTGGAGACGCACATACTTCTCGGCACGATCACTGTAAGTGTGTGCCGCAACGAACATTTCGCTCAAATCCACTTCCTTGCCGCTGACACGGAGGATTTCGGACTCGAGGAATGAGAGAGTGCTGTAGGCCCAGCAGGTACCGCTGCTGGCCTGGTTCTTGACAGGTGTAGCCGCAACACGGCTGACCTCTGTGAATACATAACCCTCCTTCTCGGGGGTCTTTTCATTCTTGCCTTTGGGGCCGGCAACAGCGCTCACTGACAGAGCCGCGAACATTGCCACAAACAATAGCTTTTTCATAGCACAAATTTATGAATAAAATATATCAAATCAAATATCCGCCCTTGTCGCCGCCTTCGGGACCAAGTTCTATTATATGGTCGGCGGCCGCAATTATGTATGGATTGTGCTCCACCACCACAATGCTGTGGCCAGCATCGAGCAGAGAGCGGAAGGATGCGAGCAGTTTTCCTATGTCATCCATGTGAAGTCCGGTGGTGGGTTCGTCGAAGATGAAGAGTATCTGTCCGCCTCCCCTGCCCTTTCCCATACCGAGGAAGGAGGCCAGTTTCACCCTCTGGCTCTCACCGCCGCTCAGGGTGCTGCTGCTCTGACCGAGTTTCACATAGCCGAGTCCCACATCGTGAAGGGGCTGCAGGCCCTGCACTATCCTCTGGGGCAGGGCATCACGGTCTTGCGCGAAAAACTCCATAGCCTGGTCCACGCTCATATCGAGCACCTCCGAGATGTCCTTGTCGCGGTATTTCACCTCAAGTATGTCGGGGATGAAGCGTTTGCCCAGACAGGAATCGCAGACCATGGTCACATCGGCCATGAACTGCATCGGAATCTTCACTATCCCCTCTCCCTGGCACTGCGGGCAGCGTCCCCCGTCCACATTGAAGGAAAAATGGGCGTGGCCGAAGCCGTTGATCTTGGCAAAAGGCTGTTCGGAGAACAGATGCCTGATGTCGTCATACACCTTCAGGTAGGTCACGGGATTGGAACGGGCGCTCTTCCCTATGGGGTTCTGGTCCACATACTCAATGCCGCTGATGGAGCCGAGGTCCCCGCAGAGTTCGAGATATGCCCCGGGCTTGTCCCCAAGCTGGAAAAGTTCGCGCCTGATTGCCGGATAAAGGATATCCCCCACCAGCGTGGACTTTCCGGAGCCGCTCACCCCGACCACGGCCGTAAGTACCCCGAGAGGGAACTCCACATCTATGTTCTTGAGGTTGTGTTCGCAGGCCCCCTTGATCCACACCGACTTGTGGGAGCTGCGCTTGAGGGCGGGCATCTCTATCTTCATCAGTCCGGTCAGATATTTGAGGGTCAGGGATTTGGGGTATTCCCCGGC
>JABUTN010000024.1:29405-35767 GCA_021443665.1 Bacteroidales bacterium | reverse complement strand
GGGAATGGGATTGGTGAAGATGGGGTCCGGATCGGGATCCTGGGGAAGTTCCGGTTCGGGCTTGGGATCCTCGGGCACGGTGGTGAATTTGAAGACCACCTCGTCGGAGAGGTTGTAGTTCTCATCGGAAATTAGCCCTTTTGGAAGTGTCAGGGTGTAGTCCTTGCCCTTGCTCAGGGAGCCCAGCTTCACTGTGAATACCGCACCGGAGGTGGAGATGGCGCTGACTTTCGCTTCGGGCTCCAGCTTGATGTGGGATTTCTGGCTTTCGCTTACGGGACGGATGTCCTTGTCGTAGGTGAATGTCACTGTGAGGTCAGGTACGGTGACATCCTTGATGCCGCTTGCGGGATTGGTGCTTACAAGTTTGGGAGCCGTTTTCTCTTCGGGACCGGGGGTGTCGCCATTCTTGCAGGCCAGGGCCAGCAGTGAAAGGCCGGCCGCCGCCACTGTGAGCAGTAAGTGTGTTTTTCTCATAATCTTATGTTTATTTTATGTTTTCCGGGTTTGTATTCTACAAGGGTGGGCTTGTCCGCCTTGCACTTGTGTTCGGGGTTTTCCACCGTGATTGTGTATTCGGCATCCCTCCAGCGGCGCACCACGGTGAATCCCTCGCAATTCGAGGGGATGCAGGGGTCTATGGTCAGAGAACCGAAGCCGGGGCGTATGCCCAGGAGGAACTGTGTGGCTGCGTACCAGTTCCAGGCTGCGGTGCCGGTGAGCCAGCTGTTCTTGCCTTCTCCGGGGCGGTAGGCGTCACGGCCCGCCACCATCTGGCAATATACATAGGGCTCGACCTTGTGCAGCTGCTGGTCTTTGATGTAGGCGGGGCTGATGCGGCTATACTGCTCCCAGACCTTGTCGCCGCGGCCTTCCAGGGCTTCAGCGATGATAATCCAGGGGTTGTTGTGGCAGAATATGCCGGCGTTCTCCTTGTAGCCTTCGGGGTATGATGAAATCTCACCCAGCTCGATGTGGTAGCGCGAGTAGGGGGGCCATTGCAGGACGATGCCGTGTTCGCATTCGAGAAGTTCCTCTGTGGAGTCGAGCGCGGCGGCGCAAAGACCTTCTTTCTGTCCTATGCTCGCCATAGCACACCAGCCCTGTGACTCGATGAAGATGCGGCCCTCCTCGTTTTCTGAAGAGCCGATTTTGTTGCCCTCAAAGTCGTAGGCCCTGAGGAACCATTTGCCGTCCCAGCCGTCTCTGATGACGGCCTGTTCCATCTTCTCCACCTCCTTCAGGGCACGTTGCGCCTCGGCAAGAAGCATTTCACGCTCTGCGCCCTTGCGCTCCGCCCAGGCGGAACAGATTTCCGCNCCCTGCACCACGAAGAGGCCTGCTATCATCAGTGATTCGGCCTTGGAGCCTTCGCTGCGGTTTTCCGTGGTCTGGAAGGACTCGTTGGGGTCGTTGGAGAAACAGTTGAGGTTGAGACAGTCGTTCCAGTCGGCGCGGCCTATCAGGGGCAGGCCGTGGGGGCCGAGATTCTCTATGACGTGGTTCAGCGAGACCCTCAGGTGTTCGAAGAGGCTCACTTCGCTGCCCGGCCTGTTGTCGAAGGGCACGGAGGCTTCCAGAATGGAGAAATCCCCTGTTTCGCGCAGGTATGCGCCCGTACCGAAGATGAGCCAAAGTGGGTCGTCGTTGAAACCGCTGCCTATGTCATTGTTGCCGCGCTTGGAGAGGGGCTGGTACTGGTGGTAGCAGCCGCCGTCGGGAAATTGGGTGGAGGCTATGTCTATGATGCGCTCGCGGGCTTTCTCAGGTATCTGGTGGACGAAGCCGACAAGGTCCTGGTTGGAGTCGCGGAAGCCCATCCCGCGGCCAATGCCGCTCTCGAAGAAGGATGCGCTGCGGCTCATGTTGAAGGTGACCATACACTGGTACTGGTTCCAGATGTTCACCATCGTGTCCAGTCCCGGTCGGTCCGATTTTACCTGGAAGCGTCCGAGCATATCGTCCCAGAAGGCTGCGAGGCGGGCAAGTTCGGATTCCACTGCCTCAGAGTTGCCGTACTTGTCTATAAGCTCGAGTGCCTTTTCCTTGTTCACGCTCTTGCCGTCTGCGGCCCACTTCCTGTCTTGGGCGTTCTCCACATATCCGAGCACGAACACAATCTCGCGGCTCTGCCCGGGGGCGAGGGCCACATCCACGCAGTGGGATGCGATGGGGCTCCAGCCGTGGGCGTGGCTGTTGCGGCTGAAGGCCTCGAGCACTGCGGCAGGGGCCTCGAAGCCGTTGTACATTCCTATGAACGACTCCCGGTCGGTGTCATATCCGCTGACCCTGTCGGCGCAGTGGTAGAAGGCGTAGTGGTCACGCCTCTCGCGGTATTCGGTGCGGTGGTAAATGGTCTGTCCGTCATTCTCTATTTCCACTTCGCCGGTGGAAAGGTTGCGCTGGAAGTTCTCGCCGTCAGTGGCGGCGTTCCACAGGCACCATTCCACAAAGGAGTAAAGTTTGAAGAGTTTGAACCTGCCCGAGTTGTTGCTCAGTCGGATCCTGTGGATCTCGCAGGGGGCGTCCAGCGGCACGAAGAAGGTCTCTTCGGCTCTGATGCCTCCGCGTTCGCCTGTGATGCTTGTGTAACCCAGGCCGTGGTGGCACTCGTAACTGTCAAGAATGGCCTTGCAGGGCTTCCAGGCCGGACTCCATACATCGCCCGCGTCGTTTATGTAGAAATATCTGCCGCCCGCATCCGCCGGCACGCTGTTGTAGCGGTAGCGCAGGATACGGCGGAACTTGGCGTCGCGCCAGAAACAGTAGCCTCCCGCCGTGTTTGAAATCAGGGAGAAGAAACCGTTGTTTCCCAGGTAGTTGATCCAGGGCCAGGGGGTGTCGGGCCGGGTGATTACGTATTCGCGGGCCTCGTTGTCAAAGTGGCCGTATGCGGAGTCGTTTACCATATTGTCATTTCTTGATGGGGAAGAAGTAGGCGAGCACTCCCATTATCACGGCAATCACGGCCGGAATCAGAGAGAAGAGCGCCCATACCATAGTCTGCACCGTAGGGGTCACGGAAGCAAGGTCGATAACCTCGTTCCCGAAAGCATCGGTGACAGACCTGAGGCCGGCCCATCCGAGGAAGAAGGCCACGATGGAGCCGGAGATGGCTGTGCCGAGTTTCTGGGCCATTGTGCCTGAAGAGAAGATGAGGCCGGTGGATGACACTCCGAACTTTTGGGTGGCGTAGTCGGCCACATCCGCATACATTGACCAAAGCAGGGGAGAGTAGATGCCCACACCTATTGAACTGAGCACCACGTGGGCTATCATCAGCCACATATATTCCTTCTGCATGGGGATGAAGAAGAAGGTGACGGAGAAGAAGACGCAGATGAGCGATGCGAAGATGAAGGTCTTGCGCTTGCTGCCGAGCCACTTTGTGAAGACGGGGGAGAGGCCGCCGAAAATCATGCAGGTCACCTCGCCGAAGGTCATGAATACGGTATAGTTGATGATCAGGCCGCTGAAGGACACCTCGCCGTGGATGCAGTATTCGAAGAGATAGGCAGCTACGGCATAACGGAAGCCGTTGAAGAAATTGGTGCAGATGCCGATGAGGGTCAGATAAATCCAGGGCTTGTTCTTGAACAGGTCCGCAAACTGGCGGAAGGAAAATTTCTCGGCCCGCACCGGTTTCAGACGCTCTTTCGTGAGATAGCCGCAGAGGAAGGTCATCACGGTCGCGAGCAGTCCGAGGGATGCGCCGATGACGGCGTACTGGTGCGCTTCGCTGCCGCCTATCCAGTTCTTGAGGTAGGGGAAGGAAAGCAGGGTGATGAAGCCCATAGCGTAGGCTCCCACCATCCTGTATGAGGAGAACTTGTTCTTTTCGTTGTCATCGTCCGTCATCACGCCGAGCAGTGAACCGTAAGGCACATTCACAGCCGTATAGACCGCCATCATCGTAAGATAGAGGGAGTAGGCGTAGATGCGTTTGCCTGTCAGACCGAGGTCGGGGGTGTAGAGCAACAGGGCGAAAACAAGGCCCAGGGGAATGGCTCCGAAGAGCAGCCAGGGGCGGTATGTGCCCCAGCGGGACTGGGTGCGGTCTGCCAAAGAACCCATCAGGGGGTCGGTGACCACGTCGAAGAGTCTGGCAATCAGCATCAGTATGCCTGCATCCGCAAGGCTGAGGCCGAAGACATTGGTGAAGAAGAAGGGGAAGGCTATGGACATCACTTTCCAGGTAATGCCGCCGGCAGCGGCGTCGCCGAGTGCGTATCCGATTTTTTCTTTCAAGGGTATTTTGCTCATATATTCAAGTTTAGGATTTTATTGCCATTCGATGTCGAATCTGCCGACTTCCACTCCCTGTCCTCCGGCCTGGACTATCGTCACATCCTTGCCGTCGGCATTTTTGAGAACGAGGGGCTTGCTTATGAATGTATGGGTGTGACCTCCGATAATCAGGTCTATCCCGGTGGTCCTGGCGGCCAGGTTGATGTCGCTGAATTCGCGGCTGTCGCCCTGTCTGCCATAGCCTATATGGGTGAGGGCGATGACCAGGTCGCAGCCTTGGGCCCTGAGTTCGTCAGCCATTTTCTGGGCCACCTCGTATTCCCCGAGCCATTTCATACCTTCAAGCTTGTGGCTCGCCTGCATAGTGTTCAAGTTGAGGACCAGACCGAAAAGACCGATTTTGAGGCCGGCCTTGTGGACTATGGTGTAGGGTTGGATGAGTCCCTCCAGAGGGGTGCCCGTGAAGTCGTAGTTGGCGCAGATGGTGGTGAAGTCGCTGTTGCGGATTCGGCGGGCGAGTTCCTGCTGTCCGTTGTCGAGGTCGTGGTTGCCAAGGGCAAGGACCTCATAGCCCATAGAGTTGAGTATTTCCACCTCCATATCGCCCTTGAAGAGGGTGAAGTAGGGGGTGCCCTGGCAGTAGTCGCCGGCATCGAGAATCAGCACATTGTCGCGGCCCGACTCCGAAACGACCTTTTCGAAGTATTCCGCCCTGGGGTGGACGCCGCCGAAGCCCCTGTCTCTGCCTGTTCTTATGGACTCGAGCTGGGAGTGTGTGTCGTTGGTGTGGAGTATGACCAGATGACGGTCCTGCCCCTTGAGCGTGAGGCCCAGCAGCAGGAAGAGTATGCTTAAGAGTTTCCCTTTCATAGGCTTATTCGATTATCAGGCGGGAATCACCCTTGTTTGTGAGTTTCTTGCCTTTGGCGTTCAGGTCCCTGAGATATTGGGCGGCAACATCGCTGACGAGCATATCCGTGTAGTTGATGTCGGAGGACAGGTCCTTGAAATGGAAACGGTCTCCACCGTCCAGAAGGAAGTCAATGGTGACCACTTTGTAGTCTTTCTCGGGCCTGATTTTCCTGCCGGAGATCTTGGCTGACACCAGTTTCCCGTCCGCCACCTTGATCTTGACGCCTCCGAGGGCCTCGAACCTGCCCTTTGCGGCAAAGCCCTCGAGCATATCCAGTATGTGGCTGCCCTTGACCGTGCAGACCACGACCTTGTTGTCGAAGGGGTAGGTGGAAATTACTTCATAGACCCTGACGGCTCCCTTTGGGAAGGGGGCGCGGATGCCTCCGTTGTTGAGTATGGACATCATATCCTTGGACGAGCCGCAGATTTTTTTCCCCGCTGCAATCATAAAGTCTGCGGAGAAATTCGACAGGGCGTGTCCGGGAGCATCCTTCGTAATCTCTTCAGTGGCGTAGGCGAGAATCTCCATCAGGCCTTCGAGGGCATCCTGGCGGGAGGCGATTATGGAGTCACAGGGATAGGCCTTTCCGTCTGCGGAGGCTTCCATCCTGACTTTTTGCCAGCTGATCTTGTATTGCTGGCCGAAGGCGCAGATGCTTCCTATCAGCAGACAGGCGACCGTGTTCAGTATTTTAACCATTTCCAGAGGTCTTTGAAGGTGTGTTTCTTGCCGTAGAGAAGTATGCCCACCCTGTAGATCTTGCCGCTGAAATAGGCGATGACAAGGAAGGTGACGAAGAGCAGGCCGATGGAAAGAAGCAGTTCCCATACCGGAACGGCGCCGGCGAAGGGAATGCGGGCGAGCATCACCATAGGAGATGTGAAGGGGATGATGGAGGCCCAGAATGAAAGGCTGCTTTCGGGATACTGGAAGGCGTGCATCATCAGGAGCAAACCGATGATCAGGGGCATTGTCACTGGCATTGAAAGCTGCTGGGTGTCTGCTTCGTTGTCAACTGCCGAGCCCACTGCCGCGAACATTGAGGCGTAGAGCAGGTAGCCGAGGATGAAATAGATGAGGAAACAGCCCAGAATCAGGGGCCAATTGATGGCTGAAAGCGATGCCATCAGTTGGCCTACCATTGTGGGATTGGCCATAGAGTCCACCATAGCGGGATCCACCCCTGCCATAGTGCTGA
>JABUTN010000024.1:14749-29294 GCA_021443665.1 Bacteroidales bacterium | reverse complement strand
ATTTTTCCGACCATCAGTTCGAAGGGCTTCACGGAAGAGACTATCACCTCGACGATGCGGGTGGTCTTCTCCTCAATCACACCCTGCATAATCATATTTCCGAAGAGCAGCACGAACATATAGATGAAGAAACTCATCGCGTAGGAGAGTATCATACTCAGGGTCGAACTTGTCTGCTTGCTCTGGCCGTCCTTGCCGATGACGTAGGTGTTGATTTCTATGTTGGTGTTGATGTCCTTGAGTATCTTGTCAATGTTGTCGATCTCGTATTTCATCAGCTTGCGTTTGGAGATGAGGTCGTTCACGGCGCGGGAAACATCCCTCTTGACATCCTTGTGGAGTTCCTTGGCGCAGTAGGACTCCATACTTACGTCGCCTTTTTCGTCAAGGGCGGAGATGTGCAGCAGCGCGTATGCGTCAAGGGAGGCGAAATTGTTCTTGAGAGAGTCCAGGGGCTGCTCGGGGGCGGGCTGGTAGATGATCGTCTCGTTGCTTTTGAGTTCGGGAAGGATGATGCCCGAATCGTCCTTGACCAGAATCTCATAGACCTTGTGGTCGTTGTAGTCGCGGTTCATCAGGACCACGGGCACAATCATCATCGCCGCAAGCAGGATGGGGGTGACCAGGGTGGTGATTATGAATGATTTCTTCTTGACGCGGATGCTGAATTCGCGTGAAAGCACTATGCCGATTTTCTTGAGGTCCATAGCTTATTCTCCTTTTACAAGTGAAATGAAAATGTCGTTCATGCTGGGTATCAGCTCGCGGAAGCCGGAAATGTCGATGCCGGCCTTCAGCAGGTCTGACAGGACTTCCGATGAGGGGCTGCCCTTGACCACGTCAAGCACCATACGGCGTGCCTCCTTGAAGGGCTCGTCTGATGCGATGGTGCATACCTGCGATTCGATGGCGGCGGGTGCCTCGGCGCGGTAGATCACTTCGTACTGCGAACGGCCGTGCTCACGGCGGATGTTGTCAACCCCTCCGGTAATCACGAGGCGGGACTTGTTGATCAGGGCGATGTTGTCGCACAGGGTCTCGACCGATTCCATATTGTGGGTGGAGAGCATTATGGTGGTGCCTTCGCTCTTGAGGCGCAGAATTTCGTCGCGGATGAGTTGCACGTTGACGGGGTCAAAGCCGGAGAAAGGCTCGTCGAGAATCAGGAACTTGGGGCGGTGCAGGACGGTGGTGATGAACTGCACCTTCTGGGCCATACCCTTTGAGAGCTCCTCCACTTTCTTGTTCCACCAGCTGTCCAGACCGAATTTGTCAAACCACTTCTTCAGCTCGGCGGTCGCCTGGGCTGTGGAGAGCCCTTTCAGACGGGCGAGGTACAGGGCCTGCTCGCCGACCTTCATCTTCTTGTACAGGCCGCGCTCTTCGGGGAGGTAGCCTATGGCATACACGTCGTCGCGCTTGAGGGGGCGTCCGTTGAAAAGAATCGTGCCCTCGTCCGGGACGGTGATTTGGTTGATTATGCGGATGAGCGTGGTCTTTCCGGCGCCGTTAGGTCCGAGAAGTCCGAAGATCCTGCCCTCGGGCACCTCGATGGAAACGTGGTCAAGGGCGGTGTATTCCCCGAACTTCTTGACCACATCAGTGCATTGGATTGTGTTCATTGTTTGACAAACTGTATTTTATATAAGGTACAAATGTAATAATAATTTTTTTCACTACCTTAGTGACCTCATTATTCGGCACAATTATGAAAAGAAAACTACTCCTCATGTCCGTATTTCTGTTGTCTGTCCTGGGCGCTTCCGCGCAAATCAGGGTGGAGAAAGGGCAGTTTGTCAAGAATGACACACCCTACTACTACGTGGGCACCAATTTCTGGTACGGCCCCATCCTCGCCTCGGATGGCCTGGGAGGCGACAAAGCTCGTCTGCAGAGGGAACTCGACAGCCTTCAGGCCGTGGGCATCAACAACCTGCGCGTGCTTGTGGGGGCGGACGGTCCCCTCGGCGTGCCCACCAAGGTGGAACCGACCCTTCAGGTGGCGGCCGGCGTATATAACGACACCCTCCTCGTGGGCCTGGACCGTTTTCTGGCTGAACTTGGCCGGCGCGGTATGGAGGCGGTCCTCTACCTGAACAATTCCTGGGAATGGACGGGAGGCTATAGCCAGTACCTGGAATGGGCCGGCTACGGAAAGGCTCCCATCCCCCAGATAGACGGCTGGATGGCCTACAACAAATATGTCAACCAATATCACAAGTCCGACTCTGCCCGCGAACTCTTCGACAACCATGTGCGTTTCATTGTTTCGCGTGTGAACACGGTGACCGGAAAGCCCTACTCCGAGGACCCGGCCATCTTCAGCTGGCAGATCGGCAACGAGCCCCGTCCTTTCGGAGCCGAGAACAAGGACAGTTTCGCCAAGTGGATAGCCCGCGTGGCCGCCCTTATCAAGAGCATAGACCCCAACCACATGGTCTCCATAGGCAGTGAGGGGAGCCGCGGCAGCGAGGATGACATCAGACTCTGGGAACGCATCACCGCCTGCCCCGATGTGGATTATGCGAATATCCATATCTGGCCCTACAACTGGAGCTGGATAGGGAAAAACACTATGGCGCGTCAGTTGGGCAGGGCCTGTGACAGCACGAAGGCCTACATAGAGAAACATTCGCAAATCGCGGCACGCCTCGGCAAGCCCCTGGCCATAGAGGAGTTCGGTTTCCCGAGGGACGGCTTCAAGTTCACCCCGGGTTCCCCCACAACCCTGCGCGACTATTATTACGAAAGCATATTCGAGCAGCTGGTCGCTTCCTGCGAGGCATCCGGCATACTCGCCGGCGTGAACTTCTGGGGCTGGGGCGGCACCGCGACACCAGACCCTAAGCGCGTCTATTGGCATCGCTGGGCTCCCTACACGGGCGACCCCGCCCAGGAGGAGCAGGGACTCAATTCCGTCTTCACCACGGACCGCAGCACTCTCGCCCTGATACGCGCCGCCAACGGCAGGCTGTCTCAGGAGAGGACCAAACTCTACCTGCGCCTCAAGAACGGCCCCGTTGCCCTCGGCCACCAGGACAGCTATTTCTACGGCAAGAAATGGAACAACATAGAGAATCCCCAATACGGAGCCAAACTGCGCAGCGACTACATTGATGTGGTGGGCGGCGTGTCCGGCCCTGATGTGCTTGGCTGCGACCTCGGCCATATCGAACTAGGAGAGGAGCGCAACATAGACGGAGTGCCCTTCAAACTGATGCGTGAGGCCATCATCGCCCACGCAAGCGACCCCGCGAGGGGCATCGTGACCCTGAGCTGGCATCCCCGCAACCCCCTGACCGGAGGCGATGCCTGGGACCTTTCGTCCGACAAGGTGGTTGAAAGCATTCTTCCCGACGGGGAACTTCACGAGAAATACGTGGAGGGCTGGCTCCGCCCCGCGGCCGACTTCATCCTCTCTCTCCGCACGGCGGACGGCAGAGCCATTCCCATTGTATGGAGGCCCTGGCACGAGCATACCGGCTCCTGGTTCTGGTGGGGCAGGGACCTCTGCTCAGCCGAGNCGCCCCGCGGCCGACTTCATCCTCTCTCTCCGCACGGCGGAGGGCAAAGCCATTCCCATTGTATGGAGGCCTTGGCACGAGCATACGGGTTCCTGGTTCTGGTGGGGCAGGGACCTCTGCTCAGCCGAGCAGTACAAGGCCCTGTGGCAGATGATGTATGACTATTTCAGCAGCCGCGGTATAGACAACCTCATTTGGGCCTACTCTCCCGACCAGACCAAGTTCGAGACCTATATGGAACGCTATCCCGGGGATGAGTATGTGGATGTGCTCGGCCTGGACTTCTATTTCTTCCAGTATGACGGCAAAAGTTACAGCGAGATGCTCGACATTGCGGTGCCGAGACTTCGCGGTATGGCCACACACATAAAGAACCTTGCCGCCGAACGGGGCAAACTCTTCGCCATCACTGAAACTGGCTGGGAGAATGCAGCCGACGCGAAATGGTACACTTCCTTCGTGTGGGAATCACTCAAGGACCTACATCCCGCCTACATCCTTTTCTGGAGGAACGCCTGGGACAAGCCCACGCACTTCTTCTTCCCCTACAAGGGACACAAGACGGCGAAGGATTTCCGCAAGATGCGTGAAAACTTCCTGAACAATTAGTCCTCTATATGGGCGAAACGATTGGGGTGGCAACCGACCACCCCTTTTTCTTTGTACCAGCGGCGGATATTGGCGATGTCTGCATCCGCATCTCCTGTCAGAGGAAAACTCTCCCCGCGTCCTATGGTCCTGGTTTTGAAATCAAAATAGCCTGTATAGACGGGGATGCCGGCCTCCATAGCGATGCGGTGGAAGCCTTTTTTCCAGCGGTTCACGGCCTTTCGCGTGCCCTCGGGGGAGATGCAGACGTGGAAGGTCTCACGGCTGTTGAACTCGTTGACAGTCGCCTTGATCAGCGCTGCGCCGCCCTTGATGGAACGGTCCACCGGGATGCCTCCCATCGACTTCAGAAGCCGTTTGATGGGCCAGCGGAAAAACTCCTGTTTTACCATTATATACGGTTTCCCGCCTATGGCCCTGTAGTAGAGCCAGGAGATTACGAAGTCAATGATGCTTGTGTGGGGAACGCCGAGTATTATCACCTTAGGCTCGGGTGCCGGGGTGTCTTCCCCTATCTTCCAGCGAAGAATCTTTAGGAAAAAGGCCGCTGTTTTTGATTTTTTTTCCATAGTCAGACTATTTCAAGGATAAGGTCACTGCGCAGGTTGCCGCAGATGAATCTTTGGCGCTCGGCAGTGTTGATGCCCATATAGAACTCGAGCAGTTCGGAGATGCGGTCTTCCGCGTCAAGACGCACGGGGTCGAGCCTCATGTTTTCTCCTATGAAGTCCTTGAACTCGTTGGAGGATATTTCGCCCAGTCCTTTGAAGCGGGTGATGTCCGGGTCTTTTCCGAGGTCTCTGATGGCCTTTATCTTTTCCTCTTCATTGTAGCAGTAGCGAGTCTCTTTCTTGTTGCGCACGCGGAAAAGGGGGGTCTGCAGGATGTACACGTGACCGCTGCGTATCAGTTCGGGGTAGAACTTCAGGAAGAAGGTCACGAGCAGCAGACGGATATGGAGGCCGTCCACATCGGCATCGGTGGCTATTATGATTTTGTTGTATCTGAGGTTGTCATAGTCCTCGTCCACATTGAGGGCCGCCTTGAGCAGGATGAGTTCTTCGTTCTTGAAGACATCCTTCTGGCTGGAGCGGTAGCTGTTGAGTACTTTGCCCTTGAGTGCGAACACCGCCTGGGTCTGGGCATTGCGAATCTGGGTAATGGAGCCGCTCGCGGAATCGCCCTCAGTGATGAAGAGCGAACTTTCTTCGCTGAGTTTGTTCTTCTTGTCGGTATAGTGGACGGTGCAGTCGCGCAGTTTCTTGTTGCACAGGCTGGCCTTCTTTATTTTCTCGCGTGTGATCTTCTGTATGCCGGCAATCGCCTTGCGCTCCTTCTCCGACTCCTGAATCTTCTTGAGCATCACGGGGCCCACCTCCTCGTGCTTGTGGAGGTAGTTGTCGAGTTCCTCAGCCACGAAGTCGTTGATGAAACTCCTCACCGTGGGGCCGTTCTTGGACACGTCCTTGGAGTTGAGCACGGTCTTGGTCTGGTTGCCGAAGATGGGCTCGCTGACACGTATGCTGATGGCTCCCACCACGCCCTGGCGTATGTCGGAAGGCTCGAAATCCTTGCGCAGATATTCCTTTATGGTCTTGGCTATCGCCTCGCGGAAGGCTGCCAGATGGGTGCCGCCCTGGGTGGTGTGCTGTCCGTTCACGAAGGAGGTGATGTTCTCGCCGCCGCCGTCAGCGGAGTGTGTCACCACAAACTCGATGCCCTCGCCCACGATGTGGATGGGGGGGTAGAGCGGCTCTTGGGAGAGGTTGTGGTTCACAAGGTCCAGAAGACCGTGCTGGGAGAGAAATTCTGTGCCGTTGAGGACAAGGGTCAGGCCTGAGTTGAGATAGGAGTAGTTCTTGACCATATTCTCCACGAACTCCATATTGTAGCGGTAGCCCGGGAAAACCTCCTCGTCAGCAGTGAAGACCACCAGAATGCCGTTCTTCTCTGTTGTCTGGCCCTCTTCCTCGCTTTTGAGGAAGCCCTGGCTGAAACTTGCGCTTTTGTAATGGCCGTTTTGGACACTCTTTATAATAAAAGAGGAGGATGTGGCGTTCACCGCCTTCAGACCGACTCCGTTCAGGCCTACGCTGGTGGTGTATGCCTCGTCGTCAAACTTTCCGCCCGTCATAAGGTTGGAGGCGCAGTCCACAACCTTGTCGAAGGCTATTCCGCGCCCATAGTCCCTGACGCTCACCTTCCTGTCCTCAATCTTGATCTCTATGCATTTGCCGTGCCCGTTCGCATACTCGTCCACCGCATTGTCAATGACCTCCTTGACAAGAACATATATGCCGTCATCGGGAACGGAACCGTCGCCGGTATTGCCGATGTACATACCCGGACGTTTGCGGATATGGACGTTCCAATCAAGGGTTTTAATGGAGTCACTGTCGTATTTCATAAGCGTCGCAAAGGTAAATAAAATGCAGAAAAATGCACAACGTGGCGAAAAAATTCTAACTTTGCGATTAGTACTAAACCACTTTTGAGAATTTAAACACTTCTACTATGACTAGAAAATGCTTTATTCTCAGCGCATTAACCTCTCTGCTACTTGCTGCTTCATGTAGCAAAGTCTTTGACTCGCCCGGTTCTGCAGGCGGGTCAACCGTCGAAATCGTGTTGTCAACCCAATCCGCCACCAAAGCGGATTATCCGGCTAACGGTTTCGATGTCAATGAGTTCCAGGTTGAACTCATAAATCAGCAGGGCGTTATCTTCAAGCGCTGGAGTACCTTTGCGGAATGCAAGGGTACAAAAATCCCTATGAATGTTGGAACTTTCAAGGTGAGGGCCCTTTACGGCGACTCTACCGAAGTCGGTTTCAACGCTTTTTATTTTATAGGTGAGGAAACCTTTGAAGTCAGACAGGGTGAGAACAACAGCACAGTGTCTGTTGTCTGCAAGCCCGGCAATTCAAAGGTTGCTGTCGAATGGGGCCCCAACGTGGCTGAAAACTACAGGGACTGGAGTGTGGATGTTTACAACATCGAGCACAGGACCAAGCACCTTGTATTTGAGAAAACCACGGATGAGGCCGGCTACATCATCAGCGGACAGCTTGCCCTCAGGGTTGACCTTGTGGATATGAACGGAAACGTCACTTCCCGCTACAGCAACCCCTTCAAGGCCGCTCCGGCTGATTTCCTGACACTGAAACTCGATTCCGGCAAGCTTCCCGACGGAGGCATAACCCTCGACTTCAGTGTGGATTACGGCACGAACGACATCGGAAAGGACATTGAACTTCCCGGTTTCCTCCTGCCCTCGGATGCTCCCACCCTCAACGACAACCAGTCTTTTGCAACTCCCGTGATTGAGGGTACCGTTGACGGCGAGAGGCTCGATGTTTCACTGAGCGCTCCCGGAAAGATTGCCGAGTGCGTTCTCACGATCAACTCCGGCTATCTCAACAATGTCCTTGGACTTCCCGCCACCGTGGATCTGGTCAACACCCCTGCAGACGTGAAGGCCCAACTTACCGCAGCCGGTCTCGAGTGGACCAACCTCCTTGGAGCGGAACTCGGTCTTGTGAATTTCAAGAAACTTTCTTCAAAGATTCCCTACGACCTGGACAACGCCGCCGCCAACGAGCATAACTTCTCCATTTCACTGGTGGATGAGACAGGCAAGCCCGCTACGGCTTCCTACAAACTGGTGATCAAGCCCGCTGAAATCTCGATAGAGAATGTCTCCAATTCAGACACTTGGAGCCACAGCACAATTGTAACCCTCGTTGCTGTCAAGGGCAGCGCCGTGCAGCTCTATCCCGAGGTCAGCAAGGACGGTGTCAACTGGACCGTGCCGGCATACACGAGCAGCGTCTCCGGACGCAACGCCGTCTGCACAGTCAGCGGCCTCGATGCCGGACAGGCTTACAAAGTGCGCGGACGCTACTACAACCACGCCACCGAGACAGTCAAATCCTTCACCACAGAGGGGGCCTCACAGGTGCTCAACGCCGGATTTGAGGATTACCACTATGTGGATAAAACTAAGCAAGGCGTCTTTATGACCCACAGATGGAGAATCTACTATCCCTGGGCTGAAAATGCCTCCGCTTCACAGAAAGGTTGGGGCGGCAATTTCGATGAGACCACCGCGGCTCCCGGGACAGACGGTTACACCGCCGGCAAATGTATGTTCTCCACATATTATGAGGGAGGTGCGCACAGCGGATCCAAGACTGCCGTGATGCGCAATGTCTGGATAGGCAGCACCTCAAGCGCAATCAGCATAGGCGCAACAGGACTCGTGAAGACCTGCGGCAAACTTTGGCTGAGCAATGACGGAAGTTCCGAAGGACGCAACCACAATGACCGTCCCACAAAAATCAGCTTCTGGTACAAGTACGCTCCTTATGACACCGATTATTGCAAGGCATACGCAGAAGTGCTCAGCGGCTCTACTGTGATTGCCACAGGCGAATTCTCCACCGGCTCGTCAATTTCCGCATGGTCTCAGGCTACAATCAGCCTCAGCTACAGCCGCACGGACCTCAAGGCCACTTCAGTTAGGCTGAAGTTCCAGTCTTCGACCGCAAGCGAGCCTCCCGTGAAGAAACTCACCGATGAAACCATCAACGGAGTGGAGTACAATGACTGTCACTTAGGCAGCAAGTTCAGCATAGATGACGTGCTCTTCGTCTATGAAAAATAAAACAGACTAAAACCAAAACCCGATATGAAGAAATTATTTATTTCCCTTACCATCCTGTGCGCCGCTCTTGTGTCCTGCAAACGAGACGCAAACTACGGTTCTAACGCAGGCATTAAGCTCTCAATCGATGCCAAGGACAGCTACGGCACCAAATCCGACGATGTCGTGAGCGTGGATGACTTTGTGGTAAGCATCAAGAATATAAAGACCCAGGAGATTCTCAAGGATTTCCCCTGCCTGTACAAGGACGTTCCCTCTGTAGTGGCAATGGACCCCGATTTGTATGAGATTGAGGCCTACAATACCAAGGACCTGAAAGCCGGTTTCCGCAAACCCGTGTTTGACGCAGTCAAATCCGTGGATGTCAAGATAGGCGAAGTCACCCCCATTTCCCTTGTCTGCAAGATTGTGAACATGAAGGTGACCATCAAGACCACCGAGCGTTTCGAAAACGAGATGTCCGACTATTCGGTGACCGTAACCAACACCGCCGACCCCAATGACCACCTTGTTTTTGAGAAAGAGCAGATTGCCGGTGACATTTCCGGTTATTTCGATGTCGCTCCCCTCGAGGTCTGGGTTAAGGCAACCCGCAAGAACGGTCTTCTGGTGAGCCAGAAACTGAATATCCAAAACTGCGCAGCAAGAGACCACCACCTCCTCAACATCGACTGCTACGGTACAGGTAGCGTGGAGTTTGAGACAGGCGCCATCACCATCGACTACACCCTCAACCCCGTGACCTACGAGTTCCCCGTGGATTCACTTTCTGAGGAGCCCGTCGATGACTTCCCGCCTTCAGTGGTCGGCTCTTCAATCCCCAACAACGCCACCAACGTTCCCGTTGCCAAGGGCAGCATCAAAGTCACTTTCGACAATGTGATTGCTCTGGCGGAGAATCACGGCATCAGCCTCGTTTCAGGCGGCCAGGCAGTGGCCATCACCCCTTCAGCCAGCGGCAAGGTGCTCACCATCGAGTATCCCGAGCTTGCAGCTGAAAGCGCCTACACCCTTACGGTGCCCGCAGGTGCAGTAGTTTCAGGTCAGAAAGGCCTTGAGAACGAATTCAAACTCAACTTCACCACAGCGGCCGCTCCCGCGGAAGTTCCCATCACCATCACCAGTCCCGGTATTGACACTCCCGTCCAGTTCAAGGAAGGGGAAGGTGTTGCTGAATTCAATATGACAGCGACTGCCGACAACGGCATTGACAATTTCATAGTTGTGATTGCTTCTCCCGCCCTCAGGGATATGCTTGATATGGTAGGACAGGGTGCTGACTACAACTATACCGTCGATCTTGCCAATATGGACGAGGCTCAGACAGAGTTCTGGGGCTCTCTCTTCGGCATCACCTCAGAAGACGTCAAGGGCAAGAATGAAATCACACTCTCAGTGGCCGCATTCACGGCTTTGATGCCTGTGGACACCAACCTTCTGAATGTCACAGTCAAGGACACTCAGGGCAACTCAAAATCAGCAACCATCACCATCATCGTAACAGCAAACTAATATGTCAAAACGCATAACATATATCGTATTGCTCGCTTTGGGCGTGCTTGCCCTGGCTGCATCCTGCACCAGGACAGAGCAGTCCGTAAAGCAGAGCCGTGGCGAGGGTTATCTGCGCTTTGATATGGGCTTGGATTTGAATGTCCAGACCAAAGCTGCAACGGATCCCGACCTGAATTTCCGCATCGATATCTTTGACGAGGGTACGGGCGTGAAGGTAAGGACGATAGAGGATCACCACTCGCTCCTGAACAACGACACCGTTTCCTTGACCAAGGGAAACTACAGGATTGCCGCCACATACGGCAGCGATGTCACCGGCTTTGATTCACCTTTCTATACTGACACCACCACGGTGGCCGTGAAAGTGGGAGAGGTTTCAACCGCCACTCTCAGACCTTCAATGAAGAATGTGATGGTGACAGTTTCAATGGATGAGTCGGTTACAAAGAACTTCACCCGCTATGACGTGAACGTGAAGAATTCCACCACATCATCGGAAGAAGGCCTTTGGTTCTACACAGTGAACATTCCCCACAATCCCAAGGGCTACATAAGCTGCACGGGAGTCCTGTATGTAAGCATCCATCTTACAAATACGGACGGCAAGGAAAATGTGGTTTCACAGACCATCAGCAACGTTCAGCCCCGTGACCACTACAAGCTCAGCTACAGGGTCAATTCAGGCGTAACAGTCGGCGGAGGCGTCACCCTCGACATTTCGGTTGACGATTCGATGAACGACCAGCAGATGGACCTCAACCTCAATCTGGACAAGAAGCCCCTTCCCGTGTTCAGCGAGTCACAGATTGCCGACCTGGGCGAGACCATCCGTCTTGCCGCAGGAAACCCTTCAGGCATAGGATACTTCCAGGTGAGCGCCTCGACTCCCATTGCCGAACTCTGGCTCCGTCACGGCAACAGCTATCTCGGCAGCATCGGCATCCCCGCTTCCCTGAATCTCGTGAATGCCACAGCCGCTGAAAGGACTGAACTGAACGCCAAGGGTGTGCAGTGGACATCATTTGACGCGAACACCTGCGATGCCTTTGTGAATGTGCGTCAGCTGTTTGCCGCCCTTCCCGTGGGCCAGTATGAGTTCATGCTCTCAGTCACCGACTCCGAGTCACAGTATGTGGAACTTCCCGTTTCCGTGAAGGTTATGCCCGATATGGACGTGACCACCCTCTCCCTGAAGGCCAACGCCCTTTCAGTGGATGTGAAGGCGGTTTACAATACGGATGAGAAACCCGAAGGCGTGGGCTTCCAGTACAAGACCGAAGCGTCTTCAACCTGGATACCCTACACCGGTGAACTGACCTGGAACGGCAAAGAGTTCTCAGCCCGCATTTCGGGACTCAGCCCCAGGACCTCTTACCAGGTGCGCACAGTCACCGCAACCGAGGCCAAGGATGAGAACATCTTCACCGCCACCACCCAGGGTGCGGACCAGATCTACAATATGTCCTTCGACGAGTGGTACAAGGATGGCAACAACTACTATCCCTGCGCCCAGGGCACAAGTGCCGACAACTGGTGGGATTCCGCCAACGCCGGTGCCACCACCCTCGGAGGTGAGTCCAATACTCAGCCCAGCTCAGACCACTCCGTGAGCGGCAACTCCTGCAGAATGGAGTCCAAGGCCGTTGTCGGTGTGTTCGCCGCCGGTAACGTATATTGGGGCAAGTTCGTGGGACGCAGCGGTACGGTCGCCACAATTGACCAGGGTCACCCTTACACCTGCAGACCCAAGTCATTCCACGGCTACTATGACTATGCTCCCAAGACCATAGACAAGACCAAGGCCCCCTACACAGACCTGAAGGGCAAGATGGATACCGGTCTCATCTATGCAATTCTCACCGACTGGACAGCTCCCAACAGGGTCAAGTCAGATGATACCTCAACTTTGGTGGACATCGACAATGATCCCCACATCATAGGTATAGCCAAGATTGTTCCCACCGAGAACACAAACGGACAGTTCGTCGAGTTCACAGTGGACTTCGAGTACAAGAGCGACAAACAGCCCACATATTGCGTGATATGCTGCTGTGCAAGCCGCTATGCGGACTACTTTACCGGTGCCGTTGGCTCTGTGATGTATGTTGATGAGTTCTCATTTGTATTCGAATAACAGAAAGAAATGACTAAAGGTCTGAAAAAGACGATATTTTTTGCGGCGTTGGCAGTGGCATCCTTCACTGCCAATGCCCAAAAATTTGATAGGGGAGCATCTATGTCGGATGCCCCTACATTTATGCCCAAAGGCTATATGATAGCCGGCGGCGTGGTTTCATACCAGAATCTCAGATTCTACGACTTCAACTTTGCCATCATTGAGGACATGAACATCAATGCCTTCAACCTGAAAGCCTCCCCCTTCGTGTATTTCACAGTGGGGAAGAATATGGCTGTGGGAGCCCGCTTCACATACCGCAGGGCTATGGGAAAGGTGGATGAGACCAAACTGGCGCTTTCTCCGGACCTGTCATTCGAAATAAAGGATTTCTACGCCATCACCCACAATTATCTGGGGTCGGTGGCGTTCCGCTATTACATCCCCTTCGGCAGTTCCAAGAGATTCGCGATGTTCACCGACGTCGCGCTGACCGGAGGCTACGGACAGGGCAAGAGCACAAGCGGCAAGGGGGACAACCTCACCGGCACATATTCCACCTCATTCCAGCTAAGTTTTGACGCCACCCCCGGTGTAGTTGTCTTCCTTTCGAATGAAATTGCCGTGGAAATATCGCTGGAGGTTTTCTCCATAGGATACAAGCGCACCACCCAGATCAGGAACCAGGTGGACAAGGGAACATTTGAGAATGCCAAAGGCTCCCTGACCCTGAATGTACTGACTGTAAACATAGGTGTGCAGTTTGCGATACCCCTCAAATCTGACAAAAAGAGTGTGAAATGAAAAGGATTGCAAGCATATTCCTGGTAGCGGCATTTGTATGCTCCTGCATAGTCAATGACATTCCCTATCCGAGGGTACAGGCAAACATCACCGCTTACAGACTGGAGGGACAGGTACAGGACAGCAAGATAGACAACAAGACACGCACCATATCCATAACGATGCCGGATGTGGTCGATCTCCGCAGCGCCCATATCACGGAGTTCGCCTACAATGACAGCCTGGCGCGCCTGGTGAGTCCCTTCAATTCGGTGGAAGACCTCACGCTTCCCGTGAGCTACAGGTTTGAAACATATCCCGGGCAGACCTACGAATGGACAGTTACTGCCACCTCGGACATCAAGAGAACCTTCACCGTGGCCAACCAGGTGGAGAACGCGATGTTCAACCTTGAATACAAGACAGTCGTGGTCTTTGTGGATTCCAAACAGTCCATCCGCGACATAACGGTGCTTGACGCCGTTTTCGCCCGTTCCAACGAGACTGTGGAGCCGGATCCCAAATCCGTGAAGGACTACTCGACCATCCGGAGTTTCAAGGTCAGCTATTTCGATGTGGTCGAGACCTGGCAGGTGCAGGTGATTCAGAAGGATGCCCAACTTATGACCAACACTCCCGACCCCTGGGGACGCTTCGCATACGTTTCCGGTGTATATGCCAACTCTCTCGGCAACCCCTGCTTCAAATACAGGAAAACGACAGAGTCGGAATGGAAGGTCTTCGACTCCAATCTCGAGATAGACGGAAACAATGTTTATGGACGCATAACGGGTCTTGAGGAAGACACCGAGTATGAGTATATGATGGCCACAGACAAGAATGACGGTCCCGTGGTCAGATTCACCACAGACAAGACCCCGCAGATGCCCAATATGAGTTTCGAGGAATGGCACAAGCCCGACAAAAGCTGGTACCCCAATTCCAGTCAGGAGCCAGGTCAGTGGTATGAGACGGGTAAGGCTTGGTGGGACACCGGCAACCCCGGCTCTAATGTCTTCGGTGAGGCGAATCCCACCATCCCCGACGAGGAGTTCTCCGTGAAGGGGAAGGCCGTGAGGATGAAAACCCAGAAGGTGGCAGGAATCATCGCCGGAGGCAACGTGTTCAGCGGACAGTTCGTCAGAACCAGCGGGGTGGGGGCCTTGGTCAACTTCGGCCGCAGTTTCCCTTTCCGTCCCACGCAGCTGAAGGGTTATTACTGCTACGACCCCAAGGTCGTGACAGTATCCAAGCCCGGCTTCGAGTGGGTAAAGGGTAGGAACGACCGCTGCCACATATTCGTGTATCTTGCCGAATGGCCTCTCGATATGGC
>JABUTN010000024.1:10681-14680 GCA_021443665.1 Bacteroidales bacterium | reverse complement strand
CCCCGCGTGATTGCATACGCTTCGTTTGTGGATTCAGTGGGCACGGGAGGACAATACAAGGAATTTGTCATAGACATTCCCTATCGCGACCATCGCCACCCTCTGGCTTGTGCAGTGGTGGCGACGGGCAGTATCTATGCGGATTATTTCGTGGGTGCCGAAGGCACTATGATGTGGGTTGACGAGTTGTCATTCGTCTATGACACCGAACCCAAGGCAGAAGACGGAAAAACACCCCTGAGCTACAGGTATTAGCTTATTTGCCGAAACGTTTTTCCTTTACTTTGACGAGAAGGTCTGAAAGGACTGTTTCGCAGGCCTCTATTGCATTCTCAAAGGAGTCTGACACTTTTTCCACGTGGAGGTCTTCGCCAGGAATTGCCACCTGTACGTGGGCTTTCTTTTTGTGGTCCGGCTCACAGGAGAGTGCCACATCGATGCGGATGATGTTGTCGAAGAATTTTGAGAGTTTTGACAGTTTCTTGTCAGCGAACTCCAGCAGACGGCTGTCTGCATCAAACTTGATTGACTGCACTTTAATTTCCATGGTGTCCTGTTTTTTGTGCTCTTGGATGAGCTGTTAAATAAATGTTTTTAAGTTGTTCAAAGCTATTGTGGGTATAGACCTGCGTCGCCGCAAGGGACGAATGCCCCAAAATCTCTTTGATTGATGTCAATGATGCGCCTCTGTTGAGCAGGTGGGTGGCCAGGGAATGCCTCAGCACGTGTGGCGACTTGCGCCCCGCAAAACCCTCGACTCCCGTGAGTTCCCTCCGCACGATTTGTCCGACCTGCCCGGCATTGAGCGCTTTGCCGCTCTGACTTAGGAAGAAAGGACCTTTGTCCGCCTCGGGAAACTCCCTGTCAATTCTCTCCAAATATACAACAATTTCCTGACATATGCTATCGGGAAGCGGAATTTCTCTCACTTTGTCCCCTTTTCCCCTGACTCTCACAAGTTTGCGGTCGAAGTCGATGTCCGTGCGGCGCAGGGATACCAGTTCGCTACGGCGCATTGCCGTGGCATAGAGCATCAGCAGCACCATACGCCCGAGGTGGGCGGGGTAGTCGGCCTCCGCAGCCGCGCTGCTGACATTGTCTATGTAGTTGGCGAGCGAGTTCTCAGTGAAGAACTCGGGCAGGCGCCTGCTCTCTTTGGGGCGGGGTATCTTGCGGAAAGGGTTGCTTTCGATACGGGCGTTCCTGACCAGCCAGGTACAGAATGAACTGAGGGCGCTCAGGCGGTTGTTGACCGTGCGTGGCTCAAGGCCGCCTTCAAGGCAGGAGGCTATGTAGAAGCGGATGTTCGGGGAGTTGAAACTTCCGAGCAGCACCGGGTCGTCCCCGTGACGCCCGCTTTCATCAATATCCGCAAACAGTATGTCCTCCCAGGAGAGGATAGCCGCACGGTAAATCTCGCAGGTGCGGGAGGAGTAACGGCGCTGGCTTTGAAGATACTGGATGAATTCTTCCGCAATCATATTGCAAATTTAATAAAAACATTTATCTTTGCACGCTCAAATAAAAAGGAGGTGGTATTTAGTTATGATTATAGTACAGATTAAAGAAGGCGAGAACATCGAGAAATCTCTTAAGAAGTTCAAGAGAAAATTCGAGAAGACAGGCATCGTTCGTGAGATTCGTGCCCGCAGGGAGTTCCAGAAACCCTCAGTGGTTAAGCGCGTGCAGCGTATGAAAGCCATCTACGTGCAGCATCTCCAGCTTGAGGACGAGCAGTAGTGTCTGAACAGACCCAAATGATAACAGATTGGAGCAATTCCGTTTGGAATTGCTCCTTTTTTTAAGTACCTTTGTAGGTTTTAAGAAAAGAACTTAATCAAACCAAAATTAACAATTGATATATGGCACAAAAACTCTTTGCAGAATTTCCTCCCGTATCGACCAAAGAATGGGAAGAAGTGATTGTGAAAGACCTTAAGGGCGCCGACTACGAGAAGAAACTCGTATGGAGAAGCCCCGAAGGTTTTGCAGTGCGCCCCTACTACCGCGCTGAAAACCTTGAAGGCCTTGAATTCCTTGATTCTGCTCCCGGCCAGTATCCCTATGTAAGAGGTACGGGCAAGAGCAACGATTGGTACATCCTCCAGTCCGTGGACGCTACGGACGGTGATTTCGCCAAGGCAAACAAAACGGCTCTCGAACTGCTCAACAAAGGCGTCGAGGCTCTCACCATCGTGATTTGTCACAAGACCGAAGTATCGGCTGAGCAGTGGGCAGTCCTGTTGAAGGACATCGCTCTGGATGTGGCTCCCGTTTACATCAAAGGCATCAGCGGCCACAATGTGGCTTCAGTGGCTTCCTGGGTTGAATTCGCGGCCAAGGCCGGCCTCAACAAGGAGACCGTAAGGTTCTGCTTCGACCTCTCACCCCTGAGCTGCCTTGTACGTTCAGGCCGTTTCGATGAGGCCGTTTGCGCCAAAGTCAAGGATGCCATCCTCGCAGTCGAGGGCTTCAAGAGGGTGAAGGTGCTCTGCATCGACGGCACCGCTTTCGCCAATGCCGGCTCCAACAACACCCAGGAGCTCGCATACTCCCTGAGCCAGGCAAGCGAATACATCAACTGCCTCACAGAGCTCGGTCTGAGCGCGACTGAGGCCGCACGCCGCATTTGGTTCCGTTTCAACGTGGGCAGCAACTACTTTATGGAGATTGCCAAGTTCCGTGCAGCCCGTCTGCTCTGGGCCAGCATCGCCAAGGCCTACGGCACCGAGTGCTGCTGCGCCGAGAAAATGTATGTCCACGCTGTCACCTCAGCCTGGAACCAGACCGTTTATGACCCCTATGTGAATATGCTCCGCGCCACCACAGAGGCAATGAGCGCCGCTCTCGCCGGAGTCAACTCCATCGAGGTTCTTCCTTTCGACTATGCTTTCCGCACCCCCAACGATTTTTCCAACAGAATCGCCCGCAATGTGCAGGTCATCCTCAAGCACCAGGCTCTCTTCGACAAGGTCGTTGACCCCGCCGCAGGCAGCTATTATATCGAGAATCTGACCAAGAGCATCGCCGACGGCGTATGGAAACTCTTCAAGGAGACTGAAGAGGCCGGCGGATTCCTCGCACAGTTCAAGGCCGGCAAGATTCAGGAGGCCATCAAAGCCACTGCCGCCGACACCGACAAGAAGATTGCAACCCGCCGTCAGACCCTGCTTGGCACCAACCAGTTCCCCAACTTCCTCGAGGTGGCCGGCAAGGACATCACCAAGGAGATTGTCAGCAAGGACATCCCCACAGTCAACGGAAAGGTCATTGCCTGCAACTGCCCCGCCGAGCCTGTGGCCGAGCCCCTGTTGCCCTACCGCGGAGCCGAGGCTTTCGAGGCCCTTCGTTTCGCCACTGACCGCAGCGGCAAGGAACCCAAGGCCTTTATGCTCACCTACGGCAACCTCGCAATGTGCCGCGCCCGCGCACAGTTCTCTTCCAACTTCTTCGCAGTCGCCGGTTTGCGCGTGATCGACAACAACCGCTTCGAGACCATAGAGGAGGGCGTGAAGGCCTTCCTGGAAAGCGGTGCCGACATCTGCGTGGCCTGCTCATCAGATGACGAGTATGCAGAGGGTGTTCCCCAGATCGCCGAACTTCTCGCAGGCAAGGGCATTCTCGTTGTGGCCGGCGCTCCCGCCTGCCAGGCAGATCTCGAGGCCAAAGGCATCAAGAACTTCATCAGCGTGAAGAGCAATGTTCTGGAAACGCTCAAACAGTACCAGGCTGCCCTTGGTATCAAAGCATTATAGGAGGACAAAAATATGAGACCCGAATTCAAAGATATCCAGTATAAGGCCCAGCAGTGCTGCAACAAGAAGGCAGAGGCCCCCGCAGCCCCGCTTTACCACACTTCTGAGCAGATAGACGTCAAACCCGTCTATACCAAAGAAGACCTTGAGGGTATGGAGCATCTCAACTACGCCGCCGGCGTGGCTCCCTTCCTCCGCGGTCCCTATTCCACAATGTATGTACAGCGTCCCTGGACTATCCGCC
>JABUTN010000024.1:0-10364 GCA_021443665.1 Bacteroidales bacterium | reverse complement strand
GGTACCATCCAGAACGACATCCTCAAGGAGTTCATGGTGCGCAACACCTATATCTATCCCCCTGAGTTCTCAATGAGGATCATCGGCGACATCTTCGCCTATACTTCCAAGTATATGCCCAAGTTCAACTCCATCTCAATCTCCGGCTACCACATGCAGGAGGCGGGCGCAACCTGCGACATCGAGATGGCATACACCCTTGCAGACGGTCTCGAGTACCTCCGCACAGGTGTGAAGGCCGGCATCGACGTTGACGCCTTCGCCCCCCGTCTGAGCTTCTTCTGGGCCATCGGTATGAACCACTTTATGGAGATTGCCAAGATGAGGGCAGCCCGTATGCTCTGGTCCAAGATTGTCAGCCAGTTCAATCCCAAGAATCCCAAGTCACTCTCGCTGCGTACCCACTGCCAGACATCAGGCTGGTCACTCACCGAGCAGGATCCCTTCAACAATGTGGCACGTACCTGCATCGAGGCTATGGGTGCAGCCCTGGGACACACCCAGTCACTCCATACCAACGCCCTTGACGAGGCCATCGCCCTCCCCACAGACTTCAGCGCACGCATCGCACGCAATACCCAGATCTACATCCAGGAAGAGACCAACGTATGCCGCGGCATCGACCCTTGGGCCGGCAGCTACTATGTTGAGAGCCTGACAGACCAGATTGCCAAGAGCGCCTGGAAGCACATTGAGGAAATCGAGTCCCTCGGCGGTATGGCCAAGGCTATCGAGACCGGTATCCCCAAACTCCGCATCGAGGAGGCCGCTGCCCGCAAACAGGCACGCATCGACTCAGGTGAGGAGCTCATCGTCGGCCTGAACGAGTACCGTCTCGACCACGAGGATCCCATAGAGATTCTTGCAGTTGACAACACCAAGGTTCGCGAGAGCCAGGTGGCACGTCTGAAGGAGCTGCGTGCAAAACGCGACAATGCAAAAGTAAAGGAATGCCTTGCAGCCATCACCAAAGCTGTCGAGACCAAGACCGGTAACCTTCTTGAACTGGCCGTTGAGGCAGCCAAGGCAAGGGCTACCCTCGGTGAGATCTCAGACGCTTGCGAGGCTGTAGTAGGACGTTATAAAGCTGTTATCCGTATGAATACTGGTGTTTACTCAGCCGAGGTCAAGAACAACAACGACTTCGAGAAAGCCAAGAAGATGGTGGCCGATTTCGCAAAACGCGAAGGTCGTCAGCCCCGTGTAATGATTGCCAAACTCGGTCAGGACGGTCACGACCGTGGTGCCAAGGTGGTTGCCACAGGTTATGCCGACTGCGGTTTCGACGTGGATATGGGCCCTCTGTTCCAGACTCCCGAAGAGGCTGTGAAGCAGGCTGTCGAGAACGATGTTCACTTCATCGGCGTTTCATCACTTGCCGCAGGCCACCTTACCCTCGTGCCTCAGGTGATTGAGGAACTCAAGAAGTATGGCCGTGAGGACATCATCGTGGTTGTGGGTGGAGTTATCCCCGCCCAGGATTACGAGGCCCTCTACAAGGCAGGCGCCGCAGCCATCTTCGGCCCCGGTACCCGCATCGCCGACTCCGCCATCAAGATGATGGAGCTTCTCAACGCTGCAGAATAGATCACTCCGCTGTGAAAAACTTTGGCACAAAGTTTGTAGTTAATTGAGTTGAAGTTTTTCATAGTTTAAGTTTAGGTTAAAGTAACGGCTTATCTCCCGATCGGGGGTTAAGCCGTGAAATTTTTTTGTACCTTTATGGGCGATAAATCCCAATCCAGATGACCGACTTCCAGAAAGAAATACTTGAAGGGATAGGGGAGAGCCTTCCCGCCCCAAAGCCCCTCGACCCCAGGATCAACCACGCCCCCGTACGCAAGCAGATTCTGTCTGCGGAGGAGAAGAAACTCGCCCTGCGCAATGCCCTGCGCTATTTCCATCCGCGCCATCATAAGGAACTGATACCGGAGTTCCGTGAGGAACTGGAGCGTTACGGCCGCATCTATATGTACCGTATGCGTCCAAGATACAGTCTCGGGGCCCGTCCCATCAGCGAGTATCCGGCGCGTTGCCAGCAGGCGGCAGCGATTATGCTGATGATTACCAACAATCTCGACCGTGCGGTGGCCCAGCATCCGGATGAACTCATAGTCTATGGAGGCAACGGGGCCGCTTTCCAGAACTGGGCGCAGTACCGACTGACAATGCAGTATCTTGCCAATATGACAGAGGAACAGACACTGGTGCTGTATTCGGGCCATCCCCTGGGACTTTTCCCCTCGCATAAGGATGCCCCGCGCCTGGTGATTACCAACGGTATGGTAATCCCCAACTACTCGGGGAAGGACTACTGGGAGCGTCTCAACGCCCTCGGCGTGTCGCAGTACGGCCAGATGACGGCTGGCTCCTTTATGTACATAGGTCCTCAGGGCATAGTTCACGGCACCACCATCACCGTGCTGAATGCCGCCCGCCTGCACAAGAGCCCCGTTCCCCACAAGGGCAAACTTTTTGTCAGCTCCGGTCTCGGAGGAATGTCCGGCGCCCAGCCCAAGGCAGCCGTGATAGCTGGAGTGGTGGGCATCATCGCCGAAATCAACCCCAAGGCCCTCAGGACACGTTACGAGCAGGGCTGGGTGGATGAAGTGTATGAGGACCTGGATTCCCTGATTGAACGCGCCCTCAAGGCCCGTGACGCCGGCGAGGCCGTGTCCTTGGCATACAGCGGCAATGTGGTCGATCTCTGGGAGGCTCTCGCCGCTCGCGGCATTGATGTGGATCTGGGCAGTGACCAGACTTCTCTGCACAATCCCTGGGCCGGCGGCTACTACCCGGTGGGTTACACGCTTGAGGAGTCGCAGAAGATGATGGCTTCCGAGCCCGAACGCTTCAAGGAGGCGGTTCAGGCGTCGCTTCGCCGTCAGATTGAGGCCATCAACAGCCTCGCCGCCCGCGGAATGTATTTCTTCGACTACGGCAACGCCTTCCTGCTGGAGGCATCACGCGCAGGTGCTGCGGTGCTCAAGGGGGACGGCGGCTTCCGTTACCCCTCATACGTGCAGGACATAATGGGTCCCCTGTTCTTCGACTACGGCTTCGGCCCCTACCGCTGGGTCTGCACTTCCGGAGATCCGGCCGATCTCGAGGAGACTGACAGGATTGCCGCCGGGGTGCTTGAGGGCATAGCGGAGGACGCTCCTGCCGAGATAGTGGGCCAGCTGCGCGACAACATCCACTGGATACGAGAGGCGGGGCGCAACCACTTGGTGGTCGGCTCGCAGGCCCGCATCCTCTACGCCGACTGTGAGGGCCGCACTAAAATCGCGCTTGAGATGAACCGTGCCATCCGCGAGGGGCGCATCAAGGCCCCCATAGTGCTCGGACGCGACCACCACGACGTGTCAGGCACAGATTCGCCCTACAGGGAGACTTCCAACATCTATGACGGCTCTTCGCTCTGTGCGGATATGGCTGTCCAGAACGTGATTGGGGACGGTTTCAGGGGCGCCACCTGGGTGTCCATCCACAACGGTGGAGGTGTCGGCTGGGGAGAGGTGATAAACGGCGGCTTCGGTATGGTCATTGACGGCAGCGCCGACTGCGACCGCCGCATACGCGAAATGCTCCACTGGGATGTGAACAACGGTATCGCCCGCCGCAGCTGGGCCCGCAACGAAGGGGCGCTCTTCGCCATCAGAAGAGAGATGGAACGCTGTCCTTCCCTGAAAGTGACCTTGCCTTACTGCGTTGAAGAAGGACTGCTGTAATGGCAATGAAACTCGGCATAATAGGAATCACAAAGGAGGACTTCTTTGAGGGTGAAGCAGCGGCAATTATGAAGTTGCTGGATGCCCGCGTCAGCAGAATGCACATCCGCAAGCCAGACGCATCCCTTGCCGAAGTGGAGGCCCTGATTCGTGGGATAAGGCCGGAGTATTACAGACGGCTGACGATACATTATCAGCTTGAGTTGCAGCCTCAAATGGGCCTGGGGGGAGTGCATCTGAATGTCCGCCGGCCCATGTTGCCCGCATATATCGACCGTCGCAATACCCTGGTGAGCAGGTCCTGCCATTCCTTGAAGGAAGTGGAGGAATACTGTGACGAGGTGGATTATCTCTTCCTGAGTCCCATATTTGACAGCATCAGCAAGCAGGGCTACGGGTCGAAGTTTACGATGCAGGACTTGAAAGAGGCGCAACGGGCGGGGATAATCAACGAAAAAGTTGTCGCTATGGGCGGAGTCACTTCCAACCGCATAGCGACAATCAGTTCTCTGGGCTTTGGAGGCGCTGCCCTACTTGGCGCCCTGTGGACCTTTTAATTTCTTGATGATTTCGTCGGCAACCTTCTTTCCGCTCATCAGCATACCGCCGAAGATGGGCCCCATACGGGGTGTTCCGCTGACTGCGCTTGCAGCCATACCGCAGACATAGAGGCCGGGATAGATTTCCTTGGTGCCCTTTACAACTTCGTCTTCACCGGACGTGACATCGAGAGAGCGTTCCCCGATTACTCCGCCGGTTTCGGTATCGAGGCGGATGCCGTTTTTGCGCACCACTTTGGCGGCGATTTCCGAATCGTGGCCTGTACCGTCAATGACGCATTTTGCAAGGATGTTCAGCGGATCGACGTGCATTCCTTCGCGGAGGACGGGTGTCCAGTTCACAACCACACCGCTCACCACGTTGTCCTTGAAGATGACATCCTCCACACTGTAGCAGTTGAAAATCGTCGCCCCCTCGTGTACTGCCTTGTAGAGCAGGGCGGAGGTACTCTCTACGGAGTCCATACAGTAAAGCCCGTCCTGATAAGGGGTGATATTGATGCCGAATTCCTTGGCAATGCCAAGGGCCTCTTCCTGTATGACTATCTGGTTGAACATCATCGCGCCGCCCCACATTCCGCCGCCGGGGGAAAGTTTGCGGTCAAACTGCGCCACTTTCAGTCCTGCCTTGGCCAGATAATAGCCGGCCACGATGCCGGAGGGGCCGCCGCCTACGATGGCGACATCCAACTCCAGATTCTTTTCCAATTTTTCAAAATAAGTGGAGATGATTCCACGTGAAACCTGTGTCTCAATCATAATGTTGTTATCTTGTTGATTCAATTATACGTTTCATTTCCTCTGCCGGGTCGGGAGCCCTCAGTATGCTGCCGCTGATGGCAATGCCATCGATGCCGGTTTTCTTCAATGCGGGGATGTCTTCAAATCCTATGCCTCCGATGGCCACTACTGGGATATTTATGCCTTCGGCCTTCATTTTTCCCAATATTTCAGAATACCCCTTCAGTCCGAGCAGCGGTGAGAGGTTTTTTTTGGTGGTCGTATAACGGAAGGGGCCGCATCCAATGTAGTCCGCGCCTTCCTCGTATATCCGTTTTACGTCCTCAAAGCTGTTTGCCGTCCCTCCGATGATGCAGTTGCCACCCAAAATCTCGCGTGCCTTGCGGATTGGCATATCGTTCCTGCCCAGGTGCACGCCGTCGGCTTTCGTGAGTCTCACCAGTTCCACGTGGTCATCAAGAATCAGCGTGGCCCCCGCCTCATCGCACAATTTTCTCAGTCTGCGTGCTGTCTGCACAATCTCCTCCGTCTGAGCGTCTTTCATACGGAGTTGTATCCAGCGGCAGCCGCCCCTCAGTGCGAGAACTACAGATGCTTCGTAACTGATTTTGTCCGTGAAGTGAGTGATGAACTGAACTTCTGTCATATCAGTAGGTGTGTATGCTGCTGCCCTGGGCGGAGGGCAGGTAGTTGATGCCCCACCAGCAGATCTGCAGTGCGGCAAAGCCGACCAACTGGAAGACCAGCGCCAGGTTGATGTTCTTGGGGGAGGACCTGCGGAAATGGATATATGCCAGATATATGAACCAGGTGACGGCGGCCCAGGTCTCCTTCGGGTCCCAGGACCAGTAATGTCCCCACGCTATTTTCGCCCAGAAGGCTCCGAAGAGCATACCGAATGTGAGGAAGGCCAGACCGATGCAAGTGAGATTGTCTGTCATGGCCATTTCATTGCGAGTGGCGGGCGTTTTCTTTATCCATAGCAGATACACGGCCATCAGGAAGGCGGAGGCCAGCAGGGCGTAGGCAAACATATAGACGGTGACGTGCGGCACGAACCATCCGCTCTGGAGGGCCGGCATCATCGTTTTGTCGTGGATTTCGGGCTTGAACAGATTGACGCAGGTGAAAACCGTGGACAGCAGGGCGCTGAAGCTTGGAATCCAGCGGTATTTCCACCTCAGGTATGTGATGAGCCCCGCGATGTTCAGGAAGAACACGTACCACAGGCGTGTTTCTCCCATAGTGCGCATCGGCGGACGTTCGAGGGAAATCCACATCCCCGCGATAAAGGAGGAGTATATGACAAGGCCGAGGCAGCATAGGACTGTGGAGATGACCCTGCGCCCCCTCAGGGCCAGAACGGCGGCTGAAATCCAGATTGCGAGCGCCGGTATGGCGAATATGGGGAAATGGCTCCAACTCATAACGATTCCTCCTTTTTACGGATGCGCCCGGGGGCTGTCAGGAACAGCGACACGGCTCCGGCGAGCATCATCACAAGTCCTATATATACGGCGGGGAGCCAGGGGTCGCGCACGAGTTCGAATATGCTGTAGGGGCTCTCGTTCCCGAGCCTTTCATCATAGCCTGTCTGATAGATTTTCCAGCCCTTGACAGAAAAGGGATGGTTCACCTCGATTGTGCCGGATACCGTATGGCTCGTCTCTTCAGAATCCTTGACATAGATGGTGACATCGCTTGCAAATCGTTTCGGAGACTGCGTCTGCGGATACACTTCCATTATGAAATCGTTCAGTTCGATGGCGATGGGGAGTTCGATTACTCCTCCCGAGGGCTTTGTCTTGTCTATGGCACGCCATTCGGGAGAACCTTCGTATGCAATCATTGAGAGCCGTTTCATATCCGCGCTGCCGGCAACCCCGCACACGAGCACAAGGAAGAGCCCGAGGTGGTTAAGTATGAAGGGCAGGGTGCGGGAGGTCCAAGCTGATGCGGCGACCCTGAGGGTGGCCATTCCGAGGGATACGGTCATCCAGGTGTATGGCAGCACAAAATACCAGGCGGAGAGCATCTGGCGGAGTCCGCTTCTGCCGAGCACTCCGGGGATTTCAGCGTATGGGACAGCCTGACGGACCAGGCCCATAATCATCGTGAGACCTGCGGCAAAGCAGATGGATACCACTGCACAGGGGATGCCGCCAAGCCAGGAGAATAGATGGACCCTGTGCCTTAAGGAGTGCATCAGCAGCAGGGCGGCAAGCAGCACGGCGACAAGAATCAGGTTAACCGGAAACGCCAGTACATCCCACTCAATCTTCCCGGAAACAAGTTGCAGGATAACGCCGACAGCGGTCAGACCAAGTCCGACCGCTGCCGCTTCAGAATATTTCCAAGGTTTTTGCCACATATCAAATTATCATTCAAGGCCTTCCATTGTAAGCTTGCCTGATGCTTTCGCGGCTTTTATCCATTCCGGACGCACTTCGTTCATAAATCTGGACTTGTTCTTCTCCATTTGGCCGATTGTGCCCACTTTCGCCGCTATTGAGGGCTCAATGAATTTTTGTGCTTCTTCCTTGCCTCCGAAAACGGGAATCTTGACATTTTCAACACCGTGCTTGAACAGGACTTTCGCGAGGGCAAGACGGGCAAGATGCGCGTGGTCAAGACCTCCCGCAAGGATTCTTGCAATTTCCTGGGGAGCGTGGAATGAGGCCCCGTGCGATGCGACCGCGAAGTCCCATCTCCACTGTCCTTTTCGGATTTCGCTGAGCACTTCTTTCATTTCCCCTTCCGTGGCACCGTTGTCCCAGGCGGTTTTGGCCTCTATATGGGCTGCGGCAAGCTCGGCTTCAAGGCGGGTGCGAATCTCGTCATTCTTTCGCTGGCGGTCATATACATTCTCACGCAGTGTCTCTTCGCTTTCGCGGTGGCAGACCTGACAAGTGCGGTCAATGTTTGCGAGAGGACTCTGGATATGGTGGTCGCTGTATTTTACCCCACCTTCGCTTATGTAAGGCATGTGGCAGTCCGCGCAGGATACACCACGCTGGCCGTGGATTCCCATCTGGGATGTCTCGTATCCTGGATGCTGGGCTTTGAGAATCGGGGTCTTGCTGAGTGCGTGTATGTAGTCGTAATAAGGCTTGCCCTCCTTGCCGGTCTCAGCCGTATAGCTGTCGTAGTATTCTTCAATTGCCTCGACAGTGATGCCATTGTCCCAGGGGAATGTCAGGTAGTTGATTTTATCTTCAGCTTCGTTGTTGCGGAAATAGTACTCGACGTGGCACTGTGCGCACACGAGGGTCCTCATTTCCTGAAGGGAGGCGTCCTCTATATTTTTCCCCTGACGCTCGAAGGCTTCTCTCAACGCCGGGCGGCTGATTCTGAGATCCATAGTCTGTGCGTCGTGGCAGTCGGAGCATCCTATGGGGTTGACCACTTCCGCTGCCCAGGCGGGATTTCCCCATTGCCCTGCGTAATATTCCTTGAGTCCCATTTCCTGCATCAGGCGGGGTACATCGGGGCTCTTGCAGGTCCAGCAGGTTGAGGGCTGGGGTGTGAGACCTCCTTCCACTCCCGGAGAACCTGTACGGAGGCTGCGGGTAATGTCATATACGGCGTGCATATGACCGCGCGGAGTGGTGTAGTCCCAGGCGAATGCATATCCTGCCCAAAGGATTACCATATTGGGGCGGGCGTCAAGCACATCAACTGCTTCGGAACCGTTGTATTCACTCCTGAACCCGGTCTCTGCGGTCTCAGTCCAGGTCTTGAACTCCCTGGGATAGTTGGCCTCGAAAACGTCATTGTGGGCTTCGCCGGGGGCAATATCCACCTTCTTGTTGTTGAATACACTGACCACTTCAGCACGGCGCTCAAGCATTGAGGCGGCAAAGAGTCCAAGCCCGAATACAACTGCAAGCACAACTACGAACAAGGTCCAGGCTTTCCAGGTTGCAATTTTTTTATTTTCAGTCATATCTGTTTGTTATTTCTTTTTAGTCCATTTCAACCACTGCGGCACCGGTGAATCGGGATAGGGCACCTGCGCCGATTTGGATACTGTGGAAAGTGAATTGTTGCCGTGGGGGATGCTCCTGTGGCAGTCCCAGCAGGCCTTGCCCTCTCCCTCCTTTGCCATCATAAAATCTATTCTTCCTGTCTTTACAAACTCCCGGTTAAGCTGCGTGTGGCAACGGACACAGTTTTCCATTATGACTTCAGCACTGCCGTCATTCGCCCTGATGACCTGATGTTCGCTGTGGGTGACGAACATTGCGGTGTGCCGCAGGCCGTCGGTGCCTTTGAACCAGTATTTTCTGACGATATTGTCGTGGGGAACGTGGCAGTCGTTGCAGGTGGCTTCGCGACCGTGGCTGGAGTGAAGCCAGGTGGCGTGGTATGGAGCCATTATGTGACAGTTCACGCAGGCAGCCGGATTGTCTCCCACAAAGTAGGTATGAATCCTGAGCAGATACGCCGAAAGAGCACCGAGACCGAAAATCACGGCACAAGTGCAGATGGCAAACACCTTCAAGCCCCGGGTAGGCAGTATCTTGTCAATAAGGGTTCTTAAAGACATAGTTCAAGCGTTTGCGTCAAAGATAATAATTTTTCAATCAAGCAACAAGAATTGTTACCTTTGCCTTATGAAAAAGACCTCAATTCTCTTAGCGCTTGCGATATTTGTGATTCAGTCCTGCGGGACTTGGAATTCAAAACCTGCCGACCCGACAGGCGGTCTGCCCGTGAGAAAGCAGTGCAGCCTTGAAAGGCTGTATCGGGATATGATTGAAGAAGTCGATGTGTCGTCTCCGGATATGCTGTTTGTGAACGCCCTCTGCGCCGGCAGGGCGGACGAGGTCGTGGGGCTTTTCCGCGAGAAGAAGATGTTCTGGAACGAGCCTCCCGCCGTTGACGCTCCCTACGAGAGGTTTGAGGGCCTTGACGGCATCCGCAGGTTTGCGGAGGGCTTCACCGCGAGGTTCAACGCCGATGCGGTGTCGTTCACCCCCGTGTTCCAGACCAAGGGCGGCGGCCGTGTTGCCCTCGAGGGCGTGTTCAAGTTTGTGGTTGACGGGGCAATAGAGGAGGTGCCGTTCTTCGTTGTGGCCGATCTGCGGACTCCGAAACTTCTGGAGGAGGTGCGTATGTACACCAACTACACCTTTGTCCCCGGCCTCACCCCTTACCGCAAGCCCATTTTTAAGTCCGCGCACTATGAGATGGGTGATCCCGGGCTGCTGACAGGCGCGATGAAAGCCTATTACGAAGCCCTGCACCACGCGCCCTACTGCAAGGCTGATGATGTCCACGCGGCATTTGCCGAGGAATGCATTGTGGGCGGATACGATTCCTGGGGCGC
>JABUTN010000023.1:35944-48111 GCA_021443665.1 Bacteroidales bacterium | reverse complement strand
AGATGCCATGAATGTGGTATTGAAGCAGTGTGAGCAGTGGTCAGAAAATCAAGATGTTGTGTAAACAACTATGACAATAGAAAGTTTAGAAGATATTCATTATCGTTTTCTTGACATCCTGCTCGATTTTGTTTTTGTCGCATTATTGCGTAATTTTGGTCATCTAACTTTTTTTCTGATATGCGTAAACTTGTTTTCGCGGGCGTTCTGCTCGCTTCTGTGATTTGCTCCTGTGCAGACAATGCGATTGAGGAGCAGGTGAAGGTGGATGGCGGTGTCATCTGCGGCACCGTTACCGAAAATGTGGCAATCTATAAGGGCATTCCCTTTGCGGCGCCTCCGGTGGGTGAGTTGAGGTGGAAGGCTCCCCAGCCGGTGATTCCCTGGGAGGGAGTCCTGGAGGCCAAAGAGTTCGCTCCGGCTGCAGTACAGGGTGGCCGCGGCAACTACAGCGAGGACTGCCTCTATCTCAATGTCTGGACTCCGGCAAAGACCACAAAGGACAAACTGCCCGTGTTCGTATGGATATATGGCGGCGGTTTCGCGGGCGGAGCCACCTCTGACCCTCTTTTCGACGGCGAGGTGTTCGCAGCGAGCGGAGTCGTTTACGCAAGCATCCCTTACCGTCTGGGCAAACTCGGATTTATGGCACATCCCGAACTGAGTGCGGAGAATGAGCACGGTGTGTCGGGCAACTACGGCATTCTTGACCTTGTGGCCGCCCTTCAGTGGATTCACAACAATATAGAGAAGTTCGGCGGCGACCCCGCGAAGGTGACCATTTTCGGCGAGTCAGCCGGCGGCATCGCGGTCAGCATGCTCTGCGCTTCGCCTCTTACCAAGGGCCTGATTTCAGGCGCCATCTCTGAGAGCGGCGGCTCTTTCGGTCCCGCAAGGCCCACGACATATCCGGGTGAGAATATGCGCCTTCTCAAGGATGCGGAGCAGGACGGTCTCGGCATTATGTCCGACCTCGGCTGCTCATCTCTGGCAGAGCTCCGCGCCCTTCCCGCCGAGAAACTCGTTTCCAGAGGACTCACTCCCGGAGGCGGCTGGCCCATCGTGGACGGTTATGTCATCCCCGATGACCAGTTCAAGATGTACCAGGCGGGCAACTACAACGACATTCCCGTGCTCATCGGCTACAACTCAGACGAAGGCGGAAGTTTCAGCGGCGAGAAGGATCCCGCAAAGCACATTGCAAGCGTGGAACTCAGGTACGGCCCTTACGCGAAACAGCTTCTCGAGGTTTATCCCGTGACCGAGACTTCTGTTCCCAAGTCCGCCCGCGACCTTATGCGTGACGCTGCGTTCGGCTGGCAGACCTGGGCCTGGGCACGTCTCCAGACCGAGACCGGCAAGTCTCCGGCCTACCTCTACTATTTCGACCAGCATCCCGAATATCCCGAGGATTCACCCAGGGCAGGCTACGGGGCCTTCCACGGGGCCGAGATGGAGTATGTGTTCCACAAACTCTCTGCAGACAAGCAGGATTCGGCTGAGGAGAAGCATCTCGAGAACCAGATTTTCAACTACTGGATTAACTTCGCCAAGTACGGCAATCCCAACGGGGAGGGCCTCCCTCAGTGGGATGATTTCTCAGTGGCAAAGCAGACTATGCTCCTCAAGGGCACGGAATCGCGTATGATTGATGTGCCGAGCGAGAAGGCGATGTGGGTTCTTGACTCATATTTCCAGTGGAGAAGGACTCCTGAGGGAGCTGCCTGGGCAAAATAAGCAAGCGTAACTGACTATGAAAAACTTCCTTTTCGCCATACTGCTTCCGGCATTCTTGTTCGTGCAGTGCAGCACGCCCGAGCAGGAACTCAAGCCCCGTCTCGTGGTGATGACAGACATAGGCCCCGCAGATGTGGAGCCTGATGACAATGAGTCCGCCGTGCGCCTGCTCTCTTACGCCGACCTCTTTGAAATAGAGGCCATCTGCACCACGATAGGCTGGAACTGCGACCCTTATCCCGCCGAGTGGGCGGAATTTCTCACACGTGTGGTGGACGCCTACGGCACGGACGTGAAGAACCTTATGAAGCGCTCGCAGCAGAAGGACTTCCTCCCGCTTGACGTGGAAAACGGCAGCCAGCAGATTGGCTACTGGCCCAGCGTGGAGTATGTGCGCAGCCGCACTATGATGGGCAGCCAAAAGGCGGGCATAGGCGTGATAGGCGAGGGCAACGACTCTCCCGGCAGCGACTTCCTCATCAAACTTGCCGACGAGGATGACCCGCGTCCTATATGGGTCACATCCTGGGGCGGCTCCAACACCCTGGCACAGGCAATCTGGCGCGTCAGCCAAACCCGTTCGCCGCAGGAACTGAAGCGCTTTGTCCAAAAGTTTCGGATTTACACCATCACCGACCAGGATATGCAGTGGCATATGCGTATGGACCGCGCATACAGTTCGCACAAGTGGATGCGCGAAGAGTACAAGGATGACCTCAAGTTCATCTGGGACGAGTCGGCCTGGCTCAACCAGAATGAACTGGGCAAACAGAACTGGGAGAAATACGCCGCGCTCATCCAGGGCAAAGGCGCGATGGGGAAGGTCTATCCCACATACAAATGGGGCGTTGAGGGCGACACGCCGAGTTTCCTTCACATTCTGCCCAACGGCCTGCACGACCCTGACGAGCCGGAACAGGCAGGGTGGGGCGGTTATCACACCTACCACCTCAGCCCCGACAGCACCAGCTTCGCCTGGACCAACTGGCAGCAGCCGCAGAAGGACATCTCCGACTCCTACGAGAAATACTTCTATCCCGACGAGTTCAACGATTTCGCTGCACGCATGGCCTGGGCGGAGAATGGCACAGGCAACACCAACCCGGTTGTAATCGTCAACGGCAGCAAAGGTCTGAAGCCACTGGTAATCAAGGCGAAGGCGGGGGATATGGTCACTCTGGACGCCTCGGAGTCATACGATGCCGAGGGCGACAAACTCTCGTTCCGCTGGTGGCAACAGAAGGAAATCGGCGTTCCGGCTGAATTGTCATCCTCAACATCGTCCGCGGCAAGCGTCACCGTGCCCTACATTGCCGCCGGCAAAGAGTTGCACTTCATCTGCGAGGTTCACGATGACGGCGACTTCAATCTCGTGTCCTACAGGCGCATCATTCTTGAAGTCGAGGGACTCCGACATTGTGCTTATTGAAGATGGCGTAAGCGTTTCTGAGGAAGTCCCGGGCGTACTGGGTGTCGCAGGAATCCGCCACCCTGAGCTTGAAATTATCCACGCCGGGGACTCCCTTGACAACGAAGACAGGCAGGTATTCCGCGCCGGAAAAATGCACATAGCCCGAAACATCCCTCTCTAGCCAAACCCTCACCATAACGCCGCCGCGTGTGTCCGTGGTCTTCATCCCAGAGATGAAATTGCCGAGAGAATAGACGGTCAGGATGTTCTTCCGGAAGGCGGGGCTGTACGTCACCTTCATAGGCTGGATGACGTGCGGGTGACCTCCTATAATCAGGTCAACGCCTTCGCCGGCAAAAAACTCCGCCACGGATTCCTGGGCGCTGTTGGGCAGGAGTTTGTACTCCTCCCCCCAGTGAACCGCCACGCAGAGGATTTCAGCCCCCTTTTCCCGGGCCAGGGCGATGTCGCCGCGCATCCGCAGGGTGTCGATGTAGTCCACGACCGCACCGTCACGCACCTCGAATCCGTTCGTGCCGTAGGTATAGTTCAGAAAGGCCACCCTGATACCGCCTATGTTGCAGATCAGGGGGAGTCTCGCGGAGCGTTCCAGAGAGTCGGAATAGGTGCCCAGATGCGGCACGCCGAGGGTGTCAAGGACCTTTATCGTGCGGCGCAGTCCGAAGTCCCCGTTGTCCAGGCAGTGGTTGTTGGCGGTGAGCATCATATCAAAGCCCGCATTCTTCAGAGCGAGCGCGAAGGAGTCGGGCGACCTGAAACAGGGGTAACCCGTGAAATTTCTGGCGGCGAGCGTCGTCTCGAGGTTCACGACGGCATAATCTGCCCCCTTTATGAAGTGCTCGAGTTCGCTGAAACAGTCCGAATAGTCGTACAGGGAGCCTCTGCGCGCTGCGTCAAGCTGCGAACTGTGCTGCATCGCGTCACCGGCGAACACTATGGACACCCTTTGCTGCCCGGGGAGGCAGAAAGAGCCTGCCGCCGACAGGAGCGACACGAGCAGCAGAGCGGCCATTGCCTTTGACAGAGCCTTTGACATATTCGTTGTAAAGGTAGAAATTATAAACTAACTTTGTGGCTATGAAGTCTGCAATAATGAATTTCGCCGCCATTGCCGTGGCCCTTGCCCTTTGTTTCAACACTTCCGTCAGCGCCGGCACCAGATATGTGGACGGCACAAGCCTGAACCTCATCGGCAAACTGATGCCCACTCCCAATCCCTACCATCGCGTGGACACCGTGAAATACAAGGGTTTCACCCCCGACGAGAACATCCAGGTCCGTTGCGGGGCCGGGCTTGCCCTTATGTTCAAAACCAACTCGCGCAGCATCAGCGTCAGGGCCGGCTATGGCTATATCGACAACTTCATCAACACTATGCCGCTCTCGCTCAGGGGCTGGAACCTCTTCATCAAGGGCAGCGACGGGCAATGGATTTCCGCAGCCACCTGGAGTGCCCCCGCGGGAAGGGAAACGGATTCCGTCACCCTGATAAGCGGTATGGACGGCTCTATGCACGAGTGCATCCTCTATCTGCCCATTTACAGCGAGGTGTTTGACGTGCAGGTGGGGGTGGATGACGATGCGGAAATCAGTTATTTGGAGTCCCCCTTCCGCCACAGGGTCGCCATCTTTGGCTCGAGTTACACCCAGGGCATCAGCACTTCTCGTGCAGGTATGAGCTACCCCTCGCAGTTCACGCGCAACACCGGCATACAGCTTCTGAACCTCGGTTGCAGCGGCAACTGCAAACTCCAGCCCTATTTCGCCGAAGTCCTCAAGGATGCCGATGTCGATGCAATCATCTTCGACGCCTTCTCGAACCCCTCGGCGCAGCTGATAAGCGAACGTCTGTTCCCCTTCATAGAGAGCATACAGTCGGCCCATCCGGGGATTCCCCTGATTTTCCAGAAGACAATCTACAGGGAGGGCAGGACCTTCAACGGTGTGGTCGAGGCATCGGAGGCGGCCAAAATGGCGGTTGCCGACAGCCTTATGAAGATTGCCGTCAAGAAATACAAAGACGTGTACTACATAGTCCCGAACGCCGGCGGCAAGGGCTATCAGACCTCCGTTGACGGGATTCACCCCGATGATTACGGTTACTCCCTATGGGCGAAGTCCATACAAAAGGACGTGCTGAAAATTCTACGCAAATATGGAATCAAGGCCTCGGACGCCCCGGAGTCACCCGCATTCGCATTGTCAAAGGATGGCAGAATTATCCTGAAAGACAATCTCGCTGCCACGCGGACGGCGGCGGAACTCTTGCAGAAGTTCATCGGCCGCATCTGCGGGATGAAGCCGGAAATAGTAGGGGAGTGCCCAGCGCTGGCAGGTGACATTTCTCTCGCCTCGGCTGAGCCTGAGGACAAGAGTCTGGAAAAGGACGGTTTCCACATCGAGACAAGACAGGACGGCAGCCTGCTGGTTGAGGGAAAGGCCAAGGGCTGCATTTACGGCGTGACCGCATTGCTCGAAGACTGTTTCGGCGTGAGATATATGGCAGCGGACACTTACAAATGCCCCAAACGCAGCGGTTTCACGATAGAGCAGCCGCTCTCGCGCTGCGAAAACCCCGCCTTCTCCTTCCGCTCAACGCAGTCCTACGCCATCGCCACGGACCCCGACTATGCGCTTTTCCTGCGCAGCGAAAGGGCCCAGGACGTGTTCGCGGGGGGAATGTGGGTGCATACCTTCGACCGCATACTCCCCTCATCACGATTCGGCGAAACGCATCCAGAATGGTATTCCCAAATCGAGGGGGTGCGCCGCCCCGGAAAGGCCTCGCAATGGTGCCTGAGCAATCCTGAAGTCCTGGAGGCGGCAGTGGCGCAGCTGGATTCCATTTTCAGGGCAAATCCAGAAGCAGAGATCATCTCCGTAAGCCAGAACGACGGCAACTTCACCTACTGTCACTGCGAGGAATGCCAAAAGCTGATGGACCGCTACGGCTCTGTTTCCGCCCCCTACATCTTGTTTATGAATGCCCTGGCAGAGCGTTTCCCCGACAAGACGATTTCCACTCTTGCCTACCTGTTCACAATGACGCCCCCGAAGGGCCTGACAGTGCGCCCCAATGTGAATATAATGCTCTGCGACATAGACTGCGACCGTGAACGCGACCTTCGCAGCACGGCGGGCGGCAGGGAGTTCATCGAAGCGATGGAAGGCTGGAGCGCCATCTCGGACAACCTCTTCATCTGGGACTACGGCATCAACTTCGACAACTACCTCAGCCCCTTCCCCAACTTCCACATACTCCAGCCGAACATCAGGCTCTTCCGCGACAACCACGCCCGGATGCATTTCAGCCAGATTGCCGGCTCCCTCGGGGGAAATTTCTCGGAACTGAGGTCCTACATTGTCGCGAAACTGATGTGGAATCCGGATGCCGATGTGGAGAGCCTCATCGGGGGATTCCTGCGCGACTACTACGGGGCCGCCGCACCCTATATCAGGCAGTATATGAAACTGCTTGAGGCGGAACTGCTCAAGAGCGCTACGAGGCTGTGGATATACGACTCTCCGGTCACGCACAAGGACGGAATGCTCAGCGCTGCCAACCGCCGGAAATACGCCGAACTCTTCGACCGTGCGGAAGCCGCCGTAAAGGATGATGCCGCCGCCCTCAGACACGTGCGGATGGAACGCCTCACGCAGCAGTATTCCGAACTGGAAATCAGGCGGGCGCAGGGCATTGAGGACAAGGAGGACACGCGGGCGCTGCTCGCACTCTTCGAGAGCCGTTGCAGGGATTACGGCGTGCCCACCCTCAACGAGCGGGCCAACAGCCCCCTTGACTACTGCAGGCTCTACCGTGAGCGCTATCTGGACGAAGGCAAGCCCAATCTCGCCCGTGGAGCCAAAGTCGAATATCTGACCAAGCCCACAGGCAGATATGCTGATATGCCCTCAGGCTCTCTGACCGACGGCATACTCGGAGGCACCACTTTCGTGGAGAGTTGGGTGGGATGGGAAGGCACGGACTGCTCGTTCATGGTGGATTTGGGAGACATCCGAAGCATCAGGGAAGCGGACGTGGACTGCCTGCACCAACTCGGCTCCTGGGTGCTGTTCCCCAAGAGCGTCAGCGTGAGCATCTCTGAAGACGGCCGCAAATGGCGGCACATCTCCACAATGGAAATCGGCGAAGACCGCGATGTCAGCGTGAAATTCCGCAAATTCGGGATGTCCCTCCCGACGCCGGTCAGCGCCAGATACATCAGATTCGATGTCGGCGGCACCATCACCTGTCCCTCCTGGCACTACGGCATCGGAATGCCCTCCTGGTTCTTCATCGACGAGGTATTCGTCCACGAATAGCTTCAGGAGCGATTACTCAGAAGTTGTCGCAGTGGATCTCGAAATAGGCCTTGGGATGGGCGCAGGTGGGGCAGATTTCGGGGGCCTCGGTGCCGACCACGATATGGCCGCAGTTACGGCACTCCCAGACCTTGACCTCTGACTTCTTGAAGACCTCCTGGGCCTCGATGTTGTGGAGCAGGGCGCGGTAACGTTCCTCGTGGCGCTTCTCTATGGCCGCAACAAGGCGGAACTTCTTTGCGAGCTCTGTAAAGCCTTCCTGCTCCGCCGTCTTTGCGAAACCCTCGTACATATCCGTCCACTCGTAGTTCTCGCCGTCAGCAGCACAGGCGAGGTTCTCGGCGGTAGAGCCGATGCCCGCAAGTTCCTTGAACCAGAGTTTGGCGTGCTCCTTCTCGTTGTCGGCTGTCTGCTGGAAGATGGCGGCTATCTGCTCGAAGCCCTCTTTCTTTGCCTTGGATGCGAAATAAGTGTATTTGTTGCGGGCCTGTGACTCGCCTGCGAAAGCGGCTTCCAGATTCTTTTCCGTCTGTGTGCCTGAATACTTTGTATTTGCCATAATGTAAGATGTTTTAGGGTTATATAATTGGGTGTCAGTCAATTTCGGCAAGCGCGAAATACTCGTCACGTATGGGTTTGGCGACTTCCTTGCCGCTGAGGGTGCAGATTCCGTTTTGTCCGAGGGCGGCTGAAGAATTGCCCACGGCGAGCCTGTAATCACCCGGCGTGAGGGTCCAGACCGTCTTGCCCTTCTGTTCGCTCCACCAGTAGAGCTGGTCGGTGTGCATACGGAAAGTCACGGTCCTGCTTTCCCCCGGTTTGAGGGTGATTCTGCGGAAGCCCTTGAGCTGCACGGGTTTGAGCGGCTGTCCGGAGAGGGGGGAGGCATAGAGTTGGGCCACGTCGGTACCCTCGCGGGAGCCGGTGTTGGTCACGGTGCAACTTACAGAAATATAGTCATCGGTCGTCTTTGCTGAAGGCTGAACCTTGATGTCGGAATACTCGAAGGTGGTGTAGGAAAGGCCGTAGCCGAAGGGATAGGCGACCAGAGAGGCATCAGGAAGCTCGTTGTAGCAGAAGAGTTGCTTAGAGTCGGACTTCGGGTAGCTGACGCAGAGCTTGCCGGAGGGATTGACGCCGCCGGTCAGGATGTCAGCAACGGCGCGTCCGCCTTCCTCTCCCGGATACCAGGCCTGAAGGATGGCCGCGCAACCTGAAGCGACAGGCTCTACAATCTGAGGGTGTCCGCCGAAGACCACAAGAACCACGGGCTTGCCGGTGGCAATCAGTTCGCTCACGAACTTCTCCTGCTCGCCGGGAAGGTGTATGCTGTTTCTCACGCGGTTCTCGCCGCTAAGAAAGACGTTCTCACCCATTGCGGCGATGATTACATCACTCTGGGCGGCCATCCTGATGGCGTCCTTCCAGTCAGTCGGGTCTGCAGACTCGATTCTGCGCACCTCCATACCGCTGATTCGGGCGTCTCCGCCTTCGGCAATCTTCGCGTCGTTGAGCGAGCCCCAGTCGCAGCCGCGTGAATACGAGACTTCGCCCTTGCAAGCCTTGTTGAGGGCCTCGAGCAGAGTGGGGATTTCGGGAGTTGAGGGATCTACGTGATGACGGTGGAAGAACTCCTGCATTGAGTGGAAACTGTAGTCGCCGAGCATGCTCCAGTAGGAGTTCGCGTTGGGTCCGACGAGCGCCACTTTGGGTTTGCCGCTAAGGGGAAGGATGCCGTCATTCTTGAGCAGGACAACGGACTCTGTCGCAATCCTGTAGGCAAGCTCGCGGTTCTCCTTCGGATCCACATCGATGGGGCCCTCCTCATAGAGTTTCGGATTCTCGTCGAGCAGGCCGGCCCTTGCCTTGAGCATAAGGGCGCGTTTCACCGCCTTTTCGAGAACTTCCTCGGAAATGCGGCCTTCCCTGACAAGTTCAGGTATATACTTGTAGCTTGTGGAAGAACAGAACTCCAGGTCGTTTCCGGCCACGAGGGCGTCGATAGCGCACTGTTTGAGAACAGCCTCGTCATTTGTGCGCTTGTTCTGCTGGACTGAGCCGTAATCGCTGACTATGGCGCCCTTGTACTGGAGATAACCCCTCAAGATAACATTAATCAGGGTGTCGCTGCATACGGCATACTCGTCGCGGAACTTGTCGTAGGAGGTCATCACGGATTCGGTGCCGAGCTTGCGGATGATCGCCTCGTGGGGCAGGAGGACTTCCTCGTAGATTTCCTTCCAGGGGAGGGTATTCGCCCCGCCGTAGCCGAGGAAATGCTTGGTCGTGGCCGCAATGCCCTTGCGGAAGCCTTCGGACTGGAGACCGTCCACAAAGGCATAGCCCATTGCGGCGCTCAGGTAGCCGTCCTCTCCGCAGGACTCCTCTATGCGAGCCCAGTAGGGGGTGCGGATCACGTCAAGCATAGGCGAGAGGGCAAGCTGGGCGCCGGTCGCACGCATCAGTTTCGCTGTGGCGGCGGTCTTTTCCCTGAGAATCTCGGGATCCCAAGTGCAGGCTATGCCTATGGCCTGGGGGAAGGCTGTCGCACCTTTTGCTGTGAGTCCGGAGAGAGCCTCCTCGTGGAAGATAGCAGGAATGCCGGTCCTGGTCTCCTGCATCAGGTAATTCTGTATGTCGCGGACCATCTCGATGATTTCGTCAGGATTCTTGTCCTGGGAACTGGTGGGCTGGCAAATATGCCCGAGTCCGTAAGGAAGCCTCTCGCGGCATTTCTCGAGAGACACTTTTCCGTCCACCATAATCTCCGAGGGATAGATTCCGTAAAGCTGGGCCGCCTTCTCCTCAAGCGTAAGCCCTTCATAAACCTTGTCAACAAGCCTCTCAAGCGGGTCCTGTGTGCAGGAAACCACGGCCAAAGCCGTGACGACGTCTGCGATGAATGATTTCTTCATATAGTGTGTCTTTTTAGTTTGTTCCGTCAATTGTTTATCATATCCAGCTCCTCTGAGATGCAGCCGTGGCGGCGGGTGAGCTCGAGCAGGCGGTCTTCCAGGGGGGCGGGGGGATTGATGACGCCGGTGGCGGCGGGATGTTCGAGAAGGTGGAGGGCGCCTTCGTTGTGCAGGCCCATCGTGGCGTCGATGTAACGAAGTTGGGTGGGCTCCTCGAGGATGAAGTTGAAGGTATTCTTGTGCTCGAGCACACGGGAGGCGGGGAGGCCGGGGCCGTACTCGTCCTCAACGCCCATATTGGCAAGCAGGGCGGGGGAGTCTGTCAAGGCCTTCGTGAGAACAGGATGGTCGAGGGCGCCTGCAATGCCTGTGGCGGTAACCACCGCGTAGGCATCGGCCACGGAGGCCGCCACCGCCTGAATGTCCTCGCAGTCGATTACCCTGCGGACCATCTGCCGCACTGAAGGGGTGATGCCGCCCGCTTTGGTCACAACCGTAATGTCCGCACCATATTTATACGCGTAGGTAATGAGTCCCGTACCCACCTTGCCGCTGCCGAAAACCACGAGCCTCCGGTCTTTCCAGTCGTTGTAGCCGAGTTGAGCCATTGCCCGGAAATAGCCGTCGCCTGTGCCGAGGCAGGTCTCTATCTTCTTTATGCGCCCGCTGTCAGCCACGAAGACCTTCTTTCCCTGCCCTTCATAGACCGGCACGCCGCTGCGAGTGAGTTCCACATAGCCGAGACGCGCCTTCCAGTGACTGAAGGAGGCGGCGCAGTCGAGGATGAAATCCGCCTCACGGCTCTGAGGCTCCGTTGCTGACACTATCTCTATGCCGCTCTCGCGCAGCAAGTGCAGAATCTTCCCGTCGCAGGAATAGCCGTAGGGACGATGTCCCAGAATCAGTTCAGCCCCGCCCGCAAGGAGAGCAAGGTATTTCACCATAGTGTTGCGGAAGATGGGGGTGGCGTCCAGGATGGTCAGTCCCCTGAAGGGCTTCGTGTCGCTCCACTGCCGCGCCTGGGAAAGGCATACGGGATAATCCTCCGCGCTGTATGCTTCAGAGAGAGTCTTATGGATTCTGTCAAGATTCATTTGCAGCAAATATACAAAAAATCAGACAAAGAAAAGGGTGGTGCCGGCAACGCTTATGAGGGCGCCGAGCACCTCGACGGGACGCACCTTGCGGTGGTAATAGAGTTTGGATGGCAACAGGATCAGCACCGGGGTCAGCGCCATAATGGTCTGGGCTATGCCGGCGGAAGTGTACTGGACTGCCATAAGGGAGAGGGAAACCCCAAAAAAGGGTCCGAAGAAGGTGACGGCCATAATGATGCTCATTCCCTTCCCGTCCTTCAGACAGCCGGGAATCTCAGCCAGTTTGCGTTCAAGCCCCATAATGGCAAGGAAGCCGAGAAATCCGAAGACGGACCTTATCATAGTCCCCGCAAAGGGTATCATATAACTGTTGTAAGCCAGGCCCTCCCGGTCAGCGGAGTAGGCGAGAAGTCCCTGTTTTGACAGCACCAGCCCGACTCCCTGGCCGATGGCGGCACCCAGGCCGAAGAGCACTCCTTTAAAAGGAATCCTGAGCTGGAAGGAGCGTTTTCCACTGTCCTTGCCGAGGATGGAAATCATTATGCCACCGAGGGTGACCGTCATTGCCGCAATGGCCTTCCAGGAAAGCCTCTCACCGAGCAGCGCAAAGGCCGCGAAGGCCGCGAAGACGGAGGAGAGAGTCATAAAGAGTTGTCCGAACCT
>JABUTN010000023.1:34629-35874 GCA_021443665.1 Bacteroidales bacterium | reverse complement strand
GCGAGCCAAAGCCAGGCCTGAGCCCCCGCGTGCTTGGGGTAGGGGGCGCCGGTCATAGCCCAAAGCAGGATGGCGAGGAAGAGAGCCGACAGGAAGAGCCTGATCAGATTGGTGTGAAGCACCCCGAAGCGTCTGGTTGCAGTCTCGGAAAAAAGGGCTGTGAGAGTCCACGAAACAGCCACAATCAGGGATAAGGTTTCGCCTATCAGCATTGTTGAAATTTTTGTGCAAAAAAAATTAAAAAAAATCCTTGCGCAAAAAAATTAAGTTTTATTTTTGCGCGTCGAAAGCGATTCAGAATGTTTAACAACAGTTATAGCCAGCAGCAGAACAAGATCCAATTCCAGCAGGTTTTGGAGTTCTCGGCGTCTATGACTACCAGTCGCATAGACTAAGCAGATGAAAAGTTTTTATTACATACGGGGCTGGTTCTCAGGAATCAGCCTCTTTTTTTGTGAACACACACCAATAACACTATAACAAAATGGAAAGACTGGATTTAGTACGCAGTTCCTTCACAAAGAAGGCGGTGGCAATTGAAATGCCCGACAAAAGGTCATCTGAGTATTTCGGTGAACTCGTTTTCGACAGAAAGAAGATGATGAAGTACCTCGATCCCCAGACCTTCAATGCCATCGTGAAGTGCATTGACAACGGGGAACCCCTCGACCACAAGACCGCTGACGGCGTGGCGAAGGGCATGAAGGAGTGGGCTCTGAAACACAATGTCACACACGTCACCCACTGGTTCCAGCCTCTGACGGACGGCACAGCCGAGAAGCACGACTCCCTGATTGACTATGACGGCAAGGGCGGCGTGATTGAGAGTTTCGACGGCAAGATGCTCGCCCAGCAGGAACCTGACGCCTCATCTTTCCCCAACGGCGGCATCCGCGCCACCTTCGAGGCCCGCGGCTACACTGCCTGGGACCCCACTTCTCCGGTCTTTATCCAGGATGACACCCTCTGCATACCCACGGTCTTCGTGGCCTACACAGGCGAGGCCCTCGACTACAAGACTCCCCTCAAACGCGCCCTGAAGGCGGTGAGCGATGCGGCGGTGCCCATCTGCAAACTCTTTGACAACAAGGTCAAGAAGGTCTATTCATATCTGGGCTGGGAACAGGAGTATTTCCTCATAGACGAAGAGCTGTATGCCGCAAGGCCTGACCTTATGATTACCGGTCGCACACTGATGGGACACAGTTCATCCAAGAACCAGCAGCTCGACGACCACTATTTCGG
>JABUTN010000023.1:27977-34534 GCA_021443665.1 Bacteroidales bacterium | reverse complement strand
GCGCCCGGTCAGTTCGAGCTTGCCCCCATTTTCGGTGAGACAAACCTTGCCAACGACCAAAACCAGATGGTGATGAACCTGATGAACAACCTCGCCCGCAAACACGGCTTCGTGGTTCTCTTCCACGAGAAACCCTTCGAGGGCATCAACGGCTCCGGCAAGCACAACAACTGGTCGCTCGGCACTGACACCGGCGTGGGCCTCTTCTCTCCCGGAAAGGATCCGAAGAGCAACCTCCAGTTCATCACCTTCTTCGTGAACACACTCGCCGCCGTGCAAAAGCACAATGCCCTCCTGAAGGCCAGCATCGCCTCAGCCACCAACGCCCACAGGCTCGGTGCGAACGAGGCGCCCCCGGCAATCGTTTCCGCCTTCCTCGGCAGGACTATGACCGAAGTCCTGCACAAACTGCTCGAACTGCCCTCCGACACCCCCATCGAGATTGCGGGCAAGAAAGGCAAGTCACTGGGTCTGGTGGAGATTCCGGAAATCTTCGTGGACAACACAGACCGCAACCGCACCTCGCCATTCGCCTTCACAGGCAACAGGTTCGAATTCCGCGCCGTGGGCTCCCTTGCCAACTGCGCCGGTGCGATGACCACGCTCAACGCCGCCGTTGCCCAGCAACTGACAGAGTTCAAGGCGGCCCTCGACAAGGAACTTGCGGGCGGCAAGAAGTTCGAGGTGGCCGTGATGGACACACTCAAGCCAATCATTGCAAGCATCATAGATGTGGTCTGCTTCGACGGCAACGGCTATTCTAAAGAATGGCAGGAAGAGGCCAAGAGAAGGGGCCTGAACACCGAAACCAGCGTGCCCGAGATGATCAAGGAGTTCCTCAAAAGCGAGACCGTGGAGATGTTCACCGCCACAGGTGTCCACAGCCTGAAGGAACTCGAAGCCCGCTGCGAAGTGAAGTGGGAGACCTACACCAAAAAAATACAGATTGAATCCCGCGTGCTTGTGCGTATGGCGACCAACCACATACTCCCCGCCGTTCTCCACTACAAGTCAAGGCTCCTGAAAGGCTTGGCTCTGCACAAGGAAGTCTTCGGCACCACGGAGGGCTGCGAGGTAGAGATGAAACTGCTTGAGAAAATCAACAGATACGCCGTTGACATTCAGACCAGGGCCACCGAAATGCGCGAGGCCCGCAAGAGGGCGAACGTGCTCAAGAGCGAATACGAGAAGGCTGTCGCCTACCACGAAATCGCCGAGACCTTCCCCGCACTGCGAAAGTCGCTCGACAAACTCGAGGAAATCGTGGACAACGATATGTGGCCGCTTCCCAAATACCGCGAACTGCTTTTCATAAGCTAATCGATGGAACAACTCAAACACGAATGCGGAGTGGTGATGATAAGGCTCAAAAAGCCGATGTCATACTACGAAAACAAGTACGGCACCACGCACTACGGCCTCAACAAACTCTATCTGCTGATGGAAAAGCAGCACAACAGGGGCCAGGAAGCCGCGGGGCTGTGCTGTGTCAAGCTTGACAGCAAGCCCGGTGACGAGTTCGTCTTCAGGGAGAGGGCTCTCGGCACCGGGGCCATCCAGGAAATCTTCGCCAATGTGAACGAGGCTGTCTCCACTGCCGAAAAGACTTCAGCGCCGGTTCCGTATATAGGGAACATCTATATGGGACACTTGCGCTACAGCACAACTGGCAGCGCCGGCATCAAGTATGTCCATCCCTTCCTGAGGCGCACCAACTGGAAAGACAGGAACCTCATCCTCTGCGGCAATTTCAATATGACCAATGTGGATGAGCTTTTCGAACACCTTGTTTCCTCAGGCCAGCATCCGAGAATCTATGCGGACACCTATTTTCTTCTCGAGCAACTCGGAGCCCTCCTAGACGACTATTGCCTCGCCCATCCCGGACAGGCCCCAGACCCGAGGGAGATACTGAAACAGGCCGCACCGCTCTGGGACGGAGGCTATGTAATCTGCGGCGTGGTCGGCAGCGGGGAAATGTTCACACTGCGCGACCCGAACGGAATACGCCCCGCATTCTGGTATGACGACGAAGAAATTACGGTAGTTGCCTCGGAAAGGCCCGTAATCCAGACCTCTCTCAATGTGCCCGCCCAAAGCGTGAGGGAACTTGAGCCGGGACAGATGCTCTCACTGGACAGGGAGGGCAATCTGAGCCTGACCCGGGTGCTTGCCCCCGGAGCGAACTTCAAGTGCAGTTTCGAGCGCATCTATTTCTCCCGCGGCTCGGACACCGACATATACAAGGAGCGCAAACAGCTCGGCCGCGAACTGGTGCCCCAAATCATAGAGGCCGTCCACGGAGATTTGCCCAATACCATAATCTCCTATATCCCGAATACCGCCGAGACCGCCTTTTTCGGAATGATGGAAGCCTTCCGCAAGGTATATCCCGAAATCAGGGCCGAGAAAATCATCACCAAGGACATCAAGCTCAGGACCTTCATCACCGAAGACGCCTCCCGCAACGACCTTGCAGCCCACGTCTATGATGTCACCTACGGTCAAGTGGATAAGGACAGCAATCTCGTTGTCATAGACGACAGCATCGTCAGGGGAACCACCCTAAAACAGTCCATCATACGAATCCTGGACCGTCTGAATCCCAAGCTCATAGTGGTGGTTTCATCCTCGCCCCAGATTCGCTACCCCGACTATTACGGCATTGATATGTCCCGCCTGAGCGAGTTCTGCGCATTCAAGGCTGCTATCAGCCTGCTGCGCAAAAGGGAGATGGGCGGCCTGATCGACGAGGTCTATCAGAAATGCAAGGCTCAGGAGAATGCCCCCAAAGTGGAACTTGTCAATTATGTGAAACAGGTTTACGAGCCCTTCACGGATGGGGAGGTGGCGGACGAGATTGCCCTGATGCTGACCCCCGAGGGCACAAATGCCCAGGTCAAACTCATTTTCCAGAGTCTCGAGGGCCTTCACGCGGCGATACCGGAGCACCCCGGGGACTGGTATTTTTCCGGAAATTATCCCACACCGGGAGGTTTGAAAATGCTGAACAGGGCCTTCATAAACTGGTATGATGGACACCCCGAAGCAAGATAAACGAATCAGATAACACACAGAGATAGAATGAAATACATATTTGTCACAGGAGGCGTGGTCTCATCATTGGGAAAAGGAATCATTTCATCCTCGCTCGGCAAACTGCTACAGGCAAGGGGATACAGAATCACCATCCAGAAATTCGACCCTTACATAAATGTCGATCCCGGAACGCTCAATCCCTACGAGCACGGAGAATGCTATGTGACGGAGGACGGTATGGAAACCGACCTCGACCTCGGCCATTATGAGAGATTCACTGACATACACACCACGAGGGGCAACTCCGTGACCACGGGACGCATCTACAGCACAGTCATCGAGAAGGAGCGCAGGGGCGACTACCTCGGTAAGACAGTCCAGGTGGTGCCCCACATCACGGATGAAATCAAGAACTGCATCAGGCGCGAGGACGACCCTGCGGAATACGATTTCATCATCACCGAAATCGGCGGCACCATCGGCGACATCGAATCCATGCCCTTCCTGGAGGCAATACGACAGATGCGCTGGGAGCACAGGGGAGACACCTGCTGCATCCATCTCACCTACATACCTTACCTGAAGGCGGCGGGCGAACTCAAGACCAAGCCCACCCAGCACTCCGTGAAGGAGATGCAGGGACTCGGTCTGCAGCCCGACATTCTCGTGCTGCGCACGGAGAAGCATCTTGACGAGGGCATTATGCACAAGGTGGCCTCCTTCTGCAATGTAGACCAGGACTGTGTGGTCCAAAGCGAAGACCTGCCTTCCATATATGAGGTTCCCATCGAGATGCAGGCCCAGGGTCTGGACAAGGCTGTCCTGAAAAAACTCAATATGGAGGTGGGCGAGACTCCCGATCTCCTGTTGTGGCGCAACTACCTCGCGAAAAGGGACGGAGCCACCAAAAAGATTGAAATCGCCCTTGTCGGGAAATACGAGCTTCAGGATGCCTACAAGAGCATACGCGAAAGCCTGCAGCAGGCAGCCGTCTATAACGACCGCAAAGTGGGCGTCAACTACATCAATTCCCAGTTCCTGACAAAGGACAATGTGGCCGAAACGCTCACCGGGATGGCGGGAGTGGTGATCTGCCCGGGCTTCGGAGAGAGGGGTACGGAAGGCAAAATCATTGCCGCAGAATACTGCAGAACCCACGACATCCCCACCTTCGGCATCTGTTTCGGTATGCAGATGATGGTGGTGGAGTTCGCCCGCAATGTGCTCGGCTACAAGGACGCCGGCAGCGCGGAGATCGACCCCGTCACCAAGCACAATGTCATCGATATGATGGAGGACCAGAAGAATATCACGAAGATGGGCGGCACGATGCGTCTCGGCGCCTATCCCTGCAAACTGGTCCCCGGCTCAAGGGCAGCAGCCATATACGGCAGGACGGAAATCAGCGAACGCCACCGTCACCGCTATGAGTTCAACAACAGTTTCCGCGAGCAGTACAGGAAGGCCGGAATGCTCTGCACCGGGCTCAATCCCAAGGCTGACCTTGTGGAGATAGTGGAAATCCCCGAACTCAGGTGGTACATCGCCTGCCAGTTCCACCCCGAATACAGGAGCACAGTACTGCATCCCCATCCGCTCTTCCTCGATTTCATAAGGGCGGCAATCGAATACGAAAACGGTAAAAACAATGAATAACAGCAATTCACAAAGAAAAGCCGCCCAACTTAGGCTTGCTGACGGCACCGTCCTGAAGGGATGGTCCTTTGGTTATGACGGCCCCTGCGACGGCGAGGTCGTGTTCTCCACGGCAATGGTGGGCTATCCCGAAAGCCTGACAGACCCTTCCTACAGCGGTCAGATTCTGTGCGTGACCTACCCGCTCATAGGCAATTACGGCGTGCCTCCGGAGGGCGTCGATGAGAACGGCATCTCCAAGAATTTCGAATCCGAGAAAATCTGGGTGCGCGGCCTCGTTATCTCCGACTACAGCGCCGACTACAGCCACTGGGATGCCGTCAGGAGTCTGGGAGACTGGCTCAAAGAACAGAAAATCCCCGCCATCTGCGGCATAGACACCAGGGAACTCACGAAGATTCTCCGTGAGAAGGGCTCGATGCTCGGAATGATAGTCCCCGAGGGTGTGGAAAAGAGTTTCCCCGTGCCCGACCCCAACCTCGACAACCAGATTGCCATCGTCAGCACGGACAAGGTCATCGAATACGGCAAGGGCGACAAGACGGTCGTGCTGGTGGATTGCGGTGTGAAGCACAACATCCTCAGGTGTTTCGTGGAGAGGGGAGTGCATCTTGTGCGCGTTCCCTGGGACTACGACTTCAACCAACTCGAGTATGACGGCCTGTTCATTTCCAACGGCCCGGGCAATCCCGAGTTCTGCGACATCACCGTGGCCCATCTGAGGGAGGCGCTCAAGGGCGACAAGCCGATTTTCGGCATCTGTATGGGCAACCAACTTCTGGCAAGGGCCGCGGGCGCAACAACCTACAAACTCAAATGGGGTCACCGCAGCCACAACCAGCCAGCCCGTATGGTCGGCACCAACAGGTGCTTCATAACCTCGCAGAACCACGGCTTTGCGGTTGACGAGAGCAAACTCGGAAATGACTGGGAGCCCTGGTTCGTAAATATGAACGACGGCACCAACGAGGGCATACGCCACAAGAGCAAGCCCTTCCGTTCCGTCCAGTTCCACCCAGAGGCCTCCAGCGGTCCCACCGACACTGAGTTTTTGTTTGACGAGTTCATTAAGAAACTTTGATTATGAAAGACATAGACATAAAGAAAGTATTGCTGCTCGGTTCCGGGGCGCTCAAGATAGGCCAGGCGGGAGAGTTCGACTACTCCGGTTCCCAGGCCCTCAAGGCCCTGAGGGAGGAAGGCATTGAGACCGTCCTCATAAACCCCAACATCGCCACGGTGCAGACATCCGAAGGCGTGGCTGACAAGATATATTTCCTGCCCGTGACCCCTTATTTTGTGGAGAAGGTCATTGCTAAGGAAAAGCCCCAGGGCATACTTCTCTCCTTCGGCGGCCAGACCGCTCTCAACTGCGGCGTGGAACTCCACCGCAACGGCATTTTGGAAAAATACGGCGTCAGGGTTCTCGGCACACCCGTGCAGGCGATTATGGACACGGAGGACAGGGACCTGTTCATCAAGAAACTCGATGAAATCAATGTCCAGACCATAAAATCCCATCCCGCCTCCTCTATGGAAGAGGCCAGGGCCGCGGCGAAGGAACTCGGATTCCCGCTCATAGTCCGTGCCGCCTACGCCCTCGGAGGCCTGGGTTCGGGTTTCTGCGACAACGAGGAGCAGCTCGTGGAAATCTGCGATAAAGCATTCTCCTTCTCTCCCCAGGTGCTTGTGGAGAAGTCGCTCAAAGGCTGGAAAGAGATTGAGTATGAGGTGGTCCGCGACCGTTACGACAACTGCATCACGGTCTGCAATATGGAGAACTTCGACCCTCTGGGCATACACACGGGCGAATCCATAGTTGTGGCCCCTTCGCAGACCCTCAGCAACAAGGACTACTACTA
>JABUTN010000023.1:26869-27885 GCA_021443665.1 Bacteroidales bacterium | reverse complement strand
CGCCTTTCACGCTCTTCCGCCCTCGCCTCCAAGGCGACCGGCTACCCCCTGGCCTTTGTCGCCGCCAAACTCGGCCTCGGCTACGGGCTGTTCGACCTGAGCAACTCGGTCACAAAGGACACGCCCGCTTTCTTCGAGCCGGCGCTTGACTACATTGTCTGCAAAATCCCCCGCTGGGACCTTTCCAAATTCCACGGAGTCAGCCGCAAGATCGGCTCTTCGATGAAATCAGTGGGCGAAGTGATGTCCATAGGACGCACCTTTGAGGAGGCAATCCAGAAAGGTCTCAGGATGATAGGGCAGGGGGCTCACGGCTTCGTGGGCAACAAGGAAATCAAGGTCGATGACATACAGCAGGAACTCCAGAACCCCACCGATAACCGTATTTTCGTGATTTCCAAGGCTTTCAAAGCCGGCTACACAGTAGATCAGATTCACGAGCTCACCAAGATCGACAAATGGTTCCTCGGCAAACTGCACAATATAGTGAGCACCTACGGGCAGCTCTATCAGTATGACGGCATAGAGTCCGTGCCGGAGGGCCTGCTCCGTCAGGCGAAATGCCAGGGCTTCTCGGACTTCCAGATCCAGAGGGCCGTCTTCAAGTCTGAAGGCAAGGCAGCCGACAGGGTCAATCTTGTCAGGGAATACAGAAAAAGCCTCGGCATCGTCCCCGTAGTCAAGCAGATAGACACGCTCGCCGCCGAGTTCCCCGCAAAGACCAACTACCTTTACCTGACCTACAACGGCTCCTTCAATGACATCAGGTTCGAAAATGACGGCCGCTCTGTGATTGTCCTCGGCTCGGGTGCCTACCGCATAGGCTCGAGTGTGGAGTTCGACTGGTGCTCGGTGACCTGTCTGAAGACCATTATGAAAGAGGGCTACAGGGGCGTGATGATAAACTACAACCCCGAGACCGTTTCCACCGACTACGATATGTGCGACAGGCTCTATTTCGACGAACTCACCTACGAGAGGGTGATGGACATCATCGAGATGGAAAGCCCCCACGG
>JABUTN010000023.1:25009-26359 GCA_021443665.1 Bacteroidales bacterium | reverse complement strand
ATCAAGAAGATTGCGCGTAAGATTGCGGGCGCCCTTCATATCAGCGGCCCGTTCAACATTCAGTTCCTGGCCAAGGAGAACGAAATCAAGGTCATAGAGTGCAACCTCAGGGCCTCCAGAAGTTTCCCCTTCGTGTCCAAGGTGCTGAAGATCGATTTCATCGAACTCGCCTCCAAGGTGATGCTCGGCCAGCACCCGGCGGCGCCCCAGAAGAACGCCTTCGACCTCGACTATGTGGGTGTCAAGTCCTCACAGTTCTCCTTCGCACGCCTGCAGGAGGCCGACCCCATGCTCGGTGTGGATATGTCTTCCACCGGCGAGGTGGGCTGCCTCGGAGAGGACCTCAACGAGGCCCTGCTCAAATCCATACTTTCTGTGGGCTACACCATCCCCGGCAAGAACATCCTGCTCTCCACCGGAGACGCGCTCCAGAAGGCCGACCTGCTGAATGCGAGCCGTCTTCTGGCCCAGAACGGCTACAGACTCTACGCCACGGCCGGCACCTACCGCTATTTCGTGGAGAACGGCATCCCCTGCACCAGGGCCCTGTGGCCGAGCGAATGCAAGGATGCGGAACTTATAGGCAAGAATCCCGAGGCCCTGTCACTTATCCGCGACAAGAAGGTCGATATGGTGATCAACATCCCCAAGAACTTCACCCATTCCGAACTTACCAACGGCTATATGATCCGCAGGGCCGCCGTTGACTTCAATATCCCTCTTTTCACCAATGCACGTCTGGCAACGGCCTTTATCCGTTCCGTCACCTCGATGTCCATCGACGACATACAGATAAAGTCCTGGGACGAATACTAAGATTATGACTACAGGAGACAAAATACCCGAAATCCTCGGATTCGACCAGGACGGGAACCAACTGAAAGCCTCTGATTTCAAGGGGCGCAAACTCATTCTCTACACATACCCGAAGGACAACACCTCCGGCTGCACCGCTGAGGCCTGCTCGCTCCGCGACCACAAAGAGGAATTGGAGTCCAAGGGCTATGCAATCCTCGGTGTGAGCAAGGACAGCGCCGCCTCACACAAGAAGTTCATTGCCGCTCAGAATCTGAACTTCCCCCTCATAGCCGACACAGACACCACGCTTCTGCAGAGCCTTGGGGCCTGGGGGGAGAAGGTGGCCTGCGGACACCGCACCACAGGCACACTTCGCACCACCTATCTGGTGAACGAAGAAGGCGTGATTGAGCATATTTTCCTGCCCAAACAGATTAAGACCAAAGAACACGCGGAGCAGATTCTCGCGCTTATAGGCTCAAAGTCCTAAGCACCACTTCCCGATAACCTCGGGAAAATGTCTGTGCTCGAGCCCGTGGATGCGGTTGGCCA
>JABUTN010000023.1:21131-24981 GCA_021443665.1 Bacteroidales bacterium | reverse complement strand
TCGCATTTGGCCTGGAAAATGATTCTTCCGGAGTCGTACTCGTTGTTCACGATGTGAATCGTGATGCCCGACTCCTTTTCGCCGGCCTCAAGGACTGCCTTGTGAACATTATCGCCGTACATCCCTTTGCCGCCGAACTTGGGCAGAAGGGCAGGGTGTATGTTGACAATTCTGTCCGCATAACGGCTTGTCAGCCAAGAGGGTATGAAGGCCAGGCAGCCGGCGAGCACGATGTGCGTGATGCCGTATTCCTGAAGGGCGGTGTCCAGGGCCGAGCCTTCCGCAAACTCGGTGGCGGGAGGGCAGACAATGCAGGGAATCCCGCCGTCGGCAGCGATGTCTATTACGCCTATGCCTTTTTTGGTGGCCACCACAAGGGCGACGCGAACCTCTTCGTTTGCTTTGAAGTATCTGATGATTTCACGGGCGTTGGTGCCGTGGCCGGAAGCGAAAATGGCAAGTCTTTTCATATATGAAGCAGTTTTGAGCCACAAATATAACTATCTTTGGGCAAACTTGGAAGTATGATACTTTTGGAAAACTGTGCAGGCAGCGCCGAGAGCGCAATCCTCGGGGCAAAGGGCGGGGCAGACAGGATTGAACTCTGCAGCGCACTTGAGGCGGACGGTCTCACTCCCTCTTACGGCGAAATGAAAAGGGCGATAAAAGCCCTGGACATTCCAGTAAACGTGATGATACGCCCACGAAGCGGGAATTTCGTCTATTCAGGGGGGGAGATTGCCTCAATGCTCGAGGACATCCGCATTGCGCGTGAACTCGGGGCTAACGGCGTGGTCTTCGGAGTGCTTGACTCCGAAGGAAACATAAACCTGAAGGATATGGAAAGGCTTATGACCGCCGCTGCGGGGATGGACGTCACCTTCCACCGCGCTTTCGACTGCTGTGCGGACAGAAGCAGGGCCCTTGAAGAAATCATATCGCTCGGCTGCAGGACCATTTTAAGCTCCGGCGGGGCCGCGGGCGCCCTTGAAGGAGCCGCAGAACTGGCAAGGCTCATAAAACAGGCAGCCGGTCGCATCGTGATGATGCCCGGCTGCGGTGTACGTCCCGAAAATATCGCTGAGATTGCCTCAGTCACGGGGGCGAAGGAAATCCATCTCTCCGCCTCAAGCCTGAACGAAAACGGCTGCAGGATGACAAATCCCGAAATCCTGCTTTCCGCCCGTCGCTCGCTCGAAAAAATTATCTGACTACGCGGGTGAACTCGGGGTTGCCGCTCTCGGGAGCAATCACGTAGATGACGGATGTTGCCGCCTCGCCATCGGGGGAAACCGAATTCACAATGAACTTATAGTCAGTGCCGTCGGGGATGCTGCGTTTGCTGAATGCAGTGGGCGTGCCAAAGGGGAACATATAACTGCTGCAGGCGGCATCGAAAATGCCCGCCTCCACTTCCGTAACAGGCTGCTGCTCGGAATATTCGGGTAGGGGAGCGATTTCCCCCTTAAGATATCCGTTCTCTATCAGGAAACGTTCCACTTCCTTGGGGACTGAAGCCACGCGGGCCGTTCTGACACCATAGCCGTCCCTGATGTATGCCTTGGGGAGTTTCGCCTTGAGGTCCTTCATCGAATCCTCCAGGCCGCCGCTTCCGAAGCTGCAGAAGGGCACGATTGTCTTGCCGGAAAAGTCGTATGCCTCAAGGAGTGATGCCACTGGAGGGGCGTAGGTGCCGTACCAGATGGGGTAGCCGAGGAAAATTGTCTCATACTTGGTCAAGTCACAATCCGGCTCTTTCAAAGCGGGGATGAAACCTTCGGCCCTTTCCTTGCCGGCACGGGCAACGGTGGCGTTGAAATCGCCGTCATAGGGAATCGTAACGTCAAAAGCGGCTATGTCAGCGCCAAGGCGCGAGGCAAACTCCTCAGCCACTGCCTTTGTGGTGCCTGTCTGGGAGTAATAGAGCACGAGAATCTTCGGTTCTGACTTGCAGGCCGAAAGCGAAAGAGCCGCTACAGCGCTCATAAGTGCGATTTTGAGTGTTTTCATTATTCCTTTCCTCCAAAGTGTTTGATGAACTGCGTGCGCTCGAAAAGGTCGGCATCAGAACGGCCGGAGCCTGAATTGAGACTGCCCTTGAACTGATCGATTGAGGCATAGCCCTTCTTGTCCATCCAAGCCGAGAGTTCAGCCTTGAGCTGCGCGATGCAGGAGAGGCCCTTCTCGAAAACGACGCTGCAGAGTTCCACCGCATTCGCTCCCACAAGCAGGGACTTGGCTATGCCGGCCCCGTCGTGAACGCCTCCGGAAACAGCGATGTCCATCTTGCCCACGGCATTCGAGACTATGCCTGCCCAGCGCAGAGACTGCGAGAGTTCGGAGCCGTTGCTAAGCACCTGGCCTGATGAAACTTTCATAGTATCTGTATCAATGTCAAAGGGATAGAACCTGTTGAAAAGCACCACAGCATCGGCTCCCGCAGCCTTCAGTTCGTTCACGAGGGCCACAGGGTTGGTGAAATTGCTGCCGAGCTTCATTATCACGGGGATGGAGATTGTCTGCTTGAGGTGTTTCAGAATCTTGACGTGTTCCTTCTCGAAGGCTCCATACTCATACTGCGCCTGGGTCTGGAGCGAAAGAATGTTCACCTCAAGGGCGGAAGCCCCGGCGTATTCAATCTCCCTGGCGAAGTTCACCCACTCCGCATCATTGTGGCAGTTGATGCTCGCGATGACGGGGATGCTGCAGGCCTTCCTGCTCTCCCTGATGACATCAAGATATTCGGCAAGTTTGTGCTGGCTCACGTATGCCCCGAGGTAGTCGAGGGCTTCGGTGTGCTCGTAGGTGTTGGACTCGAGCATCTGCCCGGCCTCGTACTGAATCTGCTCCTCGAAGAGGGATTTGATGACTACAGCAGCGGCACCGGCCTCTTCAAGACGGGCGTTGTTGGCTGCGGTTTTGGTAAGACCTGAACTGCTGATAATTATAGGGTTAGCAAGTTTGAGCCCTGCAAAGCTTGTACTTAGATCTGCCATAGGATTTTGTTTTGTTTCGTGCAAAGATATGAAAAAATCTTACCTTTGAAATCAAAAACAATGAGGCATTTCCATACAATTGCGGTGACTCTGCTCCCGGCCCTCGCAATCTCAGTTTCCGTATCCGCACAGACACCCGGCCTTTGCCTGCACTATGACCGTCCGGCGGAATTCTTCGAGGAGGCCCTGGTCATCGGCAACGGCACTATGGGCGCTACAATCTACGGCGGCACAGGCACGGACAGGCTTTCTCTGAACGATATCACGCTATGGACGGGAGAGCCGGTGACAGGACCATCCGAAGACCTTTCGGGGGCGGTCAAGGAGATACGTGACGCATTGGACAGGGAGGATTACGCCCTTGCCGACAAGCTGCAATGCAAACTTCAGGGCCCTTTCTCGCAGAATTACCAGCCTTTAGGCAATCTGCTCATCACATATCGCGACACCCTCGGCAAAGTGGACTCCTACCGGCGCTGGCTCGATATAGGTGAGGCGACGGCGCACACGCGCTTCAAACGCGGCGTATGGCACTATGAAACTGAGTATTTCGCCTCGAACCCGGACCGGGGCCTTGTCCTGCGCATCACGACCGACAATCCCAAGGGGGTGGATGCTGATATTGCCTTGGACTGCCCTCTGCCCCACGAAACCACGAAGACTCAAGACGGCCTCGTGCTGGACGGCTACACCGCCTACGCCTCCCTGCCGAATTATTACGACGCCGAGGACAAGTTCCTCTACGACCCGGACAGGGGCATACATTTCCGCATAGTGGTCAAGACCGTGAAAGAGGGAGGCTCCCTGACCGTTTTCGTGGTCAGCGCCACGAGTTTCAACGGCTTCGACAAAGA
>JABUTN010000023.1:13961-21099 GCA_021443665.1 Bacteroidales bacterium | reverse complement strand
TGGCCGTCAAGAAGATGAAGAACATCGCCTCACTCTCATACGACCGGCTCCGCGAGCGCCACATCCGCGACTACAAGTCGATTTTCGACCGCGTCAGCCTCTCCCTGGACCCGAAGAAAAAATACGACGGCAGCCTCAGCACCGACAGACAGTTGCTCGCGTACCTCGACGAATCGCAGTTCAACCCCGCACTCGAGACCCTCTATTTCCAGTACGGGCGATATCTGCTGATCAGCTGCTCCCGCACAAAGGCGGTGCCGGCCAACCTGCAAGGCCTCTGGAACGAATACCTGCTGCCCCCCTGGTCAAGCAACTACACCACGAACATCAACCTCGAGGAGAACTACTGGGGGGCAGAGACCGCCAATCTGCCCGAGATGCACCTTTCTCTGCTGAGTTTCCTGAAGAGTCTGCAAGGCAGCGGGGAACGGACTGCCAAATCGTATTACGGAGTGAATAAGGGCTGGTGCCTCGCGCACAACAGCGACATCTGGGCGATGACCAATCCCGTGGGTCTCAATACAGGCGACCCCTCCTGGGCAGATTGGAATATGGGCGGGGCCTGGGTCAGCACCCACATCTGGGAGCATTACGCCTTCAGTCTGGACAAGGACTTCCTGCGTGAATATTATCCCGTGCTGAAAGGGGCGGCAGAGTTCTGCCTGGGCTGGATGATAGAGAAAAACGGCTTTCTGATGACCTCTCCCGCGACTTCCCCTGAGAACAGGTACGTCACGGACAAAGGCTATCAGGGGCAGAGCGTTTACGGCGGCGCGGCTGACCTGGCGATGATAAGGGAATGTCTCACGGATGCAAAATATGCCGCCCTGGAACTCTCCTGCGATGCTCAGTTCGTGTCTGAAATCGACAAGGCGCTTTCAAAGTTGCAACCCTACAAGATCGGCAAAAAGGGCAACCTGCAGGAGTGGTACCACGATTGGGAAGACCAGGATCCCCAGCACCGCCACCAGAGCCATCTTTTCGGGCTTTATCCCGGAAGGAATCTCAAGGACGGACAGCATAGCGAAGAGGAACTCAGGCGTGCCGCCGAAAGGACCCTGGAGATCAAGGGCGACCGCACCACGGGCTGGAGCACCGGCTGGAGGATCAACCTCTACGCCCGCCTCGGCGATGCCCGCAATGCCTACCACAGCTACCGCATGCTGCTCAAATATGTCTCTCCCGACAACTATCAGGGCCCCGACAAACTTGAGGGCGGCGGCACCTATCCCAACCTGCTCGACGCGCATTCGCCCTTCCAGATTGACGGCAATTTCGGCGGCTGCGCCGGCGTGGTGGAAATGCTCCTGCAGAGCGATTACACGGGAAAGACCTCACTACCGTCCATGAGCCTGCTGCCGGCCCTTCCCGAAAACTGGAAGGACGGCTCCGTAAAGGGCATAAGGGCCCGCGGCGGCTATACCATAGAAATGGGATGGGAGGACTCGAAAGTGGTCTCCCTGAAGATTACAGCCCTGAAAAAAGGCAGGGTGATGCTGAAAGTGAACGGCAAAAGCAGGGAAATCCAGCTCCGCAAGGGTGCCAACAGGATTATCTGAACTGCGCCTCGCTGAAGTTGATTCTCACCCCGCGCTCCTCAAGAACGTCCGTCAGCCCCATAGTGTTGCCGCTCTTCTTGGCAACCTTGCTGCCGTCGAGAAGCCCCTCGCAGAGTTCCTGCAGGTCCTTCACACGCTGCGGCGTCTCCAGATTGTCGCCGTGGTAATGGCCGGGGTAGAAATACTTGATTGCGTATTTGTCGATGAACTTCTGCACCCTCCAGCTTGTGGAAGCCACGGTCGAAAGGCTTGTCATCACCAGGAGGTTTGTGGAGCCGAAGGCATCCCCGCTGAATCCGTATTGTGCGGCCTTGTCAACGAAGGTGGTGGAGCCGGGAGTGTGGCCCGGAGTGAAGATGACCTCTATTTCCCTGCCGCCGAGGTCAAAGACCTGGCCGTCGGTCAGATAGAGTTTCTCGCCCTTGTAGCCCTTCATGAACTGGGGGGCGAGCACCTCGTCCGCCGCATTTATCCAGATGCTGTCCCATTCGTTGATAGCCGAACCGGTGTGGTCGGGATGCACGTGGGTGGCGACGAGCACGACAGGCTTGCCGCAAATCTTCTCTGCAATCTGCTTCAGGCCGGGAATCGTTGTGCCGGCGTCGATTAGAATCGCCGACTTCTCGCCAGCTACGAGGTAAACCGACTCGTTGTACATGGTGATGCCGTTGCCGTGCCAGGTATTGGCGTCAATCTGACGGAACTCCACGTCCTTGTTCTTGAAAACGGTTTTCTCCCTGTATGCGGTCTGTGCTTTGCAAGCGAAGGCCATCAAGGCGGTCAGTGCGATGAGAAGTGTCTTTTTCATAATTTCAGCAGTTTTGGTTAACGGATGCAATTTTATGGAAAATTCCGCAAATTTCATATAATTTTGCCCGCCGAGAAGCAATATGAACAGGGACAGCATAGATTTCGCAAAGCAGAGCATTCCGGCATTGTTTGCCAGGATGTTCATTCCGACCCTGTTCGGAATGCTCTCGATGTCCGCAATGATAGCCATTGACGGCATTTTCGTGGGGCAGGGAGTGGGTAGCGCAGGCATTGCCGCCATAAACCTGTGCGTTCCGCTGCTGATGGTCTTCAGCGGACTGGGGCTTATGATAGGGGTGGGATGCTCCGTCACGGCATCCATTCACCTGTCCAAGGACAACGAGAAGGCGGCCAGGATAAATGTCACACAGGCCCTGTGGCTTTCCGCCGCCCTCAGTCTGCTTGCAACCGCAATCATAATGCTGCTGCCCGGACAGACGGCGATGCTTTTGGGCTCGTCGGAGTCCCTGAAGCCTATGGTCACGGATTACCTGCTCGGGTGGACTCCAGGACTTTTATTCCAGTTTGTCGCCACAATCGGGCTTTTCGTCATCCGTCTCGACGGCTCGCCCAGGCTCGCGATGTGGTGCAATGTCATCGGCTCGATCTCCAACATCATACTTGACTGGCTCTTCATCTATCCTCTCGGAATGGGCGTGCTCGGAGCGGCCATCGCCTCCACAATCAGCACCGCCATCGACGGCCTGATAGCGATGTCCTATATGCTCTTCTGGTCCAAGAAACTGCGTTTCTACAGGCTGAAAATGACGTTCAAGAGTCTCTGGCTGAGCCTTCGCAACATTGGCTATCAGTGCAAAATCGGCTCATCGGCCCTGCTCGGGGAACTGACTATGGCCATAATAATGTATGCGGGCAATATGGTGTTCATGCAATATCTCGGGGACGACGGGGTGGGGGCCTTCGGCATAGCCTGCTATTATCTGCCCTTCGTGTTTATGGTCGGTGGCGCAATCGCCCAGTCAGCGCAGCCCATCATCAGCTACAACATCTCCGAATCCCCGCACAGGTCCAGGGCGACTCAGAAACTGGCCCTGCTCACCGCATTCTCTTCGGGCCTTGCCGTCACAGCCGCGTTTATGCTTTTCCCCAAACCCCTTGTGGCGCTTTTCCTTGACACGAGCACGCTCTCGGCGCAGATTGCCATCAAAGGCCTGCCCCTCTTCGCATTGGGATTCACCTTCTTCGTGCTGAACCTGACATCCATCGGCTATTACCAAAGTGTGGAGAAAGTCAGATCAGCCACCTTCTATGCCATCCTGCGCGGACTCATATTCTCAGTGCCGGCCTTCCTGCTTCTTCCGCTCTTCTTCGGGGAGGATGCCATCTGGCTCGCGATGCCCCTTTCCGAAACGCTGACCTTCGCGGTCATAGTGCTATTTTACCTGCTCTCACGCAAAGGCGCCGCTAAAGTTCGATTACATCGCCAGTGCTGAGGAAGGAGACCTGTTCACCCATCACGGAACGCAGCCGCTCGTAGGGTCCTCTGCCCGTGCAATGGCAGGTGTAGCAGCGGCAGCCCCTGTGCAGCAGTCCCTGTGCGAGTCCCTCTATGAAAGAATCCTCGACAGCCCCCATAAGGTGCATCCCCGCGATGATGTGGCTAAGGGGCTCGCCGGTGATTTCCTCCGCCCGGGCCGCTATGTTAAGGATGCCGCTGTGGGAGCAGCCGGCTATCAGGACATTGTTGCCGTTTTCCCGGATTATGAGGCTCTGCTCGTGTGAGAAATCGTCGCTGAGCATACGGCCATCCGCTTCCTTGAACATCCTGGCATTGTCGGGAGGGAAAAACTCCCTGCCGCTGCCACCGGAGAAAAGTATTATGCCCTCGGAGATTTCCTCTGTGCCGTCTGTCTTTATGATACGCCCGTCATCCTTCAGTTCCTGAGACAGCCCGATAAAAGCGCATTCGTCATTGTAAAGGCCGTAAATGCCCGAGAAGGCTTCCCTATGGGCATAGACCGGGGCCTTGCCGTTGACCTCCAGAAAGTGCGGTATGCCCCCGCCGTGGTCGTAATGTCCGTGAGAAATGACGGCAAATTCGGCTTCACGCAAGTCTATGCCGAGACTTGCGGCGTTGCGGGCGAACAAATCGCCCTGCCCCAGGTCAAAGAGGAACTTCCGGCCGCAAGCCTCTATCCAAAGGCTGAGCCCGTGCTCCGCAGGCAGGCCCTGCAGCGAAGTATCCTCCACCAATGCTGTAATCTTCATAACAGCCACAAATATAGTCAAGGATAAGATTTTTTGTAAGTTTTTCAAACCTGCGACACAAATTGGCAGAGCCTCGAATCACTTTTGCGATGAAATTAGACAATCAGGTATGGATAAGAAAAACACACTGATGCAGGCTATAAGAAAAGCCGCAAGCGGCCTGAAGGGCTGCAAACTCAAGAATCTCCAGAATCTTGCCCCCGTGTTCAAGAGCATCGGGGCGGAAACCGGCACGGAAAGCGAAGAAGAGGTGATTGTATTCGTGGCGATACTCGACCGCCAATGCGGAGGCAGAAGTTCCGCTCTGAACGACATCTCCGACTATCTGGAATGCACATCCCTGGATGTGATGCAGTTTGTGCCCGCCATCAAGAGCCTCATAGCGAAAGGCATCTTCACGGTTGAGAACCGCAGCGAGACACTTCTGATGGACAAGCGCTTCGTGCTGTGTCCCGACATCTTCTACGCAGTCATCGAGGGCCGGAAGATTGAGCCCGTGGAAATGACAGAGGAAATGACATACGACCAGTTCGATTTCTGCGAGGCGGTTGACAAACTGAAGGAAGACAGGAGCCACGGGAACATTGAGACCCGCAAATTCTTCATCTGCGTAGAGAAAATGGAAGCCGAACACGCTCAGATGCCGCTCGTGAAAGAGCTGAAGGTCCTCACCTCAGACATAGAGAGCCGCACGCTCTTCTATGAGATGTGCTACGATTTCGCAAGCGGTGACCAGAGCCACAAAAATGCCGTTACAGACATAGACCTGACCCTGAAGCATTTCTATGACAGAATTGTTTCGCGTGCGGAGGTGAAGGCGGCTCTGACCAAGGGAGCGCATCCTCTGGTGGAGGCGAATCTGATCCGTTGTGTGGGCGATGACGAGGCAAAACTCACCCGCAAGGGAATTATGATGCTTTACGGCGACAAAAGCGATGCAGTTCTGGATTCCACCAGGGTGGAGGACCGCTATGAATTTGTCAAGCGCATCCACAAACTCGTGAACAATCTGCCCCGCAATGTTGAAATCCAGCATCGCTGCGAACTTCGCGAGGAAATCAGTCTGCTTGAAGAGGACAATGCCGGATTTTCCTTTATCGCGGCGGCAAAGAAAGTCCTTCCGGACTTCGTTTCAAGACTGATTTTTTACCTGACCTGCAATGAACTTGTGGATGGCGACACCTATTCCATCTCCTGCATATCGGAGTTTTGCGGCAGCAGGGAGAGCGCGAATATCAGAAGCAAACTCAAGGAGGGTTCGCATCCCCTTGTGAAGAAACGTCTGGCCGAGATCACCGGCGGCGGGCACTTTGACGGGGCGCAGCTCCAACTTACCGACAAGGGCAAGGAACTTTTCCTTGAAGAGGATGCCGGCCTGTTTGACGAGAAGACCGGCGGCAGCGGACTTATCGAGCCGGACAAGATAGACGAAAAACAGCTGTTCTTCGAGAAGAGCCTGCAGGAGCAGCTTTCGATGCTCCGCAACAGCCTTGCCGAGGATAACTACCGGAACCTCTGCAATCGCCTCTCCGAGAAGAAACTCCCCAAAGGCGTGGCCATCCTCCTGTACGGCACGCCCGGCACCGGAAAGACCGAGACAGCGCTGCAGATAGCCAAGGCCACCGGCCGAGCCATCATGCACGTGGACATTTCCGCAACCAAGACCTGCTGGTTCGGCGAGAGCGAGAAACTCATCAAGGGCGTCTTCACGAGATACAGACACCTTTGCGAAAAGAGCAAAATCAAGCCCATACTGCTCTTCAACGAGGCGGACGCCGTGTTCTCGAAGAGGAAGGACAGCAATTCGAGCAATGTGGCGCAAACCGAGAACGCCATCCAGAATATCATCCTCGAGGAGATGGAGAAACTCGACGGCATCCTCATCGCCACAACGAACCTCGCCGACAATCTCGACCACGCCTTCGAGCGCCGTTTCCTCTTCAAGATCAAGTACGAGAACCCGAACATCGAGGCGAAAACGAGAATCTGGAAGGACAAGATGCCGCTTCTCAATGACAGCGAGGCGGAGCAGCTGGCGTCCGCATACGATTTCAGCGGAGGCCAGATAGACAACATCGTCCGCAAGTCCCTTATGGAGGAGGTGATCAAAGGCAAAAGGCCCACGCTGCCGTCCCTGATGGCCATCTGCGCCTCCGAGAAGATCGAGGGCGACACCAAGGGAAAAATCGGATTCTGACGGGAGCTTTGGCAAAGGAGCACACATACATCGCCATAGACCTCAAGTCGTTCTACGCCTCGGTGGAGTGCGTGGACAGAGGGCTCGACCCACTGACCACCAACCTCGTGGTGGCGGACGAGAGCAGGACGGACAAGACCATCTGCCTTGCCGTGTCCCCCTCCCTGAAGGCCTACGGCATAGGGGGGCGGGCCCGTCTGTTCGAAGTGGTGCAGCGCGTGAGGCAAATCAACGCGGAACGCAGGAGCCACACCCTCGACTGGCAGCTGAACGGCAAGTCGGTCTTTGAGCGGGAACTGAAGGAGCATCCCGACCGGGAACTGGACTTCATCATCGCTCCGCC
>JABUTN010000023.1:10598-13016 GCA_021443665.1 Bacteroidales bacterium | reverse complement strand
CTGGAACTGTTCACGGACTATGAGGTTCTCGGGCGGCGGCAGGCGGAAGAGGCGGCCGCGCTCGACAAGGAACGCAGGCTGATGGAAGCCACGCTCTCGCTGAAGAAGAGATTCGGCAAGAACTCAATCCTCAAGGGCGTGAATTACGAGGAGGGCGCGACCCAGCGCGAACGCAATCAGCAGATAGGAGGACACAAGGCATGAGCAGGTACGATGACATAATCAATCTTCCGCACTACGAGCCGAAATACCACCCGCGAATGCCGATGGAAGAGCGTGCCGCACAGTTCGCCCCCTTCGCCGCCCTGAGCGGCCACGACTCCGCCATAAAGAAAACAGCAGAACGGAACGAAGAGGAATTTGACTGAAGGCCTATTTGATGCTCTTGCCGTATGCCCTGCGGCGGATGACCTCTTCCTGTCTGAACTGCTCGAAAAGGGTCTGAATCTTGAAATTCTGCTCAAGCTGCGGATTCATAATCATCCTGTTTATACCGGACTTGATGCAGTTTTCGTGTATATACTTGAACATCAGGATATGCGCCCCGGTCCCCTGATATTGGGGCATAATGCCTATCAGCAATGCTTCGAGGGTATCATTATGCCTCAGAGCGTGGAAAATCCGCAGAAAACCGAAGGGGAAAAGTTTCCCTCCGCTCTTCTTCACGGCCTTGCTCAAGGAAGGCACACAGAAGGTGAAGGCTATCGGCTCCTCTTTGTCATTGAGACAGATGGCAATGTAGCGGGGGTCAAGTATAGGGACATAGGTTTGCAGATATGTGTCTATCTGTTTGTCCGTCAAAGGCGTGAATTGGAATAGGGGAGCGAAGGTCTCGTTGTACATGTGGAAAATTTTCCTCCCGTATTTCCGGTTGAGTTCGGAGGTGCTTTCCGGTTTCGCCATGTGCAGTCCGAAACGCTTCTCTATCACGGGGGCAAGTTGGTACATAGGCGGCATCTCCTTGTCAAGATATATCACCTTCTGAGTCCAGTCGCAGTCTTTGCTGAATCCTGTTTCCTTAAGCAATTTATCATAGTATGGATAGTTGTAGAGACAGGTGAAAGGGCTGAGCATATCGAATCCCTCGACCAGAAGCCCCTCCTTGTCCATATCTGTGAAGCCCCAGGGGCCTTTGATACGGACACAGCCGCGCTCTTTGCCCCATGCTTCCACAGCCCCGATAAGAGCCTGGAGCACCTCTGCATCTTCAATGAAATCGAGCCACCCGAAACGGACCACGCCCGGCTCCCAGGCATCATTTGCCTTATGGTTTATGATGGCGGCAACGCGCCCCACAATCCTGCCGTCTTTATACGCAAGGAAACGGTCTGCTTCGCAATATTCGTAGGCGCCGTTTTTGGCAGGATTGAAAGTGTCGTATTCATCCCCTTCGAGGGCGGGAACCCAGTTTGGGCAGTCCTTATAGAGGGAGTATGGAAATTCGATGAATTTTTTTCCTTCACTTTTGGTGAGAACTTTTTTTATTTCGACAGGCATAGGTTTAGTGGGGTTTAGTATCATTCCACAAATTTAGTATATTTGCGGACAAACTAAAACCAAAGCCTGTATGAGCAATTATTTTTTGGATATGCTCCCCGAGGAGGAGCTTGAGATATTGAAATATATCCCCACACTCCCTGAATTTGTAAATTGGATTGGCGAAAAATGGGCAGACAGGATTGCCGTTTCAAATCTGGAACAGAAATTCACCTATGCCGAAATGTGCAGCCGCATCGCCCGCCGTCGTGCCTTCCTCAATGCGCAAGGACTCAAAAAGGGGGATAAGGTCGCGATTTTCGAGCGCAACTCCATAGATGCTGTCGAATCATTCCTTGCAGTGACTTCCGCCGGATATGTTGCCATCAACCTTCCCACTATGCTTCCGGCCCAGGCTGTAATCGGCTGCTGTCTGCGTTTTCAGGTCAGCCTTCTCATCGTCCGTGAGGAGTTCAGGGAAATGCTTGCCGGCGCTCCTTGCAAAGTGGCGCTCTCAAATGAAATGGCTGAGCAGGAGGCTCCGGCTGCCGTTGTGGACAAGAACGAACCCGCTGCCATATTCTTTACCGGCGGCACCACAGGCGCTCCCAAAGGCGCAATTCTCCCTCACAGGGCAATTATGCGCGGCTCCCTCAACGGCTGCTATGCTCCCGGTCATCAGTGTAATGGAGAGCGCACGATAGGCCTCCTTCCACTCAGCCACGTGTTCGGTCTCATCTATGGAACACTTTCGATGTTCTATATCGGTGCCACCTGGTTTGCCGCGGAAGACATGAAGGCCACCATAGGCAAGTTCCCTTTCATCAAACCGACAAAACTCGTTCTTGTGCCCGGCCTGTGCGATGTGCTCTGCGGCCTTGCCAAGATGTACGGCCCTCAGTTCCTTGGTGGAGAGCTCAAGACCATCATCACCGGAGCTGC
>JABUTN010000023.1:5608-10220 GCA_021443665.1 Bacteroidales bacterium | reverse complement strand
AAGTTCTATAAATATCCGACAGTCAAGGACTGCCTTGTGAAAGAGGATACCTTAAACGGAGAGGGTGTCATAGCCATAGAGATTCTCCCGCAGATGCCGGCCTTCGAGGGCAAGCCTTGGGATGAGATAGAGGCATATTTCACCAAACTTGTGGAAGAGGTGAACGCCGGTATGCCTTCCGTGCAGCGCGTTTCGAAAGTCACCATCCGCAAGGAGGATTTTAAACGCACAGGCAGCCTTAAGGTCGCACGCAATCAATAGGATGATATGACAAACGAAGAGATTTTCGCAAAACTCAAAGAGGTCCTGGCTTTGGTAAAGCCCCAGGTGGACCAGTCCAAGATAAGTATGGACTCATCCCTTGTCATGGACCTTGGTATCGACTCCTTGTCCATGCTCCTCATGAGCCTCGCCATAGAGCAGAAGTTCAACTTCCAGTTCAACGCCACAAAGCCTTTCAACACGGTCCGCGACGTAGTGGAGCATATAGCGCAAGCAATTTAGCCTCCACGCTCTAATGCTTTCCGACAATCTGTAGCTTACGGGGTTTGAGCCGGCCTTCTTTGCGGAGGATGCGGAGTTTGCCGGCCTTGTCGTCCCAGTGGTATTTCACGAGGCTGTAGGTGCCGCGCTCGTAGTCGTAGCTCACGCCGTCGTCATCGTAGAGGCTGAAGTCGGCGTCCTTACCCGGATAGACCAGGATGCCGTCCGTGGTGGGCACGATGGAGCCGGCTTTCACAAATACGGGTATCTTGTCAAGTGAAACTTCTATATCGATATAGGCGCCGCCTTCGTAGCATTTGTCGGTCCAGAAGTCAATCCATTTCTCGCCTTTGGGCAGATAAACACGCCAACTGCGCACATCCGGGGCGGTAACAGGGACAACGAGAAACGCGCTTCCGAACATATAGGAGCAGGTCTGCTCGAGGGCATCCGTGTCATTAGGGAAGTCCATCACGAGGGGGCGCATCAGCGTGTAGCCTTCACGCGACACCCTCGCCGCCTCGCTGTAGATGTAGGGCATCAGTTTTTCGCGCAGCCTGATGTAATCAGAAGCTATCTTTTCCACCGTGTCGCCGTAACGCCAGGGCTCGGTTTTGCTCATATAGCCGTGGGTGCGCATCAGAGGGAGGAAGGTGCCCACCTGCAGCCAGCGGATGAAGCGTTCCTTGTATTCCTCGTTAGTGTATTGGTCGAAGGGGCGGAAGAAGCCGCCGGCATCGAAGGTCCACCAGGGGAGGCCGGCCGCCATCTGCCCGAGCCCGCCCGCAATCTGGCGGGAGAGGGTAGTGAAGTCGTTGCCCACATCACCGCTCCAGGTGGCCACGCCGTATCTCTGGATGCCGGGGAAGGCGCTTCGGGTGAGAATCATCGAACGCCTGCCGGGGTCATCCCTGCGAAGGCCTTCGGACACGGTTTTGTTCACAAAAAGAGGGTAGATGTTGCGCATCCTTTCACCCGCCATAGTGCCGTTGTTGATCATCCTGCCCCTGAGGTCGTCGTTTTCGGGCTCGGTCGCGTCCTGCCACCAGGCATCTATCCCATAGGGTTTGAGCAGCCGCTCGCTGAAGTTCTGCCAATAGAAGGCAGCCGCTTCCGGGTTGAAGAAGTCTATCCAGTCGGTGCCGGGGATGTAATAACCCTTCGCAGCCGTTTCCTGCCCGAGTTCGGAGTTTTTGTCGATTTTGGACCACACCGAGAGCATCAGGCGCACACCGCGTTTGTGCAGGCTGTCCACGAGGAGTTTAGGGTCGGGGTAGAACTCTTCGTCGAAGCGCATTGCGTTCCAGCCGTGCCTGCCCCACCACTGCCAGTCCTGCACGATCACGTCCAGGGGGATGTTTCTGTCCTTGAAGCCGGCCACATTCTCGAGGATGTCGTCCGAAGAGGTGTATCTCTCGCGGCAGTGGATGTAGCCAAGTGCCCATTTCGGCATCATAGGGCTTCCGCCGGTGGCCTTCCTGTATGAGGCGATGGACTCGTCCGCAGTGCCCACGAACACCGTGTAATCGATACCGTCGGCCACGGGCGAATAAAACTCGGTCTCGCCTGCGATTTTCCGCCAATAGAGTTTCGGGCTGTCGCTTTTCTCTCCCTCCACGAGCACCCGGTGCTTTCCACGCTTCAGCGCAATCTTGAGCGACGCTGTCGGGGGAAGCCAGAGGTTGGTCGCGGAATAGACCTCCACGCCGTCAATGAGAAGTTTGTGCCTGCGGGCCATAGTCTGGCCGACATCCAGCAGGAGGGAGTAGTCGCCGTCCTCCGCGATGTCAATCTCACCCGTGAAGCTGCTGGTCCTGCGCTGTTCGCGCCTGTTGCCCTCGGTCGAAGTGACATCCACAATCTGCGTTTCGCCCTCTTGTTCAATGACTTGCAGCACCACGCTGTCTTTTGCGGGGTTGAAATCCACGAGCCCGTAGTTGTTCCAGAGCAAGGCATAGCCCTTGTTGGATAGCACCATAGGCAGGGAAATCTGGGTGTTAACCTGAGTCAGGCGACGTGTCAGCCCCCTCACATTCAGCTGGCCGTCCTGGAACTGGCCCGTGCCGTAAAGGTATTCGTCCTCGGGCGAGAGGAAGCGCATTCCGGCGGCAGTGCCGTCCAACTCACCGCCAAGCTCCTGCAAGACCGTTTTGCCATCCGCATTGAGGAAACTAAGGGTCCCGGCCTTTTTGTCGAACACCACGCTCATCCTTTTCAGGGCGAGAGTCAGTATTTCAGCCGACTCGCTCTGTTTGAAGGCGGGCGAAGACTTTCCGCCATCAACATAGACCAGTTCCGGCAGCCTATCGAAGGCGGCTTTGTTGAAGATCTGAACCCTCACGGCGTTGTCGTCGAGAGGTGTCAGTTCCATTTCCCCGCGGGGCGTGGATATTCGGACCTGCGCCGTCAGCGCAAGGGGAAGAGTCAGCAGAAGTAGGGCTATTGCTTTTTTCATATAGTGCGCTTTGTTTTATTCGATTACTTCGATGTCAGAGTAGAAAATCCTGTTTCCGGAGGTGATGCGGCTACAGTCAAGACGCAGGAGGGAGCCGGTGGCAGGAGTGCAGTTGATGGTCTGCCAGATGGGGTTGTTCACGATGTTGGAGAACTCGCCTTGGGCTATCACGGTCCAGTTCTTGCCGTTGTCAGCGGATAGGGTGAGGGTATAGTCAAGCGGCATACCCTCCTTGGTTTCTTGTGCCGGCAGGAACCGGAACTGCCTGATGGTCATATCCTTGCCGAGGCCAATGAACATCGATTGCACGGGAGAGCCGGAGCCGGGGAAGAAGACGTAGTACTGCGAGGACTTCTTCTCCCCGTTGTCGGGATTGTCGGCATCAATGGCGGGGGCGAGGTAAGCGTTCAGGTCTGATATGACCGGCGTGGCCTTCGAATCGAGAATCGTGAGGCGTATCTGCTCGGCCTTCGTGTCGGGGAAACAGAGTATGCGCTTGCGGCCGATGGTGGTCATACTGCGCTCGGGCTCTTCGGAGATGATGTCCTGAAGTTCAACCCACTGCCCTTCGGTCAGAGCCTCGACCTTGAATGCCTTGACCTGCTGTCCCTTGCGTATGTCTTCGCTGATGAGCAGGCGGTTGAAGGTGGTCGGCTCGCTGAAAGTAAGGGTCGAAACTGAGGGTCCGAGGCGGCGTTTCGCCTTGAGCGGATGCTCGAAAATCTGCCTTACCATAGAGTAAAAGGCCGCTCCGCGTATGCTGTCCTCGGCGTGGATGAGTCCGTCCTTGTCGATGGGGAAGTTGAGGATAAGCGTGCTGTTGCGCCCGACTGACTTGTAGTAGGTCTCCATAAGTTTGGAAAGGCTCTTCACGTGTCCGTTCTCCGAATCGTGGTAGAACCAGCCGGGGCGTATGGAGGTGTTGGTCTCGCCGGGCACCCAGGTGTCGCCGTTCTCGAGGCCGTAGTGAAGCTCGTTGTAGGGGACATCGCCCTCGCGGTTGAGAAGACTCCAGTTGGTCTCGCCTATGAAACCGGCTTCCGTGCCCACCCATCGCAGGTCGCCACGCTCGCCGCCGTCGTTCCAGATGATGATTTCGGGCTGCCACTCGCGGATGAGGCGGTAGGTTTCCTTCCAGTCGTAGTAGGTGCTGCGGTCAATCTGCCTGACCTCGTCCGCCCCGCCGTACCAGCCGTTTCCGCCGTTCGCACCGTCAAACCAGATTTCATATATGTCGCCGTACTGCGTGAGAAGTTCCTTGAGCTGATTGCGAAAGTAGGTGATGTACTCGGGACGGCCGTAATCCGGGTGGTTGCGGTCCCAGGGCGAGAGATAGATGCCCAATTTGAGGCCGTATTCCCTGCAGGCCTCGGCGAGTTCACGGATTACATCGCCTTTGCCGTCTTTCCAGGGCGTGTTTTTGACCGAATAATCGGTGTAGGCCGAGGGCCACATACAGAAGCCGCAATGGTGCTTCGCAGTGAAGATGATGCCCTTCATTCCCGCCTCCTTGCAGCTGCGCACCCACTGGCGGCAGTCCAGATGCTGCGGGTTGAAGAGGCTGAGTTCCTCGTTTCCGTAGCCCCACTCCTGGTCGGTAATGGTGTTGAGCGAATAGTGGATGAAGGCGTACATCTCCATATCCTGGAGATTGATCTGCCTTTGGCACGGAAG
>JABUTN010000023.1:0-5599 GCA_021443665.1 Bacteroidales bacterium | reverse complement strand
TCCTCATTGTTCTGTGAACACGCCGTCTGCACAAAGCATCCAAGCGCAATAAGAAAGTAGGTGCAAATGTGTTTCATATAGCCCAAAGATAGATAAATTTTACGATATTTGCAGCATGAACAGAATTCTCTCTACGCTTTTAGGCATACTTGTGTGCTTTATGGCATTTGGCCAGAACACGACAGACAAACCTGTGGAGACAAAACCTGTTGAGGAGAAGACTTCGGAAGAGAAGCCCCCGAAGGAGGAGAAGCCGAAGGAGGAAGCGAAGCCCTGGTGGCTGGAGGGCTCCATCAATCTTTCCGTGAATTTTGACGTCAAGCTGAATGCTGAGAAGTTCGAGAATTTCACAAACATCGCCACGAACACGGACCTGACACTGCACCACAGAAAGGGCAACTGGCGCTGGGACACGCAACTCATAGCCCAGCTCAAATACAAATATGACGAGGACCTGAAGGCCTACAAGTGGAGGAAGAAGAACGACTATCTGGAACTAACCTCAAGCGTGGCATACAACTTCATAAACCGTTTCTTTGTCACGGGAGACATACGCTTCACCACCTACATTGCGCCGAAGTGCTTTTATACCGGCAGCGGTGAAGACGTGAAAATGTACAGGGTCGGAGGCTTTCTTTCTCCCGCCTACATCGACATACGTCCCGGACTGCAGTGGCGCCCCCTTGCCACCAAAGAGAACTATATCGAACTTGGGGTTACCCCTATAGGAGGCCGCCTGCTCATCTGCACTATTAGAGACTCTCTGGCCAGAGAAGGCTGCCTTGGAGACTATTTCGCGGCCAACGGGGGTGATGTGAACTTTATGTTCGGAGGATATGTAGATTTCAAATACACCTGGGAGCGGAAAAGATTCTCCGGAAGGGTGCAGACCTCCTTCTTCTTCCCCTACAGGAAATACGGCCCCGCCTGGGATTTTGACATGACTCTGGATTTGCGTCTCTCCTTCAAATTCGCCAAAGTCTTTTCCTTGAACTTTATGCTGCAATCAGGCTATGTCAACGCGGCCTACAGATCGACAGTGATCACGGACAAGAAAATAAAGCAGAATGCCGAGTTCCGCGACAGGATAGACTTCTCCGAACAGCTTGCGCTCGGCATCGGCTGGACCTTCTGACCTTATTCAGTTGAAGCGAAAACTTTCTCTATCTGCACGACATAGATGCGGTGCAGACCTTCAGTTTCTCCGTACCATCGCTCCAGAACGGACTTGTCGAGGAAGTTGCACTCCTTCATATCGGTGATGAAGAGTTTCCTTCCGACTATCGTCAGGCGCGACTCTTCAAACATCACGCTGCCAAGAGGAGCAGGGGTGGGGGTCAGGCCCTCAAGGTGCATCTTGTCGATGTCACGGCCGGACTTTGTGCCGAGCAGGTTGTAGAGTTCGCGCATCTTCCTGTCATTGCCCAGGAAACTGAGCGTCATTGCAGCGTTGTTTTCTGCAAAGCCGAAAGTGTGCCTTTCGGGGCGTATGAACACGAATGCCACCGGCCTGTTCCACAGCCAACCAAGGCACCCCCAGGAGGCTGTCATCATATTGAAATTGTCCGGAGTGCCGGCTGCAACAAGCATCCACTCCTTGCCCATAAGGCTGAAAACATTGTCGTTAAGACTTTCTATTCCTATTTCCTTCATAATTTTACATACCGATAGGGTTCAGTTCACCAGTGGTGCTGTCCATAATGTAGCCGCGCACCACGACATCTTTCGCCATAAGCGGGTGGTTCTTCACCAGATCGACAGTCTCGAGAACGGCGCTTTCCGTGTCGTCGAAACCGTGGAGCCAGGAGTCAAGGTCAATGCCGCAGTGGCGCATCAGCTGGATGTGCTCCTCGTCAACACCCCGTTCCTTCATCAGGTGAAGCATCTCGCCGGCATCCATACCCTGAACCCCGCAGCCTGTGTGGCCGATTATCATCACCTCGTTCACGCCGAGTTCATATACTGCAACCAGGAGCGAACGCATTGTAGAGTCGAAGGGGTTGGTGATGGTGCCGCCGGCGTTCTTGATAATCTTGACGTCCCCGTTTTTGAGGCCGAGGGCTGCCGGGAGCAGGGCTACAAGACGGGTGTCCATACAAGTGACAATGGCAATCTTCTTGTCGGGATACTTGCTTGTCACGAATTCCTCATAGGCTTTTGTTTCCACAAACCTGCGGTTGTGTTCGAGCATCTGTTCTATCATGGCAATAATATTGAAAGTGCGAATAAAAGGTCGTATAATCCAGTGAGCATCAGTATCTTGTTGTAGCCGCGGCCCCTAGCCTTCAGGAAGAGTGCATACAGGCACAGGCCGTATATGGCAATCAATCCACCGGCAGCATAACTCTTCAAAACAAAGAGTATGACCACGGGGACCGCAATGCACGCAAGGTAGTAAATTTTCCCGAAACAGGTGCCGAGTCTGACGATAATGGTCTTTTTCCCTGCCTTCCTGTCCTGCTCGATGTCGCGGATGTTGTTGGTCGTGAGGATGGCAGTGGCTATAGCACCGCAGGCGAGTCCGAGCCAGAATGAAAGGGGCGACCAGAGGCCGGTCTGTATGTATGTGGTGCCGAGGCTGGCCACAAAGCCGTAAAACGTGAGCGTGAAGAAATCCGAAATCCCGAGATGGCTCAGCGAGTGCGAGGTGGCGGAGTAGAGCCAGGCGAAGAACATCGCTGCCACGCCTATGAGCAATACCGGCAGCCCGCCGATGCAGATGAGGCAGGCCCCCAGGATGACGCACAGCGCGACCGTGATGTATATTGCACGCTTGAGCGCTTCAGGGGAAACGGTACCTGCCGAGACTGCCCTCACCGGGCCGAGGCGGTCGGGGCCGTCGCTTCCGCGCTTAAAATCGCAGTAGTCGTTGACTAAGTTGCTGAGCACCTGCAGACACATCGCGCAAAGCGCTGTCGCGAGGGCGGAATACACATTGAGCCTCCCCTGCAGCGAGGCGGCGTAAAGGCCGGTAATGACAGGGGAGAGGCTCGCGGAGAGGGTGAAGGGCCTGATCATCAGGAACCATTTCTTGAAGGCGCCCATAGTCAGCGTTCTCCTATGTAAATATTTACCATATTGAAACTCAGTGACTTGTAGCGGACATTACGGAAACCGGCATCGCGCATCATTGAGCAGAACCTCTCCCCGTCGGGGAATTCGAAAATCGTGGCCGGAAGATACCTGTACGGGGCCTTGGTCTTTGAGATGAGATTGCCCACAAAGGGGATGACGTTATTGTAGTACCATCTCACAAATGAGGCGACCGGGCCTTTCCGAGGGGTGCTGAATTCCAGCACCACCGCCATTCCGTCCGGCTTTAGCACCCTCAGCATCTCCTGCAGTCCCTTCTGGGGCGAGTTGAAATTCCTGATGCCGAAACTTGTGGTCACCGCATCCACGCAGGAATCAGGCAGGGAAGTGCTTTCGCAGTTCTCCTTCTGCAGCGAAACAATCTGCTCCAGTTTGTGTTCCCTCACCTTGCGCCTCGCCACCTGCAGCATCTCGTTGGACAGGTCAAGCCCTATCAGGCTTGCAGGATGCAGCTTTTCCGCAAGGGCCACCGCCAGATCTCCCGTACCCGTTGCAAAATCAGCAATGCATTTGTTCTCACTATGTTGGGAAACAATCCCGATGACCTCCTTGCGCCATCTGCGGTCTATTCCCACAGAAAGAATGTGGTTGAACTTGTCATAGTCCGGCGCAATGCGGTCAAACATGCTCTCCACATTCTTTCTGCTGATTCTCTTGGGTTGTGACATTTACGAATCCGAATTAGTTTATTGACTCTCCATTAAAATTGACCGCAAAAGTAACATGTATTATTTAGACAAGCAATATTTTACCTCTGCCAAAAAATGACCGAACATATTCCTATCTTTGTGACGTAATTCAAAACCGATTTTATGTCATCACTCAAACTGGACCGCTGCATCTGGCTCATAGACACAATCAGACGGCGCGGCAAGATAGACTACGAACAACTCAACAGGCTGTGGCAAGACTCCTACCTCAATGACGCGGGGGAGGAACTCTCGAAGCGCACCCTCAAAAGGCACATCGACACGGCCGAGGACTTTTTCGGTGTCTGCATCAGATGCGACTGCCGCAACGGCTATTCGTACTTCATCGACGAGAGCGAGAGCCAGAAAACGAACGACCTTTCGCAGTGGCTCATCGACTCTTATTCCACTATGAACCAACTCAATGCCGACAAGTCGCTGCAGGGGCGCATCATCTTCGAGAACATCCCTTCCGGCAGCCGTTGGCTCACGACCATCACCGAGGCGATGCGGGAGAACCGGGTGCTGAAGATCACTTATCAGAGTTTCTGGAGGGGCGAGCCCAACACTTTCACTATAGAGCCATATTTTTTGAAGGTGGTCAACCGCAGGTGGTACGTCATCGCCCGCAGTCCGTATTATTCCGAGATGAACGAGCGCAGGGGAATTGAGCCGGCGGACGTTTTCCGCAACTACTCGCTGGACCGTATCCACGAGGTTGAAGCGACTGACGAGACTTTCGTGATGAAGAAAGAATTCAGCGCGGAAGAGTATTTCAACGGCTGCATCGGTATAATCAGGTCAGACGAGCCTTGCCAGAGGATAGTCATCAAGGCCTTCGGCAAGAAGGCGGACTACCTACGGACACTCCCCCTGCACGAGTCGCAGAAGGAGATTACGGGTGACGACCAGTCGGCTACCTTCGAATACCTGCTCAGGCCAAATCTCGAGTTCTACCAGGCGGCTCTCGCAATGGCCGACCAGGCGGAGATTCTGGAACCGGCCTCGGTTCGCGAGGTGATGGGCTATTATGCCAACGAACTGAATTTCAGATACAACGGAAAAGGAGGTGCTCGATGATACAGGGACTTGACTTTATCGCCCTTGACTTCGAGACGGCGACAGCAAGGCGCTCGTCCATCTGCGAGGCGGGCATCTGCATCGTCAAGGACGGGAAGATAGTGGAGACGAAATCCTGGCTCGTGCAGCCGGAGGGCAACGTGTACAACTGGTGGAACATCCAGGTTCACGGCATACAGCCTGACGAGACTGCCGACGCTCCTTCCTTTGCCGAACTGTGGGACAGCGAACTGCGTTCGTATTTCGAGCGGACTCCCGTGCTTGTGGCGCACAACGCCGTCTTTGACGCGAGCTGCCTGAGGCACGCCCTCGAGGAATCCGGACTCGCTCTTCCCGACCTGCGCGTGTTCTGTTCCTGCCGAGCCGCAAGGCATCTGTACGACTTCCCGTCCAACAGCCTCGAGAACCTATGTTACGAGTTCGACATCGACTGCGAGAACCACCACCGCGCCGGCGCCGACGCCGTGATGTGCGCCAAACTCTTCCTCCGCGAAATCAAGGATGCCGGCTGGATATCTCTGGATGAGATGCCCTGGTGCGAAGGGATGCTATAAGTGAATTTATTGAATTGTTTGTAGAGCTGACGTATGATACGTCGGCTCTTTTTTTTTCTCAATATGTAGTTAGCGCAAATGCCTCTGCCGCAATATGGCAGACGTGAGACGTAATTTTGCCGTAAAATCAGAGGATTAAACACAAAGACAACTATGATTAAAGGAGTAACAACAGGCTATAAG
>JABUTN010000022.1:4135-15468 GCA_021443665.1 Bacteroidales bacterium | reverse complement strand
ACACTGGTTCAGCAGGATGTTTCCGGGAGTGTAGAGTTCAATGGTACCCTGAATGGGACACCAGAATACCTGAAGCAACTTCCTCAGGAAATCAAAATCAAATGCCATTTTGGCGATTGGGGCGAGAATCGGCAATCCGAAATTTGCATAATCCGCAACACTCTTGCCTGAACGCTTTCTCAAGCCCTTCTTAAAGGCATTTGCCGAACTTATCGTCAGGTTGTTTCCAGCCTCTATATTGATATTCATACCCCTTATCGAGATATCACCTTTGGGCGCCTCTATCGAGATTCCCAGGAGGGAATTGATCTTCACCTCGCCCATCGGCGAGCTTATGGAAATCTCCCTCTTGTCGGCGCTCATATCTATGCTGTACGTGCCCAAAGTATCACTCATGGTAATGCCTCCTGCCGGCCATCCGTTTGAGGTCGCTTTATTGCATTCTACGAGACCCAATGCCGCATTTAACATAGGACCCATAGGAGACATCCCCAGGGCCGCACTCTTCTTGGGATCATTGAACTTGATGGTATGCCCGTTGATGGAGGAAATGCTGCTTGAGAGATGGAGGCCCCCGTCTCTGTCATTGTTCCACATCCAGCCGTTTTTAGTCTCCCACCTGTCCCCGGTATTGCATTCACTGTTGATTGCATTGTTTGGAAGGGCTCCAATAATGTAGGGTTTCTCCATATTGCCATACTCATAGTCCACCATCACAAAATCCCCTTCGGAGGGAACGAAGGAGAAGCCTCTCGAACCTGTCTTCATAGGAGAGGTGACACGCATCAACGGCGATGTGGAGGAACCGCTTTTCAGTTCATTGAGTTTCTGCCAGAAGTAACGCACCCTCACCCGCCCCATATTTTCAGGGTCCAGACTGTTCGTCACCACAGCGGCCTGGGGGCCGGATGTGACCGTAAGGGGTATCTCTTCGTGCAGGTCGGGAACCTTGTTTTCGGCGGGCACCACCCGAAGACCGTACCCGAATGTCTTGTTTTCAAATGTCAGGCTGACCTCATTCACTATGTATTGCTTTCCCATTCCAAGTAGATCGCGCGTCAGTTTCACTTCCTGGCCGACATATACATCCTCTATCTTGTTCGTGAATTTAAGGTTCAATGCTCCTTTGTGCGCTTCGAGGATATTCTTTTGTATCGTATTATAGAAATCCGTCCCGGATTCTTTCCAAGAGTTTGTATCATTAATATTCCAAATCTTTGTATATGTTCCCTCCAAATCTTTTCCCTCCCACATTGTTCCGTAAACGGTTGCAGACACTACGATTCTCATTGAAAGAGCCATTATGCCCTGCAGGAAATGGTAAGACGATATGCCTGTGTTTGCAAGGGCAAAGGTCTGGGCCCTGAGAATGCGGTTGAAGTTGTCATTGAAAGAATCCATCTTGTTGTATGCTGACGAAGTTGCCTCTTCATTCTTCTCAAACTCCTTCGTTGACATCTCATCATTGTACTTGTCCAGTAAATTTCCTTCATCTACATTGATTCCATCTTTGAAGCAATCCTTTTCACCCTTATCCAATTCATATTTTATTTTCCTGTAATCCCAGGATTTTACCTCTATGAAATGGTTATTTGTCAGACCGGATGGGTTCGCCACTTCGGCATTCCCCATCAGCCCCGTCTCGTCTTCGGTTTTATATTCAATGTTCTTGCTTTTTTCCCCCAATTTTCCGCGACCTATATAAAATGCCCCTTTTTCATAGAACAGGTACTCCCCGCTGCGATAGCACACTCTCCTCAGGAAATTGTAGAAAGACTCGTTGTACTGGACCAGATAGGGAATCGTCGTATTAGTTATATGCTCAAAATAACCATTATCCTTCTTCGTATTGTCTATTCTTTTTTTTGTACTGTCCGTTGTACTCGTTACCAACAAGGTTCCCAAATCCGCAATCTGTATATTCAGCTCATTCTGGAACTTGTACATATCGCAAGGCTTAGTGAAATCTTCGTAACATTCGTATTCACTGGTGTTTTCTTTCACTGTTACAACCTTACCGTCAGTGTCGGTCTTTTTTTTCAGTTTCTGCCCCAAAGTGCAGCAAACCACATATTGAAAGTCCTGCATTGTAAACACATTGCAGAACTTGTCCAGGGTCAGGAAATAGTCGGGGGAATAGGCTGTACAGTAGAGGGTGAAAGAGGGATATGCGTCGGACTCCTCATTGGGAATTCTTTGCTTGGCCTCCCCCTTTACCTCCATCTTCTCAATGATGTACTTGCTCGCAATGGAAAATTCTCCGTGCTTTATGGCCACCTGCCGTCCTTTCAGCCAGCCTTTGACAGAGTTTATGGCTGTCCTGTATATCTCTATGGTTGTCATTCCCTTGGATTCCACACAAGATTCCACACAAAGGGTAAAATCCAGGACATTGGGGGAATATACCTGCTTCTGCAGTTTGAAGCGGTCAAGCGATAAATTAATGGAAACCTCTTTTTCGGTTCCATTTTCGGTACATTTCACAATATCGGAAACCGTATTAAAGGTGTTTTCACTGCTGGAAATATCATCTTGGGTTACGAATGACCAGGTTCTTAGTGTTTCTCCCCTTTTGGTTTCAATCTCAACTGTCAGCTTTGCCATAACAAACAATTATATCAGTTTTATGTACTTTATTCTTCCTTCTTCCATTATTTCCACAACATCCCTTTCAGCATAGCCCAAAGCCCTGAAATCCAGTTCAGGATAAGGGAAGCCGGAGTCCAGCTCCGTCAGGCTGTGCTGGTAAAAGTCAGACATCAGCCTTGCCGAGGTCCGGGGATTGCCCTTTATGTATTCTTCCACCCTGTAGTCCGGGAGCATAGGCCGGAAAATCTCTCCCGAGACCTTGTCCTCCACCCGGTCCACAAAGGCGAAATCACGCAGCCGGAGGGTCGCTCCCCCCAACTGCCCGGATGCACTCGCGTGAATCCTGTATGTCCTGCCCTCCTCCGGAGTCCATCTCTCGTGCTCGGGGCAGTCTTCGTCGTATGCGCTGAAACGGACAAGCCGTCCACTCATCTTTTCCCCCTCGTAGTAAAACATCTTTCCCGCAAGGGACGTCTCCCCGTCCCCAAGCGCCGGCGACAATATCTTCAGCGCCTCCTGAGCCTGTACCGCGCCCGTCACCGAGGCGGCAATCGCTGTGGTGAAGGCGCTTCCGTTCTGCTCTGCCCTCCTTATGGCGGTGGCGCAGGAAAACCTCTGCCTGAGTTGTTCCCTGCTTTGGGGTGCAAGGCTGCAGGCATAACAGTTCCGCCCATAGCCGAAAACCCTTGCCGTCCCCTCCAGGCCATATATCCCTCCGTCCACCCACATCTTGCCGGCCCTCATACACTTGCGGTTGATGATGTAGCGCGTCCACCTGTTGTCCACGCAGGAAATCAGCACATCCATATCCATTATCAGGCCTAGACCCACTCCGTGACAGAAATCACAGACCAAGGGCACAGCCTCCACGGACGGATTGTATTCCCGCAAACGCTCTGCGGCCACTTCCGCCTTATATCTCCCGCTCTGCACATCATTAAGGCGGAAAAGCACAGACCTGCTCAGGTTGTGCCGCTCCACCTTGTCAAAATCCACTATCCAGAACCGCTCCACCCCCATCAGCACGAGGTTTTTGAGCACCTCGTTGCCCAGGGCCCCGCAACCCACCACCATCACACGCGCTGAGGCGATTCTGTCTGTATCCAAGTGTTCCAACCCTAATTGAACATCATTGAGCCGGGGTTAAACATTTCTTCCTTCCCGTCGGAGGCTGCAGAAGATGCGGCAGCCGGCTGCTCTCCCACCTTGTCCAGACCGTATTGCTTCATCACTCGTTGCTTAATCTCCTCGTCCAGTTCGTCCTCCTCGATTTTCACTTCCTTCGCCTGCTCCGAATACAACGGCCTTTCGCCGTTCTCCTGATAATAGGCATAAGCCTCCTCTATCTCCTTTATCTTCCTGTCGTGGAGTTTCTCCGACTGGGAGATGTAGAGGTCGTGGTGCAGGCAGAGCTCTTCCTTCAAGCTGTCCAGGAATTCTACGGGGGCCAGGCTCAAATGCGTCGTGGCCTCTGCTATAGCCTTGGCATATTCAGCCTCTATAAGGGCCTTGGTCTCGTCAAAAAGGAGGTCAGCCGCCTTGACGTATAGGTCGTGCAGGTCCTTGTTGATGTCCGGCATACCCACTGCTAAAATCTGATCCTTGGGCAGTGCGGAGCCGGTGTCGGGCACATAGGGGCTGTCTATGGACTTCACCTTGAAATTGGGATGCGCCTCAAGCACGGACTTTGTCAGAAGGGCCATAAACCATCTCTCCTTTGGGAAGATATGGAATGTGTATTCATCGGCAAGGCACGCATCCGCCATATTCTCAATCTTAAGGGTGGAGTCCTCTATCTTATATTGTACGCTCAGCAACTGCTCAGGCTGCGCCTTTACGCAGATGAAGGCGTAACGTATCTTCATCTTGAAATATTCGTCTGAAAAACTTTGTGCAGCCTTTTCTATGGCCGCTTTTGCTTCCTGTATCATTCGTTGACCTGTGTTTGTCCGGCATTGTTGATACTGATCTGCCCTCCCCAGGCGCACATGCACTTGGAGTTGTTCATCAGCGAAGGCATCCCCCCTATCATCACTTTACCGGAAGGAGACCAGGGTGACACTATGACGGGGGCGCAGGGCATAGGGGTGAGAACACCCATCGCCGCCGCCGTGGCGGCCGCCACCTGAGGATTGGCCATGGAACGGCACATCCCGAAGGGCATCACATTCGTCATCGGGGCAAAATCCATAATTGTGGCCTGAAGCATACCGCCCACCATAGGCCTGGACGCATCCATAACCATCAGAGAGGAGGGAGCCATCCCCTGGTTGCACTGCAACATCGCTCCCATTGTCACATATTGTCCCATATTTCCTTATCCTTGCATTACGACCTCGTAAGGTCTGATTTCCTTACAATAGTACTTGAACTCGTTGGCGAGCACCGTCAGGCGGATGGGAACGTGGGATTCGACTATGTCAAGTTTTGAGAAGACCTCCTTCATCCCCACGACATAGCCCAGAATCTGGTATGCGCTTTTGAACGAGGCAATCTTGCCGTCATCCCATTTGATGTTCTCTATCAGGGTGATGTGCTGCTGACGGAGCTGGTTCAGGTATTTCAGATAGAAGTCCTGACGCTCCTTGACATTGTCAGGACCATAGATGGTGATTTCAAAGTGCTTGTTGAAAGTCCTTTCCCCTGTCGCGATGTCATAAATCTCCCCAACCCGCAGATTGTATTCCGATACCGTATATGCGGGGCCATCGTAAAATTCGATGTTTTCAATGCTTTCCAACACGAGGCTGATATCTGTGAGTGCCATTGTATTGCAGCTTAAATGCTTATTGTTGTGGTCAGGAAAACCAGGGTCACCAGGCGTGAATTCCCGCCGATGCTCTCCTTTTCATCATTTGTGGTCCTTTCCTTGCGGAAATTCTCCGTTATGGACAGCAGACGGGCATCGGTAAACCCGATTTCCTTTGCCAGAATCCCCTGGATGGTGGGTATTCTCACCACGAGGGTGCCACTCCGCTTCTGGTCGGTTGAATTATACCAGTCATAGTAGAATACATCCTTAATCAGGGATTTCATCGTGATCTTGATCATATACTCCGGGCCTGTGGTCGGGAAGTTGGTGTTGTCCTTCCTGACCGCCTCCACGGAACAATCCATCAAGTCATACACCCGGTTGTTGTCCGAGTCGAATCTCAGTTTTGCCGTAAACTCTCTCATGGTATATTATAAAATGACAAAAGCCCGGACCCCCTGCGAGACAGGAAGGTCCAGGCATATTGATGCGGATTATTTCCAGGCGTTCTCGAATTTAACGGGACCGTTTTCGAGGGTCTGGCATACTACTACCAAGTCCTCAACGTGACCGACGCCCTCTTCCCAAGTCTCTGTGTATTTAACGCAGTAGCAACCTGTTCCCTTGAGACTTTTCATTGCAGAGCCGTCGATGGTGTTCTGGAAGGCGACTTCCATATCGCGGGGATCATTGGCTGAAAGCATCCACTGGAGCAACTGGTTGTTACCGTCGTTCATAGCCTTCACTTTGATGTTTACACGGCCTCCACGGGGAATTCCGGCGATCTGGCCTTCGATATCGGTGGCCTGGTCAAAATGATAGTTCACCTGGAGAACCTCTCTGTCCTCAAAGTCTTTTACTTTGAGAGTAACTGGTGTCTGTGCCATAATTGTAAATTTTTAAAGTTTATGCCCATTTGTTTTCAAACTCAACGCTGCCGAACTTGATGTTCTGGCAAGTGATCTGGATCTGCTCGTAGTGGAACTGCTTGTCAGCCCAGTCCTCTGTGTAGTCAACACAGTAGCCGTTGGTGAATTCAATTGTCTTCATGACCTTGCCTGTTTTGGTTTCGTTGAAGCTGATCTTGCCGTTCTTGGGAAGATTGCGCTCCAGCATCCACTGAAGCAAGTCGGGAGTACCATCGTTCATAGCTTTCACTTTGATGATGATTCTGCCTCCACGGGGGATACCAGCCATCTGGCCTTCGTCGTCTGTAGCCTGCTCGAAAGAGTAGGTCACCATTTGTACTTCACGCTCCTTGAAGCCGTCGACTTCGAGCTTTACAGGTGTTTGTGCCATAATGATTTTTTTTTAGAATGTTGGTTTTATTGGGGTTTGTTTTATTCCTGGAGGGCTGCCTCTTTGTCCTTCCTGTCAGCGGCGACCTTAATCACGAAGTTCTTGGCTGCATAGAAGGGGGTAAGGCTGATGTCACAGGTGATTCGCTTGGTAACGGGGTCCTGCACAGGCTCTTTGATTTCGTAATTCTGGAAGAGGTTGCCGTAACCCTTGTAGTCGTTGAGGAAAGCCTGAATTTTTGCCTTGAGGTTCTTGGGAGAATTGTAGGGATCCCAGTTCTCCAGAGCCACCTCGTGAACATAGTTCATCAGAACTTTCTTGACCCAGTCAAATACGCGGACGATGGGGTATTCCTTCATGGCGTCATTGTCACCGTTGTAGAGGTTGGTGTTGTTGAATGCCATCACGCGGCCTTCCGAGTAAACCATAGGAACCACCTGGTTGTCCATAAGGGCTGCTATCTCGGATTTGAGGAGGTCGAGTTTCACGCCCTTCACACCGTCAAGCGTGCCGTATTTCTTGCCGCCTGCGCCCTGTGCCATATTTGCGGTCTCGTCATAGAGCTTGCCTGCAAGGGCACCGGCCGAAGGGATGAAGAATGCCTTTTCCTCCTTCTCATCCTCTGAGAGCTGCTCTGACTCGCGACCCACAATCCAGTTGGCTGTCATCACCACATTCTGGAGGCACTGGTCGCTGTCCTTGTAGCGCTCCGTATTGGCCTGAAGGTCATCGAAGGAGTATTCGTCAGCGTGGTCAGTAACTAAAAGAACTTTGTACTTGAAGGCTATCTTCGCCCACTGGAGCAGCGTGGTCTTGTCATTGAGGACATCACCGGGAACTACCATCAGTGAGTATGCGTCCTTGAGCGAGAGGCGGTCGAATCCGTCACGGAGGAGGGCCTCAACTTCGCCGGCGAAGCCTGAGTCTGCATCTGCAATGTCATCCTTATAGACATTGATGAGGCGGAGGTTCTTCACCTTGTCCGTATTGGCTGTCTTGAAGAAGGAGTCGAGCTCCCTGTAAGACCTTTCAAGATTCTTTGTCTCGAAAAGGGCGTCTGTGATACCCTGTGCCAACACTTTCTGGTATTTTTCCTCATTGGCCTTGCATGCATCGACCAACTCTGAGGCTGTGCTCTTGCCCTCGTCCAGAAGTTTCAGCCAAGCTGAGATTTCGTCTTTGAGGGACTCGCGCTTGTCAGCGAAACGTTTGTCCTGGAGGAAAACCGCCTTAGCTGCCTTTTTGGCGGGATTGAGGTTTTCCGCATCGGGCATGAAGCCGCGTATTGCATTGAAGCCACCGAATTTGTCAAGAAGCGCACTCGTGTCCTTGGAGGGGGCTACGTTTTCCACTTGCGCTGCGCCTTCAGCTGCAGCTGCTTTTTTCATTTCTGTATCTGCCATAATCTTTCTTTTTCCTTTGTTAAACCCTGTTAGCTCAATTCATCAAGCATTGCCTGCAGCATCTGCTTCAGCTCGTCGCGGGACTGGTCGTCTGCGAGGATGTCACGAAGCTTGCGGTTCTTCTCGATGCTCTTCCTGACCTTGGCACTGACCTCGATCTGTTTCCTTGTGCCTGAAAGGAAGGGGCTGTTGTCAACCAGACGGCCCTTGCCGCCGTTGGCCTCAAAGTCGCGGAGCTCGCCGAACTTGAGATTCTCTGTGACAGTGCCTCCCTCAGCATCGGTGAAGTTGACCTCCACCTGGGGTTTGAAACGGTCAAACGCCTCGTTGATGTTTGTTACTCCTTCCACGAACTCGGGGGTGCCGGGCTGTACATCAGAGGTGTACTGGTCCATCATAAGTGTCTTGTTCTGGTCTATCAGTGACACCTTCGCATTGCTCTCTTCATCCGGGGCCATTGAGATGAAGTTTTCTTTCATTGCCATAATAGTTAAAATTTAGATGTTTATAAATTTGTTATACTTTAAATACAATTTCTTCGCCCTGTAGCTCCACTCTCACCTTGTCCCCGCTCTTGATCTCTCCTGAGATGATTTTCTTGCTCAGAGGATTGCGGAGCATCTTGCGGATGATGCCGATCACCGGGCGGGCTCCGTACTGGGGGTTGAATCCCAGAAGTGCGACGTGGTGTCGGGCCTCCTCACTCATCTCCAGTTCTATGTTCTGCTCCTTGAGCAACTTCAGCAGACCTTTCAGGTGTATGTCAAATATCCTGGTCACCGTCTCCTCTGTTATCGGCGAGAAGGGGATTATTTCCGTCAGACGGCCAAGAAACTCGGGGCGGAAGTAATCCTGCATTATGTCCATCAGGTCATTGTTCTGAGGAATCTTTCCGCTGTTGAACTGTTCTACTACAAATTTGCTGCCAATGTTTGAAGTAAAGAGGATAAGTGCATTGGAAAAGTCTCCTACACGACCGAGGCGATCGTGCAATTTTCCCTCGTCAAGTATCTGCAGGAAGAGATCGAAGACAGATTTGTGCGCTTTTTCAATTTCATCAAAAAGTACTACGGAATAGGGGTTCTGACGGATTTTGTTTACCAGCAGACCTCCTTCCTCGTAGCCCACATAGCCCGGAGGCGCTCCGTAGAGCAGGGCCACTGAATGCTCCTCCTTGAACTCTGACATATCGAAGCGTATCAGTGCGCTCTCATCCTGGAAGAGGAACTCGGCAAGAGCCTTTGAAAGCTCTGTCTTACCTGTACCGGTGGGGCCGAGGAAGAAGAAGGAACCCATAGGCTGGCCTTTCTTGTTGAGCCCGGAACGGCTTTCGAATATGGCATCAAGCACTTTCTTCACGGCATGGTCCTGGCCGACCACGCGCTGTTTGATGATGTCCTCGGCGTTCATCAGCCTGTCGCGCTCGGATGACTGGACCTTGCCCATAGGGATGCCCGTCTTCTTGGCGACCACCCCATAAAGATGCGACTCGGCCAGCACGCCCTCACCGGCATTCTCGCCGCCGACGGTACCCGCCTTCACGGAAGCCATCGCCCTGTCGATGAGGTCGAAGGCTGAATCGGGAAGGCATTTTTCCGTCATATAGCGTTTGGCAAGGCGGATGGACTCCACCATTACGGGCTCAGAGGTCTTGAGGCCGTGGAAACTCTCGTATTCGCCGATGACGCCCTTTATGATCTCAAGAGTCCGGTCTGCGCCGGGCTCCTCCACGTTGATTTTCTCCAGGCGGTTGTTGAACTCCTTGTCCGTCTCTATGGCTTTGGTGTAGCCGTCGATGGTGGCAGTGCATATCAGCTTGATGCCGCCCTTCTCCAGGCTCTGCTTGAGTATGGTGGAGCCTCCGAAGAGAGTGCCCTGCTTGTCGAAGATCTTGTCTATGTGCTCAATCACAAGCACGCAATTGTCTGTGTCGCGCACTTCGGCGAGCAACTTCTTGAAGCGGTCTTCAACCTCGCCCTTGTAGCCGGCATCGGCTCCGATGGAGGCAAGGTCAAGTTCATACACCTTGCAGCCCTGCAGGAACGCCGGCATCTCGCCCTTGCTTATTTTCAGCACCAGAGCACGCAGCAGCGAACTCTTGCCCACTCCGGCATCACCGGTGATGATGAGGCTGCTCTTGGTCATACGGCCAAGCACTTCATAGATGTTCTCAACCTCTTTCTCGAAACCTACCACGGCGGACAACTTGCCGGCAGCGGCCTCCGCCAGACAGTCCGTGCAGTATTTCTTCAGCATTTCCCCGCTGGTGCCTCCCTTTGCCATAGGCTTGGCCTCGGCGGCGGGGGTGGCGGCAAAGTTGGATGTGCCCATCTTTTGGCAGATGTCGTTTGCCGTGAGGGGCATAGTCTTGAGCTGGTCGAAACTGAAACCCACGCCGGGAGTCATCAGGGCGGCGAGTATGCACTCGGGGCTCATTTCGTCCAGACCGAACTTGATTCTGTAGTTGTCGGCCTCCGAGAGCACCGCTTCCGACTCGTCGTCATAATCAAGACCCCTGTGGGGCTTGGCGGTCTTGGGCAGCAGCTGCATCTGGACATCAGCCCACTCCTGCAGGTAGTAGTAATCCTGTTTGAGGTCCTTTTCGATGAACGCAACCAAACCTGCCTCCTTGTGAAGCACTGCCTTGAAGAGATGGGCGGGGGAAATGGCGGCGTTCTGATATTCGAGAGCGAAGGACTCCGCTATGGGTTTTAAATCTATCATTTGCGCGCAAATTAGGGTTATCGCGCAAATTTAATAAAATTTGATGCAAAAATCAAAGCATTTTTTTCAGGGTGCTTTTCGTAGGGAAAAACGTGATGAAAACGCCTATAAGAAGCACTCCCGCAAAGCTGATAATCAAGTCAAAAGACCTTACCACAACAGGGTAGGACTGCACCAGGAAATCGCCCGGCATCCCTATGATTCCGAACTTCTGCTGAAGCAGGCAGAGCAGCAGTCCGAGCAGCATCCCCGACACAAGCCCGAGCAGCGTTATCATCATACCCTCCAGGGTGAAAATCGAGCCTACGAGGGCCTCTGAAGCGCCCATACTCCTCAAGGTGGCAATGTCGCCCCGTTTCTCGATTATCAGCATCGTAAGCGAGCCATAGACATTGCAGGCGACCACCAGAATAATGAAAAGCAATATGCCGAAGATGATTATCTTCTCGTAACGCATCATTTTATAGACCGTCTCGTTCTGGGCATATTTATCCTTGATGATGAAGTCCTCAGCCGGGAAAGTCTTTTTCAGCTGTCTGCCGAGGGCCGTCACGCCTGAGGCGTCA
>JABUTN010000022.1:0-3863 GCA_021443665.1 Bacteroidales bacterium | reverse complement strand
AGTTTCCACTCGCCTTCGCGCAGCACCCCGCCGGCGGGAGCGTAACTGCTGTCCACACCGCAGAGCAGGGCAAGGCTCTGCTGGTCCGCATACCTTGCGAAAACGTGGTCGCTCACCACTTCGCTCACACGGGCAAGCGCGGAGAAGGACTCCATTGCGGATGCCTCCGGCACAAAAGACTTTCCTTTTGCGGGAAGCACCACATAGTCGGGGCTGGCCTTGTCATACATCCCGCGCACAATGCTCTCGAAACCGTTGTACACTGACAGGACCACCACCAGGGCACAACTGCCCACAGCGATGCCTATCCCGCTGATAAGCGAAATTATGTTGATGACATTGTGGGACTTCTTCGCGAAAAGATAACGCCGCGCTATGAAGCTCCTCAGGGACATCTCGGGGAGTTTTATTTCTTCAACAATGCGTCAATCCGCTCGACATAGTCAAGCGAATCGTCAAGGGCAAAGTTCAATTCGGGCACTATCCGCAGTTGTTTGGCCACCATACGGCCGAGTTCGCCCCTTATCTGGCGCTGGGTTTGTTCGAGCGTCTTCATCACGGATGCGGCCTTTTCCGAAGGGAATATGCTGACATAAACCCTCGCCGAGGCAAGGTCCGGGCTGATTTTCACGCCGCTGACGGATACCATAGCCCCCTCGTATGCCGCCATTCCCTTGGCACGGATAATTTCCGCAAGGTCGCGTTGCAGTTCGCGGGCCACTTTCAGTTGTCTGGTGCTTTCGCCTTCCATTATTTTACGAGTCTGATGATGAAATAGTCCTTTTTGCCCTTCTGCACGAGCAGGTATTTGCCTCCCAGAAGGTCAGCCTCACCCACTTCCCTGGCAACATCGGTGCATTTGTCCTTGTTCAGTGACAGGCCGTTGCCCTGAATCAGCTTGCGGCATTCGCCCTTGGAGGGGAAAATGTTTGTGGTGACCGCAAGAAGGTCTATCACATTTGCGGGAATCTGCTCCGCTTTCACGTCAAACACGGGCACTCCGTAGAAAACATCCAGGAAGGTGCGTTCGTCCAGGGCTTTCAGTGTCTCGGAAGTGGCCTTGCCGAAGAGGATGCCGGTAGCCTCCACTGCCTTCTGATACTCCTGCTCTCCGTGGACCATAATGGTGATTTCGCGGGCAAGCAGTTTCTGGAGACTGCGCAGGTGGGGTGCCTGGGCGTGCTCCGCGATGGCGGCCTCAACCTCCTCCTGGGTCAGCATAGTGAAGATCTTGATGTATTTGGCGGCGTCCTCGTCGCTCACGTTCAGCCAGAACTGGTAGAAGGTGTAGGGGGATGTAAGTTTGGCGCTGAGCCAGATATTGCCTTTCTCCGTCTTGCCGAACTTGCCGCCGTCGGCCTTGGTGATCAGGGGACAGGTCAGGGCGAAGGCCTCGCCGCCGTTTTTGCGGCGAATCAGTTCCGTACCCGTGGTGATGTTGCCCCACTGGTCACTGCCTCCCATCTGCAGACGGCAGCCTTCAGTCTCGTAAAGATGGAGGAAATCGTAGCCCTGGAGGAGCTGGTATGTGAACTCTGTGAAGGACATTCCCTCGCGTGTCTCGCTGCTCAGGCGCTTTTTCACGGAGTCCTTGGCCATCATATAGTTGACCGTTATCATTTTGCCGATGTCACGGGCGAAATTCAGGAAACTGTAGTCCTTCATCCAGTCATAGTTGTTGACCAGAAGGGCGGCATTCGGAGCCTTGCTGTCAAAATCCAGGAAACGGGAGAGTTGTTCCCCTATGCACTCCTGATTGTGGCGCAGGGTGGCCTCGTCAAGGAGGTTGCGTTCAGCGGATTTCATTGAAGGGTCGCCTATCATTCCGGTTGCGCCACCGAGGAGACAGATGGGCCTGTGGCCGCAGTTCTGGAAATGCTTGAGCATCATTATGCCCACCAGGTGTCCTATATGGAGAGAGTCAGCCGTGGGGTCTATGCCCACATAGGCCGATGAAAGTTCCTTGTTGAGCATTTCTTCCGTGCCCGGCATTATGTCGTGGATCATACCCCTCCACTCAAGTTCTTTGACAAAATTTTTCATTTGATATCCTTTTCACTTAATTCAGCGCAAAGTTAAATAAAAAAACTATATCTTTGCTCCTTGAACATTCAAACCATATATGGGTCTATATTCACTCAAAACTCTTGACAATGGTGCTCGCATAGCCGTTTGGTCTATCGACGAGGACGAGGATCACTTACGCCAGATTTGCGCACCTATCCCTACTGAAGAGCTTGAAGAGCTCACAATCACAAAAAGCGAACAAAGAAGAAAGGAAAAACTCGCGGTGCGGGCTCTTCTGAACATACTCTTCCCCGAGAAGCTTTATATGGGCCACCACGACAACGGCAAGCCCTATCTCCAGAATACCGCTGACGAAATCAGCATCACGCACACCAAGAACTTTGCAGCCGTCATCACCCATCCCGACGAGATGGTGGGCATCGACATTGAGGCTTTGGACCGCGATTTCTCCGCCGTGGAGAAGAAAGCCCTTTCAGAGGACGAACTTGAGGACCTGCAGGACAAGAACCACAATCTCCAGCTCGCGATATACTGGTGCGCCAAAGAAGCCATTTTCAAGAGGATGTCCCTCTATGGAGTGGATTTCGCCGAGCAGATAGAGATAGACCGCTTCACCCCCCACGATGACGGGGAGCTTGAAGCAGTCTTTATCCACAAAGATGGAGAAGAGGAGGAGTTTGAACTGGAATACGAGGTGTTCCGCAACCACGTCCTCGTCTGGATGGTCGGTTAGGTTTCCCTAATCCTTTATTTCCCACACAAAGGTCACTTCATCCTTGATTTTCACATCCTCGGGATTGAAGGCCATATCCGCCACCTCGGCCTCCGCTGCCACCGCCTTCATTGAGAAATTCACAAAGGAGCGGCTGTTGTAGTCGTGGTTGGGGATGTTGTAGCTCACCTTGAGCAGTTTGCCGAGTTTCACGCCAGAAGCCTCGCAGATGGCCTCAGCCCTTGACTTGGCGTTTTCAGCGGCATTCTTCAGTACGGCATTCTTCACTGCCTCGGGATTCTTGACGATGAACCTGATGTTAAGGCCGGGTTCGGCATCGCAGCCCGCCACCGCCGAGAGCACCTTGCCAAGCTGCTTGGTGTCAGCGGGAAACTCTATCTTGAGGCTCTGGGAACAGCAGTAGCCGATAAACACCTCTTTCCAGGTATTCCCGTCCTTGCGGCTCTCGTTGCGGGGATAGATGTTCAGGTTGCTGCTCGTCATAATGTCCTTGGACATACCGGCTTTCTCGAGAGCCTTTTCCAACTGTGTCACCTTCAGGGCGTTTTCCTCCATTGCCTTTGAATAGGATTTGTTGGTGGAACTCAGGTTGAGGTCTATCACGATGGCATCGGGGCTGACTGACACATTGCCGACTCCGGTGACTGTAATCGAGCGGGTCTCGCTCTGGCTGAAACAGCAGGCGCACATCGAAAGGGCGCAGATTGCGGACAAGAGTAATCTTTTCATGTTATTCTATGATATCTTTAAGGCGTTCTTCATATTCGTCTGCCACCTCAGGGGCAAACTCCTTGACAAGGTCAACGGTGTAGTAGTAGAACTGGGCGTTGGTCTGTATCTCCTGCCCGTCACAAAGCCCGTCCTTGTAGAGATTGGCATAGAAGACCAGGGCGAGGTAGGTCTCGTCCATAAAGGCCCTTCCAAGGTCCATAGCCTTGCCTATAGCGCCGCTTTTCGAATAAATCTCAATTGCCTGGAGCACCATATACTCGTTCACGGAATAGAGGAAGGCTGTGTTCAGGGGAAGGTTCTTTGTGGAAATCTTTTCCTGCATTTTGTCCAACACCTCCACGGCACGCTCCTTGTCGCCGCTCTCGTAAAG
>JABUTN010000021.1 GCA_021443665.1 Bacteroidales bacterium | reverse complement strand
GCCCTGGTCAATGTGTTGCTCCTGATCTTCAAATTCTTCGCAGGATTTGTCGGCAGGAGCAGCGCAATGGTGGCCGATGCCGTGCATTCGCTGACTGATTTTGTCACGGACATACTCGTGCTGGTGTTCGTGAAAATCTCCTCAAAGCCCACTGACAGGGACCATCCTTACGGACACGGCAAGTTCGAGACCCTTGCCTCCGTAGTGATAGCCGTTATGCTCGGTGCTGTGGGCATAGGGATAATGATAGACAGCATAAAGAGCATCACGGCGGTATTCACCGAAGGTGTGCTTCCCGACAGGCCGGGCACGATAGCCCTCGTTGCCGCGGCCCTTTCCATTCTGGCAAAGGAAATACTCTTCAGGCTGACAAGGAAGGTGGCCCGTGAGGAGGATTCTCCCGCCACGGAAGCCAACGCCTGGCACCACCGCAGCGACGCCCTTTCCTCCATAGGGACCTTCATCGGAATCGGGGCGGCCCTCCTGCTCGGGGACAAATGGGTTATCTGCGACCCCATAGCCGCATTCATAGTCAGCGTCCTCATCGTAAAAGTGTCAGTGACGCTTATGATTCCCGGCTTGGGCGACCTTCTGGAAAGATCCCTTCCCGAAGAGCTTGAGCAGGACATACTGAACATCATCGGCAAATACAAGGATGTGAGCGACCCCCACCACCTGCGCACACGCCGCATCGGGCCATCCTATTCAGTGGAGGTCCATATACGTGTGGACAGCAATATGACAGTCGGGGATTCACACGCCATCACCAGGTCGATGGAGGCCGACATAAGGGAACGCTTCGGCAACGATGTCTATATAATCATTCACGTTGAGCCGAAGAAATAGGACTATTCTTCCGGATATTTGCTGTGGGAGTAGCTGAGTTCAATACCTTTCTTGTATGTGAACTGCCTGTAATAGAGACTCTTTCTCCAGTTGTCCCTATAAGGGACTGCAACCACAACATAATCCTCGTCCACCTCAAGATCCGGGCAGAGTTCCAATGAAACGTCGCGCCTGAGGGCCTGGGCGAGCTTTTCATAGTCTTCCTCGGTGCTCTTCATCAGTTCCGCAACGTATGCAGGTATGTCACCGCCAAAATCCTTCTTAAGGTTTTCAAGGGAAATCCAGCCCCATACATAGGGCTCTTTCGTGGGCAGGTTCTTGTCTGAAGGACGCAGCGAAATGCGCAGGCTCGTCTCCTCATCGGAAGGATCATCGGCGACACCGAAATCTATCACCATCGTGCTCACAGTGGTCTCAGCTTGGGGAACCGTGAATTCCTTTTTCCAAAGCAGGCCCATAGGTTCCTTGGTGTTGGGGTTGACGCAGAACGCAAGTATGATATAGGACTCGCCCTGACCGAGATTTGCATAGAAATCGGATACCTCGCCGAGGAAAAGGCTGTGGGACTGGAAACTTGCTATATACTTCTCATCCTGCAGAAGGTAGTCATAGCGCCAGTCGATGTACTCATTGTATGCGATGTCGAGACAAATCTGTATGATATGGTCATCTGAAAGGGCATACTCGTCATAGAAATCCTTATACAATACGGTGTAGTAGTAATATGCCGCCGAATTCTGTGGAATTATGCTCACTGTCGCATATTTGGAGGTCAGTTCGGTAAGACTGATTTTGAGAGCGGTGGGCTCGACCGTATATTCCGGCTCAATCTGACGGCAGGAAGCCAGCGCTGCCAAGGCCAGGATTATGGTGAATAATCTTTTCATAGGATACATTTCAATAAAATCAGATGTCCCCTCTTGTTTCAAGGAGTCCTATACTTGTGGCAAGGAAACGGATAAAGCCCGCAGAATGGGCACCGTAATTGCCGAAATTGTAGGTCACATTTGCAGATCTGCTCTTGAGGGCCTCGCGCAGAAGCACGGCGTTCACGAAAGGCACCACATTGTCATCGATGGAGTGGAACAGGTACAGAGGAGCGACAGGATTGAAACTGTAGGTCATTGAGTTTTTCTGCATCGCATAGTATAGGGGGCCCATCGCCTCGCTTGTCTTGTTTCTCGTGTCTTCGGTGATTATATCGCTGATTTTCTTGGTACCCAACAGCATCGTCACCTCATGCATATAGTATTTTTTGCTGTTAATCCAGTCATAGATGTCCGGAAGCAGTCTGGGCAGAAAGACCTTGGAGTAATCCAGCTGGAGGTGTTCGCCGGCCTCAAGTCCGTAAATCACCATAGGGATTGCGCAGGGATAATCGGTGAAGTCGTTTTCCACCCACTTGTCAAAGGTTGCCGTAATGTCGTAGGGGCCGCCTCCCGCCATATTCAGACGGATTTTTATGTCGTCGCACCTCTTCTCAATATAGTCCTGCACGGCAATGGCAGTGGCGCCGCCCTGAGAATAGCCCATTATATAGATGTCATCGTATTTGGGGGTGCAGCCGATGTAGTCGAGGAAGGGAAGGGCGGCATAATACATATCCACCACATTCCTTGCGGTCAAGGTGTTGCACAGGTAGGGATGCACTCTGTCAACCGTGGTTCCGTAGCCGATGTAGTCCGAAATCACAACGGCCAGCCCCCTGCCGGCAAAGATGCCTTCAAGCGGGAAAGACAGCGAGGGAGCCTCGAGATTGTTGCCTATGGTGAAGTGTCCCACTACCATAACTCTCGACACCTTGCCGTCCGCCGGCACGAGAATCCTGCCTGAGATGGCAACCGGTCTGCCATCCTGATCCACGGACCAGTAGGTGCCGCAATAACTCTTGATGTTTGACGACTGGACAAGGGATATGATTTCTTTGCCGATAGTGGTGGGATAAATGCTTGATGTCTTTGTGCCGTCAGCGCCGCCATCCCCGACTGTGCCGCCTCCCGGGAGGGCGCAGTCATTGAGGCTTTCTTCCGTCAGATAGCAGGATGAAGCCTCGAAGGGCACAAAGGATGTCTTGGGATCCAGGTCAGACCAGTCCGTTTCAAAATCCACCCACTTTTCGGGAACGTGGGCACAGGAAGCCAGGGCTGCAAATGCTATGGCAAGTACGGCGAGTTTAATCTGTTTCATAGCGTTACTCCTATTGTGAATGAGACAAGTTTCGAACCGAGGATATAGACGGTATTGATACGTTTCAGGCCGAACATTGCGCCGAGGTCCAGAGAGGCGTACCATCTGTCATAATTTGCCCTGACTCCAAAGAACCTCAGATCAAGGGCCGCTCCGCAGGCCGTATGGTGTCCCTGGTAATCCACCTCGGTGCCGCCGTTGATGTCAAGGCCTACTGCCACGGAGGAGTACAGGTTGACATACTTGCTGCGCATATAGGTGAACTTCGCCGTCGGCATTATGCAGAGATTGAAGAAGCACTCGCGCGAACGGCTCACCTGCGTGTTGGTGTTGTTGTATCCGAGTTTGTCCCATGAGGTGTGCTGGAAATCCATCGTCAGGCCCACTCCGAGCCAACCGTTCACCCTGTACTGGTATGCTAAGGCAAGATGCGGGGTGTAGGCGAAGGACTGTTTTTCGTAGAATATGGCGTTGGGATTGCCGCTTCCGCTGTAGTTTCCCTTGACGGTAGAGTGCCAGAAAAGCGTTTCCGACATCATATCTCCGACCGTGACGCCTATCTCGTGCGGTCTGAGTTTTCTCTCCTCGCTCGTCTCCGCGAATATGCCCTGAGAGAGCAGGAGGGCGGCGGCGATGAGAAGCAATAGCCTGTTTTTCATAATTTCATCAATAAATTTTAGTACGATTGCAAATATAGGGATAAAATTATTAAATTTGCAGACTATCAGTTAAAAACGTTTTTACACAACATTATGATTTATTCACACGAAGTGCAGCAGATGTGCTGCGTTGCAAAAGGCGCCAACCACGGTGCCGCACCCATTCCCGAAGAGGGCAAATGGGTGAAAGCCAAACAAATCACGGATATCAGCGGTCTGACCCACGGTGTGGGCTGGTGCGCCCCCCAGCAGGGAGCCTGCAAACTCACCCTCAATGTCAAGGACGGCATCATCGAGGAGGCCCTCGTGGAGACCCTCGGATGTTCAGGAATGACCCACTCGGCTGCCATGGCCAGCGAGATTCTTCCCGGCAAGACCCTTCTTGAGGCCCTCAACACCGACCTCGTATGCGATGCCATCAACACCGCAATGCGTGAACTCTTCCTCCAGATTGTCTATGGACGTACCCAGTCAGCCTTCTCTGAGGGCGGTCTGCCCGTAGGCGCCTCACTCGAGGACCTCGGCAAAGGCATCCGTTCACAGGTAGGCACAATGTTCGGCACCAAACTCAAAGGCGCTCGCTATCTCGAGATGGCCGAGGGCTACTGCTCACGCATCGCCCTTGACAAGGACGACCAGATCTGCGGCTATGAGTTCATCCACCTGGGCAAATTCATGGACGAAATCAAGAAAGGAACAGACGCCAACGAAGCGCTCAAGAAAGTGACTGGCACATACGGCCGTTTCTCAAAAGAGGCCGGTGCAGTTAAATACATTGACCCCCGTAAAGAATAACAGCTATGAGAGAAGTTAAATTTGAAAGCCAGGACCGCCGCATGCCTCAGATCATAGAGGCCCTCAAGAAAGAAGGTATCGCCTCCATCGAGGAATGCGAGCAGATTTGTGAAAAATACGGACTTGACCCTTACAAGACCTGTGAGGAGACACAGCCCATCTGTTTTGAAAACGCCAAGTGGGCCTACACCGTAGGTGCCGCCATCGCCCTCAAGAGAGGCTGCAAGGTGGCTGCAGACGCCGCCGAGGCCATCGGAGTGGGACTCCAGGCCTTCTGCATCCCCGGCTCCGTAGCCGATGACCGCAAAGTGGGTATCGGACACGGCAACCTCGCAGCCCGCCTTCTCCGTGAGGAGACCAAGTGCTTCGCCTTCCTCGCAGGCCACGAGTCATTCGCTGCCGCCGAAGGTGCAATCAAGATTGCCGCCAAGGCCGACAAGGTTCGCAAGGAGCCCCTCCGCTGCATCCTCAATGGTCTCGGAAAGGACGCCGCCCTCATCATCTCACGCATCAACGGCTTCACATACGTGCAGACCGAGTTTGACTATTTCACAGGCAAACTCAACATCGTGAAGGAGACTCCCTACAGCGACGGTCCCCGCGCCAAGGTTAAATGCTATGGAGCCAACGACGTACGCGAAGGCGTGGCCATCATGTGGCAGGAAGGCGTGGATGTGTCCATCACCGGCAACTCCACCAACCCCACCCGTTTCCAGCATCCCGTAGCCGGCACATACAAGAAGGAGCGCACCCTTGCGGGCAAGCCCTACTTCTCAGTGGCCAGCGGCGGCGGCACCGGACGCACACTCCATCCCGACAATATGGCCGCAGGTCCCGCCTCTTACGGTATGACCGACACAATGGGCCGTATGCACTCTGACGCCCAGTTTGCAGGCTCTTCATCAGTTCCCGCACACGTGGAGATGATGGGCTTCCTCGGCATCGGCAACAACCCTATGGTGGGAGCCACCGTAGCAGTTGCTGTTGACGTGGCCACAGCACTGAGCAAATAATCCAAGCGACACACAACAAAAGCCCCGGAGCCTGTCAAGGTCATCCGGGGCTTTCCTTTATTCAATATCCTTCAGAAGTTGTCTGATCTGTTCTTCGGCGGAGAACTCATACTCGAGAAGCCGCGTGGCATTGCCCGCCACCTCGAGCGCCGCGTCATAGTCGTCCGCCACCCGGCACAAGGCGGATGCGAAGGCCTCCGGATTGTCGGGGGGCACCACAGAGGCAGTTTCCCCGTCCTTGAGGAAAAGTCCTATGTCACCCACATCCGTAATCACACAGGGACGCTCCGTTGAGATGTACTCCCCGAGTTTGCTCGGGAAGCCGTGGGTGGCCTGGAGCGAGGAGGGCCGGGCAAGGGCGCAGATGTCAGCCTGACAGAGCAGTTCGGGCATCCGGGCCGAGGGCATCCCGCCCGTGAAGTCCACGAATTCCGCCACACCCTCCTGCCGAGCGAAATCCTGCATCCGGCTAATCTCGCCGCGGCCGATGATTTTCAGCCTCCACTCCGGATGTGTCCTGTGGAAGATGCCAAAGGCCCTTATGAGGTCGTCCACGCCGTCCTTGTGTCTTGATACAGTGCCGCAATATGCGATGGTGTAAAACCTGCGGCCCCTGCACTTTTCAGCCCAGGGTCTGAAACGGTCCCTGTCCACAAAAGTGTTGATTACCCTCACCTTGGACGCGTCCATCCCGAGGCCGGTGAAATAGGCGGCAAGCGACTGCGACACTGTGAGCAGCAGGTCCGTTTTGAGTATCATGCGCATCCTGTCGCGCAGGGCAAGGCGTTTGCCAAGGGAGGCACCGCCGTAAAAGGGATGTTCCCCCGCCTCTGTGATGATGGTGGCCCTGCCCCTGTGGCGGAGCAGGTGGCGCAGCACGGCACGTTCCTCGTTGTATGCAAAAATCACGTCCCCGCCCATTATCATCCTGTCCAGTTTGCGCAGGCTTGAACCGCGGCTCAGGACTCTGATCTTCCTGGAGAGAAAACCGTCATTTTCCCATAGGTGATGGACCGTGACCCCTTCGGGGGCGTTTTCAAGGCGCAGCCTCGACGAATTCGGCATCAGGAAATGAAGATGCACCCGGGCCCCGCAGGCCGCGAAACCCTTGGCATAGGTTATCATCCTCGTCACGAATGCGGCGGGATCCTCGAACTTTCTGGTGACAAGATGAACGGTCATAGCGCACAAAAGTATGGATAATTTGCCAAATATAAGTATATTTGCAGTTTATAACTTATAAATATAAGAGGACAATTATGATTATCGAAATTGCAGGCAAAGCCAAAGTTTCCGTCGAGCAACCCAGCCCGATCATCGACATTCTGAACAATTACGACCACGAGCTGCTCTCTCAGACCGTTGCAGCCACCATTGATGGTAAGGTAGTCGATCTGAGGACAGTCCTCACCACAGACACTACCCTGTCTCTTGTGAATGTCGGCAGCCCCGAGGCCCTCAAGGTGTTGCGCCACAGCGCCGCCCATATTATGGCTGAGGCCGTGAAGCACCTCTATCCCGAGGCAAAATTCACCATCGGCCCCGCCACCGAAACCGGTTTCTTCTATGACTTCGACTACCGTCCCTTCACTATGGAAGACCTCGAAGCCATCGAGAAGGAGATGAAGGCCATTATCAAGAAAGGCCCCAGAATCGAGCGCCGCGAGGTCAGCCGCGAAGAGGCTATCGCCATTTTCAAGGAGAAGAACGAGCCCTACAAACTCGAACTGATAGACGCCATTCCCGAAGGCGAACTCATCACCATCTACACCCAGGACGATTTCACCGACCTCTGCGCCGGTCCCCATATCCTCAACGTGAGGATGATAAAGGGCTTCAAGCTCACAGCCACCTCCACCGCCTACTGGAGGGCCGACAAGAACAACGCTTCTCTGGCCCGCATCACAGGCACGGCATTCTTCAGCAAGGAGGACCTCGAGAAATACCTCGAGTATCTTGAGGACATCAAGAACCGCGACCACAACAAGATCGGACGAGAGATGGAACTCTTCACCACCGTGGATGTAATCGGTCAGGGCCTGCCCCTGCTGATGCCCAAGGGAGCGAAGATAGTCCAGACCCTGCAGCGCTGGATTGAGGACCTCGAGGACAACGAGTGGGGCTATATGCGCACCAAGACCCCCCTCTTCGCCAAAAGCGACCTCTACAAGATTTCAGGCCACTGGGACCACTACCGCGACGGAATGTTCGTGATGGGCGACCCCGACAAGGACAAGGAGGTGTTTGCGCTCCGTCCCATGACCTGCCCCTTCCAGTACTATGTGTTCAAGGCCGGCCAGAAATCCTACCGCGACCTGCCCTGCCGCTATAGTGAGACATCCACCCTCTTCCGCAACGAGGACTCCGGTGAGATGCACGGCCTCACCCGCGTGCGCCAGTTCACCATTTCCGAAGGGCACCTCATCGTGCGCCCCGACCAGATGGTCTATGAGTTCAAGCAGTGCCTCGCGCTGACCAAATATGTGCTTGAGACCCTCGGACTCCAGGACGATGTGACCTACCACCTCTCAAAATGGGACCCCAACAACCGCAAGAAATACATAGGCGAGCCCGAAGTGTGGGAGCAGACCGAGCAGCACATCAGGGAAATCCTCACCGAACTGAACATCCCCTTCACCGAGGACATAGGCGAGGCCGCCTTCTACGGCCCCAAGGTCGATATCAACGCCCGCAACGTATATGGCAAGGAGGACACTATGATTACCGTACAGTGGGACGCCCTCCTCTCCTACCAGTATGATATGTACTACATCGACCAGAACGGCGAGAAGGTGCGTCCTTGGATCATCCACCGCACCAGCATCGGTTGCTACGAGCGCACACTCGCCTGGCTGACCGAGAAATACGCCGGCAAGTTCCCCACCTGGCTCTGCCCCGAGCAGGTGCGCGTCCTCCCGATTTCCGAGAAGATTGCGGACTATGCCGAGAAGGTCGGCGAGCAGCTCAAGAAGGCCGGCATCCGCGTCAGCGTCGATCAGCGCAGCGAGAAGATAGGCTACAAGATCCGCGACGCCCGCAACGACCGCATCCCCTACATGCTCGTTGTCGGACAGCAGGAGGCAGAAGCCGGTCAGGTGGCCGTGCGCAGCCGTTTCGCAGGGGATGAGGGAGTCAAATCCACGGACGAGTTCATCTCACAGATACTCAAGGAAATAGCAACCAAGGAAATCCGCAAGGAAGAAGCAGCCAAGGAATGACAGACAACAGATACAATATGAGGGGGGTGTCCTCCACGAAGGAAGACGTGCACCGCGCCATTGCCAAACTTGACGCGGGGCTCTACCCCAAAGCATTCTGCAAGATAGTGCCCGACCTGCTCGGGGGCGACCCCGACTACGCCCTCGTGATGCACGCTGACGGCGCCGGCACAAAGTCCTCACTCGCCTACGCCTACTGGAAACAGACGGGCGATATGAGCGTGTGGCGCGGCATCAGCCAGGACGCCATCGTGATGAACACAGACGACCTGCTCTGCGTGGGCATCACTGACGGCATTCTGCTCAGCAGCACCATCGGTCGCAACAAGAACCTGATTCCGGGGGAAGTCATCAGCGAACTCATCAGCGCCAACCAGGCCTTCGTGGACCGTATGGCTGAACACGGCATCGATATGACCCTCACTGGAGGCGAAACCGCAGATGTGGGCGACCTTGTGAGAACGATCATCGTGGACAGCACGGTGACGGCCCGCATCCGCCGCGACCAGATTATAGACAACGGCAACATCCGTCCCGGTGACGTGGTGGTGGGCCTTGCCTCATCCGGCCAGGCTGTGTATGAAGACGAGTACAACGGCGGAATGGGCTCCAACGGCCTGACCTCCGCACGCCACGATGTGTTCAACAAGGAGGTGGCACGCCTGTTCCCCGAGACCTACGACCACTCCGTTCCCGACGAGCTGGTGTATTGCGGCAGCAAGTCCCTCACTGAGATCGAGCCCCGCACCGGTATGACCTACGGCAAGCTCGTCCTCTCGCCCACGCGCACCTACGCTCCCGTCATCAAGGCCATCCTGAGCCGGATGCGCCCCCAGATTCACGGTATGATCCACTGCTCGGGCGGAGCCCAGACCAAGGTCCTCCATTTCCTTGACGCCAACAGGGTCGTGAAGGACAATCTCTTCCCCACCCCGCCCCTGTTCGACGTGATACAGAAAGAGAGCGGCACCCCCTGGGAGCAGATGTACAAAGTGTTCAATATGGGGCACCGGATGGAGTTGTATCTCAGCCCCGAGAATGCCGCCCGGGCCATTGAAATATCCGAGAGTTTCGGCATCCCTGCCCGCATTGTGGGGCGCGTGGAGGAAAATCCGACTGCCGAAGTCCTCATCAAATCCGATTATGGTTCGTTCCTTTACACGAAATAGCATACTTGCCTCAGCCTTGTGCGCGGTGGCCATGCTTGCGGCGGGCTGCTGGAACAGCAGCGCACCCAGGCCCCTGCCTCTCGTGTCGCAGAGGGCGCTTGGCGACACCTCCTTCGTATATTATGTTCCCTTTGAGAGTTATCCCAAGGGAGAGGACTTCGCCCAACTGCCCATAGGAGTGACAGGCGAGCCCCTTGACGCCGCCATCATCACGGACAGGCTGATGCGGGCCGACTTTTTCAACAACATCACCGGAGCTCCCGGAGCGGACGGGGTGGCCGATTTCGCAGGAGAGAACTTCCAATGCCTTTTTGATGCGGCCAACGCCCCCTACGACGGCTACAACCGCTATGGACACCAGGATTTCCTGATTGAGACCTCGGTCGTGAATTCCCTATTCCTGATGTCCGACAAATATTTCAACCTTGCCGCGGACCGGCACAAAAGAGGGGAAAAACTTCCGGTGAAACACATAGTGGGGGCTTCCTGGGAAAGCGCCGCCAATGTCAAGACGGAAACTGACACCCTGCTGCTGCTCAGCGGCTGCGGTGTGCGCTACACCTCCATCAGCGACTGCGTGAACAGATTCGAACAGAACCTTCCGGATGTGCCCCAGTGCATCGGTGTGCTGAGTTCCTTCCCCCTTCCCGCACTCAAGGAGAACATCAAGACCCACTTCTTCGTGCAGAACATCTACGACGTTGACGCCTGCCTGCTCGGGAACGAGGCTTACGCTGACAGCACGGCCGTCTCCTGCAGGGAAAACTACGAGGGACCGGTACTTGGTCTGCAAGACAACAACATCCAGTTGTCCTACCTCGACAGATACCGTTTCAACACCAACAAGCACGGCATACTCTACTCCTTCGACCAGGGGCAGATTACCAAGATACAGCTCAATTCCGTGGAGAATTATCTCAGATTCCATATTGTGTCTATGCTTCAGGCACACCGCAGCGGAGTCTATTCCACTCCCATATCCAAGGTGATGCTCTGCACTTATCACGCCCCGGACATCAGGGAGATGGTCGAGCGCCTGCTTGCGGAGATGTATGATTTCAAGAGCGACGGAGTGTATATCTTCCGCAAGAGCCTGGCCCAGAACGTGGAGATTATAGACCCCACGGACTATATGGTGAAGGAATGCTATCAGAGTCTGCGCCTCTCGGGTATGCTCGCCCTTCGTACTGAAAAGACAGGCGCCCAGATTTTCGTGACGGTTCCCTCACCCGGCACCCGTGAAGAAAATCTTCTCACTGAAGGAAGTTTCCTGCACGACTACAAATACTCAAGACAGGCAGCCCAGGACAGCATCAGCTACAAGGCCGTGCCCGTCAGTTCGCGCCATATCGGCTTTGAACTCGGCAAGCACCTCTCTGAATGCGCCCCCACAACATACCAACTGCTGAAGAATTCCCTGTAATGAATTATGACATATCCATCAAGCATATCATCAGAAGAACTGCTGGAACTTCCCGTCGCCAACTTTGACGGCCCGATTTCCGTAATAGACAATACAGAAGACCCCTCATACGCTGAAGCCATAGAGTACCTCTCAGCCCAACAGGTAATAGGTTTCGACACGGAGACCCGTCCCACTTTCACATCGGGCTCCCCCCATCACAAAGTGGCCCTGCTCCAACTTTCCGGAGCCGACAAGGCATTTCTGTTCAGACTGCAGCACACGGGTATTCCCGCCCCCCTGCAGAACATCCTCTGCTCCGATAAGATTGCTAAAGTCGGGGCTGCGGTGCGTGACGACATACGCGGGCTCCAGGCCTATGCGCATTTCCAGCCGCGCAATTTCGTGGACCTGCAGAGCCTCACCGCCCAGTGGGGCATCACCGAAAAGAGCGTCAGGAAAATGTCCGCCATCATTCTCGGCCTGCGCGTGTCCAAAGCCCAGCAACTCTCCAACTGGGAAGCGCCCAGGTTGTCGGGAGCCCAGATTAAATATGCGGCCATCGACGCC
>JABUTN010000020.1:22612-29857 GCA_021443665.1 Bacteroidales bacterium | reverse complement strand
CACAGGAATTTCAGGATGCCCTTGTAGATGGCGCGTGACACGGTAAACTTGAAAACCGGCTCGAGGCCGTAGCGCTGGTCCACTATGTAGTTGTGCGAAAGCAGCTCCAGCAGCATCGAGGGCACTATGGGCAGCCTCGATTCGAAATAACTCTGGTCCCACAGGTACCTGCGGCCCCAACCGGGAGCATAGAGTGCCCTGATGTCATCCACCACCTGGGTCTGGACGATGTCGCACAGTTCGCGGTTGGCCATACGGCTGCCTCCGGCCGGGAAGGTGGATTTGCCCTCAGTGACGGTCGTGTATATGGCCAGGGTGCCGGAAATCAGGTCGCTGCCGCGCAGGTAGTCGTCTGTGTGGAGGGCGAAGGAGAGGTCGAGCGGTATGCCCAGACCCTCTGCGCCCGGGTTGCGGGTAGAGCCACCGGCCAGGTGGTTTATCCAGAGCGGCCTCGCCCTGATGTCGTTCTTGTAGTCGTCGTCCCTGTCCGCGTTCGCATAGACCTTGGTGGGCATTCCGGCCCATTGGGTCCAGTATCTGGCGCCCTCGGCATAGCGGGGGAAGCCCGAAACGCCGCCTCCAGTGTCCACATTGCCCATTCCTCCGCCAAACCTGACCGCGTCAGCGCAGACATATTCCTTGTCGTCGCCCGACAGGTTGGACAGGACAACGCCCTGCTCTTTGTTGTCATTGTCGAATCCGAAGGTGCCGAGGTAAATCCAGGTGCCTCCCCCTATGCTCTGGTTGACGGTAAAACGAGAGACACCGCCCTTGTGCCGCACTTCGTAACGGGCGGCCTTGCAGCTGTTCTTCTGGCTCGTGTAGGACACATAGACCGCGTATTCGCCGTTTTCCGGGATGTCGGGCGTCCACCTCGCAAGGCTCTCGTTCTTGGTGTCGGTGACGCAGCGCACCACACGCGAACTGCCCGCAGTAAAGGGGTTCTGTCCATAAGCCAGAGGCCCGTCGGGGATGGCGAAGCCGGTCTGTTTCTTGCCTTCCCACTTGTACTTGCCGTTTTTCTCGGAGTATCTGCCCGCCGTGGAGGAGTCGTTGTCCACTATGACTTCGTTTGCCTGGAAGTCCCTTTCCTTGGGGAGCATTACATTGGCGCCCGCGTTTTCGAGCATAGGGACGATGTAGGTCAGGACATAGTCGAGGGAGTTGAGGTCCTCCACTGTGCCGAAAAAGCGGGGCCTCTGCCACATCCACCTTTCCTCGTTCCTGTTGTAATACAGGCCGTGGCTCTGCCACAAGCCGATGTGGCGTCCGTTGAGGCCGTTCGTGGGGCTGTGGGGGAGAGACTTGCGCGAGACGAGGGGCTGTTCCGCCCTGGGAAAGTTGTTGTTGGCGATGATTTCGTCCCTGCGGATGCGGCTGTAGTAGCCGGAGATGTACTGCTCGATTCTGCGGTTGTTGACGAATATGCTGAAATCCTTTGAATACTTCCTGTACTTTTCCGGGAAATGCTGCTTCAGAATGTTTTGTATGGTGTTGATATCCTCCTTCCTAAGGGGACGGTTGAGCAGATAGTTGGAAAAGTGGATGTCCATATGCTCATCCTTGACCTGGCATTTGTTGACAGTGAGGCTGTTCTTGTGCCAGACCCTTTCCCCGAAATATGCTTCTATGGAGTCACAGACGGGCCTGAACGCATCACGGTAGGCCTGTTGCGACTTCTGCGCTGAGAGAGAGGCTGATATGAGGAGCAGGTGAATGCCAAGGAGAAATTTTATGATGTGTTGCATAAGAGTCAGCGGATTTCCCCGCAAAGTTAGATGAAATTGTTAAACTTCTGTTAAATCGTTAGGTGAGGGGCTGCAAAAGCATTGCGGAATAAAGCGGATGCCACATATTTGCAGCATGATTATGATGATAATTTCTCTCTTTGGTGCCCTGGGAATGTTCCTATTCGGAATGAATATGCTCAGCAGCGGGCTCCAGAAGGCTGCCGGTGCGGGATTGCGCAAATTTGTGGCCTCCATCACTTCCAATCCTCTGAAGGGCGTGCTCACCGGTATGGGCGTGACGGCCGCCATACAGTCCTCAAGCGCCACCACCGTAATGGTCGTCAGCTTCGTCAGCGCCGGAATCCTGACCCTGACCCAGGCCATAGGCGTGATTATGGGAGCCAACATCGGAACGACCATGACGGCGTGGATTGTCTCGATTTTCGGCTTCAAGGCGGACATTGCCGCTCTTGCGGTGCCGCTGATGGCCGTCGGCTTCATTCTCAGCATTTCAAAGAACGGGAAGGCCCGCAGTCTGGGTGAAGCTGTGGTGGGTTTCTGCCTGCTGTTCCTCGGTCTCTCCTTTATGAAGAGTTCGGTGCCCGACCTGAGTGAAACCCCCGAGGCCCTTGCCTTCATCACGAATTTCTCCGGCAAGGGAATCGCCTCCGTCCTGCTGTTTGTGCTTGCGGGCACGATTCTCACGATGATTCTGCAGTCTTCCAGCGCCACCGTGGCCCTGACCCTGATATTCCTCGATATGGGCTACATCGGTTTTGATATGGCCGCGGCCATGGTGCTCGGCGAGAATATAGGCACCACCATTACGGCGAACATCGCCGCCGCGATGGGTAATGTGAATGCACGGCGGGCGGCTCTCGCGCACACCGTATTCAATGTCTTCGGTGTCATCTGGGTCATCTGCCTCTTCAAACCATTCCTGTCCCTCATTGCGGTTCTGGTCAATATGGTGGGCCTCGGAGGCAGCGAGCAGACTCCCCTCTACAGTATTTCGATGCTGCACACGGTCTTCAACCTAATCAATACGGGCATTCTGGTGTGGTTCTGCCCCCAGATAGAAAAACTTGTCTGCTTTATAATCAGGCCCCGCGCCAAGGATGCCGATGACAATCCCAAACTTATGTACATCGGCCAGGGCGGTGCAGTCTCCACTCCCGAGCTTGCAGTGAGCGAGGCGGAGAAGGAAATCATCCATTTCGGGCAGGTGGTGTGTGAGGATTTGGAATATGTGCGTCTGGCAATCCACGCCCGCGGCAATGATTTTGCAAAATGGAGGGAGAAACTGGTCAAATACGAGGAGGTGACGGACAACATCGAGTATGAGATAGCGAATTTCCTCAACCGCATAGACAGAAGCGTGCTGAGCGAAAGGTCTAACAACAAGATAAGGGCGATGTACCGCATCATCAGCGAGATGGAGAGTCTTGGCGACAGCGGTGAGTCCATCAGCCGCCTGCTCGAAAGGGCGCGGGACCACTCCCAGAAACTGGGCAAAAGGCACATTGAAGAAATAGACTCTATGCTCGCGCTCATTTCGGAAGCCTACGACGCGATGTCCTACAACCTCAAGAACTCTGAGGAAATCAAGGAAATAGACAATGCCTACAAAATAGAGAACGCCATCAACGACCGTCGCACGCAACTTCGCGACGCCGAGTTGAAACTCCTCGAGGAGCATCCTGAAGAGTATTTCGAGAGTGTGTTCTACCTCGACCTTCTCGAACGCCTCGAGGAGATGGGCGACTATATCATCAATATATCGCAGGCTGTACTTTTAGTGTAACCTAATATTTATCTTTGCATCGTTATGTATGAGATACTGGTAGTCGAAGACGAATCGGATATAAGCAAGATACTTGCATTCAATCTCGAAAGCGCAGGGTATAGTGTGACCTGCGCCTCAAGTGCCGAGGAGGGGCTGGAAAAGCTCCACCAAGGCACTTCTCTTGCCATACTGGATGTCATGCTTCCGGGAATGTCGGGTTTTCAGATGGCTGCGGAAATACGCAGGGGCCCCTATGCCTCCCTCCCAGTCATCTTTCTGACCGCCCGCACCTGCGAGAGCGATGTGCTCACAGGTTTTTCAGCCGGGGGGGACGATTATCTGGGCAAACCCTTTTCCACGAGCGAACTTTTAGCGAGGGTGAAGGCGGTCATCAAAAGGAGCGGGGCGGCGCGTTCCGAAGGGGATGTGCTGACACTCGGCCCCCTTTCCATTGACCGCAAGGCCGTAAGCGTGACCCTTGACGGCAAGCCAATAAGCCTCTCGCACAAGGAGTACAAGATACTGGAGCTTCTCGTTTCCAAACAGGGAACCTACATCCCCCGCAGCGAGATAATCGCCCGTCTGTGGCAGGACGCTCCATACGTGATAGACCGCACGATAGACGTCCACGTTGCCCGCATCCGCGTCAAACTCGGGGCATATCGTGACATTATACGCAGTAAGACCGGCTTCGGTTACTGCGCCAATCCTGAATTCAGATTGAAATGACAGTAAAAAACAGGACAATCAGCCGGATATGCGTGATTTTCGTGTTGTTTGTCGCAATCTCGCTGCAGTTATACAGGGTCAGCGAACAATCGCGCAAAAAGGATATCATCCTGTCCAGGATGGAGAGTTATGTTGCAATGGCAGAGAATGTGCAGAGTCCCGACAATCTGGTCGAGTTCATTCCCGGCGACATCCGCATCACCTTCACTGACAGCCTCGGAAACGTCACTTTCGATTCATACGGAAATGTTTCAGGTAGCCACGCCGACCGTCCCGAGATACGTGAGGCTATGGAAAAGGGTGCGGGGGTCTCCCTCAGGGAGTCGGAAACATCTTCCTTGCCCTACATATATTATGCGCGTCGCTGCGCTGACGGGCGCATCGTGAGGGTGGCCCAGGTTTTCGACCTCGACCTTCAGCATTTCATGCGCACGGACTGGGCCCTGCTTTCCGGCATAGTCGCCCTGGCCTTTGCGGCTATGATGGGGATTTATATCCTGGTGGACAAGGCTCACAGGCACGAAAGGGAACTCTCTGAGCAGGAAAAGCGACGTCTCAAGCACGAAATGACCGGAAACATCTCCCACGAACTCAAAACCCCCGTGGCGAGCATCCAGGGCTATCTGGAAATCCTTGTCACGCATAAGGATTGCCCCGAGGACAAGAAACAGTTCTTCATTGAGAGGGCCTATGCCCAGACTATACGCCTGGGAGACCTGATAAGGGACATATCGCTCGTCACAAAGATGGAGGAGGTGCCGCAGCTGTTCCCTATGGAGAGGCTGTTCTTGAAGGCTTCCCTTGACCAGATAATAGAGGAAATGTCCGATAAACTGGCATCTGAGGAAATGAAATGCCGAAATCTCATTCCCGAAGGCTGTGAGATAAACGCCAACAGCCAGCTGGTCTATGCAGTGTTCCGCAACCTGATTGAAAACAGTCTCAAATATGCGGGCAAAGGCTCAGAGATTACCATCGAGGGCAATGGCGACGGTGAAGTTACCTATGTGGACAACGGCGCGGGGATAGCCGAAGAGGACTTGCCCCATATTTTCGAGCGCTTCTGGAGGAACAAGGCCTCCCGCAGCGACAGCACCGGCTCCGGACTCGGGCTCTCGATAGTCCGGAACGCCGTCCTGCTGCACGGTGGCTCAATAAACGCCTATGTGCCGCAGCCTCACGGCCTTGGCTTTGTCATCAATTTCGGAAAACGAAACTGAGTCCGGTTTTGTAGGGCAGGTGGCTGTCCACCATATATTTGTCCAGGGGAAGGGCGCCCCAGGACTGGATGCCGCCCACACCCTGGATGTACTGGTCCAGATTGATATTGATGTAGCCGCAGGGCTTTAGCTCCGAGGGGTGCTTTGCGTTCTCGATTTCCTCCTCCAGATATGGCCAGGCACGGAAGTTTCCGGGTTCGTCGAAACGGATGCTGACCGTGCCGCCGTTTTCGCTGCTGAAACTGCACTCCCTCACATCACAACGGTTGGCGTTGTCCTGGGGGACGACATAGTCGCTTGTGACGAATTCGCCCAGAGGCAGGCTGTAGCGCCCGATGAGGCTGCCGCTCTTGCGGTCGGGATAGTTCTCGCAGGGCCCCCTTCCGTACCAGGCCACACGGCTGAACTCCTCTTTCAGACCAAGGCGGAATCCGAACTTCGGCATAGAGGGACTGAAACAGATGAAGGGCAGATATTCGGCCTCGACCTTGAAGGACTCTTCGCTGATGCGGTAAGTGATCACCAACTCGGCCCCCACACTCAGTTTGCTGCGGAAGCGCAGGACGAAACAACCGTCCGTGGCATTTTCCACGGAAACGGTGCGCCTCTGGGCCGCAGTGTTGCGCCACTGTCCCTGGCGTCCGATGTAGTTGCTGCGCCTGTCGTTTTCGTTGGGGGCTTTCCAGAAATAGGGCTCTACGGGGGCGGACAGGATTTCCCTGCCGTCATACTTCCAGGAGAGCAGGTCCCCGTCAGGCGAGAATAGGAAACTCTGCGCACCGCAGCTTACTGCGCGTTTTGAGTCGGCCAGGACTTCGAATGCGTATTTGGGTGTGGGCCCCGGCGAGGGCTGACAGTCTTCCAGAGGCTTTTGCAGCAGGAACTGCTCACGGGCGATGATGGTGCCGGCTTTTGCCCATATTTTGTCGTTTCTCAAATGGGCGTAAACATTTACAAACGCTTCGCCTTCAATCATAGGCACTGAGGGAATCTGTAGGCAGCCATCCTCCAGGCTGAGCCTTTCGGAGTGGATTTCCCTGCCGTCGAGCAGGATGATGCAGCTGTAGTCGTATTCGTCCGGCCCGGTGAAAGAGTCCTTGTTGTCTATGCGTATTCTTCCTGTGTCCTCGAGACTGAAATACAGGGGCTGGTAGATTTTTGCCAATTCGTAGTAGTGGGGGTGGGGTATGCGGTCGGCCCCGATAAGTCCGTTGATGCAGAAGGAACCGTCATTGGGGAAATCCCCGAAATCGCCGCCGTAGGCGAAGTCGCTCAGGGGTATAAGACGGTCGGGGTGGGGGCATTTGAGGCCCTGGTCCACCCAGTCCCACACCACGCCGCCGACAGCGTTGGGGTGGCTGTAGAAGATGTCCCAGTATTCCTTGAGGTTGCCCAGGGAGTTGCCCATAGCGTGCTCGTACTCGCGCATCATCACAGGCTTGTCCTTCACGGTCTCAATCATGTGCAGGATGCGGTCGGGGGAGGCATAGGCGTCATCGAAGATGTCGGAGGCGCTCAGGTCCGAGTCGTAGTAGATGGGACGGGAATCGTCTATGGAGAGGATTGTGTCGCGCATAGCGTGTACATTGTCCCCGGCGGCGGCTTCGTTGCCCAGGCTCCAGAAGATGACGCAGGGGTGGTTGAGGTCGCGTGCCGCGAGGGAGGCGGCACGGTCGGTCATAGCCTTCCTCCACTGCGGGTCGTCGCCGAGGGTGGTGGTGCCTATGCCGTAGTTGTGGCTCTCGTGGTTGGCCTCGTCCATCACGTAGATGCCGTAGAT
>JABUTN010000020.1:10198-22551 GCA_021443665.1 Bacteroidales bacterium | reverse complement strand
GCCTGCTTCATCAGTTCAAGGTCGCGGCGCATCGTGGCCTCATCCACATAGCGGCCGGTCAGGGGATGATGCTCGTGCCTGTTCACACCGCGCAGTTTGATGGGCTTGCCGTTGTAGTATAGGACATTCCCCCGAATCTCTACCTTCTTGATGCCGAAATGGTAATCGAGATGCTCCGCGGTCCTGCCTCCATCCGTAAGTTCGATTTGGAGTCCGTAGAGTTCGGGCTTTTCGGCGGACCAGAGGCGGGGATTGTCTATGGTCGTGGAGACGCTCAGAGTCTGCGTCGCACCGGCCTTGATTGGAGGAACGCTGCATTCCACTTTGTTGTCCCCAATCACGCAGCTCAGCTTCTGCCTGGCGGAACGCTTCCTGCCGCTGTTGCGGAGCGTGAACTCTATTTTGACCGCAGCCTCGGAGTGGTCGTCGGCCAGGTCTGTACGCAGCCTGTAGTCGCTGATGTGCAGTTTGGGGCGTTTCCAGAGCTCCACGCTGCGGTAGATGCCGCTAAGACGCCACATATCCTGGTCTTCGAGGTAACTGCCGTCGCTCCAGCGATAGACCTCCACGGCGAGTCTGTTGCTGCCTTTGCGGACATAGGGGCTGATGTCGAACTCCGCGGGGGACATCGAGTTCTGGCTGTAGCCCACCTTGTGGCCGTTCACCCACAGGTACATCGCGGATTTCACCCCGTCAAAATGCAGGTACCAGGAGTGGGCCCCGGGTTCCTCCGTTATCTCGAAACTTGTGACATAACTCCCCACAGGGTCGCGGTGGCCGTAGCTGTAGTAGTCAGCTGGCGGCTCCGACGTGACCTTCGGACGGTCCATCGCGAAGGGGTAGATGATGTTGGTGTAGATGGGCTTGCCGAAGCCCTGCGTCTGCCAGTTGCCCGGGACCTTTATGTCGTCCCAGCCGGAAACGTCAAAGCCTTCCTTCCAGAAATCGGCCGGGCGGCTGTCAGGCTCCGCGGACCAACGGAACTTCCAGACCCCGTCCAGAAGGGTGATTTCGCCGCACTCCGCACGCTTGGAGGGCAGGTTCAGAGTGGCGTGATAGGGGAGTTTATTGATTCCGATGACTTCCGGATTCTCCCAGTCGGGATTCTGCGCGTTTGCCGCCGCTGCCCACAATAGCGCCGCTGCAGCGAGTATGGTGTGTCTGTGTGCTTTCATCAGCACAAATGTAGTGAAATTTGTGCGAATAGGAGAAGTGTCGGTTCTAACCGACAGTTTTTGCCGATTTTTGTCGGCTGTATCCGACATCTTTATTTATATTTGCAGGGTCAAAAACAATATCTTTTTTCTTTTCCCCAAATAAGCAAATTATCCCTATTTTTGCCGTGTGAAATCCGGGCTTGTAATATGGACTTTTTTTGCGGTTTTGGCCTTGCTGGCGTTGATCGTGCCGGCTTTTCTGGGCTGGGTGGTGAGGCTTTTGTTCAGGCTGCAGCACAATTACGGCTTGTGGGTCGGCGGGGCTCTCGCGCTTGTAGTCCTGCTGGTGGCGCTGGCGGGTACGACCATAGGTCTGAAGCAGTTCAGGGTGCGAAGGGTCGCGGTCGTTTCAGAGTCCCTGCCCGCGGATTTCGAGGGTTATCGGATCGTGCATTTCACCGATGCCCATCTCGGCGTCTTCAATGGGAAAACGAAGTATCTGCACAAGGCGGTGGATGCCATTCTGGCGCAGAACGCGGATGCGATAGTGTTTACCGGAGACCTGCAGACCCGGGCGCCGTCCGAACTTGAGCCCTATATTCCCGAACTCTCGCGGCTGAAGGCGCGTGACGGCGTCTTCGCGGTGCTGGGCAATCACGATTACGGCTATCCTCCCACCGCCGAGTCGCCCCGGGGGGTGCGTGAGGCCGAAGAACGGGCCGGTTGGACGGTTCTCGTCAACAGTCGCACCACTCTTAGACGTGGGGCTTCAGGCATTGTGCTGGCAGGTCTGGACAATGACGGCGACGGGCTGCATTTCCCCCGCCGTGGTGACCTTGAAACGGCCTTGGATGGGGTGACGGAAGACGATTATGTGATTGTGCTGGAACACGACCCGAGCTGCTGGCGCCGCAGCCTCCTGCCCGACGGCAGGGCGGACCTTACCCTCAGCGGCCATACCCACGCGATGCAGTTCGGCCTTTTCGGCTGGTCGCCCTCAAAATGGATTTACAGGGAGTACCGCGGTCTCTATTCCGAGAACGGCCGGCATCTCTATGTCAGCAGCGGCCTCGGCTGCGTCATCCCCTTCCGTTTCGGTATGCCCGGTGAAATCGTGGTGATTGAGTTGCGCTCCAAATAGCTATTCCGCGTTGCTGACCGGAATCCTCACCACGCCGGCGCTGTAGGCGGGGAGGGTGAGGCGGAGGGAGTTGCCGGAGGCGGGGATGTCGGAGTGCTTGAGGGCCACGGCGGCCTTGTTGTCCATCGAGTTGGCAGCCATCAGGTCGCCGGGGGCGTAGAAGTCCCAGGTGGCGCCGGTGATGGAGGCCCACTCGCCGTCGATGACGGTCTCGATCTCCTTGTCGGTGGGGTTCACGAGCTTGACGATGACGGCGCTGCCGTTCTCGGCCATAGTGGCGCTGACGCTCAGGTCCTCGTTGTCACAGTCCCAGGCAAGGCGGTACCTGCTGAAATTGTCCTTCCAGAGTCTGGTGACCTGGTAGTTGGGCGCCACGAAGAGGTCCTTGTAGTTGAAATTGATGAAGGCGTTGTTCCAGTCGGGCGAGTCGGTGCGGCGGATAAAGAGGGCAGCGGCGCCAAGTTCCACGACGGGGTTGTTCTCGCACATATTCAGGAAGCCGCCCGCGAACAGGCCTGTGCGCCAGTCTATGCTCTGGAGATTCCACTCGGAGATGAAGAGCTTCACGTTGGGGTTGGGGCTCTCGGCGAACATCCTTGCATAGCGCTGATACTGCTGCTCTAGGCGTTTGGGGCCTGTGGCATAGCCTCCCTGCTGCTCGTAGTGGTGGAGGCTCATATAATCGAAATAACCGGCGCTGCGCTTGATGAAATCGGCATCCTCGGGGTAGCCGCCGCAGACGATGATCCTAATGTTGGGGTCGATCTCGCGCATCGCGGTGGAGAAGTCGCGGACGCATCTCTCGTAGCGCTCTATGCCCATCTCCCACATCTCGTTGTCAATCTCCCAGTACTTTACGTTGTAGGGCTCGGGATGGCCGTTGGCGGCGCGTTTGGCTCCCCATTCGCCGCTTGCGGGTTCGTTGCAGTAGCGGAGCCAGTTGAGCGCCTCCTCCTTGATTGCCTCATATTCGCTCTCGGGCCTCTCGAAACCCACGCTCACGACTATCACCGGCTCGGTGTTGATCTCGCGGCAGAAGCGTATGAACTCGTCAGTGCCGAAACAGTTCTGGTCGTAGTCCATCCACATCCAGTGGGGCCAGCGGTAGCGCTCTTCCTGAGGTCCTATGCCCCACTGCCAGTGGTACTGGGCGACATAGCCACCGCCCGGCCAGCGAAGACAGGTGGGGGCGAGTTCCTTCACGGCCTTGAAAATGTCGGGCCTGAAGCCGCCCAAGGCGAGTCCGGAAGCCGTGGTCATTGTGGCCTGGTCTATCTGCACGCTGCCTCCGCTCACGGAAACGGCAAAGTCCGCGTCACCCGTATAGTCGCCGGCCGGCAGGCTGAACTCGTATTTCTTCCAGTCTTTTGTGACGGGACCGAAGTCCTTGGAAGCCACGATTTTGTCGCCCTTGCGCAGGCTGACGCTGAGCCTGCCTTCACCCTTGGCATAGACGCTTCCGATGAACTTCTCGCCGGCCACCACGTTCTGGGGACCCTGGCATACGCCGGCCTCCGTGGAGGAGGTGATTTTCTGCGAGTAGCGCATATTCACCGCGTCGTCCTTGACGAGACAGAAACTGCCCTCGCCGAAGGCTTTCCACTGGGGGGCCACCTCCGGAATGGCGACCTGGGCGGGAAGTCCCTCAAACCAGGTCTTGGCACCCGAAGTGACCTTGATGTTGCGAAAATAGGCTTCGGTATAGTTTACCCAGAGGGTGATGTCGTTTTTGGAAACATTCTCGAGTTTGCCGGAAAGCACCTGCTTGTCGTCCCAATACACCTTCACGTTGGCTCCGCGGCAGCTGATGCGCACTTTGTGCCAATTGCCGTCGCGGTCAATCTGCCCCTGTGAGGCCTCTTTCACCTTGTAGGGCTCGAGCGCGGAGATGCTACGCGTGCGTCCCATAAAACTGATTTCGCGTTCCACCATACGGGAGAGGGAGAAATGGGCGTTCTTGGTCAGAGCCTGCAGTTTCTCGCGCTCCTGGGCCTCTCGGTCCGCCGCTATCTGGGACTCGGTCTGGGCGGGGGTGAAACGGCGCGAACTGTCGAAATAGGGGTCGTTGATGCGCAGGTAGTAGGGGCTGCCGTCCTCGTGGTTCTTGAAGGCCACGCGGATGTCGAGCAGACCGCCGCTCCACGAACGCCTTGCCAGGCGGTAGGAGCGCCATTTCACGTCCATCGTGATGTCGTAGTTGTCTGTATCCACGCTTGTAAGGGCGATGGGCTGCTCGTAGCGGGTGGGGGAGTGGAGCACCTGCTCATCATCTGCAAACCATCCGTCGAAATAGCCGTCGCGGGGGTGGATGCCGGGATAATGCTCAGGCTCGAAGGAACGCTCGTAGATGAGTTCCTGCCACACACCGTTGTTGGCCGAAAAATAGATGTGCTCGAAGAGCTGGCCGTAAATCTTGCTGTCAATCAGGCCGGAGGCCTCCCGGCTCTGGATGTGTATGTTTGCGGGGGCCTGGGCTGAAACGGAGCCGCATATTATCAGTATTGCCGCCGTGAGGGCCGCTTTTACGAGACTTGTTTTCATATTATTTGGGGTTGGAAAGTTGGAGGGTCAGGGTCTTTTTGCCGGCCTCGATGCCGAATTCCGTTGACTCGCAGCTCTTGGAGACAATCATACGGGGAAGTTCGCCCTCCTCGTCTTCCGCCTCCAGGGGGTTGCCATAGTCCTCATTCCACTGGAGCGTGATTTCCGTGCTTCCGTCCTCCGCGCTGATGCCTACCTCCAGTTCGGCCCGCTCTATGTTGGGGAAGATTAGGTGCTCGATCACTTCCTCGAGCACAAGCAGGAGTTTGTGGAGCTGTTTCTCGACCACGAAGTGCTTGAGGGCGAACATCTCGAGTTCGCTGTTGAAACGGTACAGGTCGAAACTCTCACGCTGAAGCCCGTAGAAGAACATATCTGTCCTGCGCACGAAGGCCTTTGTCTTGCTTTGCTTCGGGGAGTCGAAAATCTCCTGGGGACTGCCATCCTCGTAGATGACTCCCTCGTCCATATAGAACACCCTCGTGGAAACGTCCTTGGCGAAACGCATCTCGTGGGTGACGATCATCATCGTGATGCCGGTTTTGGCAAGGTTGCGGATGACTGAAAGCACCTCTCCCACCATTGTGGGGTCAAGGGCGCTCGTGGGCTCGTCGAAGAGGATGATTTCTGGCTCCATCGCCAGGGTCCTCGCTATGGCGACCCTCTGCTGCTGACCTCCGGAGAGCTCTTCCGGGAGAGCATCCGCCTTGTCGCTCAGCCCCACGGTCTTGAGCAGCCCGAGAGCCTGTTCCCTTGCCTCCTCCTTCTTTTTCCCGAGAAGTGAGCAGGGGGCGAGCATTATGTTCTCGAGTACCGTCAGGTGGGGGAAGAGGTTGAACTGCTGGAACACCATACCCATCTTCATCCTCAGCTTGGGCACATTAGCCTTGGGGTCGAGGATGTTGACGCCATCCACAATGATTTCCCCTGAATCGGGCTGTTCCAAAAGGTTGAGGCAGCGCAGGAAGGTGCTTTTTCCCGTGCCGGAAGGGCCGATGATGGATATCACCTCGCCCTTGTTGATTTCGGCGTTCACATCCGTCAGTACAGGATTGCCTCCGAAACTCTTTTTGAGATGTCTTACACTTATCATTTCCGCTTGCTGTTTTTAGGGTTGAGACGGTGTTCAAGGTATGTCAGCGAGTAGGCCAGAAGGTGGGCCGTCACGAAGTATATGATGGCTGTCGCAATCAGGGGGAAGAATGCCTCGTAGGTGCGGCTGCGGATGATGTCGCTCATCTTGGTGAGGTCCTGGATGGCGATGTAGCCCACCACGGAGGTCATTTTGAACATCGACACGAATTCACCGCGGTAAACCGGCATTATGCGCAGGATAATCTGGGGGAAAATCACTTTTCTGAATGCCGCCATCCTGCTGAAGCCGAGTGAAAGCGCGGCGTCCATCTGCCCCTTGGGTATGCCGTTGAGTCCGCTTCTGAACATCTCTCCCACGTATGCCGCGAAGTTGAGCGAGAAGCCTGTGACAGCCACAAGAACCGCGTCTATGTTGGCCTTGGCGAAGACTATGTAGTAGAGGATCATCAGCATCACGAGTATGGGCATACCCTGCATCAGGGCTATGTAAATCTTCGCCGTATGCAGCAGGAGTCTGTTCTTGGAGCGCCTCATCGCGCAGACTCCGAAGGCGAGGATTGTGCCGAATATGGTGGAGAGCAGGGTGATGATGATGGTTACCTTCAAGCCCTCGAGAATCAGTTTCCAGCGGCTTTCGCGGATGAATGTGCGCTCGAAACTTTCGGAGAGGCTCTTCCAGGCATTTGCAAGGGCCTGTTTGCTCTCCCGGACTTTGGAGGTGCTGCTGGCGTTCACTACAGCGACCAGGCTTGCCGTATAGGTGGGCTCCGAGAACAGCATCTTCTGCTTGCGTTCCTCGGTGACGGCTGTGGCTCCGACTCCGAAACGCACCATACCCGACACCACTGCGTCCAGGTAGCCGCTCCAGTTCAGAATCACCGGCTCAAGCGCATAGCCTAGCCTGTTTGCGATGTTCTGCGCCACATCCATATCGTAACCCACAAGCTGCCCGTCCCTGATATAGGTGAAGGGCTCGATGTCGCCTGAGGTGGCGTAACGGAGCACTCCCCTCGGGGCGTCTTCGATTGCCGGCGTCACGGTCTGGGTGGTGTCCTCCGACAGAATCCACTTGTGCTCGAGTTTTTCCATGGTGCCGTCCGCCTTCATCTGACGTATTGCAAGGCTGAATTCCTCGCACAGTTCCTTCTCTTTGGGGGAGAAGAGGAAGGCGCAGTCGTAGGTGGCCACTTTCTCGGGCAGGACGCGGATGCGGGGATTTGTCTTGGCCAGTTTGCGGACCTCGTGCTCCACATTTATGAAGGCGTCAATCTTGCCCGATTCGAGGGCTATCGGAATATCGGAGAATGCGTTGAAGAAAATGGGCTTCGAGTCGGGGAACTGTTTCTCCACAATCTGGTCTGAGGTGGTGCCGGAGACCACGCCTATTTTCTTGCCGTGCAGCTGCGAGAGCGAGATTTCCGACTCATCCTTTCGCGCCAGGATGCTCAGTCCGCCCTGATAGTAGCTTACCGTCATATCCACCTTCTCCTTCCTTTCATCGGTATAGACCAGGGCTCCGCCGGCCACATCGGCCTTGTCGGAGGCGATGCACTCGAGGAGGTTGCCGAAACTTACGGGCTGAAAGTCGAAGAACATATCCATCTCGTATGCGATGCGCCTCATCAGTTCTATGTCAAGGCCCATATACTGCCCGTCCTTTCCCATATAGCAGACCGGCTCGAGCACTGGATCCGCTATGAAGCGCAGGGTGCCGTTCTTTCCCGTGAAATCCTTGCGGTGGTTCCACTCGACCAGTTCTTTTTTGGATTCGTCAGCCCCGCACCATTTTGCGATGAATTCATCCAGTTCGCCGCTGCGTTTCAGCTTCATTATCTCTATGTCGATTCCTATCGTCAGGGGGGAGCCTTTTTTTACGGCGAAGACCTGGTTCTCGAGGCGGTAGGTGTTGGCCAAATAAAACTCGTCGGAGAACTTGGCGGCATAAAGCCTTGCCACGGGCTCGTCAAATAGGCAGGCCTCGACTTTTCCCGTCCTCAAGGCTTGGAGCGAGAGGATGTTGTCGTTGTAGAGCATATACTGGACATTGTTCACCAGGGGCTCGGTCAGTTCCTGGAAGGCAGAGCCGGTGAGGCAGGCGGCGCGTTTCCCCTCCAAATCCTTGATGGAGTTGATGGGGCTGGCTGCGCCTGGCTTCACGACCTTGTTGTTTTTCCTGGTCATGACCACCACTCCGCCGGTGTAGTGCGGCTCGGTGAAGGCGAAACTTTCCTTGCGCTCGTCAGTGATGGCTATGCAGGAGGAGGCGATGTCGGCTTTCCCCGATTTCACAGCGCTCAGAAGAGAATTGAAATAGGCGACGGTGGATTCCGTGGCATATCCCAGTTTTGCCGCAGCACGCTGTATGATTTCGATTTCGAATCCCACAACCTTGCCGTTCCGGAGATATGCGTATGGCTCGGTGTTCGTGCTTATGTGCCTTATGATTCCTTTTGGATTCTTGATGGGCTCCGGCATAGTCTGGACGGACTCGTCGCCCATAAACCATTTCTCGTCAAGCTCCGCAATGGTGCCGTCCGCCTTCATCTCCCTAATGCACTCGCTGAATTGGTCGCACAGCTCCTGATTCTCGGGAGAGAATATGAAGGCGTACTGCTCTTCGATGAGTCTCTCGGGCAGGAATTTGAGGTCCGGCCTGGCCTTTTTCAGCATTCGGGCCAGCGGTTCGTCACACAGGGTCGCATCCACCAATCCGCCTTCTATGGCGATGGGTATATCGGCGTAATTGCTGAAATACTGGGTTTCGGCATCAGGGAAAAATTCGTGGGTGTATTTGTCGAATATGGTTCCGGTGCAAATGGCGATTTTCGCGTCCTTCAGGTCATTGAGTTCGTTGATTTCCCGAACGGTGGAGGAATCATTGCATCCGTGCAGCATGCATAATGCTGCAATTGCCAACAGTGCTTTCTTCATCTTATTCAATCACGTATATGTCTTTGAGGTTGCGTCCGAGACCGTTGTAGTCGAAGCCGTAACCGATTATGAATTCATCGCCCGCCTCCATCGCACCAAAGCGTATGGGGAAACCGGCACGTTCCGCTCCCGCCTTAAGCAAAAGGCAGGCCACTTCCACCTCAGAGGCTCCCGACTTGAGAAGTTTGTCGCGGATGTAGTTCACAGTTCTGCCCGTATCCACAAGGTCCTCCACAATCACCACCTTCCGTCCTTCAAACTCCGCATTCAGGCCTATGAGTTCCCTGACGGAGCCCTGTGAGTGCAGGCCTTCGTACGAGGCCAGTTTTACGAAACATATTTCGCAGGGGAAGTCCAGATGCTTGAAAAGCTGGGCCGCGAACATAAAGGCTCCGTTGAGGATGACTATGAACAGCGGAGGCTCGGTCTCAGCCCGGTATTCCGCGTTGATTTTTCCCGCCAGGGCCTCGATGGCCGCCTCTATCTTCTCCTGCGGAATGAGCGGTCTGAAAATTTTATCGTGGACTTGTATCCTTTCCATTGAAAATGTCTTATATTTGAAACTACTAATTTAGCTAAAAATGTAAAATAACAAGATATATGAAAGCATTAGTGTCAATTATTATGGGCAGCACCTCCGATATGGGGGTGATGCGTGCGGCTGCCGAAACGCTTGACAGCCTTCAGATTCCGTTTGAAATCAAAGCCCTTTCGGCCCACAGGGTGCCCGAACAGGTGGCTGAGTTCGCCAAGGGTGCCGCCGCCAGGGGCATCAGGGTGATTATAGCCGCAGCCGGCGGGGCGGCCCATCTGCCCGGCGTGATTGCCGCTTCCACGGTGCTTCCCGTAATCGGCGTGCCCATCAATTCTTCCAACTCGGTCAAGGGCATAGACTCCCTCCTGTCCATCGTGCAGATGCCCTCAGGCATACCCGTCGCCACAATGGCCATAGACGGGGCCCGCAATGCCGCCATCTTCGCTTCACAGATTCTTGCGGGCAGCGATGCCTCGCTTATGGAGCGTGTGTGCGCAATGAAGGCTTCATTGGCAAACAAGGTGCTCAAGGCCAATGAGGATCTCGCCCTCGAGAAATTCGATTACAAGGTGTAGTCAGACTGTCTGATTCCGTTTTTCTTGTGGGGGAGATATGTGGGGACGATTCCTTATCGCGATTATTGTTACGCTTCCGCCTGCGCTTGCGAGGGTGCTGGAGGATTATGCGGGTGACGAGGCCGATGTAGCCGCCGCAGCCGAGTTCTTCGAGGAACTCCTGGACCATCCGCGAAGCGTGAATTCGCTGACTGTCAACGACTTTGAGAGGATGCTGGTGTTCAGTCCCTTTGCCATCGCCTCCATAATGGATTACAGGCGTGAGTACGGGGACATACTCTCGGCAGCGGAACTCTCCCTTGTCGATGGGCTCGGGGAACAGAATGTGGAAATGCTGCTGCCTTTCATAACCTTTGACAGGGGAGTTCCCGTGGATACCCTGAAGTTGAGGCCGAAGGCCAAAATCGTGGGACGCACGGTGACCAAACTTGTCCGCAGCAAAAAGGAAGACGGGCCGGCATTCGTGTTCCAAAATGCGGACAAAGGCTCCCCTGTGGCCTGGGTGGGCTCGGCAAGGCTCAGTTTCGGGAGCCGTGCCGGCTTCGGAATAAGTTCCAGGGGGGAGCAGGGCAGCACAGAGCAGCCTCTGCGGGTGGGGGCCTATGCCTATTTCAATGATGTGCCGCTCGGACGCAAACACCGTATCACCACGCTTGCCGTGGGGGATTTCAATGTGAGGCTCGGCCAGGGGATAGCGGCCTGGAGCGGTTTTACGATGAACAATTTCTCCCTGCCCTCCTCCGTGCTGAAATCCGGCAGGGGCGTGGCCTCTTACACCGGCACCACGGGTGACGGAGTGATGCGCGGCCTCGGGGCTACTTTTCGCTTCGGCCGCTCGATGGATGCGAGCATAGCTCTCTCGCCCTTCGGGGAAGAGGGCGCGTCTTTGGCCGGGGGAGTGCAGTATTCCTTCGGAAAGTGGAGGTTGGGAGCTTCGTTCGGGACTATGGACTCGTGCGGGGCTGTGGCTGTCAATGCGGTTGCCTCCATTGGGGCCTGGGCCCCCTTCGCGGAAGTGGGTGTGGATTTCAAGGGGCGTCCCGCGGCAGTGGCCGGCATGCTTGTGCGCCTTCCCCGCTCCGCGGAGTTCGGCCTGCTGCTGCGCTACTACGACAAGGATTTCGACAACCCGCTTGCCGGCGCCTTTTCTACCGGCTCCAAGGTGAGCAACGAACTTGGACTGACCTCCCTGATAAGTTCTGAGTTGGGGCGTGGCTTCAGCATTAAGGGCTGTGTCGATGGGGCCTGGCATCCCGGACCCACTTACCGCTGCGACGGCCCCTCCGGCTCCGTGAAGGCAAGGACGGAAGGCCTTTGGGAAAAGGGAGGACATTCGGTGCTTCTGCGTGGGGAATTCCAGTGGAAAAGCACGGAAAGCTGGCGCCGTTACGCAACAAGGGCAGTCTATTCGCTTAGACTGCCCATTGGACTGAACCTCATAACGAGGCTTGATTTTACTGCTGCAAAGGGTTTCGGCGGGGCTGCGGGCCAGGGCTTCAGTTATTCCCACAAGTCTGGGATTGTATCTGCCAGCCTCTATGCTACCTTCGTCCACGCGGACGACTGGAGCTGCCGCATATATGTCTATGAGGGCGACCTTCCGGGCTCATACTCTGTCCCCGCCCTGTATGGAAGGGGAGTCGAGACCTATGTACTGCTTACTGTCAAGACCCCTTGGGGTCTTCGCGTGGACCTCAAGTCGGGAGCGTCACTGCGTCAGGACCGCTCAAAAGACAATTTTCGCATCCGCCTGCAGCTGACCTGGACTATTTGAACAGGCCGAGAAGTGAAGTTACGGAACTTGCAAGCTGTGAGCCGTTGGAAATCACGGATGAGGTGGTGGCGGCAGCCTGCTGGAGTTCTGATGTGTTGAGCTGGGATGCAATGGTTTGGAGACCACTGATGACATTGTCCTGAGTCTCTTCCTTTACAAGACCTGTGGAGCCGAGAAGGAGGCCCTTGCCGAAATCTGTATAGAAACCGCTGCCCTTAGCCTGGTCCTTGATACCCTGAAGGGATGAAGAAAGGGTCAAAAGGCTAAGCAGGTTGTTCTTGATTTCGAACTTTTTGCCGTCGGCGATATACTGGTCGTAGATGGCTTTCAGAGCCTTGCCTGAACTTTGTCCCTGCTGCTGGGCCTGGGATACCTGTGTGGTGGTAGTTGTTGTTGTGGTGGTTGTGTTTTTGGATCCACCGAAGAGTTTGCTCAGGAAAGACTGGGCCTGGATTGCTGAGCAGGAAAGTGCCGCTACAGCCAAAATCGCAATGATTTTTTTCATAATGTGTTTATTTAGTTGATTTTAGTGAGTTTTGCATATTTAAGCAACAATGTTTTTTCTCCGGCTGTGTCGAAGGCAACAACTGCCCTGCCGTCAGCC
>JABUTN010000020.1:6032-9462 GCA_021443665.1 Bacteroidales bacterium | reverse complement strand
GCAAAGTCGAGGGCGTCATTTTCGGCCGCGAATCCTGTAAGGCCCGTGATTATAGCCTTGAAGGCCCTCAGCCTTTCGGTGGCGGCTCCTCTGAGTTCGCTGCCGGAAATGTCAGGATGGTCTATGGCGTCCATCAGGCAGATATCCCTCTCTCTCGCAAAGGTCTTGAGGCGTTCGAGGGTGGTCTCCCCGAGACCCCTCGCGGGAATGTTCACTATGCGCAGGAAGGCCTCGTTGTCCCTGTAGTTGTGGGCGAGGCGGAAATAGGCGAGCATATCCTTGATCTCGGCCCTCTCGTAGAATGCGTGGCCTTTGTAAATCTTGTAGGGCAGGTTGCGGCGGCGCAGGGCGTCCTCGATCAGGCGGGACTGGGCGTTGTTGCGGTAAAGTATGGCGAAATGCTCGTATGCGGCCTTGTCGGTGGCGATGCGCCTGATGATGTGGGAGACCACCTCGCTTGCCTCGTCCTTGTCGGTGTATGCCTGGATAAGGTGGAGTTTCTCGCCTCTCTCGGCCTCGGAATAGCATTTTTTGGGAATGCGGCCTTCGTTCTTGTCTATCAGGGAGTTGGCTGCCTCTACTATGTTGGCGGTGGAGCGGTAGTTGCGCTCCAGGCGGTAGATTTTCGCCTGGGGGTAGTCCTGCCGGAAATTCAGTATGTTCTGGATTCTTGCGCCACGGAAGGCATAGATGCTCTGGGAGTCGTCGCCGACCACGGTGATGTTGCTGCTTTCGGCGCTCAGGGCCCTGATGATTCTGTATTGGGCGAGGTTGGTGTCCTGGTACTCGTCCACGAGAATATGGGTGATGCGCTCCCTGAGTTGTTCCACTACCTCGGGATGGCGGGAGAAGAGGATGTTGGTGTGGAGGAGGATGTCGTCAAAGTCCATCACCCCGCTCTCGAGGCATCGTCTGGCGTAGAGGTCGTAGATGTTGCAGATTTCGCCCAGATGGAGTTTACGGTCGTTCTGTATGGCCTTCTGGTTTCCCATATAGGCTGCGGCCGTGCAGAGGTTGTTCTTGGCGTCGCTGATGCGGGAGGCCACCACATTGGGCTTGTAGGCCTTCTCATCGAGTTTGAGTTCGCGTATGATGGCCTTGATGGCGTTGCGCGAGTCCGTGGTGTCGTATATGGTGAAGGTGCTGGGGAAACCCGTGAGCTCGGGGTAGCGCCTCAGGATGCTGGCGAAGATGGAGTGGAAGGTGCCCATCCAGAGACGGCGGCTGCGCCCTTCCCCGATAAGGGTGCCGATGCGTTCCTTCATCTCCCGGGCGGCCTTGTTCGTGAATGTCAGAGCCATAATCCGGGAGGGGTCTATGCCGTTTTCTAGGAACCAGGCAATCTTGTATGTGAGTACCCTTGTCTTCCCGGAACCCGCTCCGGCGATGACGAGGGACGGCCCGTCAATCTGCCTTACTGCGTCCTCCTGAACCTTGCTGAGCACACTTAAATCCAACTTCTTCATAGCGCAAATATAATTATTTCTACATTTGTCAAAATAAAAAATCCTATGGCTCTGAAATATCTGCTTCCGCTGCCCGCGTTGCTTTTCGGCATAGTTCTGATGTTCAAGGGGAAACGACTCCCTGCATCAGCCTTCCTGCTCTATGCCTGCGGGGATTTTGCGGGGGTCTCGGGATGGTTTCTGCCCCAAATGGGACTGTTCGCCGCCGGTCACCTGCTGCTGGTGTCAGCGCTTCTGTACAGGCTAAGGTTGCGCAGGGCCGCCGATGACCCGGACACAGTGTTCAGTGTCCATTCCGCTCTCTTGCGGCTGCTGCCCGCCCTGGGGCTTATACTGCTTGTGATTCTTGTGATATTGCCGCACACGCAGGGCCTGATGGCCGTGCTCGTGGCCGCTTATTCGGCACTGTTGCTTCTGGCGCTGACGCTCGGATTGTTCTGCCGCAGCCGTCTGCTCACGGCCGGCTTTCTGCTGTTTGTCGCATCCGACCTGATGATAGCCTACGGCCGCTTTGTGGCGTCATTGCCCCACAGTTCGGCCCTTGTCTGCGGCACTTATGTCGCGGCCCTTGTGCTGCTATTTGCCGCGATGCTTTACAATACGTCCAGACCGATGTCGCTGCGGTAGCGCGAGCCGGTGAAGGAGATTTTCCCCACACGCTCATATAGGGCCTCGCGGCATTCGGGTATGGAGTTTCCGAGAGTTGTCACGGCGAGAACACGACCGCCCGCGCTCACTGTGCGGCCTTCGCTGTCAAGCGAGGTGCCGGAGTGGAACACGACCTGGCCGGCGCTGTTCAGGGAAGCCTCGAGACCGCTGATGGGGAAGCCTTTTTTGTAGTCTTCGGGATAGCCGCCCGACACGATGATGCAGGTCAGGGCGGTGAGGGGGCTGGTCTTCAGAGTCTGGCTTGCGATGCTGCCGTCCGCTGCAGCCACGAGATGGGCGAGGAAATCGCTCTCTATGCGGGTCATCACCGCCTCAGTCTCGGGATCGCCCATACGCACATTGTACTCTATGACATAGGGGTCGCCCTCGTGAGAGCGCATCAGGCCGAGGAAGATGAAACCTTTGTAGTCAATGCCGTCGGCCTTCAGTCCGGCGAGAGTGGGCTCCACAATGCGGCTGCACACCTTGTCCATAAAGGCCTTGTCCGCGAAGGGCACGGGTGAAACGGCGCCCATACCGCCCGTGTTCAGACCCTGGTCCGCGTCAAGGGCACGCTTGTAGTCCTTGGCCTCGGGGAGTATCATATAGTCCTTGCCGTCCGTGAGCACGAACACCGAACATTCTATGCCTGTGAGGAACTGCTCAATCACGACCGTGTTGCCGGCCGCTCCGAATTTGCCGGAGAACATCTCCTCCAGGTTCTTGCGGGCCTGTTCAAGCGTGTCAACGATGAGAACTCCCTTGCCTGCAGCCAGACCGTCCGCCTTGAGGACGTAGGGGGGAGTGAGGGTTTTCATAAAGTCGCAGGCCTGGTCGAGCTGCTCTGCCGAGAAGGACTTGTAGGCAGCGGTGGGCACACCGTGGCGCATCATGAAATCCTTCGCGTAGTCCTTTGAGCCTTCGAGTCTTGCGCCCTCCTTGCCGGGACCCACGAAAAGCACCCCTTTCAGGCGTTCGTCCCCTTCGATGGAATCCCGCAGACCAAGCACCAGAGGCTCTTCCGGGCCGCATACGACGAGGTCTATATCATTCTCGATGACTGCGTTTTTGATTGCATCAAAATCCTTGACGCTGCCTTTTAGGTTTGTGGCTATGGCCGCCGTGCCGGGGTTGCCTGGCATACAGTAAAGGGCCTCCAGTGAGGCGCTTTTGGAAATGGCGAATGCGAGGGCGTGCTCTCTGCCACCCCCTCCGATAAGAAGTACACGATGTTTCATAGGAAGAGGTACCAAGCAGAATCGAACTGCTGTACACGGTTTTGCAGACCGTTGCCTAACCACTCGGCCATAGCACCA
>JABUTN010000020.1:0-5949 GCA_021443665.1 Bacteroidales bacterium | reverse complement strand
CCCTGTGGGCGATAATCAGGATGGTGAGACCTCCGTATTCTTTGGACAGGGACAGGAGTGTTTCGTTGATGGCGCGTTCGGTGTCGCTGTCAAGGGAGGAGGTGGCCTCGTCGAGGAACAGCACATCAGCCCCCTTGTATAGGGCCCTGGCTATTCCCACACGCTGTTTCTGGCCTCCGGAGAGGCGTCCTCCGGCCTCCAGGACGGGCGTGTCCATACCTTTGGGAAGGGTGGTGGCCCAGTCATCGAGGCACACGTAGCGGAGTATCCTCTCCACGCGCTCCCTGTTAATCTCGGAGACACCCGGGGCGATGTTCTCGGCAAGCGTGCCGTCAAAGATGAACACGTCCTGGGGAACATAGCCTATATGCTTGTGCCAGGCCTTTATGGTGGCGGAGTCAAGCGCCCTGCCGTCTATGCTGATGCTGCCGCTGTCTGGAGTGATGAAGCCGAGAAGCAGGTTGAAGAGGGTCGATTTGCCCACGCCGCTCTCTCCGCAGAAGCCGGTATAGGAGCCTTTGGCTATGCTGCAGCTGAAATCCTTTATGACCTGTTTCCCGTCCGGGTAGCTGTAGCTGATGTGTTCGGCACGCAGTTCCCCCTCGAAGGGGATTTCTTCCGCCTCGTCGGAGGGGCTTTCCCGCTTGAGTGAGGCCAGGCCGCTTTCGACCGTGTCTATGCAGTTGAGGGAGTTCTGGGCCTGGGTCCAGGAACTTGCGATGTTCCTGATGGAGGGTAGGAGGCGGAAGGCCGCGAGGGCGAACACGCCGGTCACGGCACTCAGGTCTCCGGCTGCGAAGGCGGCAAGTACAGCGAGGCCCACTATGACCGCAAACTCCGAGAGGGCGGTGGGGATGTGGCCCACGATGTCGTATTTCAGGCGGTTGGCGCTGATGCTTTCCAGACCGTCGTTCAGGCTGTGGATTATGGAGGGCAGTGCGCCGTTGATTTCCAGTTCGGTGTAGCCGTTCATCGCTTCCGTAATCAGGCGTGCCTGCTTGCGGCGTGCGAGTTGTTCCTGTTCCCCGTAGGCGCTGAGACGTTTTTTGACATAGAGGCTGTAAACCAGCATAAAGGGCAGCATAAGCGCGTAGAGCAGCAGCACCATCAGCGGCTCGTAGAAGAGCAGGGCGATTGTGATCAGCAGCACGAGCAGCAGTTCGGCGGCGATGGTCAGCAGGGGGGCGAGTACGTTCAGAGAAAGCGAGTAGGTGATGAAGTTGACCTCGAAGGAGAGGCGCATGCTGCCGCGGTTGCGTATGTAGAGCAGGCCCTGATGATAGTAGGCGTTGAAGAGTGAAACGCTGATGCGCTGGTAGAGGCGCAGCAGGAAGCGTTTTTGGTAGCGTGACAGCAGGGTCACGATTAGGTTTTTCAGCAGGATGAAGGCTGCCGCGGCCGCACAGTAAAGCAGGGCCTCCCTGGTCCCGACACCCTTTCCAAGCAGCGAGAACAGGATGGGAAGCAGCGCTGCAAGGCCGGCGAAGTTGAGCAGGGCGCTTACGAACACCGAAAGCGCCACCTTGGCCCCGTCACGCCTTTCCTGCGGCAGGAGCAGTCTGTAGATTCTTTTGAACATCCTATATCACCAGTCCGAGTTTCTGCCACTTCGAGACAATCTCCTCCACATCCCTGCGGGCGGTCTCCTCATCTATTTCATAGTTGTCCGTGAGGACTTTCACCAGGTCCCCGATGCAGAATTCCTTTCCCTCTATGCTTTCCCACAAGGCGGCGGCAGTCTTGTTGAGGGAGATCAGTTTGTTGAAATTGACCTGGCTGACGCCTTCGGCCACGATGACGGACTCTCCGAGTACCTTTCTTAATTTGAATCCTTCCGCTGTTTTCATCTTAAATGCAGTTTTCTGAGTATGTTTCCAAAAAAATGTCTTGTCCTGAGGTAAGTCCTGTGGATGCTTCTGAGCACTGCGGCCTTCCTCCGCTGGCAGGGCGTGTTGCAGTCCGTGCGCCTGCCCCTGCGCTCTATGAAAAGGACTTTGCCGCGGATATCGCTTTGAAGGCAGTTCTCTGTGCCTTTGAGATTGCCGTCTCCCATCAGTACCGCCTTCTCGCCCTCCAGCCTTATTATCCTGTGCAGCACGAACTGCCCCTGCGTGGTCTTCGCAAGCACTATGTCCCCCACGGCGAGTTTCTCACTGTCGGCCTTTGCCAGCACAACACTGTCCTTCGCGTGCCTGATGTAGGGGCTCATACTGCGCCCTTTGACCGTAAGCGTGACCTGAATGCCTTCATTCAGCATCCTTGTCACATCTTCGAAGAGTATGCCGTTCTCAACAGTCTTTTTCATCTCCCGTTACGGCTTTGTGGCATAGCAGCGCCGCCTCATCGTCCGGCAGGCACTGCAGTTCGTAAAAGTAACTTCCCGCCACCACCGCCTCCAGGCTCTTGTGACGCCCGTCACCCAGTTCCTTGAACCAGGAAACGCCGGCCGCCGCTGACATCAGTTTGGAATAGGCCTCTATGGGTGAGAGTCTGCGAATGCGGTTGTGCGGGGCCTGCTCGATTTTGACTATGGCGGCCACTGGGGCGCTTAAATTCTTGTAGCAGTCGGTCTTGCCGCTCCAGGGCGAGCCGTAGGCTATGGGAGTGCCGTCCGCCGAAATCCTTATGACGGGATGGTCGTCGTTCATCAGTTCCGCCCCCGCTATGTTGCTGAGCCACAGGCGGGCGTGTGTGCTTTTGCCCGTGCCGCTCTTGCCGAGGAAAAGAAAGGCCCTGCCCCCGCAGAGTATGCAGGAGGCGTGCATCGTGAGGGTATCGCGGCGGGTGGTGGCAAGGTTGTAGGCGAGCATCACCTCCAAGGTCAGGGTTGATTCCGCCAGGAAACCCTTCTCCTCAGTTCCGAGAATCAGCCTGAAATCACTGAGCCCCTTGTCTGCAAACATCCAGCCGCTCGGCAGTGTCTTGTGCGTATAACTTATGGTGAACATCAGGGCTCCCTCGCTGTCGCGGTGGACGCAGAAGCCGGGGAAACCCGGCTCGGGAGACTCCTCGCGGTAAATCTCCGCCATAGCTTCCTGCGGCACAATGACAGGGCCATCATTGCGCTCGAGCGTCATTGAAAACGAAGGCTCTGAACCTGCGGTCCTGAAACCCTCGTAGTGGGGCATCAGACGGCTCCAAATGTCGAAACCGCTGTCCGCCGCCACCGAAAAGCAGTGGCCCGCCACATTGAACCTATGTTCCTCCCTTGCCATGGAAAAATTATTTTTTCTTGCAGAATTTGTCGGTCATAAGGGTAAGGGCTCCGTCACAGGTGACATTGCAGGCGGTGCCGAAGCCGTCTTGGATAGCATAGATGGCCGTCATCACGGCGAAGAAGGAGGTGTCCTCGTGTCCTATCAGGAGACTGTAAACCAGACCTATGCAGGACATATTGATGCCGCCCGGCACACCGGGTGAACCGATTGCTATTACGCATACCAGCACCAGGAAAATGAGCATCGAACTCAGGGAGGGGAAGGTACCGAAGAAGGTGTAGTATGTGGTCAGCACCAGGAATATTTCAGTGATTACCGAGCCGCAGAGGTGGATGTTGCAGAATAGCGGCAGAGCAAAGTTCGTGGTCTTCTTGTCTATGAGTTCGGACTTGGACACACATTCAAGGGCTACAGGCAAGGTGGCTGCGGAGGACATCGTGCCGACAGCCGTAAAGTAGGGCTTGGGATAGAGTCTGGCGACCTTGAATCCGTTCTTGCCGGTGTAGGCTGATGCAATCAGGTAGCAGAGCACTATCCAGACCAGCTGCATTGTGATGATAGCCAGTATTGCGGGCAGATAGACCTTCATCATCGCGAGCCTGCCGCTGTATGCGAGCAACGCGAAGTTGGAGCCGATGAAAAGGGGCAGGATGGGCACCATCACATTGCTCACTACCTTGAGAATCAGGGCCTGGAAGTCCTCAAGCCCTTTCTTGAAGCCCTCCGAACCGATCCATACCGTGCCCAGACCAAGCAGAAAGGCCAGCAGCAGGGCGGAGAGCGTGTCCATAGTGGGGAATGAAAGCGAAATCACAGCCTTGGGAAGTTCCACCAGCTGGGTGGCGCTCCCATATTTGAAGAAGGGGACTATCGCATAGCCGACACCCATAGCCATAAGCGCCGCGAGTAAGGATGAGGTGAAGGCTATGAATATCGTGAAGCCTAGCAGTTTCCCCACATTTCCGCTGAAGCCGGTAATGCTAGGGGCCACACAACCTATGATGATAAAGGGCACGATAAACAGTATTATCTGGCTCGTGAGGTCTTTCGCAATCATAAAGAACTGCAGGGGGATGCTCACATAGCGCTGGGGAATCAGCATCATAAGATACCCGAGTCCGACACCAATCACGATGGAAATCAGCAATTTCGCGATTGTCGATTGAAAGAAGCCCTTGATTTTCATAGTTGTATGTTGTTTATTCCACCTGAAGAAGAAGACCTTTCAGGTACTCCCCTTCGGGGTGGTATATGTTCACGGGATGGTCTCCTCCCTGGCAGAGACGGCGCAATATGCGCACTCTGCGGCCCGTGGAGGCAGCGGCGCTGAAGATGGTGAGTTCGAAACTGTGGCGGTCCACCACCTGCGAACAACTGTAGGTGAAGACAAGGCCGCCGGGAGCCACCTTCTCTATGGCGTGGGAGTTGAGCCTGCGATAAGCCCTCAAAGCATTGTCCAGGGCCCCGCGGTGCTTGGCGAATGCGGGCGGGTCAACCACAATCAGGTCGAATCTGCCCTTGGGGGCATCCCGCAGATAGTCGATGGCATCGCCGCACACGGACTCGTGGGCAATGCCGCCCTCGGGGAAATTGAGCCTCACATTGTTCTCCAGCATATCGATGGCGGTCTGCGAACTGTCAACGGAAACCACGCTTTGCGCTCCCTTGGCAAGCGCGTAGATGGAAAAGCCTCCGGTGTAGCAGAACAGGTTGAGCACACGCCTGCCTGAGGCACATTCGCCCACCAGACGGCGGTTGTCCCTCTGGTCGAGGAAGAAGCCGGTCTTCTGCCCGCTCACCCAATCCACATAGAAAAGGTGACCGTTCTCTTTGGCTACGACGGGCAGAGACAGTTCCGCTCCCTGCCAGATGTATCCGTCCTGCAGGGGAAGGCCGGCCTTGAAGGGGGCTGTGCCCTGGGATTTGTCGTAAAACGCCTTCAGTGAGGGGCCATAGACTTCGCGGAGGGCCGCCGCTATCTGCTCGCGTGAATGGAACATTCCGGCGCTGTGGGCCTGCATTACGGCGCAGTCGCAGTAGATGTCTATGATCAGGCCGGGCAGGTTGTCGCCCTCACCGTGAACGAGGCGATAGCAGTCGCTGTTTCCCGTCAGACCCTGAGCCTTTCGGCAGTCGAGTGCGCATCTGAGGCGCTCCACCCAGAAAGCGTGAGGAAAGGAAAATGCCCCGTCAGGTTCGTATTCGTCCCCCCAGGAGAGGATGCGTACGCTGATGGAGCCGATCTGGTAGTGGCCGTAGCCCACCAGAGTGCCGTCGCAGAGTTCCACACGGACCACTTCGCCTTCGGCGGGATTGCCTTCGATGCTTTGTACGGCCCCTGAAAAGAGCCAGGGATGACGCCGCTGGAGGGTTTAGTCATGGGAACACGTTCCGGCGAGATCGACCCGGGCGCTATGGAATACATTGCAGCAAAAGAAAACCTTGATCTTAAGGGCATCATGAATGTTCTTAACATCCAAGGGGAAACCTTTCTCAGCCAATCTTCTGGCAAAGGCATATAGACGAGGAGTCTCTAAAGAGAATTCCTCGATGTCATAATAGAAGAGGGTCTCTGGGTCGGTGTCGCGAACTATTTTCCCTTCTTCGACGACAATGACTTTCTCCGCATATTTCAGGACGATATTCATATCGTGAGTCACCAAGATGACAGTCGTGCCAGCTTTATGCACTTCCTTGAACAAATCCATCATCTGCATTTAACCCACGTACA
>JABUTN010000001.1:130888-131973 GCA_021443665.1 Bacteroidales bacterium | reverse complement strand
GCCCTCCACAGCACCTTTCCGGCCCCCGCCCAGAACGACTCCTCCGTGGTCAGGGTCTGTGCGGCAGCCTCATCACACTGTCCGCACTGATAGCCGGACAGGAACCTGATTTTCACATAGTCGGCATCCGAGAGCAGCACCCTCACGACCTTGGATTTCCTCTTGTAGGCATCCCTCATGTTTTCGAGGAAGGTCTCGTAATCCTCCGGAGCGCTGTTGTCGCACACCTGGCTCAGAATCTGGGCCGCCACCTCCCCATCTATTCTGTCGAAATCCTCACGCCTGGGGATAATCAGCACTCCCGACAGGTCCACACAACCCGGAGTCATCTTGTACTGGTCGGGGCCGTCCGGCTCGTAGTAACAGTCGGGACGATGCTTGCAGCGGTTGAAAATCACGCATATTATCGAGCCGTCAGCCAGAGTCCAGCAGAAAATGTTGAGCATAGGTTCATACTGGCCCTCCCTGATGGGAAGCGAATCAAGCAGACGGTAGAACAGCCTGGCGCAGCTGGCGGCATCGGGACTTTCAAGCACGATGGTGCCCGGAATATAGGTGCGCATCATCGACATCTTGCCGCTCTTGCCGACGTGGAAATAGTCCCTTTCTATGGACTCGAAGCCGTGTTCGATGGGAATGAATCCCTTCTCCCCCGCCTGGAAGTGCATGTGGTCGGGCGCACTGGCTCCGCTCGCAGGCCCGTTGTAGAACACCACGAAATCGGGAAGGGCCTGGGCCAGGTCCAGCATATCCTCAAAGCGCCCGCCTATCTCCTGGCGGGTGTGCTCCACTGCGGGAATGGTCAGATGAGTCTTGAAAATAGGGAAAGGGTTGGGGACAATTTCGTATGAATGGCCGCCCGTGTGCGAATAGAAGGGAACGCCCTTCTGATGCTCGGGCATATTGGATTTGCACAGGAAACAGGGACGGCGAGCTATGTAGCCCGGATCTATATTGGCCAGGGAGGAAACTATACGTGCGGGGTTGCACTGCACCTTGATGGCAAAGCCTCCCACCTCGAGGTCCTTGTAGAGAACACTCTTCTCAAGGGCGGCATAGTTGTTGGCTGCCTGAGGCCATTGGGA
>JABUTN010000001.1:109844-129100 GCA_021443665.1 Bacteroidales bacterium | reverse complement strand
TCCTGAGCCAGGATCAAACTCTTCATTGTATATTCTTTATAATGCTAGCTTGTCCTGACTGGTATTCTTGACGAGGTTATTGTATTAACCTCTACCTTTTACACTCGTTTCAATGCTATCAATGAACTTTTTATTGTCCGTCTTTCTCAAACGGGCTGCAAAGGTAAGAACATTTTCCCATCCTCCAAATTTTTCTGAAGTTTTTTTCAATATTTTTTCACTTTTTCTTTTTTTAGCCATCTTTGCAACCATGTTTTTGGAGCTTTTCAAGATTTTCGCCAAGATTGGGACCTTTACAATAGGAGGAGGCTACGCGATGATTCCGCTCATTGAGGGGGAGGTCGTGAAAAAGAAGAAGTGGCTGACTGAAGAAGAGTTTGACGACATCATTACAGTGGCCCAATCCTCCCCGGGGCTGATAGCGGTGAACATAGCCATCTTCGTGGGCCATCGTGTGGCCGGAAAGAAGGGCAGCATCGTGGCGACCATCGCAAGCATCCTTCCCCCCTTCATTGTAATCCTGATTGTTGCCTCGCTGTTTTCAATGGCAAGTGACAATCCCTATGTGATTGCGGCCTTCAAGGGAATCCGGCCGGTGGTGGTGGCGCTGATTGTCGTGCCTATGATAAAGATGGCGATACGCAGCCGTCTCCGCTGGTGGGGGGTGGCAATCACCCTTGCGGCGCTGTGCCTGATTTCGTTTATGGGAATATCAGCCATCTGGGTGCTTCTGACGGGCATCTGCGTTTCGCTGGCGGCCACATTCTGCAAAGAGAAAAAGGGAGGGCGGCAGATATGAATGAGATTCTCACACTCTACTGGCAGTTGTTCAGCACCTTCTTTATAATAGGTATGTTCACCTTTGGGGGAGGTTATGCGATGCTCTCCTTGATTGAAAGTGAAGTGGTCAGCAACCACGGATGGATCAGCCCGGAGGCCTTCACGGACATCGTGGGCATTTCCCAGATGTCGCCGGGCCCCATAGGCATCAACAGCGCCACTTATCTGGGCTATACTGTAATCCAAAATGCGGGGGGCAGCCAGGCCCTGAGCGTCCTCGGCTCCGTGACGGCGACCTTCGCCGTGGTGCTGCCGTCCTTCCTCGTGGTGCTCTGGATCTGCGTCCTCTTCACGAAATTCAAGTCAAACCCCTATTTCGGGAACCTGCTCAAGGACCTCCGGCCGGTGGTGATAGGAATGATAGGCGCCGCGGCGGTGATGATGATGACCCCCACGAATTTCTTCGACTGGACATCCTGGCTTCTGTTCGTCGTGGCGGGTCTGCTGAGTTACTTCACAAATGCGGGTCCTATTTCCCTGATTCTCGGCGCGGCAGTGGCCGGAATCCTTATTTACTGATTACTATTGACAAAAAATGCTATCTTTGCGCCATAAATAAAAAATTTAACATCAATGACTATGGAAGTAATCAACGAACAACCCAAAATCCCCGTATTCTTCAACAACCCCATCGTGGTGCTGATTCTCGGTATCGTAACCTGCGGGCTTTATCTCATCTATTGGAACATCAAAATGGCGGAAGTTGCCAATGCTCTGACCGGCCGTGAGACCATCTCCACCGTGATTGCAGCGCTTGCAGGTCTCTGCTGGCCCATCAACCTCTATTTCTACCTGATAATGGGCAGGGATGTGATGCCTACACTCTACAACAGGCTCGGCACAGCATCCAACGGAGACCAGACCATTCTGTATGCAATTTTGGGCTTCTTCTTCCCTATGGTTGCAGCAATGCTGGTTCAGAACGAGATCAACAAACTTTATGAGTAGTCCCGAAAGGCGCTCTAAAATTCTTTGGATAACAGGAGCCGTCATTTCTCTGACGGCTCCTTATATTATGTACCTTCACGGAGGGGAAGGTTTCTGGACAGGACAGTCCTTCTGCCCCTTCATGATGCTCACGGGACTCCCCTGCCCCGGCTGCGGCATCACAAAATCCATAGTCTCGATTTATCAGGGGCAGTTTCTGCAAAGCCTCCAATACCATATTATGGGCATACCCTATGTCGCCGCCTGCATACTCATACTGATTGTATTGCCCGCCGAACTGCTTTGCGGGCGGCAGCTGATGGGACGCAAATGGCTATTCAACAAAAGCCTGACCTTTGCCCTGGCGGCCGTTCTTATGATTTGGCACACCTGCAGGCTGGTCAGGCTATTTATGGAAACACCTCTGGCGGATATTTGGCGTCAGTCCATCTGGGCCTGAAAATTGGTGATTCTGCTTTTCCATGAGCCGGTGCGCTCCAGAGGGAAGGCATTCAGCACGGCACGGTAGCTGTGGCTGTCGCGGCCCTCATTGTAATAGCGCATCGTGATGCCCTTGCTCTCCACCTTCTTCCCGTTTACATACAGGGTGGTTTCCTTCTCCCTGCCCACAATTTTCACGGACAGTTTCTCGCCCGGATAGGGACGGAAGTTGAACACATCCAGATACAGATTGTCCCTGGCATAGCCGAAGCGTCCGCTGACGGGGTCGCTCAGGTAGAACACAGCGTCCTCTGACTCGAATAGCACCGTTCCCTTTGCCTCCTTCTTCCACTCTATGTCGAAGGACACGGTATAATCCGCGGCGACGCCCTTGAGTTCAGCGCAGATTTTCATCCCCGGCTCAAGCACAGCCACAGAAACGGGTTTCTCCAGCCTAAGCAACCTGTTGATGCCATCAGCCTCGGGCAGAGTCCGGCGAAGGGCGTCGAAATCCTTGAAAGACATCGAGGGGTCTATGTTCCAGCTCTTGGCCGCAATGGTATGGATGGCGGGCATCAGACGCTCATGGATGTCGTGGACCGTGACTCCATTGCCCACAAGGTCGTTCCAAAGGGCGAACATACCGCCCAGAATCACGGGGTCGCCGTCCTTGAATTTCACGTCGGCGACATAGGCGGGATTCCATTTTCCGTAGATTTTCTCTATGTCCAGGAAGTCCTGATAATACCAGGCACCGGGCACGATGTAATTGATCCAGTCGGGAATGCTGATAATCTTGTAGCCCTGGGCGGCCATATCGAGCGGATTGGCATAGGTATTGTTCCACACAAACATATCCACGCCTTCACTCTTGACCGGTGTGGGGCCGTCCGCGTGGGTGAGGGCGCCCCAGACACAGGCCTTCTTGCCGTATTTCTCGACCTCCCGGATGCAGTGGTCCGTGAACTCGCGGAACTGCGCAATGAGTTCGGGGGTGGCGTTGGAGTATTCATCGGTGCCCACGTGCATCCTCGGGCAGCAGAACACGGGATTGCTGCCACCGAGATATTCCTTGTACAGAGCATCGATGAACTCATATACTTCGGGGTTGGAAAGGTTCAGATGGTCGATGCCGTACTCCTCACTGCCGAGCGAGGCCTTGTACTGGGTGAAGCAGAGGCTGTGGGCGGGGGCGTCGAATTCGGGTATCACCTCGACGCCAAGGGAGGCGGCATAGCGGATGAACTCCCTAAACTCGTCCTTGCTGTAAAAACCGTCCCGGGCGGTCAGGCCGGGGAAAGTCTCGCACTCCATACGGAAGGCGCTGTAGGTAGTCTTCCAGTCGTCGCCGAAGAACTGTTTGAAGCCGTTGTCGTTGAGATGGATGCTGATTGTGTTCATCTTGTAGTACGCCATCACCTCAACCAGGTCGCGGAGGTAATCCATAGGGATGAACTTGCGGCCGCAGTCCAGATGCAGCCCGCGCAGCCCGTAATCGGGTACGTCCCTGATCTCCCCGCAAGGAAAATGCAGACGGCCGTCGGCGTCCTTGCAGGAAAGGCTCCACTGGGCAAGGGTCTTGTCGGCATAGAAATGGCCGCGTGTGGAGTTGGCGGAAATCTTGATGCCGGACTTGCCGACACTTATGATGTAACCTTCATCGCCGAGGGCCTTGTTGTCCACCACAGCATATTTGACGGCAGCCTTGAGAGCATCACAGTCAAGCACGAGTTCCCCCTTCGCAGCCTTCCACTGCTTGATTTCGGGGATGACGGCGCTCTTGGGGTTCACTGACGCGAAGCACGACAGGGCGAGCAGCGCAAAAAGGATTGTGAGAGAAAGTTTCTTCATATCTATTTCTTTGATTTCCAGTATTTTTCTATTTCTTCGAGGGTGAGGCCGGTCGTTTCAGGCACAAGCCTCCACATAATCAGCATATAGGGCACGCACATCAGCGCGAAGAGGAAGAAGGTGCCGGCGGGAGTCAGGGTGGACATGCACCAGGGCGTGAACTGCCCGATGAGGTAGGTACCCACCCAGAGGGAGAAGCCCGCTATGGACATCGCTATGCCGCGGACATTGTTGGGATACATCTCGGAAAGCAGCACGAACACAACGGCGCTGATGGATATGGCCTGGCAGAAGATGTAAAGCAGGAAGAACACGAGCAGGGCAATTCCGCTGTATCCGGACGCGAACATCGAGCCTATCACCACGAGGCAGACAATCATCCCTGACACGCCCCAGTATATGAGTTTCTTGCGCCCCACCTTGTCTATGATGAACACGGCAAGCACGGTGGTCAGCATATTCACGAGTCCGACAAGGACAGTGGAGAACATCGAATCCTTGGCGGCAAGGCCGGCGTCCGCAAAAATGTCGGGGCCGTAGTAAAGCACCGCATTGACACCCATAAACTGCCCGAGTATGGCAATGGCCGCACCAATTATCACGGCCTTCACAATGGCGGGGTCCTTGAGGGCTGACCACTCCGAACGCACCTCGCCGGCAATGCTCGCCTTGGTGGCGATGAACTCGCTGCGCGAATCGTCCGCGCTGGCCATCAGCCTCTGGAACACCTGCATCGCCCTATTGTCCCTACCCTTCACGATAAGCCACTTGGGACTCTCCGGGATGAAGAATATGATGATGAAGAAGAACAGCGCTATCAGCGTCTCGCTGCCGAGCATCCCCCTCCAGTACTCCGATACGAATATGGTCTGAAAATAGCCTGTGAAGCTCACCGTGGCGGAGTTTTTCAGGATGATGTAGTTGACGAGGTAGGAAAGCAGCAGACCCATCGTGATTGCAAGCTGGTAGAGCGACACCATAGTGCCCCTTATCCTCGCGGGAGAGATTTCTGAAATGTAAATCGGAGACACGATTGACACTATGCCTATGCCCACTCCGCCTATTATCCTGTAGATCACGAGATCCTGGAAGCCGACGCACACGCAGCAGCCTATGGCCGAAACACTGAACAGGGTGGCCGAGATGAGCATCGTGAGTTTGCGGCCGAGGTAGTCGCTGAGCATTCCCGCGCAGGCGACACCTATAATCGATCCTATCAGGGCGCAGCCCACATACCAGCCCTTCGAGATGTCGTTCAGGGCGAACTGGTCGGACACTGTGGCTGTAGTGCCTGAAATCACTCCCGTGTCATAACCGAAGAGTATTCCTCCCAGGGCGGCGACTATCGACAGAAACACCACGTAAGAGGTGTTTGATTTTCCTTGTGCCATAAGTCCTATTTCTTGATGTTGAAGTATTCCATATACCTGTCATAAAGATGGCCGGCCTGCAGGTAGGCGCTCTGGGGGCTCATAAAGTGGGAGAATTCGAAGGTGATTGCCTTGTCGTAGCCCGCACGCTTGGCTGCTTCCAGTTTGAGGCGCAACTTGTCGAACTTGATGGGGAAGAACTTTATGGGCATATCGCGGTCGAAACTCTCGGCATTGGTCCAGCACTGCATCCCCCACTTGTCGGCGAGTTTCTTGTTGACGGTGAAGAAGGCGTCCAGCTCGTCATAGTCGATGTGGCCGTCCTGGAAGGCGCAGGCATCCACATATTCGTGGATTCCCTCGAAAATCTCGTTCCACTCCCTCTCGTGCTGCTGCACGGAAACGGCGTTTTCCTTGGTGATGCGGGAAGCGTCCACGGCCTTCTTTCCGTCAATCCAGGGGGAGATGAAGGTGGGCAGACCGCCGGAAACCTGCTTGCACTGTTTCCCGAGTTCGCGGAAACACTCTATCGCGCCCTTGGTGGCCCGGCTGAGTTCGGTGCTGAGGTACCAGCCGGCAAAACTCTTGTATTTCTTGCCGTAGTTCTCCCAGATCTCGTCAATGACGAACCTGTTGGACTCCACCTCGTAGGCCATATTGCCGGTGTCCCAGTATTTGCCCGAATCGTACAGGCCCAGGCGGAACTTCATATCATATTTATCCGCGAGGCGGCAGAACATATCTATCAAATCCACGGAGGGCATATAGCAGCCCTTCTTGAGCAGATATTTGGAGGGGTAGGTGATGAATTTGCGGTATCCGCAGCGGATGTCTATCACCGTGTCAATTCCCATAGCCTTCATATAGCGGAAATCCTGGTCCCATTCCTTCTCGCCCCAGTTCTGGTGAGGGATGTCGTGGGAGATTTCATCGAGGAAGGTGCCCGTGATGGGGATTCCGTTGGCGTGGGGCACTATCAGAGGGCTGTCGGAAGCCGTGCTCCTGTGTATGGGTTCTCCGCTGACGGCAGCCTTGGCCGCAGGACTCGAAAGGACGGCGGCGGCGCCCAATGCAGTTGCGCTGTGGCGCAGAAAATCTCTTCTGTTAATGTTTTTCATACTATTTCCGTTTGATTATTTTGCCTGTAATGTCTGTTTCAAAACTCCCAAAGATATCAAGATATCTGTCCAAAAGCAAGGCCGCCTCGCCTCTTGTGAGCAAAGCCGGGCTGCCACAGTTGTCGGAAGGGGCAATTTCCGCCTCCGGCTCGAGCGTTAGGACTATGTCCAGAAACCGGCTGCGGCTCAAGGGCTCGCTGTCACCGATACCTTCGAAGGCACGTCCACAAAGCGGCTTTCCGTAATAATCTTCCAAACCCTCCTTCAGGTCTCCTGCCAGTAGCGGGGCATCAATCTCCATCAGGGAAGTGTTGGTCCAACCGCTTTGGTGCCATCTGTAGCGCAGAAGGCCCGTGACCGCCACCCTCTGGAGGGGTTTGAAGCGCGGGTCGTCCTGAGTCACATCCACTATGGGGGCGATGTAGGCACCGGCCTCGAGCAGGGCGGACTGCACCCGACGGACGGGTACATTCCTGAGGGCCGTTCTGTTCTTCAGGGCCGACGCCGCAAGTATGCCGGCGGCCTGCCCTATCTGGAGCACCACGGGCTGGAGGCGGGTGGAGCCGTTAACTATGTTGGTGACGCTTATGGATTTCTCGATTACCAGAAAATCCTCCACTCCTTCCGGAATCATCACGCCCATAGGCACATTGTAGGAGGGGACGGGGTGGAAATCGAGTTTGGGCAGAGGGATGTCCCCCCTGTAGGCCTTATGGTGGTGATCTACGGGATAATCCCCCACGGCGATGCCTGTGCGGTAGAGGGGGCGCTCTTTGTCACAGTAGGGATATGTGATGTCGTTCTGGTCAAGTCGCACTGTGCCGTGGATGCGGCGGCTCTCCCTATAGTAGGGAATCAGGGGCAGACGGTCCTCCGTAGGGTACTCATCACTCAAGCCAAGCCAACAGTAGCCCAGCTCCGTCTGCAGAAAATACACGAAGCCGAGGGTGTGTTGTTTGGCCGCCTCAATCAGTGCCGCCCTTTCCGTTGCGGACTTGTCTATCAGATTGGCGTAGAAATCATTGCCGTGGTTGGGCCAGTTAATCATATATTCCCCCCGGGGGGTTTTGCCGTAGAGGAGCATCTGGTCTGCTGACCACTGTATGTCATTGTCCTCCCAAAAATCCGAGTTACAGCAACGCAGATAAAGATTTCTGTCGTAGCCTTGGGGACGGGGGATGGTGACATCGTGGTCATACTGTCTGATGGTGGCCACATATGTGAGGTCCTGAACTATGTCAAGGGCATCCACCGGTGCGCTCGGCTCGCCCGTAATCCTGCCGGAGTCGAATCCGAGATCATAGGGGACACCGACGGCGGCGGCCACATCCCCGAGTTCGGTGGCGTCCATCATAATGCGGCATCCGCACTTGTGGCTACGGCCCTGAGCGTCAAGATAAACCAGGTTCCAGCCCCCTGCGGAGTCCTTCTCAAAAGAACTGCCCACAGCCCCGTGCAGAACCGTCAGATTGGGACAGGCGGAGGCGATGTTTTCGAAGATGCGTGCCCCTATGGCCGGCTCGAACAGGGTGTTGCTCACCCAACCGGACTGCAAGGCCTCAGGGGAACCGTATTCGGCCTCCAGCGAATCCCGGAACTCCTTCCAGAAGCCGCCGCAAAGCAGATGGCAGCCGTCAGTGGCACTCACCCCGGCCGAGGTCAGCATTCCGCCCAGCCAGGGTGTCTCCTCCAGAAGAAGCACCTTGAGGCCGTCTTCCCGTCCGCTCCGTGATGCCTGCACCGCGGCCGCCGTTCCCGAAGCACCACCGCCCACGACGACAATGTCGTAATACTCGGGTGAACTGCAAGAGGCGGACCCGATTATGCAAAGGGGCAAAAGCAGGGAGAAGATATGCCTCGCGAACTTCATTCCTGAGATTCGATGTAGTTGTCTATACCCTCTTTCAGTGCAGCCCAGAAGCCTTTTGTAGTCTTGATATGAATCAGATCGAATATGAACAGGCCGCTCTTCTCCTGCATCGCGGCATCCACGCTCGCCGTGACTGCGGCGGGCACGTCACTGCATCCGGTGGTGTCCCAGTTGCCTATGTCCGGACCTCCGGAATAGGGGACATCGTCCTTCAGCAGCTGACCGGCCTTGCGGCAGAAGCCCTGGACTGTCCACTCTGTAGAACCGTAGATGTCGGTGGCTGAAGCGTAGGCGCCGATTAGGATATAGTCGAGGTGGTCGGCATAGCCCCAGTTCTTGTAGGTCTGGGTGGCCCATGAAGGATATACGCTTCCAGTGTTGTATTTGGGACTCGCCCAGTTGACTCCCACATCGTAATAACTTGAATACCAGCCGCCCACGTAGGTACCGAACTGTAGGTCGGGCCTTACGGAATGCACCCTTTCAGAAGCCTTCTCCACGAAATCGTGGATGGTCTTGACCCTGAACTCAAGCCATTTCTTAAGATGCACGGGCTTGGCTGAGGGCAGATACTTGGTGCCGGGGAGCAGGATGTCGTCGGGGAAGTTCTCCACCTTCTGCCCGAGGAAATCCTCGAAGGCGGCCCTTGACTGCTCGCTGAAATCCGCACACATATCATCATAGCGGCATCTATCCAGGAAAATACCGTCCAAAGAGGGATAGTTCCGGGCAAGGTCCTCAAGTTCGCCGAGCAGAAACTCCACCACCTCGGGATGCGAGGGGTTGAAGAATTTCGTGCCATAGCCGGCACCGTCAGCCACATCCATTACATTGGTCAGGCCGCCGCTGAGATTCAGCACCGTGGCCCACTCCTTCTTTGCCGTGCCGTCAAACAGGGGACCCTGAGACGCTACACCGTAAGGGTAGTAGGAAGATCCGCCGACAAAAACGTTCACAGCGGCGTGTACCCTGAGCCCGTTGTCGTGTCCCGCATCTATGAAGGCCTGGAGATAGTCCCAGGTCTGGGTGCGGTAAACATTCCTGAACGATCCGTTCTTCCACGCGGGGAAGGCAGTGGCAACATTCTGGCGGGAGGTTTGGAACATAAGGTCTCCCGAGTGGTTGCGCACATCCACCACTATGTCCGTAAAACCCGTCTCGGCCACCTTCTTTATGTCAGACTTGATGTTTTCAAGCGAATTGGCATAGTCGGGGAAATTGGCCGACAGGTCTATCCATACATAGCGGGGCTTGAGATTCACCGGCTCCGGTTCAGGTTCGGGTTCGGGCTCAGGTTCCGGCTCGGGCTTGGGATCATCCCACTCCCAGGGCGGTACCTTGCCCGTGGTGGGGGTGCAGTTGCAGGCCATCACCAGAAGGGAAAAGGAGAAGAGGATGGCCAGAGCCCTATGGAAATATCGTCCTATCATACTATTTGTCGATGCAGTCCACCTGAATGGCCTCCACAATGCGGTTGTTGTGGTCTATGTAATACATTGTCATATAATAGCCGTCAACGGAAGGCACCAGAATCACGTCGCAGGCAGGTGCTATGCCGTTCCCGTCCACATAGAAGGACTGGCCGGCGTATGCCATTGCCTGGGCGGAGCAGGCATCCACGGAGCCTGAAACCGTAGCCAAGTTCGTGACATCGTAGATGTAAATCAGAGGTATGCCGCCCCACTGGGGGAAGTGGCTGGTGCAGAGCAGGGCACAGTAGCGGGCATTGTTGAACACCTTCACGTCGATACCGTTGTTGTTGTAGTTTCCGGCGTCGGGCTGGGGCTCAAGCAATGATTTCATAGTGTAGTCGCCCGCGATATGGTAGAACCTGTCCTCATCGTAAACGCTGAAGAACATTCCGTCCTCTGGATTTGCGCTCAGGGGCACCACGGCGGGAATCGTGCTGGGAGCCGTGCTCCAATAGCCGGGAGCCCAACCCTCGCCGATGAATCCGCTCAGGGTGACGATTTCAGGCTCGCCCACAACACCGTCCTTAATATACCATACGGCTATCTGGTTGATGGCTGAGGCATCCGTGCCCTCGAAAGGCACGACTATGGTCGCGTTGCCATCGATATCGCCCTGCACGCTCATCTTGTGGCCGAGAGGGAAGCCGGTGGTGTTGGTATAGGAAATCAGCAGAGAGGGAGCCTCGCTCACCTTCTTCGTCCTCCAGATCTTGAAGTCGGAGGAGAGGGAATTCATCTCCGTGTGGTTGCAGATCAACAGATTGCCCGCGTCGTCGTTCTTCACGAAGCCGCTTGCGTCAGCGCCGCCGAGCGTTATCTGTCCCTCTTTCGCGCCGGAGGTGCGGTTGAGGTAGATGGGTGTGGAGCCGTCGCCTGCGCACACGATGAGTTTGTTGTCAGCCACGGCGAGGGAAGGAGACTTGTCGGCGCTGCGGGGCATTCCGAGGGTGGACTCCATATCCACGGCCCAGAGCGGGGTCTCGCTGCCCGAACGCCAGCCGTAAGGAATCTTCGGCACGGTCACGTCGGTCAGCACGAACTTGTATTTCTGAACGGAACCGTCGTGGGCGGTCACGTCTATGCTCTTTATCGTCTTGAGGTCGATTTTCTTCAGGCCGTCAAGCGAGCAGCTCGCGTGGGGGGACACGCTGTAGGAAAACTCGCAGGATGAAATGTCCTGTGAGGGGCTGTAGTTGACCGTCACCGTCTTGGCGTCCTCGTCGATGATTGAAACAAGCACGGGATCCGTCACGGCGAAGGTCGTCAGTTTCTTGAGCGAGAGTTTGGTGATTTCGCCACGGATCACGATGTTGTGCTTCTCGCCGCGGCCGTCCGTGAACACGAAATTATGCGGCTGGGTGAGATCCAAAATCGTAATCGGGGGCGCAATGATGCAGTTGTAGTCGATGGAGGCGGTCACCTTCATTGAAGTGATGTCCGTCAGCACATTGTCACTGTCCAGGGGATAGAACCAGGGTATGTGGACCACTATGTCCTCATCGAGGGAAGTGACAGTCTCTGTCCAGATGGCGCTGGGGTCGCTTGCCAGGGGGCCCTTGTAATATTGGGCCGACACGCTGTTCAGGCCAAGTTCCTCAGTGGTGGGCTTTATGTATTCGGGCTGGTGGCAGGAAGCCAGAAGCGCTGCGAAACCCAATGCAAAAACAAAATACTTCTTCATTGCGTTTATCTCCACTCTTCAAATTGTGAAACTTCTGAATTGTTCTCGAGCTCAGACTGCGGCAGGGGGATGCGGTAGAGTTTGGCGGGGAAATAACGGTCCTGACCGTCGCAATCCACGTAGGTATATCTCCACTGGCCCACTCCTACAGGGTCTATGCGCAGGCCGTGCACCCTGTATCCGGTCAGTTGCGACTCGGAAAGTTCCCAGCGGCGCAGGTCCCACCACTGATGGCCTTCGTACGCAAGCTCGACCTTGCGCTCGCGGCGGAGGATCTTCATAAGCGCCACGCTCGACTGTGTGGCCTTGGGCAGGTTCACGCGGGTGCGTACCTCATTGATGGCGTTGCGGGCGGCCTCATCCTCGCTGAGTTTAAGGCAGGCCTCGGCGTAGTTGAGCAGAACCTCGGCATAGCGGATGGCAACCCAAGGCTGGGTGCTTCGCGAATAGGCCGACAGGTCGTGGGACTCGCAGACAAGTTTGCGGAGGAAATAGCCCGTGGTAGTCTTTCCGTCAACGGTAGGCTTGCTTTTCCACTCTATGTAGCCGTCATTGCCGCCCACGAAGGACTCAATCTTGCGTCCCTTCCAGTCCGCACCGTTATAAAGCACAGTGGCCTGAAAACGAGGTTCGAGAAGGTCGTAGGGAGGGGTCTGGGTGGTGCCGTTGGCACTGTGCCAGGCGCTCCAGTCGGGAACTCCGCCCTTGGCATACTCGTAACTTTCCACCATCTCCTGGGTGGGGGTGCCGAGCGCACCCATCACGCGGCCGGGGTCTCCGCCGGGGCAGAAGTAGTCGTCAAAATTGTGGGTGACGCCCTCCTTTGAATACTCATACACGAGGATTGCCTCCGTGTTGCCCTGTGCGGGGGTCTTGCTGTAGGAGTCGGAATATTCAGCCGTAAGCGAGTATTTCCCGGAGTCCATCACTTCCTTGGCCGCATCGCGGGCAGCCTCCCAATCCTCGGCATATAGCATAGCCCTTGAAAGCATTGCCCAGGCGGCATAGCAGGTGAGCCGTCCCTTATCCGATGTTTCGGGGAGGTTCTGGGCGGCGAAACGGAGGTCGTCCTTCACAATCGCCCAGCCTTCCTCCTCGGAAGAGAGGGCCTTGTTCTTGGTGATGCTCTGCATATCCTCGCGGTAGATGATTACATTCTTGTGACGGCGCACAAGTTCGAAATAGACATAGCCCCTCCAGAACCTGAGTTCGGCCTCAAGGCGTGTGGCCACACCCTCGGGATAGGAAGCCCCGTACTCCTTGAGATTTGACAGGGACTGGTTGATGGAGGTCATCCTGTCGTAGAAATAACTCCAACTGGTAAGATAGAATGCCGCGGTGCTTGCCGACAGACCATCCTTGGCGTAGGCAATCTCGTTAGCGAACCACATATGGGTATTGAGCTGGGTGCTTCCATACTTGAGTTCGTCCGTCATACCCTCAGTGAGGCCGGCGGCGCTCTGGCCGAGGTCGAACTGTCCCATATAACTCATTATGTGGTAAAGGTCGTTTATCGCCATCTCCGCATACTCCGGCTTGCTCCACACAAGTTTGTCGCTCACACTGTCCGTGGGGGTCATATCCAGGAACTTGTCACACGAACCCAAAGCCATCGTGCAGAGAATCATTGAAAATAAATATGCTGTCTTTTTCATATCCTTGCTCATTTAGAAAGTGATGGTCAAACCGCCCATAAAGGTGCGCTGCTGGGGATAATAACCGTTGTTCACGCCGGGAGACTCGGGGTCTATGCCCTCGGGCAGCCCGCTGATGGTGAAGATGTTGGATCCTTCGAAGAAGAGCCTGAGCTGCTTGCATTTGAAGGTCTGGGTCCATTTGAGGGGGAAGGTGTAGCCCAACTGGATGGATTTCAGGCGGATGTATTTGCCGTCACGGAACCAGAAGGTGCTTGCAAGGCCGTTGTTGTTGGTGGGGGCATTGACCGTGAGGCGGGGGTACTGTCCGTTCCTGTTGTCCTCACGCCAGGCGCCCTCGACCAGGTAAAGGGGAGAGTTGCCGCCCTCCTTGAAGGTCTCGGTGTAGATGGTGTTGTCGTCGTTGCCGTTGAAGTATGTGCCGGTGAGAGAGACATTGAAGAGGGCGCCCGCGGTGAAGAGCATCGAGAAGTCGAGGCCGGCCCACTGGAGGTTGAAGTTCAGACCTGCGGTGAGTTTGGGCCTGTTGGACTGACCGGAGAAGGCCTTGTCCTCGTAGCCGATCACGCCGTCGCCGTTGAGGTCCACATACTTGATGTCGCCGCAGCGGGGACGCTGTCCGAAGGGCCAGGCGCTGTTGTCAATCTCCTCTTCGCTCTGGTAGAGGCCGTCAGCCACCCATCCGAGCATCGAGCCCACCTCCTTGCCGGTAAGCACCTGCCACTCGGGTACATTCGCCGAATCGGGATACTTGAGCCAGCGCGAATAGGCGTAGGTGAGGTTGAAGGAAATCGAGTAGCGCAGAGGGTGTCTTGTATGCTCCGCGGCGGTGTTGGTGTGGGACAGGACCACTTCCACACCCCTGGAGTCCGTCTTGTTGTAGTTTTCGATTGTGGGATAGTAGCCGCCCATAGAGGGAGGGTAACTTGAGCCCATATAAGTCAGGATGTCGTAGTTGTAGTTGTAGAAGGCATCCACATTCACACCGAGCTTGCCGCCCCACATCAGCAAATCGACACCGAGGTTGTAGGAGCGGACGCGCTCCCAGGTGAGGTTCTTGTTGGCAATGCCGGAAGTGGAAAGGGCATTGTAGCGGTTACCGTTGATGAAGAGCGGACTGCTGAAGCCGTACTGGTTGAGGAAGGAATAGGGGCTCACATTGTCGTTGCCCAATTCACCCACACTGAAACGGAGTTTGAGGTCATCCACAATCCTGCGGGCATCCCCGAAGAAAGGCTCCTCGTTGATTCGCCAGCCCACGCTGCCTGCGGGGAAGAAGCCCCAACGCTTGCCGGAAACGTTGCCGGAGAACTTGTATGAGCCGTCCACACGGCCGGAGAACTCCACGAAATACCTGTCGGCATATTCGTAACGCGCCCTGACAAGGAAGCCGGCCGAACGCGAGCCGTTGGACCAGCCGCCTATGGGCGAATCCGCGGGCTTGGCAAAGCCCAGTTCGGGCAACTCCTCGAAGGGAACCTCCTTGCCGTATGAGGAGAATCCGTTGCTCTTGCCGCTGCGCAGCTCAGCCACGAACATCGCATCCACCGTGTGTTTGTCGGCAAACTTGTTGTTGTAGGCCAACTGGGCGTTTCCGACCAGGGAAGTCCAGCGGGAAAGCCCCTCGGCGAGGGTGTTGTATGAAGTGGCACGGGGGTCCAGCACCTTGGTGTAGCGCATTGTGGTGCTGCCGTCAGTAGGCAGAGTGGCCAGCATCACCTCGTAGGGAGTCGAGAGAATCTTGCTGGTCGAGTAGTTGTGGTCGAAGGAACCGCTCACCTGCAGGGACATACCCTTCAGGAAAGACATATCCCAACGCAGGGTGGCGTTGGTCTGGAGGTAATAGTTGTCGGAATTGTTGTAACCGGACTGTCTGATGGCCGACAGGGGGCTGCAGGGCTGGCCTATGCGGTTGGGCGTGGCCGTGTAGTAGCCCTCGTATTTTTCGGGCAGATAGGGGTGCATCGCTATGGCCTGGCGGGCAACGGACATCCACACCTCACCTTCGGCCTCACTGCCGCCTGAGGCGAAGCCGGGAGCCTTGGTGTCACTCTTCTGACCGCTCACTCCGATGGAGAGTTTCAGGTCCTTCGCCAGTTTGGCGTCGATGTTCGAACGCAGGTTGAAGCGCTGGTAGGAATAGCCCTCGATGTTTCCTTTCTGGCCGAGGTAGCCGAAAGACACATAGTAGCGCACCCTGTCGTTGCCTCCCTGAGCCGAAACATTGTGCTTGTGGTTGATGCCGGTGCCGAAAATCTTGCTTGTCCAGTCAGTATCGCCCCAGCCGTCGCTGTCGTCGCCGTTCTTCATCAGCGCCACCTGCTCCTGAGTGAACACGGTGGGATAGCCGTCCATCTCCAGACCTTTATTATAATACCAGGCGAACTGCTCGGCATTCAGGAATTTGGGGAAATTGGCGTTCTGCGAGATGCCGACCGTTCCGGTGTAGGAAATCGCGTTGGCGTCGCGGTCGCCCTTCTTCGTAGTGACGATGATAACACCGCCCGCACTCTGCATACCGTAGAGAGCCGCGGCGGAGGCGTCCTTCAATACGCTCACTGACGCGATGTCGTTGGGGTCGATGTCGCTGATGGAACGCACGAAGCCGTCCACAATATAGGTCACACCGTAACGAGAACCTCGGATGTTCAGTATGGCCTGGTCGGCACCGGGCTGTCCGCTCTCCTGGACTGAAGACACACCGGCAACACGGCCGCCCAGCAGGCTGGAGAGGTTGGTTGCGGGCGCTTCAAGAAGTTTGCCTCCCGCCACTGAGGAGATGGCTCCGGTCAGCGAGGCCTTTTTCTGTTCGCCGTAGGCCACAACCACCACCTCATCGAGGGAAACGCTGTCGTCCGTCATCGTGACGTCGATGACGGAGCGCCCGTCGCAAGGCTCAGTGAGGTCGTTCATCCCGAGGAAGGAGAAGAGAAGGCTCTCACCGTCCTTCACCTTGATGGAATATGCCCCCTTTTCGTCTGTCACCGCTCCCTCTTTGGAGTTCACGGCCAGGACATACACGCCCGGAAGAGGCTCTCCGGACATATCCGTAACGCGACCCGTCACGGTCCTTTGTGCAAATGCCACCACAGAGCACAGCAGCAATGCAAGCATCAATATTGTCTTTTTCATTTTGATGAAAGAATTTCCTGAACAAGAAGGCCCGCCTCAATGAGCATACGCGGAATGTGGAAGGGACCTTTGAAAATATTGCCCTTTGCCGGCTGGGCCACGGAACCGTCCCTGTGGAGATAGCCGTACCACTCGCCGTACTCGCTGTCGGGCAGATGGGCGAAAGCCCAGTCGTGCGCTTTTTTGTGCAACTCGAGATAACGCTCGTCGCCGCTGGCCTGATAGCACATCAGACTCGCGATGATGGCCTCACACTGCGGCCACCAGAACTTCATATCCTGAGAGTAATCCTGGGGAGGGAAATTGCGGCAGTCGCGGAAATTGATTATGCCACCGTAAGTCTCGTCCCAGCCCCAGTCCCAGGACCAGTCAAAAATCTTGAGGCCGAGGTCCCTGCGCCCGGGAATCCAGGCACCGTCCGCCGTCCTCGCCTGCTTGAGTATGAACCAGGCAGTCTCTATGCAATGGCCGGGATTGATGGTGCGCCCGGCCAGGGTATCCTGAAATTCTCCCTCGGGTCCCACACTCTCGAGCAGGGCCTTGAACTCAGGATGTATGAAATAGCGTTCAAGAGCATCCAGGGACTCCTCTATCTGCCTGTCAAGGGCGGGGTCGGAAATCACCTCCCTGACGATGGACGCTACATTGATGAGCATCATCGTGAGGGAATGCCCGCGCCCCTTGACTGTCGTCTTGGGAGGCAGGAAACCCTCCGTGGAAACCATCCTCTGTATGCTTTTGAACACTTTAAGGGCGCGGACGGCCATTGCAGGGTCGCCCGCAGCCTTGGAATATTCGGCCATAGCCATGGCCGCGAAACACTCGGAGAATACATATCTGCGCTTCTGGACCGGCTCCCCCGAAGCGGTGACGGTGAAGAACATGTGGCCGTCTGTGTCAAAGCAGTGCCGCTCTATGAAGTCTATCGCGCTGCGCGAAGCCTCTAGCCATTCGGGCCTTTTCTCCACCCTATTGTACAGGTTTGCGGCTATATAGCCCCAACGGCCCTGAAACCATACGGATTTTGTGCTGTCCATAAGGGTTCCGTCCCTGTCAAGACAGGTGTAGATACCCCCGTTGACCTTATCCAGGCCATATTCCATCCAGAAGGGGATGATATTGTCAAGCAAGGTGCTGCGGTATAATCCGCAGCACCCGCTAAGGTATTCTCTTTGTGAAGAAGTCATATAAAATTATTTGGGAAGGACGCAGTGTACTTTTTCCAGGGTATTCCAGTAGCTGTCTATGGCATAGACGTCTGCGCTGTCACCGTTGTAGATGAAGAGCATATCGCCCTTAGATGCCGCGGGCTCAACCTCATCCCACATCACGAATGAGCAGGAACCGGTGTAAACGAATTCGGCTGAGGCAGTGGTGTCATCGATGGCCGCACCGCTGAGGCTGCTGATGTTGTGGATGTAGTACTCGGGGAAGAAATAGCTGAAGAAAGAAGTGGTGTTGATGAGGAGTTTGTCGCCTACAGGGGTAGAGACGCTCTTGATGTTGCCGTAGTTGTAGCCCCAGCCTGAACCGATCTGGGCGATTACGACCATGTTGTCCTCACCGGGACGGACGAGGGTAATGTCATTTTGGGCATAGAGGGAAAGATAGAAGCCGTCAGCCACGTCTGCTGATACAAGGGCGACGCCGGGGATGTTGTTGAGAACATGGGCCCAGTAGTTCTCCCAGCCTTCTCCCCAGTTGGGAAGACCTATGCCGGAAACAGCCACGGGGTCTTTCTCCGTTACCTGACCATCCTTCACATCGAAGAGGCGGACAGTGTTGTTGCCTGAGATGCCTGCCCAGCCTTCATTCACAACTGCTATGGCACCGTTGCCGAACACATCGCCGCGAACTGATACGGACCTTCCGCAAGGAGCCTTGCCGGCAAACCACTCAGCGGGATCCTCTACGATAACGGATGCCGTGCCATCTGCCTTGACTGCTACGACCTTGAAGCTGCCGTAATAGTCAGCGCCGTCGAATCCGCGAGCGGATACAAGCACGAGGTTGCCCTCGTCGTCATTGATGACAACTGACACATTCTCGATGCCCTCAACAGTGAAAGGCTCGGGGTTGGTGAGATCTGCAGACACCTTCACCACATTGCCTACACCATCTGAAACGATAATGTCACCGTTGTAAGAGGCAAGTGTGGGATGAACCTCGCCATCCTTGGAGAGACCGAGGGCGGTAAAGGTAGCGGCGGTCTGTGCATAGTACTGGTTGACGGTGAAAGAAATGGTCTCTTCCTCGCCCTCACCCCAGGTGATGGTAACGACGCCGTAACGGGCATAGAAATCATTTGCGTCCTTGGCATTGACCTTGACTGAAAGCGAACTGTGGTCGTAGCTCATCCAATCGATAGGCTCGCCCGACTCATAGTCAAGAAGCTCGACGCTGTACATATTGGCCGTGTAGTTGGTCCTGATGGGAAGGGTGATGATACCGCCCTCACCGAGAACATCCTGGTCGGTAATGGACTCAGTGTCGATTTCGAAGAAGGGAGCTCCGCTCTGGTTGATGGTAACCTTCACGCTTGCAGTGCCGGCTGTGATGGTGACGGCTGCGGAACGGTCTGTCTCCGCAGCATTGGCGGCAACTGCAACCTTTATGGTCTGGTCACCTGCGGCACCGCTGGCAGGATCGATTGTGAGCCAGTCGGCATCTGCCTTGGCAGTCCAGGCCACATTGGCAGTGAAGGGGATGGGATGGCTTATGCCTTCATTTGATACATACACCTCAGTGAGGGCTCCGGGAGCGAGGGAAATGGAATCCTTGGTTCCCTCATCTCTTTTGCAGGATACGAGCGCGAGGGCCGCAACTGCAACAGCAAAAAGAATCTTTTTCATAATGATTTGAAAGAAATGTTATATAAAAAAAGTAATGTTTTCAAAAA
>JABUTN010000001.1:39890-109796 GCA_021443665.1 Bacteroidales bacterium | reverse complement strand
AAGTTTTTTAAAAAAGGTGCATTTTATTTGTTTTATTCGTAAAAAGATTTATAAATTTGCAGTATGAAACACAAAATCCTTTCCTATCTGATCGACAATGGGGACAGCCCCATTTCAGCAATGAGCAAAAGCCTCGACTACTGCATCCCCACAATCACCAAATATCTTGAACTCCTGCGTGATCAGGGCTATGTGAAGGTGGTGGGCACAGGCAGCTCACAGAGGGGAAGGAAAGCCGCCATCTGGAGCATCTGCGACGACGGTCCCCGCTTCCTTGGGGTGGATGTAAAGCAGTTCTCCATCCAGTTCTGCCTCATATCCCTCTCCGGCAAGCCCATTCTCGAGAAGGAGTACAAGGATTTCCGCTTTGACAACACTCCCGCAGTATTCGAGCAAGTCTGCTCCATAATCAGCGCCTTCATAGACTCTGTGGAAGGCCTGAGACAGCACCTGGTGATGACTTGCGTCACCATAGGCGGACGCGTCAGTTCGGCCACGGGAGAGAGTTTTTCCATCTTCAAATTCGAGGAGAACGGCGACACCCCGCTCAGCACCTTGTTCAGCAGCCGCATAGGAAACCCTGTGATGATTCAGAACGACACCCAGGCGATGACCTACGGCGAATGGCAGCACTGCAGAAGGAACGAGCAGAATATGATTTTCCTGAACGTCAGCTGGGGACTCGGAATGGGACTGATTATCGGGGGCAAACCCTACAGCGGAGCGAACGGCTACGCCGGCGAGATAGGGCACATCAACGCCTATCCCAACGAGCGCATCTGTCACTGCGGCAAGAAAGGATGCCTGGAGACGGAAATCAGCATCAGCGCAATTGTGCACACCCTTGAGGAGAATATTCTGAAAGGGAAGTCCTCCCTACTCTCCCCCATCCTGCACGAAAAGCACAATCTGACGGTCGAGGACCTGCACCGTGCCATTGAGGAGGAAGACCCCCTCGCCATCGAGACGGTGGAGGCCTGCGGAAGCGAACTCGGCAGATGGGTAGCCAACCTGATAAACATCTTCAACCCCCAGTCCGTAATCATAGGAGGCGAACTGACCAATGCCGGCAATTATTTCCTTATGCCCATTGAGGTGGCGATGCGCAAATACGCCCTCAAACTCATAGCCCGTGACGTCACCGTGGCCCACTCCTGCCTCGGCGGCAAATGCGGAGCCATCGGAGCCGCCCTGCTCGCAAGGGACAGGGAAATGGCAATATGAAGCCCCAGCGCTACATAGCCCTCGACGTGCTGCGCGGCTTCACGGTCGCACTGATGATACTGGTCAACAACCCCGGCTCGGACAAGGCCTTCGCCCCCCTGCACCACGCCCCCTGGAACGGTTGCACCCCCACTGACCTGGTCTATCCATTTTTCCTGTTCTGCGTGGGGGCGGCCATCACCTTCGCTTTCGCCCGCCACGACTTCAAGCCGGGTGCAAGGCTCAGCTGGAAAATCCTCAAAAGGGGTCTGCTCATCTTCGCGGTCGGACTCTTCCTCAACCTTCTGCCCCACGCCTTCAGCGGTGAAGGTCTCAGCCATCTGCGCATCTTCGGGGTGCTGCAGCGCATCGCCATCTGCTATGTCTGCGCAAGTTTCCTGATACTCTGGCTGCGCAGTCCCCGCAAAATCCTGGCGGCAGCGGGAGTGCTGCTCGTGGCGCATCATCTGATACTGCTGACGGCGGGAGAAGGCTGGAGCACGCTCGAAGGCAATGTGGAAAGGAGTTTCAACCTCCTGCTCCTGGGCCCGGACCATCTGTACAAAGGCTACGGCATCCCCTTCGACCCCGAAGGGCTCGTGGGCACCCTCTCCTCCTGCGCCACAGTCCTGCTCGGCTTCCTGGCGGGCAGCATAGCCTATGAAAACGACAACAAGGCCCGGGCCAGCACCAAACTGCTCATCGGGGCTGCGGCCTGCCTTGCCCTGGGCAGAATTTGGAGCCTCTGGCTGCCAATCAACAAAGCGCTCTGGACCGGAAGTTACGCCCTCTACACGGCCGGCTGGGCTGCACTCATACTCGCTGGGGCCACTTGGCTGATCGATGTGAAGGGATATGTGAAACCCTTCGCCCCTCTGCGGGCCTTTGGGATGAACCCCCTGCTGCTGTATGTCCTGGCCGAAGGCACGGCCATAGTCTGCGGCTACACGGGCGCCTCCTGGTGGTACTACAGCCACGTCTGCACAGCCGTCTGCGGCGGGGACAACGGAATCGCCTCGCTGTTTTTCTCCTTCACCCTGATCTTCCTGCTTTGGATTGTGGCCTGGATACTCTACAAAAAGAAGATTGTAATCAAACTATAGAATCTCTATCAGCCTCTCAAGGGAGGTGGAATGAGAACCCTTCAGCAGAATCGATTTTCCTTCAAGGGGGAAAGCCTTCAGATGCTCCTTCAGGGCCTCCACATCCGCAAAGAGCGGGAAACTCTCATTCAGTCCCTCGAACTCCTGCCCCACCAGAAACACCTGTTCCACCCCCTTGAGGGATTTGAGATGCTCTATCAGGGCCTTGTGCTCCGCCACGGACTCGGCGCCCAGTTCCCTCAGGGCCCCGAGAATCATCACCTTGCCCGGAAGTCCGTTGGAGGCAAAAGCGCTTGTGGAGATATTCATACTCGTGGGATTGGCATTGTAGGCATCCACCACAAGGGTGTTGCGCTCCGTCCTGACCATCTGGGAGCGGTGGTTTGAGGGACGGTAGGCCGCAATGGCATCCATCGCATCCTCCAGGTCCACCTCGAAGAACATGGCCACTGCCAAGGCCGCCACCACATTGTCGGCATTGTAGTCGCCCACCAGCGCCGTTTTCAGGGTCTTCCCGAAAATGTTCAGGCGCAGATACGGCTCCTCGAGGCTTACGGGCAGCAGTTCCCCCTTGAAGAGTTTCAGCCCGTAGGGCATCCTGAACTGTGGATCTACAGCCGCCTCATCCAGCATCCCGGCCAGGTGGGCGTTGTCCTCATTGAAAAGCACCACCCCCTGATGGGAGGCCAGGAAATCGTAGAGTTCGCGTTTGGTGGCCTTCACTCCCTCAAAAGAACCGAAGCCCTCCAGATGGGCCTTGCCCACATTGGTGACCAGGCCGGCATTGGGCAGGGCGATTTCCACGAGGGTCTTGATTTCCCCGGGGTGGTTGGCCCCCATCTCTATGACAGCGATCTCCGTCTCGGGCCCCATCCCCAGCAGGGTCATAGGCACGCCTATATGGTTGTTCAAATTGCCCTTGGTCGCGCAGACTCTGTATTTTTTGGACAGCACGGCAGTAATCAGCTCCTTGGTGGTGGTCTTGCCGTTGGTGCCGGTCAGGCCAATCACGGGAATGTGGAACTTGCGCCTGTGCCATCTCGCCAGCCCCTGAAGGGCCTCCAGGGTGTCCGGCACAAGTACTATGCGCTCACGAACAGCCTCCAGGGAAGCATCCCCTCCCTCGGAAAGGGCGCGTCCGAGTTTGGAGTCGTATGCCACGACAGCGTATGCCGCTCCGCTTTGGAGGGCATCCAGGGCATAGTCGTTGCCGTCGAAGCGTTCCCCCTTCAAGGCCACGAACATAGCCCCCGGGTTGATGTTGCGGGTATCGGTCGTGACCGCGCCGCAGTGCTCGAATGCCGTACGTATGTCTGCCATAGCCGCTACTTCTTGCCTGTGCTGCCGAAGCCGCCCTCTCCCCTTTCGCTCTCGCTGAGATGCTCCACTTCCACCCATTCGGCCCTCGTGTATTGGGCTATGACCATCTGCGCTATGCGCTCTCCCGGCTCGACCACGAAAGGCTCCGCCGACAGGTTTATCAGAATCACCCCTATGTCGCCGCGGTAGTCGGCGTCTATGGTGCCTGGGGCGTTCACGATGGAGATGCCTTTCTTCAGGGCAAGGCCGCTGCGGGGACGCACCTGGGCCTCATAGCCCTCGGGCAGTTCTATGCGCAGCCCCGTGGGAATCAGGGCCCGCTGCAGGGGAGCGAGGGTGACGGATTCGCTGATGTTGGCCCTCAAGTCCACGCCCGCCGAAAGGGCTGTGGCGTATGAAGGGGTCGGGTAAGGAGAGGAGTTTACGATTTTTATCTTCATATCTTCAAGACTTTTTCACATACATAACAGCCGCCCAGATAGACTAATATCAGGCCTGTGCGCAGAGCCAGCCTGAGCGGCAGGGACCAGGCGTCCGGCATCAGCCGCGCGGCCGCAAACAGCAGGAGGGCGAAGGCGACAATGCCCAGGAGTTTCAGCCAGCGGTAGGGGAAGGGGTTGTAGATGCGCCCGAGTACGGCGCTGAGGGCCAGCATCACCATATAACTGAAGAAATGGCCCCAGGCAGCAGCCACATAACCATATCTGGGCAGAAAAACCACATTCACAAGGGAGGTCACCGCCAGGCCCGCAAGCGTGATCACAATCGCCCAGCCCGAGCGGTCTGAGAGTTTGTACCACATAGACACATTGAAGAGCAGACCCAGCATCACATAGGCCAGCAGCATCACGGGCACAATGCCCATACTTGCGCGGAAATCACGCCCCACGATGTACTGGATGATGTCCATATAGAACACTATGCCCAGGAACACGAGCATACAGAATGCGGTGAAATACTCCATCACCCTGGCATACATCTCCTTCGAGCCCTTCTGCGCCGAGCGCGAGAAGAAGAAAGGCTCGGCGGCATAGCGGAACATCTGCACGAACAGCGACATTATCACGGCCACCTTCACCGCTGCCTGGTAGATGCCCAGGTCCGCCCTCCACATCGTGGGGTCCAGATTGAAGAAGCGGAACAGCAGTCGGTCCAAGAAATCGTTCATCACCCCGGGCAGGCCGGCTATCATCAAAGGCACGGAATACACAAGCAACCCGCGCACGGTCTTGAGTTCGAAGCGGAAACGGAAACGAAAAATGTCAGGTAGGAAGAGTAGCAGACATACTATGGTGCTTGCGAAGATGGCGAAAATGGGATAGGTGAAATCGGCAGTCGGGCTCACAAAACGCAGCAGCATGCAATCCGGATGGGCGGCGGCGTATGCAGGGAAGCCGAGGAAGAGGAAGAGGTTGACTCCGGTCTCCGTGAAAATCTTCAGCACCCTGAAGGCGGCGAACTTCCAGGCCTTATGCTCGAAACGCAGCTTCGCGAAGAGAATCGAGGTGAAGCAGTCGATGGCCAGAATCACACCTATATATGCATATAGGATGCGCAGCCCCGCATAGCCCATACACTCTGACAAGGCCCCTCCGAAGCACAGCATCGCAGCCAAGAAGAGCAGGGACAGGGATCCCACCACAAGAAGCGCCCCCGAGAACACTTTTTCCGGGGTATAGCCCTCCTTGTTGGCGTAACGGAAACAGCCCGTCTCCATACCCATAGTCAGAAAGACCTGGAAGATGGCGATATAGGCCATGAACTCCGTCTGCACCCCGTAGTCCGCGGGAGTGAGGTGGTAGGTATAAAGCGGAAGGAACAGGAAATTGATGAAACGGGCCAGGATGGTGCTCATCCCGTATATCACAGTCTCGGAAACCAGCTTCCTGATGCCTGAATCTCTCCCCATTGAAAAAAATATTTATCTTTGTAAGCGGATTCAAAGATATACATTATTCAGATTATGAAATCAAAGATTTTAACATTCACGCTCATTGCAGCCCTCTGCGTCCTCACGGCAGCCTGCGGACAGAGGAAGGGCAAAACAGACAATACAGCCGTATCCGCGGCAGATTCAACAAATTCTTCCATTACAGACCTGACTATGACAGCAGATTATTCAAATCTCCCCGAGGACCCCATCTTCGAGATTTACACCTCCGAGGGAACCATCACCGTGCAGCTCTATGCCGACACCCCCAGACACAGGGACAACTTCGTGAAACTCGCCAAAGAGAAATTCTATGACGGAATCCTCTTCCACAGAGTCATCAAAGGCTTCATGATCCAGGGCGGCGACCCCCTCACCAAAGACCCCGCCAACAAGAGCAAGTTCGGAACAGGCGGCCCCGGCTACACCATCCCCGCCGAAATCCGTCCCAACCACACCCACATCAAGGGTGCCCTCGCCACAGCCCGCCTCGGTGATATGGCCAATCCCCGCCGCGAATCCTCAGGCTCACAGTTCTATATCGTACACGACCCCGACGCCTGCGCCCAGCTCGACGGAGCCTACACCGTCTTCGGTGAGGTCATAGACGGCATAGAGGTGGTCGATAAAATCGCCAATGTGCAGACCGATATGAGGGATTGCCCCATAAAAGAAGTGAAAATTATAACAATTACACCCGTTTTGTAATTTGTGGCACGATGCTTGCTATTAACTTAATCGATAGTTTTTCATAGGTTAAGTTTTTAGGTTAAGTAGAAAAAAAGCTTGCAAACGCAAGCCTTTTTTCTTTTATACCGGTCCGGGAAGGATTCTAACGGGACTGCCCGCCCTTCTTGGTGGCAATCAGAATCACCCCGTTCGCTCCCCTGAAACCGTAGATGGCGGAAGAGCCGTCCTTGATGACGGTGATGTCCGATATGTCGTAGGGACTGATGTGGCCCAGCCCGTCAACGGGCACTTCCACCCCGTCAACCAGCACGAGAGGGTCGTTCGCGCCCGCACCGCCGTAGAGGCCGGTCGTGTTCGCGCCCCTGATGATGATGTGGTTGTCGTCAGTGACCATCACACCGGGCACCCTGCCCCTGATGTAGTCATAGACATTGTTGTAGGTCATCTTGTCCTGATCCACCTTCAGCTTGCTGACCGCCGTGGTGGTCTTGTCCTTGTCCACGGTGCCGTAGCCTATGTCTATGGGCTCGTCGCCGTCGTTATAATACACAACACGTTTGGTGGTGCCGCAGCCGCAGAGCAGGGCGGCAAGAGCGAGAAATGACAGAATCTTTTTCATAAGGCGTTTATTTGGGGGCCATACGGTAAAGCACGGCCGCGATTACAGCGTAAATCAGGTTGGGCAGCCACAAGGCGACGGCGGGAGGGAGCGTATCCGTTATCACGAACATCTGGCTGAAGCGCAGGAAAAGGATGTAGGAGAAACTCAGGGCCAGCCCGATTCCAAGGTTGAGCCCTATGCCTCCGCGCCGCTTCTTGGACGAGAGCGCCACGCCTATCATCGTCAGGATGAAGGCGGAAAAAGGCACGGCATAGCGCGTGTTCTTCTCTATCAGGGAGTATTTGACCATAGTGTCGCCCCTCATCTTCTGCATCGCGATCAGGTCTTCAAGCTGGCGGTAGGTGAAGGACTGGGCGGAGCTCTTGCTCCTGTAGAAATCCTCTATCCTGAGGGATATCGTGGTGTCGAGGCTCTTGCCCGATACAATCTTCTGATCCGAAGTGGAATAGTCGCGGAGGGTGTAGTTCTTCAGTTTCCACCTGCCCGCCACAGAGTCCCAGGCCGCGCTCTCGGCCGTCAGCTTGGACACCAGACGGCTCTCGCGGATCGACTCCAGGGAGAAACGGTAGGCCGTATTGTTCCAGGTGCTGAAGGACTCCACATAGACGAACTCGCCGGGCGCAATCTGATAGTGTACGTTCCTGGCCGTATTGTGGAACTTCGACCATCGTATGTACTTCTGCTCGAAATCGAGCCGGACCGCGTTCGCCCTCGGTATCACGAAGAGGTTGAGCGTCAGGCTCATCAGGAAAATCACGAAGGCCGAGAGGAAATAGGGGTACATCAGCCTCGAGAAACTCAGGCCACCGGAAAGCATCGCCACTATCTCGCTGTTGCCCGCGAGCTTCGAGGTGAAGAAAATCACCGTGATGAACACGAACAGCGGCGAGAACATATTGATGAAATAGGGTATGAAGTTGAGGTAGTAATCCACCACGATTTCCTTGAGTGAGACTTCATTGTCCACAAAATCGTCAATCTTCTCCGAAATGTCGAAGATGATCACGATCACGATAATCAGCAGCAGGGCCACCAGGAAGGTCCCGAGGAACTTCCTCATTATATAGCGGTCGAGTATGTTTATACGGAAATTCATTCTGTCAGAGTTTGTTGGTGAGTGCGGGCAGCACGGCCGAACGCCAGGAGGCGAAGTCCCCCGCAAGTATGTGCGCCCGCGCCTGACGCACCACGTCAAGGTAGAAGGCGAGATTGTGCTCGCTCGCAATCTGCGCGGCAAGCATCTCCCCCGCCATGAACATGTGTCGCAGGTAGGCCCTCGAATAGTGGTGGTCCACAAAGGAGGTCCCGTCCGGGTCTAGTTCGCCGAAGTCCTGCTCCCACTTGCGGTTACGCAGGTTCATCCTGCCCTTCCAGGTGAAAATCATCCCGTTGCGGCCGTTCCTGGTGGGCATCACGCAATCGAACATATCCACCCCTCGGCCGATGGCCTCGAGAAGGTTCTCGGGAGTGCCCACGCCCATAAGGTAACGCGGTTTGTCGAAGGGCAGCAGGGGATGGAGCAGTTCCACCATCTCGTACATCTTCTCCGTGGGCTCGCCCACAGCAAGGCCGCCTATGGCATAGCCCTCGGCGTTGAGGGCCACGGCGTGTTCGGCCGCCCGGCGGCGCAGCTCGGGATAGACGCAGCCCTGGATGATGGGGAAATAGCTCTGGTGGTAGCCGTAGAGAGGATCCGTCTCGCGGAAATGCCTGTAACCCCTCTCCAGCCACTTCTGCGTCAAGTCCAGGGACTTCTTCGCATAGTCGTATGTGGCGTCCCCGGGCGTGCATTCGTCCAGGGCCATTATGATGTCGGCACCGATGATGCGCTGGGTATCGACATTGTTCTCAGGAGTGAAGGTGTGGCGGGAGCCGTCAATGTGCGACTGGAAAGTGCAGCCCTCAGGCTTGAGTTTGCGGCACTGGGCCAGCGAGAAGACCTGGAAACCGCCGCTGTCCGTCAGGATGGGCCTGTCCCAGCCCACAAAGCGGTGCAGCCCCCCCGCCTTGCGCAGGGTGTCCAGACCGGGGCGAAGGTAGAGATGATATGTGTTGCCGAGGATAATCTGCGCCCCTATGTCCTCCCTCAGATCTCTGTGATACACCCCCTTCACTGAGCCCACAGTGCCCACAGGCATGAAAATGGGGGTCTGAATGCTGCCGTGATCCGTGGTCAGCACCCCCGCCCTGGCATTTGAGCCGCTGTCTGTTCCCCTTATCTGAAAATTCATAGACCACAAAGATAATAATTTGCTATTTTTGCGCTAATTTATTCATCGAAATGAAACGCATATTAGTAGTCGGAGCAGGTGGCCAAATAGGCACCGAACTTGTACCCTTCCTTCAGAAGCATTACGGATATGACAACATCATAGCCGGAGACGCCAAAGACGAGTCCGTGGCGAGAATGGCGGAACAGGCCATCAGCGTGAAGATGGACGCCCTCGACCTCGAGTCCTACGGCAGCCTGGTGCGCAAGTACAAGGTGGACACCATCTTCAACCTCGTGGCGCTGCTGTCGGCCACCGGTGAGCGTTTCCCCGAGAAAGCCTGGAATATCAATATGGGAGCCCTGATGAACTCCCTCACCCTCGCCAAGGAGAACGGCTGCGCCCTCTTCACCCCCTCCTCCATCGGAGCCTTCGGCGAAAGTACGCCCCACGATATGACCCCCCAGGACACGGTGATGCGTCCCAACACCATCTACGGCGTGTGCAAGGTCACGGGCGAACTGCTGAGCGACTACTACTTCCACCGCTACGGAGTGGACACCCGCAGTGTGCGCTTCCCCGGCATCATCTCCAACGGCTGCCTGCCCGGCGGCGGCACCACAGACTACGCTGTGGAGGTGTTCTACGAAGTCCTGCGCAAGGGCCGCTACACCTGCCCCATCCCCAAGGACACCTATATGGACATGCTCTATATGCCCGACGCCCTTGACGCCGTCATCCAGCTGATGGAGGCCGACCCCGCCAAACTCAAACACCGCAACAGCTTCAACATCACCTGTATGAGCTTCTGCCCCGAGCAGCTCTTCGCCAAAATCCGCGAGCACCTGCCCGAAGCCGTCTTCGACTACGCCGTCGACCCCGTCAAGGCCGCCATCGCCGACTCCTGGCCCGACCGCATGGACGACTCCTGCGCCCGCGCCGAATGGGGCTGGAACCCCCAATGGGACCTCGACCGCATGACCAAAGACATGATCGAGAAGGTGGGGAGGAAGGTTTAGGGGGCATCCTACTCTGTCGGGATGCCATTTACAGTGCCTATAAAACATATCCCAATTTATATTTTAAGCACAACAAAGAAATGACAGAGAAATACGCAAATATCGAAAGTCCGTTCACAGGCGGAAAAGTCCTTGAGATAGAAGATGTTGAGGAGAATACTTTCAGGGGAGAGAGGTATCGTGTCAATGTCCGATATTACAAATGCGAGGACACCGGCGAGCAGTTTACCACAACCGCATAGGACAGTTTCTGGACAGAGGACTTGTATAATCAGTATCGGCAAAGACACGGAATCCCCACTGCCCGTGAGATAAAGGCAGTGAGGGAAGGTTACGGACTGAACTATACACAAATGTCGCGTGTGTTGGGATTTGGCATCAACCAACTAAAAAATTACGAGGAGGGACAAGTCCCTTCAGAGTCGAACGGCAAGATGCTCAGGATAGCGTCAGATCCTCTGACTATGATGAACTTGTTGGAACTCAGCCGAGAGGATTTCTCCGAATCGGAATTTGAACGCATCAAGGCCAAGATTGCCGTCAAATTCTTTGAGCAGTCAAGACTGCGGGGGTCAGGCGGCGGAACAGTTGTCGCAACCGTCTGACGGGGCCACCCGGCTTAGAAGCCTCTGCGGGCCTCCATTGCCTCCCAGCGGTCGAACTGCTCCTTGGTCAGGATCTTGCGCAGCTTCTTTTCCTTCTTCTGCCGGAACTTCTGCATCTCGGCGTGATCCTCGATGTCGGTCATCTGCGGCCGGCCGTTGTGAGGACCCATCCCGGGCTGTCCCTTGCCGGAAAAATCTTTGCCGGGGCCGGCTGCGCCTTGGTTATCCCTGCGGGGACCGCCGTTGCCCTGGGCGCCCATTCCCGGGCCGCCATTACCGGGGCCTCTCATATCGGGTCTGCCCATCCCGGGACCACCTGGGCCGCCCATGCCGGGACCACCGGGGCCTCCCATACCTGGACCGCCCATGCCGGGGCCGGCACCATCAGGCCTGGGACCCATAGGGCCACTCTTCATAAGCCTCTCGCGGAGGTTCTGCTCCTCAAGATTGAGCGAATAGACCTGCTTGTATTGCTTTTCGGAAAGATTCAGTTCCTTTGCCATCCTCTTTGACTGGGCCTCAGCAATCTGCTTTGCGGAGGGCCTTCTCTGCTGCATCTGATGATAGCGGTCTCCCTGCGCCGCACACACAACGGGCAGGCTTAAAAGTGCCAACGAAATGGCCACTGCTGAAAACAATCTCTTTGACATAGCGATAAAAATTTAAATGTTATACCAAGTTTAACTCAAAAGATATGCCAACGGTTAGGCAAGCCTTGACAGTAATATTTTGCATCGGGCTTATTTGCGGTCAGTCATCAACGGTGTGCCTTTCTCATTCCGGGAATGCCGGTGAGCGAACCCATCAGATTTCCCATATCGGCGATGCGGGACATCCTCTCTTTCCAGCTGAGTTTGCCGATGGGCCATTCGATGTAATCCATCTCCTTTTCCTCTTCACTGATTGGTCTGGTTGGAAAGATGGTGTCTTCGTGCGCTCTGGGAACATCCACCTCCTGCCCACGAAGCAGCCAGTGGGTACGCCGGAAGATTGTTCCAAGCAGTCCCGGAACTGCCTTCAAGACAAGCGATTTGTTGCGGATCGGGTGCAGCTGGTCGGTTATGATGCCAAGGGAATTGGAAACGGCATTCAGACACTCCGCAGGGTCGCAGCAACCGCGAATGGGGAAGGTTGCAATCGAAAGCATCTCCTCTCCGCAACATTTTCCCATCACCATAATATTACTTTTGAGGGCGATAATATCCTCTTTCGTATATGGTTTTCCATCCTTATCGAACCAATACCGCTTGCCATCGACTTCAATTCCGCTCCCCTCTATCAGTACAAGACGCTTGGTTATATGTTTGTGCTTGGCCGGACCGTAGGATGCGGCCTCAAATCCCATCGCCACCGACGAGAGGCATCCACCGACGCATTGCTGCTCAATGCTGAATGCCATATCGGGCGTAACAGAGTTTATATCAGTTATTTCAGGTGTGCCGCTCCTGTCATGTCCTGCAAGGGCCAAAACGTGCGGGAACTTCTCGTGGACAGTGCCGCGCATCATTGAAGGAGAGGCAGGACGGAATTTCTTCACCCGAACCGTCCCGACAATCTCCACCTCCCTGCTGCCGAATCCCCTGCGGTCCGCCTCCTTGATGAGCGCATTCTCGTTCGGGTCGAAGCCCATCATATAGGTGGTGAGGCGATCTGCTTCCACCGAATGGTTTGAAGCCACAATCATCCTCATATCGACCGGATCAACAGGAGCGGGCGTATTTCCTTCACCTCCGATTATGCCGTCTATCAGCACCATATCGGGCTTGAAGAGATACAGCATATCGGTCAGTTTCTTGTTTATCGCGTGCGAATGGTTGCGCTCCCGAAGGAAATATGGGATAGTGCCCATTGAGTTCTTGAATCCAAGTGTGACGCCTGTGTAGATGTTGGTCTTCATTTTGGGGACCGACACATAATACGCTTCTCCCTTCACCACCGCATCGAATGTATCGGGAATGAGAATCTCCTTCATGACCTCCGCTTTCGGAAGCAGGTAACGCACCACCGGTCTTCTTTCGAGCGCAACTAACTCTGTGCCATAGCGTTTGGATATCCTGTCATAGCCTGCAATCTTGAACGATGCGGTTGTGGGGAAGGGCTTCCCGGAAGATTCTGCGATGATCAGGTGGCCGTGCCGCTTGCTGAACCAGTTCACAACGGCATCGAATACGCGAGGATCTGTCGTTTCCGGAAAATCGGTGTTGCCGTTTGCATCATAGTAGCCGGCATTGTGGAAAACGTTCACCAGATTAGGCTTGAGAATCACCGACTTGTATCCTTTCAGCGTTTCAGTTATATTGATGCGGGCGTCCAATTTGTCCAAGGCATTATGCACGGTGTCACAAATCGCCTTCACATCTTCCCTGGCATAATACGCCTCACTGCCGTAGTTGCGCGGCAAGGTTACGAAATCGTGCAGATAATCTGTCTGCGGAGCATCCTCAATGACAATGAAATTCTTCACAAGTTACCTCATTATCAGATGGATAATCTTGTCGTAATATTTTTTGTACGGTCTGTAGCGCATCGGCAAATCTATCAGCTGCGACTTCTTTATCATACTCTTTGCGTGGCTGAAAGTCTGGAAACTGAGCTTGCCGTGATAGCTTCCCATACCGCTTTCACCAACACCGCCGAAGCCCATTGTCTCCGTGGCGATATGGTTGATCACATCGTTGATGCATCCGCCTCCGAATGAGACATACTTCGTGAAGCGCTCCTCAATGGTTTTGTCATTGGTGAACACGTAACAGGCGAGAGGCTTAGCACGATCTATGATGAATTTCTCCACCTCATCAATATTCTTCCAGGTCATCACCGGGAGAATCGGGCCAAAAATCTCCTCTTTCATTATTGCGTCATCAGGAGTCACGTTGTCCATGATTGTCGGCTCTATCTGCAGCGTAGCCTCGTTATATCTGCCGCCATAAATCACCTTTGCCGGGTCTATCAGCCCTTTTACGCGGGTGAAATGCTTGATGTTCACAATCTTGCCGTATGTCGGATCTTCAAGGGGATTTTCTCCGTACATCTCTTTCGCAAATTGTTTGTAATAGCCGAGGAACTCATCCTTTATGCTCTCTTCAATCATCAGATAATCGGGGGCGATGCAGGTCTGACCGCAGTTTACGTATTTGCCGAAGCAGAGTCTTCGTGCCGCAAGTTTCAGGTTGGCGGTGTGGTCTATTATCACCGGGCTCTTGCCGCCGAGTTCCAATGTCACGGGGGTGAGGTGTGCGGAAGCCTTTTCCATCACCAGTTTGCCTACGGACGGGCTTCCGGTAAAGAAAATATAGTCGAATTTCTGTTCGAGGAGTGCGGTATTCTCCGCCCTGCCACCTGTGATTACATCCACGTAGCCTCGCTCAAAAGTCTCTTCCACAATACTTTGCACTATCTTGGAACAATTTGGAGAATAGTTGGACGGTTTCAGCACGGCAGTGTTTCCGGCTGCAATCGCTCCAATCAGCGGCTCGAAACTGAGCAGGATGGGGTAGTTCCAGGGCGACATAATGAGCACGGTGCCGAAAGGCTCTTGAATCACTTTGCTTATCGAGGGAAAATTGCCCAAATGGGTTGCCACGCGATGGGGACGGGCCCAACGGCGGAGATGTTTCACCACATAGCTCAACTCGCCCAATGTCATCCCAATCTCGCACATGTAGCTTTCGTAGGCAGACTTGCCGATATCTATGCGCAATGCCTCGCAGATTTCATCTTCGTGCTTCTTGATTGCCTCGCGCAGCTTTTTCAGCGCCTGAATGCGGAATGCAACATCAAATGTCTTATGTGTGCGGAAATACGCGTTTTGTGCAGCAACAATGCTCTTTATCTCTGATTCAGTCATATTCGTATAAATTTTTGTTGAACCCCTAAAGGTAACAATAAATTTTAGATGGCCGAACGTGTCATGCCGGGAATTGGATTCTGAATGTGCAGGAGGCATCCATCTTCATCAAGGAGACGGTGTCCATAAGATTCTTGTCCGTCTCATACTCATCTTTGGAATATGAGCATCATTTCTCCATAGAATAGAGATACATCCAATCGAATATAATCCGTTCCACATAGCAGAAATTACATCTTAACTGATGTATTATTGAATAAATTTTATATTTTTGCATCCGAAATAATGTAAATATGGCAAAGAATCTAATCGCGGCGAAATTGAAAGAACTCCGGAAAGACAACGGAATGACGCAAGTGGACCTTGCGACGAAGTCCGGTGTCGGGCTCAATTTCGTTAGGGAACTTGAGCAGGGAAAGGCTACCGTACGCATGGACAAGGTGGCTCAGGTGTTCGCGTTGTTTGACTACGAACTGGTGCCGCAGAAAAAGTTTGACAAGTGATGGCAGACGCATTGATAAAATACAAGCATATCAAGGCCGGTATTCTCAAAGAAACCGATGAGGGCTACGAATTTCAATACGATGCGGAATATCTGGCATCCGACTCCCCTGCTGCCATCAGTCTGACATTGCCTCTCAGTGACAAACCCTACAAGTCGCCTGTCCTGTTCCCGTTCTTTGACGGACTGATTCCGGAAGGCTGGTTGCTGGATGTGGCACTCAGGAACACGGATATCAGCGAACTTGACCGTTATGCGCTTCTCCTGCTGTGCTGCAAGGATTGCATCGGTGCAGTGAGCGTTGAAACGATAAACGACGATGCCAATGAGTAAGTGCCTGTTTTGTTATAGGGAATTGACCCCTGGAGAGGTTGATTTTCATAAGGAATGTGCCAAGAAGTTCTTCGGGACTTCCGAGGCTCCTGCATTGGACTATTCAAGGAATGAGATGGACGCTCTTGCTGGACAGATCATCCGGTCGCAGACAACCTTGACTGGTGTCCAGCCGAAGTTGCCGCTTCATCTGGACAAGCACCGGAACAGTCAGAAACTTGCCATCGTAGGTTTGTGGGGAGATTTCATCTTCAAGCCGCAGACCGAAAGATTCAGCATGTTGCCGGAAAACGAAGATCTGACGATGCATCTTGCCAGTCTTGCCAAAATCAAGATTGTCCCCCACTCCCTGATAAGGATGAAGGATGGTTCGCTCGGCTACATCACCAGAAGAATCGACCGCACAAAGAATGGGGACAAGATACCCATGGAAGATATGTGTCAGCTCACCGAGCGTCAGACCGAATTCAAATACAAGAGCTCGTACGAGCAGATAGCCAAGACCATCCGGAAGTATTCGTCGAATCCTCAAATGGATGTGACAGATTTCTTAGATGTGGTGTATTTCTCCTGGCTGACCGGCAACAACGACATGCACCTTAAGAATTTCTCTTTGTATCAGCCCAGCGGCGAGGTGCGCTTGACTCCGGCATACGACATGCTGAATGGGGTCATCGCGAATCCAGCCGACGACGAGGAACTGGCGTTAACGCTGAACGGTAGGAAAAAGAAGCTTAAGGATTCCGATTTTGAGAGGGCGTTCGAGACATGCGGTATCCTTGCGAAGGTTTTCGTCAACCTCAAAAAAAAGTATATCAAGTTATACCCGGAATTTTGCGATTTTATAGACTCCTCTTTTCTTGACGAGCCGATGAAGGAAAGTTATAAGATGCTATTGGCAAAAAGGCTGGGGCTCGAAGTGTGATGCCGCGGCCGTTAGAGGCAGCTGGCACTGGTTCCGCCTGATGTCGTGGGTGTTGAAATTTCGCATTTTACTTGATTTTTTCTGCATATGTAACGCTAATTTTCAGGACTAATGTAAGCATTTCCTCTGTAATCTACAACTATTTTGCTGTCAGGACGCGGAAGTGGCCTAGTCGAACATTACGCCGGGGTTCATCATGGAGGGGCTTGACCATTTGATGCCGTGCTTGGCGAGGACAGCACGCTTGGTGCTCCAGTATGAATGGCAGAAGCCCATACCTCTGCTTTCGTTCCTGAGTTTCCTGTCGCACTCCTTCTCCACCTCATAGATGCACTTCTCCCATTTCTCCGTCCTTTCAACGGGATCGAACTTCAGCCAGACACCATACCTGTCACACCATTCCTCCATAGGAACATTCGTATCAAGATATTCCGCAGTCCTCCTGATGCCCGCTTCAAGGACTTGAAGGGTGAATTGCCTGACATACATCTCCGGGTCGCCTTCGTAGCCATCAATGTCCATATCTTCGGCGAGATCCTCACTGCTGATGAGAGGGAACATACTTTTCTGGTATTCCTTCACCTGCATAAAGAACCTGGCACAATCCCTTTCCGGCATCGTGCCCATCATCTGCCCCAAAAGAACGATTCTTGTATAGGGGGTCAGTTCCCCTTTGACTCTCAGCGGGAGCGAATCCCTCATCAGTTCGAAAGCCTTGGGCCCCAAGGCGATATTCTTCCACCGGCCATTCCCTTCGTTCTCAACCATTTCGGAAAACAGATTCACAAGTTTCTTCAAATTGTCCATAATTTCTTCTTCTGTAAGATTATCAATAGGAGTGGAGGCAGGCGCTTGTCTTTTCCCAATCCCTGCCGAGGAGCTGCGACCTGCGGATAAGCAGGAACAGCATACCGCAATCATAAAAATGCAGACCCCAAGCATCATTTTCATCGACTTGGAGCAGCGAAACATAGTCATCATCATATTCTTCATTTACATCTATCATATAAGGTCTTCCCAAGAGTTTGAACCCTTCGTCACAGGCGCCGCAACTCTCGAACTCCAGTTTTTCCGCCGGCCGGAACACGGACTCACCCGTATCCTCCCAATGCATCTCGTATGGCTGCAAGCCCTCACAGCTCGGGCTGTACATCACACGCACATTCTCGGACCGCCAGGGGCCTATGGGCGTGTACAGAGGGCTATCCATCCCCAGGAAATAATCCACTGCGGCGAAAAAATACAGCATCCCCCCGTGCGGCAGCAGGCCATCAGGATCAAGGGCCGCAATGTCCTCACAGCGTATCTGACACAGGAAGGTCAGGGTCTCATCCCATTCATCTCCTTCCTCCGCACAGTGAACGACGGGATAGGGAGAACCAGCGGGGAGGTCCGGAGCCCCCCACCATTTGCTTTGCCCTTCAAGGGACTCGCAAGGCTTTGAAAATTTCAATTTGATCGAATACATATTATGCAAACCAGTCATTGCGCCCGTCATCATCAGGGCAGTCATAGCCACCGAAATCCCCGCCTCCGACACGTATCACGGCAACACTCTCATTGTCGTTGCCGCCGTTGACCTCCGCCCTGCCGCACAAATCCCCGGCGGGACTTGGGGATATGGTCAAATAATACTCCATCTCGTCATCCGGCATAAAGCCATACACCCCGTCGGAACAGATGAGGAGCACATCATCTTCCGCCACCTCACCCGTAATGTCACAGATCTGCGGAGTCCCTTTCAAACCGCCTCCCACACAGTTCAGAAGAAGCCCCCTGTCGTCCTTCTGGTCTTCGGTCAACTGCCTGAGCATCCCATCGCGCCACCTGTACACCCTGCTGTCGCCCGCGTTGACCAGGTACATCCTGCCGTATATCCATACTATGCCGCAAAGCGTCGTGCCCATAGCCCTTTCAAGGCCGAGTCCCGCAGAACGGGCGTTAAGAGAGGCGCTGACATATTCGACAGAACGGATGAAATCCCTTTCAAAATCCTCTTCTGAAAAATCTCGCATAGTGAAACAGTCGCGAAGATGCTCAAGCAGTTCCCTGCTGGCGACCTCGCCCCGCTCGTGACCGCCCATTCCGTCAGCCACAAAGGCGTACCAGCACTCTCCGGCATCTTCGTCGGTCACCCGAAGAACGTCGTCCCGCAAGCATCGTCCCGCAATGCTCAGGAAGTCTTCGTTGTTTTCCCTGACCGCTCCCTTGAGGGAAACGGCATCGACTGAAAATATCATTTGACTGTGAATTTTGAGGTTGCGATTTCCACTGTATCGCCGATGTGCAGCATCACCGGCTTATTTTCCTGCAATTTCTTCCCGTTGATCCTGGTGCCGTTGGTGCTTCCCAGGTCGGAAATTGTCCAGGAATCTCCCTGACTGCCAATATGACCGTGGTTGCCGGAGATGTATGGGAAATTGACGAATTCAGGCCAGATACCGCCTCTGCGGCCGAAATCCCCCTCCTTAAGCGTGAGCGTCAGACCTTCCCCGCAAAGCGCTGTTGCACCACAGGGAACAGTGCCGCCGAAATGGGCGTCGGCCGTTATGAGTTCGACACCGCAGGCGGCGCAGGTGGTCCCCATCTTCGGCTTTCCACATTCGGGACAGAACTTGAACACCTTTCCGCACTGGTCGCAGAAATGGCTGTCATCAGGGACTTCAGCCCTGCAGAATGGACACTTTAGCATATATCTTCCGGTAATATGGTCACCAACTCTTCTGTGGTGGCGCTTTCGTTAAACATAATCCTTTCGGAGAGACGCTCTTCCACTTCTGAGAGGAAGGTTCTGACCTCCCTGGCATTGCCGAAATCCTCACAGCGCCCCTCATACATCTCCTGAAGTCTGGCCTTGGCCGCTTCCGCCGCCCCTTCTCCAAGTTTCAAACCCTTTTTCCCGCAGTTAAGAAGGAAAATCTGATAGAGTTCCCCGGCTGTGTAGTCCTCAAATGAGATTTTCTTGACAAAACGTGATTTGAGTCCCGTATTGGCATTGATGAAATTCTGCATCTCCTGCGTGTATCCGGCGCAGATGCACACGAACTTGCCCCTGTGATTCTCAAGGAGAGGCACAAGGGTGTTGATGCATTCCTGACCGTAGGAGTCATTGCGGGAATTTATCAGTGAATAGGCCTCATCGATGAAAAGTATGCCTCCCATGGCCCTCATCACCGCGTCCTTTGTCTTCTGTGCGGTTTCGCCCTGGAAGCGGCCGACAAGGTCATCGCGCCCCACCTCAATGACATCGGGACGGCTGAGCAGACCGAGGGAGTAGAGCATTTTTCCCATAAGTCTTGCCACCGTGGTCTTTCCCGTGCCGGGATTTCCCAAGAACTGATAATGCTCGGCGATAAGGTTCAGCGTCTTGCCGGATGCCTTGCACAGCATCTGTTCGCGGCGCACGCCTGCGGCGAGAACGCGGATGTCCTTCTTCACGCTTTCCAAACCCACGAGGGAATCAAGTTCCTTCATAATCTCCTCCAGCCTGATTTCTTCATCCACCTCTTTTCCGGCGATATCGGCGTATTTTAGGAGCCTGCCCTCTCTGTCGGTCTCCGCACTTCCCCTCTGGCGGGCCCTGCGGCGTTCATCGGCGAGTTTGAGCAGGTTGCGGACATCACGGGCATTGCCGAAATCAGCATTCCTTTTGTTGTACATTCTCTCCATCTCGACGTGGAGCATTTCCGATGCCTGCGCGTCAAGTTCCAGCCCTTTCGCCTTCGCCATCGAACGGAATATGGACTCCAGTTCTTCGGGATTGTAATCCGGGAAGTCTATTGTCCCGGTGAATCTCGATTTCAGACCCTGGTTAGAGCCTATGAGATTTCTCATATCTTCCGTATATCCCGCGACTATACACACAAATTTGCCCCTTTCGTTCTCGAGAATCGGCACAAGGGTGTCAATCGCCGCCTTTCCGAACTGTCCGTCATTCAGGCCATAGGCCTCATCGATGAACAGCACGCCTCCCATTGCCCTGTCAGTGGCTTCGTGAACTCTTTTCTCGCTTCCGCCCACCACGTCGGCAATCAGGTCCTTGCCGGAAATCTCCACGAACTGGCCTTGCGGCAACACGCCGACAGCCCCGAGAATGTCGGCAAAACAACGTGCCATTGTGGTCTTGCCCGTGCCCGGATTGCCTGTGAAAACATAGTGGTCTTCCAACTTCAGACTGCCTCCCTCCTTGCGGGTCTCCTTGACCTGGTCGATGATGGCATGTATCGCCTTCTTGACATTCGCGAGGCCGACGAACTTGTCCATTTCAGCCCATATCTCCTCTTCTGTGCGGGGCACGAAAATCTCTCCTTTTATGTCTTCGGGAATCAACTCCGCACTGTTTCTGAGAAGGGCGCTCACGCCGGCTTCTTGGGCCTCCGTTTCGGCCAGATGGCCGCAGCCTTGGACATTGTTGCGTATCAGCCATTCAAAGCGTTTGCTAAGTTTTTCAAGGAATTCCGGAGTTGGAACGAGTTTGAAGCGGCTGCGGAGCATATCAGCACAGACGGATGCGAGCGCTTCCTTGTCAAGATTCTTCAGGTCGAAACGGCATTCGAAGAGGGCTGCGGTGTCGGGGTTCTTTTCCAGAAACTGAACCATCCCGTTCTTCAGTCCGCAGAGCATCACCGGGGGCATTGCGTCCGCGCTTTTGCGCATCCGCGCAAACAGACGGTCAAGTTTGTTCACGTTTGAGGCCACACCCTCAGGAAGGAGTTTCTGCGCATTCGTGACCACGAGCGCCCCTTTCTGCGCTGCCTTGAGGTTCTCATCGAATTTCTCCATCCATTTGTCGAATTCCGCCGCGTCCACGTGGGTGAATTTCGGGTCCTCGACAACGCCTTTGGCAAGCATCAAGTCATACAGTTTCCCGGCAAGGAACATTTTTCCCGTGCCGGCATCCCCGACAATCAGGCAGTCGAGACCTATGCCCCCGCCCTTCTTCAGCATTGCGGCGGCGTGTACCCTCGATTCGAAGCGGGCAAATTCCTTTTCTGTGTTCTTCTTGCCGTAGAAGCCCGGGAATCTGCCTTCCTGCCGGACGGGCGTGCCGCAGAAGCGGCAGAATTTGGCTTCGTTGCGGTTTTCCTTTCCGCATTTACTGCACTTGCTCATTGGGTGTTTCAATTTTTGTGTCTGACTTGAACAGGTATTTCGGTTTGGGAAGAGCCATACAGGCAAGGGCCACGACAAGCAGAGCGGCTGCTATATGCTTGATCAGTTTCTTTCTGCGTTCCTTAATGTAATATCCCCAACCGATGAATATCTGGTTATTGATGATTCCGTTAAGGGAGGAATCAAATTCCCTCCCTATGCTGAAGGCATAATACAAAGGCTCAATGACCCTCTCTTCATATCCGATCTCCGGAGCCTTGCCCTTGACCATATTTTTGACAATCCTGTCGTTCACAGCATGTTTGTACTTGTGGAAAAGGACTTTGACCAGCGTAAGCACCAGCAGGCAGATTGCGGCGGCAAGTGTGACAAAATAAAAGAAACGGGTCTTGTGATGAAGAAAGCCAAAAGCCAGAATGACAATCACCAACATAGGAATGACCACCAACAAGATGTCCAAAACGGTTTGGATCCGTATATGACGGCGGTTTTTTCTCATAGTGTCCAAAATTTTCTGTTCAAGTTCCTTCTCCTTGCCGCAGGCATTTCTGAAGTAAGCGCATTCATCGGCTTTCGGGTATATCTTTTCAATTTCAAGAAGATATTCTTCCAGCAGACGCTCATATTTGTACTTCACCGAAAGGTCGGTGTCGGGATTTTCGTGGAACTGGACTGCAAGCCAGCCTTTCAAACCATGGCTCAGACCATATCTTTGATTGCGAAGCTCAGTTTTCCGGAGTTCGTCCAAAGCGGTTACAGTGTCATTCTCAAATTCATAGTAAGGAGTGAAACCGAAGCCTTTTATGGTCTTCATCATTGAAATCTCGAGCCTTGTGTCCTCATCCTGAGGGCCTGCCTTGCCCGCATTGTCTTTCGAACTCCAGTCGCAGCAATATCTCATCCAACTCTCCTGCTTCTTCAGGTAATCCCCCTTGCTTTCGAAGAACAGCTGCATATATGAACCCGCATAGTCGGAGAAACTGTCCACTATGGCCTGGCATATTTTAGCATCCGCAGGCGCTTTTGCATCTCCGAATTGCCACATATACACCTTATTCAGGAATTCTCCAATGGCCTTGCCTGTCATGGCATAATCCTTGCCCTTCGGGTCGGAGTCCAACTTGACGTCACTCAGCGGGTGCAGCGTATGCATCACCGCCCAATGTCCGCCTAGGCTCTTCTCAATGTCCTTCAGCCTCCAACGCTCAGACGGATTTTTCTTCAGCAGACCCGCGACTATGTTCCTCAAGCGTTCAGGCATATTGTTCGGCAGAGGAATGCCGCGGTCGATTTTCTGTATAGCCATCTGCTCTTCCTCCGCCTTGAAAGCTTCTTCGCCGGACCACAGGCAGAGGGCGGTCATTCCGAGTGAATAGAAATCTGCCGCGGGTGTTATCTCAAACAGATCATTGCCATCGATTTTCGCTTTTGCGCAGGACGGGTCATAGATTTCCGGAGCGGCGTATATGGGCGTGCGGGACTGCTTGGTGATGACCTTTCCCTCGCTGTTGACCATATCGGCAATTCCGAAATCGCACAATACGCAGTCCCAGACCGAGGTATCCTTTACAAGGATGTTGGCAGGCTTTATGTCCTTGTGGATGATTCCGTATTTATGGCAGGTTTCAAGGGCCATCGCCGTGCGGAGCACTATGGTCGTGATTGCCGCTGCATTCCCTTTCAAGTCGTAGCGTGCAAGTGAGCCTCCGGGAATATATTCCATCAGTTCGACCTCCAGGCCATCCTTTCTCACGCCTCTTTCATAAATGTCCGCGATGACTCCCTTTCCTCCGAGCCGCTTGAGAGTCGGATAGATTTTTTTGTTAGAATGAAAGCCTTTGTGGAAAACCTTCAGAGCATATTTCTTGTCATCTATTTCTGCTATTTTGATGTCGGCCTCAGCCCCGCTGTTGATTATTTGCGCTGAAGTGACTTTCACCGTTCTTCCTGACGGTTTCACACCCTGCGAGGCAACCGCAATTTTCTGCGGGGCAACCGCCGTCTTCTGCGGGACCACTGCAGTCTTTTGCGGCGCTACTGCTGTTTTCTGGGGCGCTGTCATTTCCTTATGTATTCTGTGTGGTCGGCCGTAACGGTTTCATACTCCCATTTTCCGCCGAGATAGGGTTTTACACATTCTGAAGGATGACTGTGGGCACATCCGCAGTAATTGCAGATCCAGCACAACCTGAGCTGCTTGATGTTCTTTATGGTTACGGCAAACTTGCGGGCGGAAAAATAGTTTCTCTGCTCCTGTGGGGTGCTGCCGGCGGGAGGAAGCATTTGGCTCAATGTGAGATTGAGATTGTCCGTAACCTTGATGAGTTCCTGCTTGATTGAAACGGTCTCGTCTGCAGGAGCCTTTTCGAGCCGGCCCTCAAGTTCTTCCTTCTTTTGGTTCTGACGGACAGCCTCCGCGAAGAGGGGATCCTTTTTTGCCACCTCAAGCATACGCACGGCCGCTTTGGTTACGGGCGTGTTGCAGTTCGGGCAAAATGACCTGAAAGAGAGTGTGCCGCAGGAAGGGCATTTTATGCCGTCGGCGGGGGCTCCGCATTCCTGGCATTCGGAGTCGGACCATTCCATCTGTGCCCCACAGAAGGTGCAGTATGAAACGAGCCGCCTGCCGCAGAACGGACAAATCTCATCGTCTTCACAAACCGTGGCCCCACAGTGCGGACACCGGATTTCTGAGGAGGTCTTTTCCTCAGTTTCCTGTACTTTCCGCTGACGGGCAGACACAAATGAATACTTGTTGTCGTTCATACGTTGCAAGTTAGCATAATTTTGGTAATTTTGCAATTATGAAAAGGTTTTTGCTTGTTCTTCTTGCCGTTACGCTTCTGGCCGGCTGCGGAGGGAAAAAATCTCTCAAGGTTGAAGACCCTGTTCAAAGGGCCGCTCTGCGTACAAGGGATACCGAGTGTCCCGTTGATTCCTTATTCACTGCCAAGGGAGTAAAAACCGCTTTCAGCGTATTCAGTCAGGTCAAACCCAAGGCGTTCATCAGGGATTTCAAGGAGGCGCAGAGCGACACCACAGCCCTGAAACCTCTCGAAAAGATCCGGGCGTCATACGCCGCGGTCAAGGAAGAACATTCAACGGAATACAGTCCCGGTCTTACGATTTATTCGACGATTATCTTTCTTGTCTTTATATTTCTGACACTTTTCAAGGTCATCCGTGCAATCTTTAAAAACGACTAAGCCATGAAAGAGAGTGAAGTTCGCAGACTGATCAACGAATATTCCCGCAAGACAAGCGCTCATCCCTTCAAGGATTACGGCAATGATGTCAAAATATTGGTCAATGACGATTGTCTTGTCCAGAAATGCAGCGTCCAGACCCAATATGAGAACCGTGGCAAAGAGATGCTGCGTCGTCCCTACTCGGGCTGGCCCATTGCCCCGAAGAAGTATCCTACCCTCGATTCAGTCGATCCCTGGAGTTTCAGGATGAAGATTCCGGACAATTTCACAAACAAGAACACGGTTTATGAACTTGAAGGTTCGGCCAGCGTTAGCGAATGTGACGGATGCGACGGAGAAGGCCATAACACCTGTTATACCTGCCACGGAAAGGGCAAGGATGTCTGCCCGACCTGTCACGGCGACTATAACAATCTCAGGTGTCCGAGTTGTGGGGGCAGCGGAAAGACAGACTGCCCAAGTTGCGGAGGCACAGGATACATTCCCTGCAGCCACTGCAAAGGATCAGGTACAATTACAATCCAAGTCAGCAAATACAAAACTCATTGGGATTACATCCAGAAGAGGCAGGTGGGAGGATATGAACAGGTGGAGGAGATTACCACTTGCAATTATTGCCATGGCTATGGGGAAGTGAAATGCCGGTCTTGTAACGGTAAGGGCAAAGAATCATGCAACAGATGCAAGGGCTTTGGTAAAATCACCTGCACCAATTGCACCAAGGGCTACATCATCTGCAAAACCTGCGGCGGTGATGGCAAACTTGTCTGCTCCGTTTGCGAAGGTGAGGGCCGGAATGAGTTCCGATACGTTGTACAAAGATTCCTTAACCAGGAGACACTTGTTTCATATATATGCGACCCTCGCGTGAGGGAATTCGCCCAATCCTACGATTTGACCTTGTCCGGAACAGATTACCGGGTCCGCAAGAACTCTTTGGACGGCGATTTGTATCCCGAGAATGTCCGTTGCAGTTCCGCTCTGTCCAAACTTCTGAGGAAGGCCGAGCCCGAAAAAGGAATCATACTTTTCCAGGAAGCGGCCGTGGAGCGTGCCGAGACGACCTACATCGAATATGAACTGAACGGAGAGACATACGTCGGATATATCTGCGCGGGCACTTTTTATGCGGACGGCAGTCCCATCGAAAAATGGTCGGCCGGACTTCTGGAAAGTGCGGAAAAGAAAATAAAGAGAGGCAACAGCGCGGAATCCATCAAAATTCTCGAGACGGCGAAGAAGGCGGGTGCGGACAGTTTTACTGTCGAAACCCTTCTCGACAGGGCCCGCACGAAATTGTGGAACCTAAAAGATGCCGGCACCGGCGTCGCTTTCTGGCTTGTGGCGCTCTTCGTTTCGCCCTTCATCTTCAATTTTTACCACAAACTCAATCCGGTTGCCCCCTGGGCCATTGTCACGAACAACCCCGACTGGACTTTCACTAAAATGGTCCCCATAACCCAGACCCTGATATTTCTTTTCCTTGCAGTTATATTGAGATTTTACCTCAGTACCATAACCTCAAGCAAGGACTATTCGAGCATCTGGATATACTTTGCCAGAGGATTCTTCGGTTATCTGCTGGCGGCTCTGGGGCTGCTTGCGGCGTTTCTTCTGATAAATTACCTGGGACTCAGCATATTGACATCTTTCGTCCTGGGCATAGTTCTCTACATCATCATTCTGTGCATCGGAATAGTCGAACTGATCATACATTGGATAGTCCAGATGTTCCGGTAATCTGACCTTACTGCGCGTTGGAGATGTCGGTGAGTTCGGCGGTGATGGCGGCCTGACGCTGCTTGTTGTACTGGAGGGAGATCTCGCGGAGGAGTTCGGTGGCGTTGTCGGTGGCGGTCTGCATCGCGATCATGCGGCAGGCGTGCTCGGAGGCGCTTGAGGAGAGGAAAATCCTGTAGAAACGGGCGCACATATCGTAGGGAATCAGGTCGGCGGCTATCTCCGAAGCGGAAGGCTCAAGGATGAGGTCGGCGGCGACAGTGTCGGCAGCCCCATCGGAGGAGGCCGGGGCACTGACAGTCAGAGGCATACACTCCTCGTCCGTGCAGATCTGGGTGCCGTTTGATATGAACCTTGTATAGAGCAGGTGCACGGAATCGGTCTTCATCCCACAATAATCTTCCATAAGCGAAAAAGCGAGCGAGCCCATCTGGTCGTAGGTGGTGCCGTCGCCCCAGTGGCGGTAGCGGGCATCCACGTCATAACCCTCCCTGAGGGCGAACTTGTAGATTTTCTCGCCGAGCGCATAGACCTTTACCTTCAGACCATTGCTTTCGGCCTCGGCGACGCTCTTCTTGAGCAAACGGCAGACATTGGAATTGTAGGAGCCGCAGAGGGAAGAGTTGGAGCCGAAAGCCACCAGAGTCACTGTTTTACTGTCGGGATGCTGCTCAGCCAGGGGCGTGCGGGGGACACCTTCAGTGCGCAACAAGGTGTCAAGCACGGCGCTGAGATGGCGGCTGTACTGCTCAAAGCCCGTCATCCGCGACTGTACCTTGCGCAACTTGGATGAGGCCACGAGTTTCATGGCCTGGGTTATCTTCAGGGTGCTGCTGACTGAAGCGATTCGGGTCTTTATCTCTTTGAGCGAGGGCATCTTTTACCGGGCTTTCTATTTGGAGAGTGAATTCGCGACCACGGAAGCCGCTTCTGTGATGGCGGCGGCAACCTCATCAGTCAGGCCGTCGCTAAGAATCCTGGCCAAGGTGCCGTTGGCACGCAGGCTCTCGACAAGGGCGGCTTCGAAGTCGCCCACCTTGCTTATTTCGATATCCCTCATCAGGCCGTTGGTACCGCAGTACAGGGCGGCAATCTGCTCCTCGACCGGCACGGGCGCGTACTGGGGTTGAATCAGCAGACGGGTGTTCTTGCGGCCCTTGTCCAGGGTGAAGGCGGTCACGGGGTCCATATCCGAAGAATACTTGCTGAAGGCCTCGAGCTCGCGGTACTGGGCCTGGTCTATCTTCAAGGTGCCAGCCACCTTCTTCATAGGCTTGATTTGGGCCGAGCCGCCAACACGGGACACGCTGATGCCCACATCGATGGCGGGTCTGTTGCCCTGGTTGAAGAGTTTGGTATCGAGGAATATCTGGCCGTCGGTGATGGAAATCACATTGGTGGGGATATAGGCGGAAACATCACCGGCCTGGGTCTCGATGATGGGCAGCGCGGTGAGCGAACCACCTCCCTTGACCTTGCCTTTGAGGGACTCGGGCAGGTCGTTCATCTGTTCGGCAACCTCCTGCTGGTCGATAATCTTGGCCGCACGCTCAAGCAGGCGTGAGTGGAGGTAGAAAATGTCTCCGGGATAGGCTTCACGTCCGGAAGGACGGCGCAGAATCAGGGAAACCTCGCGATAGGCGACTGCCTGCTTGGAAAGGTCGTCATAAATCACAAGGGCGTGGCGGCCTGTGTCACGCAGCCACTCTCCCACCGCCGCACCGGCAAAGGGGGCGAAATACTGAAGCGCGGCCGGGTCTGAGGCCGTGGCGGCAATCACGATGGTGTAGTCCATCGCCTTGTGCTTGCGGAGCGTCTGCACGAGGTTGGCGACGGTGGAGGCCTTCTGGCCTATGGCCACATAGATACAGTAGATGGGGTCACCATTCTCGTAGCCCTTGCGCTGGTTGATGATGGTATCTATGGCGATGGATGTTTTGCCTGTCTGACGGTCGCCGATGATCAGCTCACGCTGGCCGCGGCCGATGGGAATCATCGAATCGACGGCCTTGAGGCCTGTCTGCAGGGGCTGGTTCACAGGCTGGCGGAAAATGACGCCGGGCGCCTTGCGCTCGAGGGGCATCTGGATTTTCTCGCCCCCAATCTCTCCTAAACCGTCAAGAGGCTCTCCAAGGGGGTTGATGACGCGGCCGAACATCCCCTCGCTCACATCTATGGATGCGGTGCGTCCGGTACGGCGGGCTATGTCATCCTCCTTGATCATATCGGTAGGTCCCATAAGCACGGCTCCAACGTTGTCCTGCTCGAGGTTCATCACCACAGCCTTGATTCCGTTGTCAAACTCCAACAGCTCGCCGGCCTCGGCATTCTCCAGGCCGTACATACGAACCACGCCGTCACTAACGCTGAGAACCTGTCCCACCTCCTCGAATTTGCCCTTAAGGTCAATTCCTGAGAGCTCCTCGAGAAGCACAGCCGACACTTCTGATGGTTTTACACTATCTTTTGCCATAAATTCCTATACTATTCGTTTGTTGTTTATTTCAAATGCCTTGCGAAGCTTGTTCAGCTGCGCACTGATACTGGTGTCCACCCTGTGGTCATTGACCACGAACACAAAACCTCCGATGAGGGATGGGTCCACCGTGACCTCGATTTCCACCTTGGGAGTCTTCCCTTCAGGCAGGGGAACACCGCTGCAGCCATCAAGGACAAGCCTACACAGAGACTCCTTGAACTGCTCTGAAGGCTCGAAGGGGGTCTTTAGGGTGGCGTGGAAGATGGCGTTCCTGTCGCGGTAGGCCTTGGCGAAGGAAACGAGGATATAAATCAGGTGGCGGTCCCTGTGGCGGGCAATCACCAGTCTGATGAAATGCTCCAGGTCCCCGTGCAGTTCCCCTCCGCCGGTCCGGGCAAGAGCGGTCTTGAGTATCAAGAGCTTCTGGTCCGCACTGATCACAGGAGCCGACATCTCTGAGAAAATGCCGCGCGGCAGCCTGAACACTATGTACATACACTGTCTGTACACCTGTTCGGCGCTGCCCCTGCCCTCCGTGTATTCATAGAGGGCCTTGGCATATCTTGAAGCTATGATACCTATATACATCCCTGACTACTTTTTGTCTATTTCATCTATAAGCCTTTCACAGAGCTGAACCTGTGAATCGGGGTTCTCCAGACGCTCACGGAGCACTTTCTCCGCAACAGCCACTGACAGCAGGGCCACCTGGTGCCGGGCGGCCAGGAGTATTTCCTCCCTTTCCGCCGTGGCACGCTCGCGGGCCTGCTCCACAATCTGCCGCGAGAGGGTTTCCGCCTGCTCTTTGGCCTCGGATATCATCCTGTCCCTTTGTACGGAAGCCTCACGCAGGATGGAGACCTTCTCATCCTGAGCCTGCGCCACTATCCTGTCGTGTTCGGCCTGAATCCCCTCGAGCTGCCTTTCAGCCTCGCGTGCTGCATCGAGCGAGGAGTCGATGTACTCCTTCCGCTGCGAAATGCTGCGCAGAATCATAGGAAAGCCCATCCATCCCACCACAAGCAGAACGATGATGAAGGCCAGGCTCATCCAGAAGAGCAGCCCCAAATCGGGTGAAAAAAGTGCCATAGCGCAGGATTAGAGGGCCATGAAGCAGATGATGAGCGCGAAGAGGGCTACACCCTCGATGAGGGCGGCCACGATGATCATTGTAGTTCTGATGTTGCCGCTTGCTTCAGGCTGGCGTGCGGTGGCTTCCATAGCGCTCTGACCGATACGGCCGATACCGAAACCGGCACCCACAACTGCGATTGAAGCTGCGATGGCAGCTGCTACTTTTGCTAATACTGTAAGATCCATAGTGTTTTGTTTTATTTATTGTTGATATTTATTCGTGTGCTTCGTGCCTGACCTGCGCCATTCCTATGAACACCGAGCTGAGCATCGTGAAGACATAGGCCTGGAGGAAGGCCACAAGCAGTTCTATAAGGTTCATGAAAATCATAAAGAATACCGACACCGCGCTCATTCCGGCACACATCCCGGCTCCCATCTGCGCCGAGATGAAAATGATGCAGGTGAGCGAGAGGATGATGGAGTGGCCCGCGAGGATGTTGGCGAAGAGACGGACCATCAGGGCGAAGGGTTTTGTGAACATCCCGACAAACTCAATCAGGGGCATCAGGGGAATCGCCTTCAGGAACATAGGCACATCCGGCCAGAAGATTTCCTTGTAGTATTCCTTCGTTCCGAAAATGTTCACGACAAGGAAGGTGGAGAGCGCGAGTATGAAGGTCACGGCAATGTTGCCGGTCACGTTGGCTCCGCCGGGGAAGAAGGGAATCAGGCCCATCAGGTTGTTGACGAAGATGAAGAAGAACACCGTCAGCAGGAAGGGCGCAAACTTGCGGTAGTTTTCGCCCACGCAGGGTATTATCACGCCTTCCAGTATGCTGTTCGAAAGCCATTCCACAAGCCCCACGAAGCCCTTCGGCGCGTAATCCACAGCCTCGTGGCGGCGGTAGTATCTTATGCAGACGAGCATAATGATTATCAGCACGGCTGAGTTGATGAGAATGCCGGCCGCCGTCTTGGTGAGCGAAAGGTCCAGAGGGCGGATTTCCTCTCCGCCGGGGCCAGTTTCCACGATTTTGTCCTTGTACTGCCCTTCTGAGGCGATGCGGAAGCCCTCATATTCGGGATATTCGCCCTCGCCGTGGCCGTAGAGGTGACGGCTTGAGAAGATGTGCCAGCCCGTGCCGCGGCTGTGCAGGATAACGGGCAGGTAGATGCTCACATGATGCCCTTCAGCGGTGGTGAGCAGATGCCACTGGTAGGAGTCGCCCACGTGGCCCAGGACTATGTCCTTGGGCACAATCTTCTGCGACTCGGCGGCACCGGCGAGCCCCATTCCCGCGAACAGCAGGACTGTGCAAAGCAATATCTTCACTAACGCGCCACGCATATCGTAACTGTGTCTTTTTCAACTTTGACGAATCCGCCTCCGACTTCCACCTGTGAAAGGGCGCCCGCCATCATTCCGTAACTGACCGTCCCTTTCACCAGAAGGGAAATCAGGGGAGCGTGGCCCTTCAGAATCTCGAAGGAGCCCTGTTTGCCGGGCACAAAGACGCGCTCGACCTCTTGGTCGCACAGGGTAGCCTCGGGGGTGATTATCACAAGTCTCATAGCGGGATACCTCATCAGGCCTTTGCCTGTTCTGTCATCTGACGGCCCTTCTCTATCGCCTCTTCGATGGTGCCCACGTTCAGGAAGGCTCCCTCGGGCACTTCATCCACCTCGCCGTCTATTATCATATTGAATCCTTTGATCGTATCCTTGATGTCAACCATCACGCCGGGCTTGCCGGTGAACTTGGAGGCCACGCTGAAGGGCTGGCTGAGGAACCTCTGCACCTTGCGGGCGCGGTTCACGGTCAGGCGGTCCTCATCGCTGAGCTCATCCATACCGAGAATGGCGATGATGTCCTGAAGCTCCTTGTAGCGCTGCAGAATCTGCTTCACCCTCTGGGCGGTGTTGTAATGCTCTTCGCCCACGATGTTGGGGTCGAGAATGCGGGATGTGGACTCGAGGGGGTCCACAGCGGGATAGATGCCGAGCTCCGTAATCTTGCGGCTCAGCACCGTGGTGGCGTCCAGATGGGAAAATGTGGTGGAGGGAGCGGGGTCGGTGAGGTCATCGGCCGGGACGTAAATAGCCTGCACCGAAGTGATGGAACCCTTCTTGGTGGAGGTGATGCGTTCCTGCATCTTTCCCATCTCTGTGGCCAGGGTGGGCTGGTAACCCACGGCCGAGGGCATACGTCCGAGCAAGGCGCTCACCTCACTTCCTGCCTGTGTGAAACGGAAGATATTGTCTATGAAGAACAGAATATCCTTGGGGGTGCCGGGCTCGTCGCTGTCGCGGAAGCCTTCGGCCACGGTGAGGCCGCTCAAGGCCACTGACAGACGCGCTCCGGGCGGCTCGTTCATCTGGCCGAACACGAGCGTGGCCTGTGACTTGCCCACCTCGTCGTAATCCACCTTGCTCAAATCCCAATGGCCCTTCTCCATCTCCTCGGCAAACTCCTTTCCATATCGGATAACCTCGCTTTCGATCATCTCACGAAGCAGGTCGTTGCCCTCACGGGTACGCTCTCCCACGCCGGCGAAGACGCTGAAGCCGTTGTGTTTCTTGGCGATGTTGTTGATGAGCTCCATAATAAGCACGGTCTTGCCCACGCCGGCGCCGCCGAAGAGGCCGATCTTTCCGCCCTTGACGTAAGGTTCGAGAAGGTCAACCACCTTGATTCCGGTGAAAAGCACTTCCTGGGATGTGGCGAGCTCGTCGAAATGGGGAGCCTCGCGGTGAATGCTCAGAGCCCCTTTGCGGTCAAGTTCCTTCATACCGTCGATGGGATGCCCTATCACATTCATCAGACGGCCTCTGATCTGGTCGCCGGAAGGCATGCTGATGGGGACTCCGAGGGCGGTCACCTCCATACCGCGGCGGAGGCCGTCGGTGGAGTTGAGGGCTATGCAGCGCACGATGTCCTCGCCTATATGCTGCTGCACCTCTATGATGAGTTCAATTCCGTCCTTCTGTCGGATGCTCAACGCCTCGTTGATCTTGGGGAGTGGGGAGTCTATGGTGACGGTGGGAAACCATACGTCAACCACAGGTCCTATAATCTGGGATATTGTGCCTTTTGCCATAAGTACTTAGTATGCGGTGGCAAATCTAACACTTTTTTGCGAATATAAAAAATGCCCCTTATTTTAGCGGCCGCTATGAAATACAAACACATTGTCTTTGATATCGACGGCACTCTGATCGACTCGGAGACCACTCTCGTGCTGTCTCTGCAGCAGACCGTGAAGGAAGTGCTCGGCAAGGATATGGCTTACGAGGAACTCGTCCCCTTTTTCGGCATACCCTCGCTTGAAACCCTGAATGCGCTCAATTTCCCCGACTATGAAGAGGGGTTGGAAATCTGGGAGAAACACTTCAGGGAGAAATTCAGTCTGATTGTCCCCTACGAGGGGGTTTCAAACTTTCTGCACGACCTCGCACGCTCGGGGGCGCAGATGGGAATTGTCACCTCCCGCAACCTGAACGAGATCGGGAACGACCCCAACCTGGAGCAATGGCTTGTCAAGGACCGCCTTTTCGGCACCATAATAGGGGCCAACGACACTGTCCTCCACAAACCGGACCCGGCTCCCCTGCTCGAATATGTCAGGCGCACCGGAGCAAAGCCTTCGGAATGTCTTTACGTGGGTGATACGGTTATGGACTCGAGCTGCGGCCTGGGCGCCGGCTGCGATTTCTGCCTGGTCTCACACCGCAGGCCCGCCGACCGCAACATCCCCGCCACCCATTACGCCGATGGTCTCGACGACCTCAAGGCTATTTTGTCCTAAAACTCCTGCTTTCGTGGTCAAAGACCAGGGATGGGGTATCGAAATACGGTCCTATCGCCCGGCGTGAGAGCAGTTCTTCGGGAGTGCCCGCCGTCATAGGCAGTCCGTTTGACGATAGCAGCCAGAGGTAGTGCGAGTGTCTCAGGGCAATGTCAAGGTCGTGGGTGGAGAGCAGGATACTCCTATGGTACTTTTCGGCAATGGAACGCATCAGCAGCATTATTTCTATGCGGGAGGTCACATCGAGGAAGGCCGTGGGCTCATCCATAATAATGACAGGACACTCCTGGACAAGGGCCTTCGCTATCATCACCTTCTGGCGCTCGCCGTCAGAGAGAGTGCCGAAGTAGCGTTCAGCCTTGGAACTCATACCCACATCTTCAAGGGCACGGGCGCACACCCTCCTGTCCCTCTCTCCCAAACGGCCCCAGAAGCCGGTATGGGGCTGACGTCCCATAGCCACCATCTCGCTCACCGTCAGGGCGGCTGCGGGAGGCCTTGAAGTCCAAACCACCCCTATTCTCAGGGATATTTCCCTTTCATTCATTCCTGCAACCGCCCTGCCGTCGAGCAGCACACTGCCCTCCAGGGGCTTTTCAAGGCCGCAGATGGTGCGCAACAGGGTGGATTTGCCGGCCCCGTTCGCCCCGAGTAGCGAGGTCACACCGGCCTCCATCAGGCTCTGCTCAAGGCCGCATTGGACAACTGTTCTGCCGTATCCTATGCCCAGATTTTTGAGGACAAGTTCCATAATCAGTTGAAATAGTGGATTTTACGGCGATTCATAATGACATATATGATGACCGGGGCGCCGAAGAGAGGGGTCACGGCGTTGAGCGGAAGCACGGAACTTGTGCCGGGCAGACAGGTCAAGATGGAACACAGAAGGGCAAGGCACGCTCCAGCGAGAAGCGTGACGGGCAGCAGATTGTGGTGGTTGGAACTGCCGAGCATCAGCCTTGCGATATGGGGAACGGCGAGACCGATGAAGGAGATGGGGCCGCAGAAGGCGGTCACGGCGGCCGTCATCAGTCCGGTACAAAGCATTATCCACACCCTCGTGCGCTGCACGTTCACACCCAGATTGGCAGCGTAGGCCTCGCCCAGAAGCAGGGCGTCAAGGGGCTTGACCAGAAGCAGAGAAGCCGCGAGGGCAAGCAGCACAAAGCTGCAGAAATATGGCAAGCGGTCCATTGTCACCGAACTGAAGTCCCCCATTCCCCACATCACATAGCGGTGCACCTGGTCAGCGGCCGCGTGGAAGTTGAGGATGGATATGAGCGAAGAGGCTATGTAGCCTATCATTATTCCGATAATCAGGAGCATAGTGCTGCTTTTCACCCTGCGGGCGAAGGCCACTATGAGTCCCAGCACCACGGCCGACCCTGCCATCGCGGCAAGGACTGTCGTGAGCCAAAATCCCAGGCCGGCGCCGGCGCCGACGGAGAGCATCACTACGGCCACGCCGAGATTGGCACCGTCACTTACGCCGAGGATGGAGGGCCCGGCGAGAGGGTTGCTGAACAGGGTCTGCAACAGCAGGCCGCTGACAGCCAAAGCGGCGCCGGCAAGCAGGGCAGTCACCGCCTGAGGCAGGCGCGACTGCAGCACTATCGTGGCCCAGAGCGGATCGCCCTTGCCGAGCAAGGCAGCCCAGACCTCCCCCGCAGGAATGGCCACGGGGCCGAGCAGCAGGGCCAGCACAAACAGCACCAGCAGGGCGGCGGAGAGGGCGGCGAAGCAGATATGTGTCCTTTTGTTCATTTCAACTTATGGTAGAGCAGGAATTTGTAATCGGGCAGCAATTCGGGGTGAAAGATAGCAATAAATTCGGCAAGCACCTTTTCGGGGTGTATCGCTATCAGGTCATAATAGGGAGTGGAGATGGTGTTGCAGCCCCAGACTGTCCCTTTCTGATAGGGGGCGAAAACCTTATAGACAGGGTTGTCTCCGGCCAAATCGGCCCTGCTCATCTGTCTGCCGCCGTCCATAGTGTATTTGAGAAGCCAGAAATCGGCGTCCCTGCCCCTCTCGAGCACCTGCTCCACAGAGGCGTAACTTGAGCCGGAGCCGGGATGGTCGGAAAAGATGTAGTCAGCGCCAGCGTCCGCAAGCATACGGGCTATGTAACTCCCGCCTGCTGCCACGCCCCAGGAGGAGCCCCACTTGCGTTCGGTCATAACCTTAGGCCTGCGCGTGGCGGTGGCGGCGAGTGCTTTGAGGGACTCATACTGCGAGCAAACCTCCCGGTAGAGGGATTCCGCCCTTTCCTCGGCTCCGAACAGAAGCCCTATGAACCTGAGCCATTCCACCCGCGCAAGAGGGTCCTGCTCCATATAGTCAGGCAACTGCACTATGGGGGCGCCGGTCTTGGAGGCGTTTCCGGAGCTGTTGTTCTCGTAGGGGGTGGCAAGTATCACATCGGGGCGGCACAGCAGCATCTTCTCTATGTTGGGGGTGGTTGCAGAGCCAAGGTCCTTGATGAGGCCATCCCTGACAGCCTTCTTCAGGTTCTCGCTTGTCAGGTACTCGCTCTCGCAGACCGCAGCTATCCGCTCTTCCGCTCCCACTGCCTCCACCATAGCCGAATGGACGGAGGTATAGATTACAGCCCTGCTCACAGGCACCTTTATCACCTGCCCTTTGGGAAGGCTTTCAACCTGCTTTTTCCCTGGAACCAGCACATAGCGTCCTATCTCCGAGCCTTTCTTCCAGGGGTCGAGGACAGTGACCACGGTATAGGCTTCAGCCTTCTCTATCCTCAAATACCGGGCCCTCCCGGTCTGGTCGGCAAAGGCATTGAGGCTGAGCAGAAGCAGCAGGACCGACAGAGTTTTCTTCATATATTAAAGGAAGAGGAAGGCCTGGGGATTCACAGCGCCGGTATCCTTGATACGCATCTGCTCCTGACCCTCGGGTGAGAACACGATTATGCTGCCGTTGCTCATATAGTCGGAGCAGCCCATCCATACATTAGAGGTCTCGGGATCCAGCCCGATGGCGTTGATGTCGGGCTTCACTGCGCTTGCGGGCACGAATTCCCCGATTCTGCTGTCAGCGGACGTATCAAAGTTGCAGTAAGTGATGGTGGGATTCCAGGCCGCATCATACTCCCTACTTGCATAATATGCCTTGTTGCCTGTCCCTACAGCGAAGAAGGTGGGTGCAACCCCGGCCACATCCGTCAGGGTGTAGGTCTTGGGGTTAAAAACGGTCAACGCGGCGGGAATGTCCGCATAGTTTCCCCAACTCATAAGATAGAACTTGTCTTCGCTGACACGATACAGCTGTTGTGCGTTGCAGTTGCAGGGGACTGTCTTGACCACCTTGAACTGCGCGGCGTCCACAATGGAGATGGAGGCGTTCATGCCCATAGGGCTGGAGTATTCATCTGAGTTCACCACATAGAGCAGGCCATTGTCATAGAGCAGACCCTCGGGAGCGGGACCCACCTCGAGGGTCTCGGCCTGCCAGCCTGTGGCGGCACTTGCACGCGCCAGGACTCCCTCCTGCAAGGTGATGTACACATAGCTGCCGTCGTAGGCGAGCCGGCGGGGCGACAAGGCTGTTCCGTCCGCTCCGGTGACCACAATCTGAGCCACTTCCGTGACATTCTTATACACAATCCACACACATTTCGAGCCGGTGGCGGCAATGGCGACGAGTTCACCGCAGGCAATCATATCGTTGGCCGTGTCTCCCAACCTCTTCCCGTTGACGGTCTGGAAGGCGGATGTCAGGACATTGCCGCTCTCGCGGTCGTAAATCATGATTTCGGAGTCGCTGCCTCCCCAGGTGCCATTGTGCAACACCCACACCTGTTCGGGGCTTGAGGGAAGGGGTTCGGGATCGGGTCCGGGTTCTGGACCCGGATTTTTCTGACAGGCAGCAAGAGCAACTGCGACCGCTGCGAAGAATAAAAACTTTTTCATATCAATATTTGAATTTTAGTGTCAATTGCCAGGTTCGTCCGGGCATAGGATAGTTGTGTATCACCTCGTACTGCGCATTCGCGAGGTTGATGCATTCGCCCTGCACCAGCAGGGAGCAGCGCCTCCACTCGAAGTTGTGGTAGAGGGCGATGGTATGCTCCATATAGGGGTCCAGCCTGTTGGCCGCTGTGTTCTGGGGCCAGGAGTAGCGTTCCCCCACAGCCGTCATCATATATGACAGGTTTATCCAGGGCGTGCTGAACACCAGCGAGACATTGCCGCTGTGGCGGGGAGTGTAGGGAATCTGGTGGCCGTAGGTCTTTTCCTCCTTGTCGGTCACGTCCACCGCGTGCTGGAAGGAGTAGTGTCCGCCGAACTCAATGCCCATCAGATGCGGCAACCTCCAGCGGGTGGAAAGTGAGAGGTCGAGTCCTCCGATGTTCACCTTTCCCATATTGAAGGTGCTCCACAGGAACATCGTGGGGCGGCAGACTATCTTGTCGCGCACGCTGTTGAAATAGCCGTCGGCGGTGAACTCCAGCCAGGAGAGGACCTCGGGCAGGGGCGAGGCAGCTATGGTCAGGCCGAGGTTGACCTGGCGGGCCAATTCCGGCTTCAGTTTGGTGTTGCCCATACTCGTGTAGTAGAGTTCGTTGAAGGTGGGCGTGCGGAAAAGGTCCTGGTACATCGCCCTTATGCGCAGCCAGGGCAGGGCCTCGAAACTCAGGCTGATGCAGGGAGTGAAACGCCATTTGTCGCCCTGCGCCTCGCCCACCTTCACCTTGTCGTGGACATAGGTGCCCAGAACGCTGGCCGTGGCCGTGAAGAAACTGATATGGTATTGGGCGGCCAGGGCCGTCAGGGAGGTGACGCGGAGCGGATAGACGAACCTTTCAAGGTTGGCGTCCAGGGTGTTCACGGCCACATCCTGGGCTAGGGAAATGCTCAGGCCCTTCAGCGGACTCACACGGACCACAGCGCTTAGATAATATTCGTTCTGCGTATAGATGTTAAGCTTCTCGCCGCCGGGGTAGATGGCCTTCTTGTCGCTGTAACGGGTGAAGTCGTTGCTGAATTTTGCCTGCGCCTGAAAAGACCAGATGCCCCAGTGGTTCTCATACCTGGCCTGGGCGAAGGAAAGTCTGTCCCAGAGGCGTTCCGTAGGGTCCTGGACATAGAGAATGACGGCTCCCGGCAGGCCTCTCTCGCTCCACATGAAACTCCCCTTGAGGCTCAGGCTGCCTGAGCGCCCCAGGTCTCCGAAGACGTTGGCCTCGGCCCGCACGGTGTTGACATCGCTGTTTAGACGCCTGTATGTGGTGGTCTCTGTGCCGTTGTGTACGGTGAAAGGGTAGTCTCCGTTCGTGTGGAGGTAGTCCGCGTTCAGCCCCAGCGACCAGTTTTTCCCTATGGCCGCATCGAAATACAGGGAAGGATTGAAGGTCAGGAAGGAGGCTGCCTTGAGCCCCACCCCGGCGTGGAAACGCTTGTCGCTGTAGTCCGGCTTCCGGGTGGTGATGTTCAGCACTCCGGCGCTGGCATAACTGCGGGCACTGCGAAAAATATTGTCGTCCGCGCCTATGTTAAGGCTCAGCATCTGCACATTTTCGAGGTTGAAACGGCCTATGTCTATCTGGCCGTTCTGCGCGTTGCTGATGGTCACCCCGTCATAACTTACGGCCGTATGCTGGCCGCCGAGACTCCTTATGGACACGGTCTTGACTCCCCCTATTCCGCCGTAGTCGCGAATCTGTACCCCGGCGAAGGTGTTCACGGCGCGGGTGATGTCCCCGATGCCGAGTTTGCCGAGTTCGGCCACGGTCAGGCTCTGCACGGGGGCGGTGCTTTTCGCGGCGCTGGGTTTGCCTTCCGCAGTGATGGTGGTGGATGCAAGCGTATCCGCGATGTCCTGGGCGGACACCGTCACACACAAAGGCAGCAGGGCAGCCGCCGCAACTATGAAGGATATGATCCTGCGCATCTGTTAACCTATCGGAACCTTTTCCCGGGTCCGTTCAAGTCGGAGGAATGCGGCAGGTCTTCTGGCTTAATCCCCTCAGGCGCCTTCCCATCATCAAAGTGACAGTGGCAAAAGATGGCCTTCGGTCTGAAAGATTTCACAGCTACGGGTATAGCCCCGGATTCACACCGGGTTCCCTTCGCCGTCATTCCGGACGCAAAAGTAATCCGTTTTAAAAAATTAACAAATTTTATCTGTGCTTTTACAACTCGCGGATGAGCATACCGGGGACGATGCCGTTGCCCCTGACTATGCGGAAAGATGTATATCCGAGTTCGGCATTGGCGGCCTCCTCTTCCACAGACATAAAGCGGTTGTCCCAGATTTCGTTTCCTATGGCCCTGATTATGCCCCTGCGGACATATCTGGTGGTGCCGTCGCTGCCGAGCACCCTCTCAAGCACTTCGAAACGGGCACCGGGACGGACTCCTTCCTTGAGTCCTATGGGGGCCTTCACCTTCTTGCCTTCAACGCTCATCAGCGGCACCCTCACGCGGAACACGTTGTATCTCTTTGCGAGTTTGGCGCGGGAGTTGTCCATAGCACGGTAAATCACCTTCTGTATCACTTCGTGAGGGGATTCGACTCCGCGAAGCACTGTCTTTGCGCTTTTCGCGCTGTGGCTGCCCAAGTATTTCAGGGTGAAGGCATCGTCCGGCAGCGACTCCCATAGCCTTTTCTTCTCAGGGTCCTGCTCCTCCCTTCCGAAATAGCAGTTCTCGTAGAACCAGTCGGCTGTTTCCTGGTCCCAGCACAACTGGAAAAGATGCGCCCTGATTCTGACGGTGAAACCCGCTATCTGGCTGGAAATCGCTGCTCCGAGCAAGGCGACTCCCTCAAGGGACCTGGCCGCAAGCTCCGCCTTCCGCCTGTCCTCGGGTTTCTTGTCCGGATTGGAAGCTTGCATTCCGGCCAAGGTTCCCGCAGCAACGGCAAGCCCGACAAAGAACGCGGCCGCCTTCTGGGCATTGGCCTCCTTGTCGATGTAGTCTATGTCATAGACGAGCACGAAGGTGTGGGAAATGAGGTCTTCCCCCGCATCCATCAGCAGGGCGCTTCCCCTTTTGAGCATACCCGAGAGTTCCTCCTTGAAGGCGGAGGCGTCATATAGACCCCTTTCCGCTATCAGGTCCACATCGAAACTGCCGTCCACCGGGTCGCGGCTGAACCATTTCTCCACCAGCTGCTTCCCAACCTGCTTCTTGTAAAGGTAGTCCTCAATCACACGCAGGTCTTCGAAATGCTTCGTAGGCGTCTCCACCACCCTTCCCTTGATGTTGTGCTCATTGTATTTGTCCGAAGGGGGCATTTCCAGATAGGCCTTCCGCACATCGTTCACATACTTCTGTCCCGAGTGCTGTATCAGCATACCGCAAATCGAACTGCGGTGATATTCCTCCATAGGGTTGGTCTCCTGCTGGGCACGAAGCGCCATGCCCGGCAACAGAAGCACAAGCGACAGTAGAAAATATCTTCGGAGCCGGCCGGCCATCGTTTTTTACTTTGACAGTTTCGATTTGTACTGGGTCCTGATCTTGCCCGCGGAAATATTGTGGAGTTTGCTTGCTATCATCTTCTTCCTTATCGGCGAGGCGTGGTCCACAAACATCTTCCCGTCAAGGTGGTCCATCTCGTGCTGGACCATACGGCAGCCGAAACCGTCGAACTTCTCCAGCTTCTTCTCCAGGTTTTCGTCGTAGTACTCCACGGTCATCGACTCAACCCTTGTGATGTCGCAGTGAATGTCAGGCACACTCAGGCATCCCTCGCTGTAGGAACAGGTTTTGTCGCTGTGCTCCGTAATCACGGGGTTTATCATTACCCTTTTGAAGTTTCTCAACTCAGCGTAAGTGTCCGTCAGGTCGCTGCCGTCCACCACCAGGATTCTCTTGGAGATACCGATCTGGGGACCGGCAAGCCCCACTCCGTCAGCGTTCTTCATAGTGGCGAACATATCCGCCGCGAGTGTCTGAATCTCCTCCTTGGAAGTGTTCTCTATGTCAAGCGGCTCCGCCACCGCCCTGAGGACGGGGGAACCATATACATATATCGGATAAATCATCTTCAGATGTTGTCTGTGTATTTCACGAAGAGTTCTATGGCCTGATACTCAGCCATTCCGAGGCTGTCATACAGCTTGGCAGTATTCTGGGTGCGCTCCTCGGCCCTCTGCCAGAACTCCCTTGAGTCGTCTCCGGGGAAGGGTACGATGTCCTTCTGGGAAAGGTGGCGGTAGATGGCGTGTCTCTTCTTTATCATTTCCTGGGGACTCAAAGGCACGGCCATATCCACATCACCGGGTTCCCATTCCATCCAGGCGCCCCTGTAAAGCCAGATGACGGCATCCTGAGCCCACTGATGCCCTTCCTCACGCAGCTGGCGTACAGCCTCGAGCGCGGTCATTGTGCAGACCCTGTGGGTGCCGTGGGGGTCGGCGAGGTCACCGGCCATATATATCTGCTGGGGCTGCAGGTCGAGCAGCAGCGACTTCACTATGTCCACGTCATCCTGGGTGGCGGGGTTCTTGGCGATTCCGCCGGTCTCGTAGAAGGGAAGGTTGAGGAAATGGGCGTGGGTGTCGCTCAGGCCGAAGGAACGCAGGGCTGCACGGGCCTCGGCCCTTCTGATGGAGCCCTTAATGTTGAGCAACTCTCTCGGCTCCGCCTCTCCGGGCCTCTTCGAGGCAAGAATGGAGGCGACCCTGTCCCAGTCATCGGCATAGCCGAGTTCGTGGATGGTGTCTATGTGCTGCATCACCACATCGTCGTGGACGGCCACATTGCCGGAGGTCTCGTACGCCACGTGGACATTGTGGCCCTGCTCTGAAAGACGTATCAGCGTGCCGCCCATCGAAATGACGTCATCATCGGGATGGGGGGAGAACACCACGACAGTCTTGGGGAAGGGAGTGGACTTCACGGGACGGAAGGTGTCGTCCGCACCTGGCTTTCCGCCGGGCCAGCCGGTAATGGTGTGCTGCAGGTCGTTGAACACCTTTATGTTTATGGAATCGTAGGGGCCGTGGGCTGTCACAAGTTCGCCGAGGGCGTGTTCCACATAGTCCTGATAGGTAAGTTTCAGAATAGGCTTCCTGACAGTCTCGCAGAGCCATACCACTGCCTTGCGTATCAGGCGCTCTTCCCACTGGCAATGTCCCACCAGCCAGGGAGCCACCACCCTCGTGAGGCATACGGCAGCGTCCTTGTCTATGTGGAAAGACACATTCTCGCCCAACTGCAGCAGTGAGGCGGGGCAATCGGGGTTCCACTGGTCTTCGGACACCCTCTTCACGATGGCAGCCTTGTCCTCGCCCCAGGCAAGAAGGTGTATTTCTTTAGCCGTCAGCATTGTGGAAACACCCATAGTGAGGGCGTTCATAGGGGTTTTGTCTATCTCGCCGCCGAAGGGGCCCGTCTGCCTCTTGCGGGACTGCCAGCTCAGAAGCACCAGACGTGTCTTGTACTGCTGGCGTGTGCCGGGCTCGTTGAGTCCCAGCTGACCCTGCTCGCCTATGCCCATTATCAGCATATCCAGGCCTTTGGCCTGCTCGTCCCATTCCGCACATTTGGCCTCCACTTCTTCCGGCTTCCACAGGCCGTCCAGCCAGTGTATGTTTTCCTGTTTGAGGTCCACCACATCTATGAAGCTGCGGCGAAGGACTCTGTTTCTGCTATGGGCCAGCAGGCCATCGTAAGGGTAGTACTCATCAACCGTGAAGAGTTCTACCGCAGAGAAGGACACTTTTCCGGCCCTGTATGCCTCCGAAAGTATGTCGAGCAGTGGTTCGGGCGAAGATCCGCTTGAAATGGCCAGGCGGAAAGGACGCTCTCCGGACTTTGCCCTGTTGGCTCTGTCGATGATTTTCTCTGCCAATTCCCGGCAGGCTTCGGTGGGGGTATGGCTGATCTCAACCGGGATCAATTCATAGTCGTGAATGGAACTTATCATAGTTATTGGGGGTTTATAGTTAGTCTTTCAATTTCACTTCAGCGATGGATGCTCCCCTGACAAGCTGTCCGAGGATCTGTGCGGCGCGTTCCAGCGATGCCGCATCCTCCATGCTCAAATCTATGCCGCGGGGGCTGACGCTGACGGCAAAGGGGCCTTTGGTCACACGGATTTCCCCGCTGCCTCCGGCATCCACAGGAAGAAGGGCGGTCAGGGCGCTGAAATCTGCGGAAGCCAGTTCGGGAACGGCCTTGATGACATAGCCGCCCTCGGGGAACCACAGCATCCTGCCGCTCAGGGATATTTCAGCGGGCGTGGGCTGCGCACCGACTTGCAGGGTGGCGGCGCTCACCTGCCGGGCCTCGCGTTTTTCGAAAAGGCGCAGTACAGACTCGTAGGCGACCTCGCCCATCACCTTGTAGCCATCGGCGTTCAGGTGGAGGTAGTCGTTTTCGTAGAGATAGCGCTCGTCAAGCACGCTCGGGTCACCGGGGCTGCACACGGCCGAGGCGAAATCCACCACCCCGTCCAAGTCGCTGCAGCTGAGGATCCACTCGTTGAGCAACAGGCGGCCCTGTTCGCGTTCAGGGGTGGCCGGGCCGTTGCCCATAAAGGGCGCGATGGTGGCCCCGAGCACCTTGATGCCTCTTATGTGGGCCTCGGCGGTCAGGCTGGTATAGAAGTCTATGATGTCCCGGGCAGTCTTTTCAGGATTGAAGGAGCCGAGGATGTCGTTCACACCTTCATACAGGATGATGTAACCCACGCCCTCCTGGCCGAAGAGGTCGCGCGGATAGCGCAGTGTGGCTGGCACTCCGAGGCCTCCCCTCAGCACACAGCCGCCTCCGACTCCCATATTCAGCACACTCAGGGATGAGGTCGTGCCATTGGAAAGGAGCAGGCGGGAGAGATTGTCGCTCCAGCGATTCTGCACATTGTGGGTGGAACCCCTGCCGTCAGTGATGGAATCTCCGAGAATCACTATGGCCTGGGCATCGGAAAGCACCTCCACGGCATTGATTATGTACCAGTGGTCCGTGCGCACCGCAGCGCTGAAGTCATTCGTGTGGCCCTTGGCGATGTATGAAGTGGTGCGCGAGCCGGGATGGCTGGTGACCACAGTGGAAGAGGCCTTCCCGAGTTGGAGGGTGATGGCCAGATCAGCCCTCGGCTGTAGTTTCATCTTCACGGGGTCGCTCACCACGAGTTCTCCGGGGGCAATCACTACAGACACCTCGCCGCCGAAACTCAGGATTGCGGAAGCGGCCTCGTCTATGTCGGGAGAGCCGCCCGCGCTCAGTGCAGGTGCGATGCTCGCGGCCTCTATCTCCACAGGCTCCGTTCCGAACTCGTTGGAGAGTTTCACTCTGAGGCAGTCACCGCCCACGGACAATTCCACTATTTGGCGGATGCTGTTGCCCTCAAGCCCGGGCTCGGGAGGGCAGTTGTGGGGTTCAGCCACCTGAAGGGCTGTGGCCCAGGAGCCGACCCAATGTTTGGAGTTGCAGGACACGAGCGCCGCCAGAGACAGCGCGATCGTCATTGCTATGGAGATTCTTTTCATAATCTTTTAGTGTGTTTATCTGCCGCCGCTGTGTCCGCCGCCTCCAAAACCGTGGCCTCCACCCATACTTGAGTGTCCACCATAGCCTGCGGCCGATGACGACTTTGCCGCCATTGCGGAAGAAATGCTGCGGGAATATACGGACGCGCCGCGGATCATCTGCATAGTGACCACAGGGTCGGTGCTCGTATTGGGCGAGAGCTGCTTGAAGGCCTCGGGATTGATTTCCTGAAGTTCCTTGGCCACCTTCTCGGCTATCCCGAAGAGCGCGGCCACTATCATATAATCCCTCCAGAGGACGGCTTCCACGCTTCTGCGTTCATCAATGAGGGTGAAGTCCTTTAGGAAAGTCCTCACTCCGATAAGGTTTCTCGCCGACTCCTGACCCATCATAGTGAAGTCGGTCTTCTTGCCCTCGGAGAGCCAGCCTCCCGCTTCAAGCGTTTTCCGGGCTTCCTTGTCCACCTCCTTCGTCCATTTCTCGAGACGGGCGGTGTTCTTCGTCTTGCGGGCCCAGACGGTGAACTCGTTTTTCTGCAGGATGCCGTCCGCCCCGGCCGACTCGGTGAGCATTTCAAAAAACTCTCGCTCGCAGGGGGACATCTCCGGACCGGTGACATTGCCGTTCAACACGAGGTCCACACTATTGGCCCGGGACTGCTCGCTTACGGTGATGCGGCCGTCACGCACCATTTTCATTATGAAGGCGGTGGCCACTCCTCCGCCTCCCGATTCCGCTGTGTGGGCCATCACATAGGCGCAGGCCGGCACGTTCACATTGAAGGGGATTTCTCTGCACCAGGGCAGTTTCTTGATGGAGGGGACGCCGAACACCTTGCGGCGTATGTTCCTGTTGTTCCAGATTATCACTGTGGGAATGAACACCAGGAGGCCGAAGAGGAAAATCAAGAAGGTTATTATGAAGGGGTCCTCATCATCATCCAGGTATGAACTCCCTTCCAAGGCATCGCTGAGGTAGGAGTCAAAGTTCTTGTCAGGCTCGGCGTTGCGGCTGTTGAATTTGCCCTTCTCGAACCTGAGCAGGGCGCTTACCCTCGAGTTTCTCCCGAAAGGCCGGCTGCTCTCCATCACCACCTTGCCGTCCTCGAAACGGACATCCCCCTCGAAACCGAAGGCCCAGGCCCTCACCCAGGTGGTGTCCAGGGCGGGCAGGTATTTCAGGGAACCGGACTCTATCTCCACCTTCACGTGGCGTGGAGGGGCGTCCGACTCGACCACAATGTCGAAGCGCAGCATATCGTAGTCCGAGAGGCTCACGATGGGGTAGCTGTACCTCGCCTGGGTGAAGAAGGTATGTTTTCCGGGATAGCCCACTCCCCAGCACAGTTCCACGGCACCGTTGGCCTTGTGAACTATGCCGTACTTGTTGCGCTTCTGCTCGCGGCTGCGGTCCACGTCCCACTCCCCGTCATTCTCGAAAAGGTTCTGGGAGGGATTTTCGCAGACCGAAAAGTAATTGACTTCTATGCCCTTCATCCTGTCGCGGGCCACATACCATTCGCTGATCTTGTTGTCCACGTCTATCTTCCACACCTCGACGAGGTCCATTGCTCCGTCAGGCAGAAGCATCACCCTGACGGACAGGTCCTCCACCTTGCTCTGTGCAGGCGCAAAGATGCATGCGCAAAGCAGAAGCAGGACAGATATGAAGCCTCTTCCCATTATTTGAAACTTACAACGGGGGCCTGGGCCTTCTGGCCGGGATCCTTGAGGTAGTCCTTTACGCTGAAATGGAAGATGGAGGCCACGATGGAGTTGGGGAAGGAGCGCACGATCCTGTTGTATTTGGTCACGGTGTCGTTATAGACCATACGGCTGGTGCGCACCTGATTCTCGTACATATTGATGGAGTCCATACCCTTGAGGAAGGTCTCGTTGGCCTTCAGGTCGGGATAGCGCTCAACCACGACCTTGAGCTGTGAGGCCAACTGGGCAAGGTGCCCTTCCTGGGCCTCCACGTCGGCCGCGCTGCTGTTGCCCTTGATGTCAGCCCTCTGGGCTATGATGTCCTTCAGGGTCTTGTATTCGTGCTCGTTGTAGCCCTTTATCATTTCCACGAGATTGGTGACGGCGTCCCAACGGCTTTCCTGCTGGACACCTATCTGGCTCATTGCGTTGCTGCAAAGTTCGTCTGAAGAGACGAGATTCCGCTGTACTCCGATTACCCATACCACGATGAGCAGCACAACCACTACGGTAATAATTATTCCTGTCATAACTGTTTGTGTTTATTTGTGCGAAGATAATGATTTCTATTCTATCAACAATCATTTTTGCTATTTTTGCCCGCGATGGAAACCGCCATGAAAAGATGCGTCCTCATACTGCTTGCGGTGTACGGCCTGATGGCCGCGCCCCTTACAGCCTTTGCCCAGGAGAAAAAGTCCGAGAGGATGCGCTATGTCATAGACGGTAAGGACACCATCTTCATCGAGACCCTGCCCCCGGCCTACGCCTTTCCCAAGCGTCTCAGAGGCAAGGAGGGACGTCAATGGCGCAAATACTACCAGCTGGTACACAATTTTGCCAAGGCCTACCCCTACGCGCTGCTGGCCAAGGAGAAACTGATTGAGGCGGATTCCACAATCCAGGCCGGAAACCTCAAGGGACGCGCCCACGACCGCTACATCAACGATTTCCAGAAAGAACTGTTCCGCACTTTCGAAGCCCCGCTCAAGAACCTTACCATCAGTCAGGGGAAACTGCTGTTGCGCCTGATCGACAGGGAGGTCGGGATGACTTCCTACAATGTGGTCCGAAACTACAAGGGCCGTGCCGCCGCCGCATTCTGGCAGGGCATCGCGAAACTTTTCGGTTCGAGCATGAAGAACCCCTACGACCGCACGGGGGAAGACAAGGAGACGGAAGAACTCGTGATCATATACAAAAAAGGGCAGTTCCCCGCCCTTTATTTTGCAATCTTCGGCAGCCCGCCTCCCGAACCCGTGGAGCGTTCACGTGAGGACAAGGCCATAATGGAAGCCTCCTTCAAGCCTTATTAGCAACCCTTATTAGCGGAGGCTACTCGTCGAGCAGGACAGCCACAATCTCCCCGTCTGCCAAGATTATCCCTATCCTGCCGAGTATTTCGGGCAGGACTGTCGCCGATGTGGTGGTGGAGGAAGTGGCGGACTGGGTGAATTCGTTGCCCGCAAGGCAGAGGTCATAGGTGCAGAAGGTATCCTCGTCAAATGCGAAGTCCGGCACGGGGGGAATCTTCACCTTCTGGAAATCGGCAGCCAGTTCCTTCTTGGCGCTGGAATACGACTTCTTGGAACTGTCGTACTTCCTGTAGGGATTCTTGTCCGTCAGGTCCAACACGTCATAGCAGGCCAGACGGCAGTCCCTGACATACGAGAGGAAGGCCTCCTTCTGCTCGTCCAGGGGGTCATTGTGAAACTCGAAGGACACATTGTAGTTGCTGACCACGAACACGTGGTACTTGATGTCCTTCTTGCATCCGCTCAAACTGAGCAGGGAAAGCAACGCAAGCGTTGCGATTATGGTTTTTCTTTTCATACTCGTTTTTAAGCGTTTTCAGCCATCCATCTCTCCGCATCCATCGCGGCACGACAGCCGGCGGCCGCGGCGTTGACGGCCTGACGGTAGGTCGGGTCCTGGACATCTCCGGCGGCGAAGACTCCAGGCACGTTCGTGCGGCAACTCTTGCCCTCGGTGATGATGTAGCCCTGCTCGTCCACTTCCACCCAGGGCTGGAATACCTCGCTGTTGGGATGATGCCCGATCGCGAGGAAGAAGCCGTCTATGTCCTTGGTCACGACTGTGCCTTCGGCGTCGTTGTCAAGCGAAACCCCTGTCACGCCGTTGGCGTCGCCGAGAATCTCGCGGGTGCGGTGGCGCCAGAGGACCTCGATGTTGGGGGTGTTGAACACGCGCTCCTGCATTGCCTTCGAGGCGCGGAGCACATCGCGGCGCACTATCAGATAGACCTTGCGGCACATCCCGGCAAGATAGGTGGCCTCCTCGCAGGCGGTGTCGCCTCCTCCCACCACGGCCACATCCTTTCCCTTGTAGAAGAAACCGTCACAAGTGGCGCAGGCCGAAACGCCGGAGCCCTTGAACTTTTCCTCGGAGGGAAGTCCGAGATATTTTGCGGAAGCGCCCGTGGCAATAATCACGGCCGTGGCCTCCACCCAGTCCGCTCCGTCTATCTCCACCCTGAGGGGACGGGCCGAAAAATCGGTCCTTGTGGCAAGGCCGTAACGCACCTGAGCGCCGAAACGCTGTGCCTGGGCCTTGAAGTCCTCCATCATCTGGAAGCCGTTGACTCCGTTGGGATAGCCGGGGAAGTTCTCTATGTCAGTGGTCTGGGTCAACTGCCCACCGGGGACAAGCCCCTCATAGACAACCGTCTGTATGCCCGCGCGGCAGGCATATATTGCGGCAGTATAGCCGGCGGGGCCGCTGCCAAGTATCAGAAGCTGTATCTTTTCCATATTATTTTTTCGCTGCGATTTTTGTTCCTGTCTTTGCTCCCGCCTGGGCCGGATGCCTGTAAACAAAACTCAGTATCAGGATTATGACGCCCGCAAGCACAAAGGGTATCGAGAGCCACTGTCCCATATTCAGCACCATCTCCTTCTCAAAATCCTCCTGGGGGTTCTTGACAAACTCTATCAGAATCCTGACGCCGAACAGGCCTATCAGGAACAGCCCGAAAATATTGCCCGTGTAAAGGCGGGGCAGTCTCTTTAGGTAGAGCCACAACAGGCCGAGTCCCAGGAGCAGATAGCTCAAGGCCTCGTAAAGCTGGGTGGGATGACAGGCCACACCGTCGGGGGGATATACTGCGGGGCCGTAGAGAGCCTGCCACTCATAGCTTCTGGGGAACTTGAAGCCCCAGGGAAGTGTGGTAGCGTGGCCGAAAATCTCCGAATTGAAGAGGTTGCCAAGGCGTATGAGGCAACCCGCAAAGCAGATGGCTATCACCAGGCGGTCGAGAGTCCAGATGTACCCGAAACCGTATTTCTTGCCGTATTTGGCTGTAAACCACCACATAGCGAGCAGAACACCCACAGAGCCGCCGTGTGAGGCAAGGCCTCCCTCCCAGGTCTTCAGTATGTCCAGAGGATGGGCCAGATAATAAGCGGGGTCATAGAAGAGGCAGTGGCCCAGACGCGCACCGACCAGGGTGCCTATCAGCAGAGCGTAGAGCATAGGGTCCAGTAGGCTCACGGGCAGTCCCTCCCTTTTGTAGAAGGAGCGCATGATCAGGTAACCTATGGGGAAAAGGCCCGACACGAAGAGTATCGAGTACCATCTGAGGTGGAACCAGCCGAGGGTGATGATGTCGGGGTCCACATTCCAGCTTATGTAGAGAGGATTGAGCATTATCTAACGGATCAGTCTTGAGAATACGGAAAGTGGCAGATTGCGGCCCGCGCGGTCAGTGAGCATCAGCTCGCCGCAACTGCGCTCGCCTGAGGTCCCGAAAGCGGCCGCCACGAGCGAGTCGGCAAGCATTGCGGAATAACCGTTGGAGTAGAGGTTCAGCAGAAGGAAACTGTCCTTGGGCGCAAGTATCAGATTGCAGGCCTTGAGCATATCGAAAAGGCATTCGTCGAGTTTCCAGCGCTCTCCGTCCGGACCGTGGCCGTATGCCGGCGGATCCAGCATGACGGCATCATAGACATTGCCTCTGCGGGCCTCGCGCACCACGAATTTGAAGGCATCCTCTATTATCCAGCGGATATTATCGAGGGAACTGAGTTCCATATTGTTTCTGGCCCAGGTGACGACCTGGCGGACGCTGTCCAGATGGGTGACCTGGGCACCGGCGGCACGCGCCGCCAATGATGCGGCTCCAGTATATGCAAAAAGGTTCAGCACTTTCGGGGAATACTTTTCTCCCCTGCGTGCATGGGCACCGCGGATGGATATGATTTGGCGGAAGATGAAGTCCCAGTTGGGGGCCTGTTCGGGGAAGACTCCCACGTGCTTGAAAGAGGTGAGTCCCAAACGCAGCGTGAAGCGGGGTCCGGCATCCTTGTCGGCTCCAAGGTACGGGACGGTCCATTGTTCCGGCATCGCTTTATGCATATTCCAGACTCCGGAATCCTCCTTGCCCGCCTTCCCGAAACCGGCTCCGGGGGTGAAACTTGTGTGGCAAAGTTCCATCCAGCGCGACTCGGACAGGGATTTGTCCCAAAGGGCCTTCGGCTCGGGGCGCCTCAATACAAAGTTGCCGAAGCGCTCGAGCTTTTCTCCGTTTCCAGAATCCACAAGCTCGTATGAGGACCAGTTCTGTGAAGGTGTTTCAAGCAAAATCATGCCGCAAAGATAAAAAATTCCCGTATCTTTGCGAGTATGAAAAGGCTGCATATAGTATTGATGGCATTATTTCTGGGTTTCTGCGCTTCCGCCCAGGAAAATCCCTTCAAATGGGATGCTTCCATAAAGCATCTCAAAGGCGACATATATGAGATAACCCTCACCGGCACCGCTTCTTCCGAAGGCTGGCACATCTACGATTGCGGCCCCTACGAGAACGGCCCCATAGCCACTTCCGTCACGGTGGAGGGCGCGGCCTCGGCGGAAGGCGGTCCCGAATTCCTTTCAAAAATCAACACGCAGTGGGACGACATCTTTGAAATGAACATAGGGGAAGCGGAGAATCCCGTGATTTCCCAAAAAATACGGCTTACGGGCAAAGAACCCGGCAAGGCGGAAGTCAGCATAGAGTGGCAGTCCTGTCGTGGAGGAATGTGCATAGCCCCCGATGAGGCGCAGTTCAGTTTTGAAGTGCCCGCGGCAAGCGCAGGTTCCGGTTCCGCGGACAAGTCCGGGGCATCCTTCTCCTGGAGCCTGATTTTTAGCGCAATAGGCTGGGGCCTGCTGATGCTTCTGACCCCTTGCGTCTTTCCTATGGTCCCGATGACCGTGAGCTTCTTCCTGAAGAAGAACCAGGGCGAGGGCGGCGGCAAGGGCCGCGGACGCTTCCTTGCGACGATGTTCGGACTTTTCATTGTGGGCCTATACACCCTGCCCATCGCCGTCATAATCCTAATCACCTACTTCGCCGGCGGCGAGGCCGTCACAGCCGACATTTTCAACTGGCTGGCAACACACTGGCTGCCCAATATCCTCTTCTTCGTGATCTTTATGGTCTTTGCCGCCTCCTTCTTCGGCGCCTTCGAAATCGTGCTACCCTCCAAGTGGGTCAACGGTAGCGACCAGCGTAGCGAGAGGGCCGGCCTCGGCGGTGTGTTCTTCCTTGCCCTCACCCTTGTGCTCGTGAGTTTCTCCTGCACCGGCCCCATTGTGGGCACAGTGCTGATACAGAGCACCACGGGCGGAGTGTGGGCCCCCATTGTCACTATGGTGGCTTTTTCAGTGGCCTTTGCCCTGCCCTTCACCATCTTCGCCTTTGCCCCCTCGCTTCTGGGCAGGCTGCCCAAAAGCGGCGGATGGCTCAACAGCGTGAAGGTGGTCCTCGGCTTCGTGGAGATTGCCCTCGGACTGAAGTTCCTGAGCGTGGCCGACCAGACCTACCACTGGGGCATACTTGACAGGGAGGTCTATCTCGCCGTGTGGATAGTGGTGTTCTCATTGCTGGGTTTCTACCTGCTCGGCAAACTCAAGTTCAAGTATGACTCCGAACTGAAGCATATCGGCGTGCTGCGCCTCGCTCTTGCAATCATCACTTTCTCCTTCGTGGTGTATATGGTTCCTGGTATGTGGGGCGCCCCCCTGAAGGCCCTCTCGGGCTATCTGCCCCCTATGAACACCCAGGACTTCAAAATCGAAAAATACGCCGGCCCGTCCGCGGCCGGATCCCGCACGGAAGGACAAGACCCCCAGGCGGTGTACGGATTCACTCCGAAATACAGCGAGTTCCTGCGGCAGCCCGAAGGCTTCAGCGCCCTGTTCGACTATGATGAGGCGATGGAATATGCCCGCAAAGCCGGCAAGCCCCTGTTTTTGGACTTCACCGGCGGAGGCTGCGTGAACTGCCGCGAGATGGAGGCAAGGGTGTTCTCCGACCCGAGGGTGAGCGCCCTGCTCAGGGACAGGTATGTGGTGGTGCAGATTTACGGGGACGACAAGACCGTGCTGCCCGAAGAAGAATGGGTGCAGCACCCCGTGACAGGCAAGACCCTCAAGTCCCTCGGCAAAATCAACTCATATATGATGGCATCCCGCTATGGGGTGAACGCCCAGCCCTTCTATGTGCTGATAGATCCCGAAAGCGGCGAAACCCTTTCCACAAGAGCCTATGACCTTGATGTCGAGGGCTTCATCCGATTCCTCTCCGAAGCTTTGAAATGACCTTATAAACCTGTACTATGAACAACTCCCAGATACTCGAACTGCTCCACAGCGAAGTCAAGCCCGCCCTCGGATGCACTGAACCCATCGCCCTCTCCCTGGCAGTGGCCAGGGCCTGCTCCCTGTTTCCGGACAGGAAACCCCTTTCGGTAAGGGCCTTCGTCAGCGCAAACATATTCAAGAACGGTATGGGCGTGGGCATCCCGGGCACGGGGATGGTGGGCCTCGACATTGCCGTCGCCCTGGCTGTCGTGGCGGGAAAATGGGAGAGGGGCCTGGAGGTGCTCAAGGACTCCACACCCGATGATGTGGCCCGGGCCAAAGCCCTGCTCGAATCCGGAATAATCCACGTGGGCCTCTCCGACACCACGAAGAAACTCTACATCATAGTGACGGCCGATTTCGAGGGAGGCCACAGGGCGGAGGTCATCATAGAGGACGACCACGACCGCTTCACCAGCGTCTGTAAGGACGGGGTCCAGCTGCTGCTGCCCGCCAAAGAGGCTGAAGAGGACACAGAAGCGCCCTCTCTTCTCAACTCCGCCGACTACGATCTGGACATCAGGGCCATCCACAACTTTGCAGTCACAGCCCCTCTGGAAGACATCAGTTTCATCCTCGAGGCAGCCGAACTCAACAAGGCCCTTGCCCGCGAAGGGCTGACGCACAAATACGGCCTGCAGGTGGGACGCACCCTCAGCATAAACGACCACGACCACCTCACCTACTTCGGCCAGTCGCTGATTTCGCGCTGTATGGCCCTCACGGCCGCCGCCTCCGATGCCCGCATGGCCGGAAGCATGCTGCCCGCAATGAGCAACTCGGGTTCGGGCAACCAAGGCATCACCGTGACGATGCCTGTTGTGGCCGCGGCCGAACACGTGCTTGCCACCACCGAACAGCTCACCCGCGCCCTCATACTCGCCCATCTGACCGCCATCCACATCAAGCACTATCTCGGCAAACTCTCCGCCCTCTGCGGCTGCGTAATCGCCTCCACAGGTGCTGCCTGCGGCATCGTCTATCTGCACGGCGGCGACTACGAGCAGATTACCTTCGCCATCAAGAACATGGTGGCCAACATCACCGGTATGGTCTGCGACGGGGCCAAGGAAGGCTGCGCCCTGAAGGTGGCCTCCGGCGTTTCCAGCGCCGTACAGAGCGCCGTGCTTGCCCTTGACGGCATCTGCGTGAGCGAGAAGGACGGCATCATCGACCTGGACATAGAAAAAACCATCCGCAACCTCGGCGTCATAGGCTCCCGCGGAATGCAGACGGCAGACGATATGATACTTGAAATAATGCGTTGCAAATAATATCCGGAATGACTCTCAAGGAGCTGAAAGACGGACAAAGCGCCCGGATTCTGGAAACAGGCGGGAATGACCCCAGACTCAGGGGCCACCTTCTCGATATGGGCCTGATTCCCGGCACGCGCGTCAAACTGCTCAAGAGAGCCCCGATGGGAGACCCCATCAGCGTCATAGTCTATGGCTATGCGCTTTCGCTCGCCGCATCGCAGGCGGAACTCATCTCCGTGGAGCCGGTGGAAGAGGAGCAGGACAGCGAGGCTTCTCCCAAGAGCCACTCCTCCATACTCTTCCTCCACGAGCACAACTCCCACCCCGGATTCGGTGAGGAAGGCAAGTACCACGACCATACGGTCAAATCCCTTCCCGAAACCAGCGAGCTGAGAATAGCCATCGTAGGCCAGCAGAACAGCGGCAAGACACTGCTGTTCAACCGCCTGACTGACTCGAAGGAGCACGTGGGCAGTTTCCCCGGCATCACAGTGGAAACCAACGAAGGCGTGCTCAAGGGCTTCCGCGCGAAGGCCAAGATCTACGACCTGCCCGGCTTCTATTCCCTGAGCGCATTCAACGAGGTGGAGCAGAAGGCCCAGGAGTGGCTGATACGCGAGAGACCGCACGCCATCATCAACATAGTTGATGCAACCAATATAGTGCGCCACCTGTACCTGAGCGTCCAGCTTATGGAACTCGGAATTCCTATGGTGCTGGCCCTCAATATGATGGATGAGTTGACACAATCCGGAGGCGGTGTGCGAGTCAACGAGATGGAGAGCCTGCTCGGCATTCCGGTCGTGCCCGTCAGCGCCCTCACTGGAGAAGGTGTGGACGAACTTGTGGACCACGCCCTCCATATCGCAAGATACCAGGAGACGCCCGTCCTGCACGGCATCAGCGACAAGGATATGCCTTCCGGACTCGACCAACAGGCCGCAATGGCCCACAAGCGCTTCCATTTCATCAGAGACTTGTGTTCCAGGACCATCATCCGCCCGGAAATGACGAAGCAGCAGGAACTCTCCTCACGCATAGACCGGATTTTGATAGGCAAGTGGACTGCCGTACCCGCTTTCATCGCCATCTTCGCCCTTATCTTCTGGCTGACCTTCGACCTTGTGGGAGGCACGCTGCAGGAACTGCTCGCCGCCGGCATCGGCTGGCTCGGCGGACTGACATCCAGGGCTATGGAAAGCCTGGATGTCCACCCGGCCGTCTATTCCCTGGTCATAGACGCCATTTTCGAAGGAGTGGGGACGGTGGTGAGTTTCCTGCCCATCATCCTGGTGCTTTTCGGACTGCTCGCCATACTTGAGGACAGCGGCTACATGTCGCGTGTGGCCTTTGTGAGTGACAAGCTGATGAGGCGTTTCGGACTGTCGGGGCGCTCCATCATCCCGCTGCTGACCTCCTTCGGCTGCTCTGTTCCGGGAGTGATGGCCTCAAGGACCCTGTCCTCGGCCTCCGACCGCCGCGCCGCGATTCTGCTTACCCCCTTTATGAGCTGCACGGCCAAAATGGCCATCTACGGCTTCTTCGTGGAGGCCTTTTTCCCGAACCACGGAGTGGTGGTGATGCTTTCGCTCTACCTGCTCGGCATACTTGTGGGCCTGCTTACAGCCATAGTCCGCAAACATCTCGGGCATAAGTACAAGCCCTCCCCCTTCGTTATGGAGATTCCCGTTTACCGCCTGCCCTCCCTGTCGAATGTGGGGCATCTGCTGTGGGACAAAATGAAGGACTTCATCAGCAGCGCGATGACCGTGATTCTCATAGCCACCATAGCAATCTGGGCCCTAAGGTCCTTCTCCTGGAACCTGTCCTTTGTGGAGGACTCCTCGCAAAGCATCATGGCTTATGTTTCCGGCCTGATTGCCCCCATCTTCGAGCCTATAGGACTTGGGGACTGGAGAATCATCACCTCACTCATCAGCGGCCTGATGGCAAAGGAGGGAGTGGTCGCCACTATGGGCATGCTCGGAGCGGAGGATGCCCTGACGGTCGTGACCGCAGTACCTATGCTAATCTTCTGCCTGCTCTACACCCCCTGTGCCGCAGCCCTCACCGCTATCGGACGCGAGCTGGGACGCAGGTGGGCCTGGTATGTGGCCTTTTTCCAATGCATTGTCGCCTGGGTGGTGGCGTGGATAGGCTACATTGTCGCCCTCTGGATTTACACGATATGAATCTTGCGTCCTATATCATACTGGCAATGATAACTTTAGCTATTATCTGCGCTTTGGTATTCATGCTGAGGTGCAGCAAAAAGAAAGAGCGCAGCCGCTTTTGCGGGAACTGCGCCCTCAGATCCTTCTGTCGCAAGTAGTCGCCTATCCGCGCTCCTGCTCACGTCTCATATCCTTGTCCTTTATGCTATGGCGCTTGTCGTATTCCTTCTTGCCCCTTGCAAGTGCTATCAGCAGTTTGGCATAGCCTCCCTCACTGATGAAAAGCTTGACGGCGATGATTGTCAGGCCCTTCTCCTTCACGGCCCTTGCCAGCTTGCGCAGCTCACGCCTCTGGAGCAGCAGTTTGCGGTCACGCTTGGGGTCGTGACGGTTGAATGTCCCCCACCAGTACTCCGCCACGTGCATATTCTTGACATACAGTTCCCCCTGGGGGGAGAAATAGCAGAAACTGTCCACCAATGACGCCTTCCCTGCGCGTATGGACTTGATTTCCGTCCCGCAGAGCACGATACCGGCCACGAAGGTCTCTATGAACTCGTAGTCGAATGAGGCCCTCTTGTTCTTGACTTCTATGTTGCTTTTGGCTTTAGGCATAACGGCCGCAAATATAAAAAACCCTCACGGAAATCAACCACTTTTCCGGAGGGTCTTTCTTGAATTAACCACTAACCATTAAATATGAAAAACTGTATTTCTTTTTTTATCTTCTGATTAAACCAATCACAAATACTATGCCAACTATTATCATACTGCTATTTTATTAAGGTTTTTTTAATCCCATCTTTCCGCACGGCTGGTCGAGCTGATTCTTCTCAGTCCTGGGGGGAGGGAGGATGAGCTCGTATTCGAATTCACCGCCCTGATACATATTCCCGATTTTTGAGGTCTCGTGACTGCCCTTGAATATGAGCCGGCCGTTGTCGTGAACCTTGTAGTCCACTACTATTCTCACCTTGTCGGTGGGTTGGGGAATCATATAGAAATCTTTTCCGATATCCTTGATTTCTATGCTTCCGATTTCGTCCGTGCCCCTCATCCTGCCGCTTGCAAAGTTGTACCTGCCGCCCAGAACCACATTCTCCATCACAACGGCCACTATCTCGTAATCCAGCTCGGGGGCGCCCTCCGGACGGATTCTGAATCCCACCTTCGTCATCACTGACTCCAGGTCGATATCCATATCTTCCCCAATCTTGTCAAAGTACTTCATACCGGCCTTAACATCCACGTCCGCGCTGCCGGTGACCCTGTATTCGAATTCGTCAAACTCTATATTTATGCCGGACGGGCTCACGGCCTGGACGCCCATTACCGCGCCATCTTCAAGTGCGGGCAGGGAGGTCACATTATTGCTCATAAGCATATTGCCGTTGGATCTGAACACTTCGCAGAAGAGAGGATTGTCTTTGCCCCTCAATATTACATAGGCGTTGAGTTTGGTGCTTTCAACTTCAGAACCTGTCTTGAAGCGGATTACTTTTTCCTTTACCATATCCTGTGTCTTGGTATGGGTGGCGGGATGCTGCATTTTGTTGCAGGAGGAGAAACTAACGATGGCGGCTGCCAAAGTGATTCCGGTGATGGTCGTCAAGGTTTTCATTTTTCTCAATTTTTATAATGTTAATAATTCGTTTCGGTTTCTGAGTGCAAAATTACAGCCCCGATGTCCGGACAGGAAACAACTTTGTCCAAGTCGTGTGGAGAAAAAAACAAGCGCCGCATTTCTGGATTTTTGCCCTGTTTTTTGGATAAAATCACATCTTCCTGCCTCTGTACCTGTGGAATTTTGTGCAAGAACTGGACAAATCCTTACCTTTGCCTTATGAAAATGTTCTGCGTACTCGGGCCGACCGCATCGGGAAAAACGAAATTCGCCGTAAAGCTTGCACAGCGATTTGGCGGGGAAATCATCTCCGCCGACTCGAGACAGGTATATAGGGGAATGGATATAGGCACGGGGAAGGATTTGTGCGAATATGGGGATGTGCCCGTCCATCTCACAGACATAGTACCTGCCGGGACCAAGTACGACATCCATCACTACCAGCAGGATTTCAGCAAAGCCTACAACGGCATTCTCTCACGAGGGCATCTCCCCATTCTGTGCGGAGGCTCCGGCCTGTATATAGAATCCGTGACCAGAGGCTATTCCATCCCCAGGGTGGATACGGATCCCGAATTCCGCAGGCGCTGCGAAGAACTTACGGACCGGGAGATGATTTCCCGCCTCGGGGAACTCAAGCATCTGCACAACAGCACCGACTTTGACACCCGCAAGCGACTGATAAGGGCCCTTGAAATCGCCGAGTGGCAGGCCGCCCATCCTGAAGAACAGGCCGCCTACAACGCATCCTTGCCCTCATTCGAAGAGGGGGACATAAAATATATAGGACTGAGCGTCAGCCGCGAGGAGCGCAACCGCCGCATAGACGAGCGCTTGGATGCAAGGCTGAAGGAAGGTTTGGTGGAGGAGGTGCAGTCCCTGCTCGGCAGCGGCATCCCTCCGCAGGACCTAATATATTATGGTCTGGAATACAAGTTCGTGACAAGATACCTCATAGGCGAAATTTCATACGAATGGATGCGGGAGCATCTTGCCATCGCCATACACCAGTTCGCTAAGAGGCAGATGACCTGGTTCCGGGGGATGGAAAGACGGGGCATCCCCATCCAATGGGTCTGCCCCGACTACGATGTCAGTCTGCTGTAACGATCAGATGTTGAAGGTGATGATGTTGTCGTTCCACTCGTTCTCAATCTGCCAGATTATGCCTGAGTCGGTGTAAGGGAGTTCCACGCTGTAGTCATATACCTCGCCCTGAGCCCAGTCGTCTCCGAAACCAAGCCCATAGTTGCCTTCGAAAATCTTCATTCCGTCCACTTCCACGCTGTAGTTGAAGACCACCTCCACGTCCTTTGTCTTCTGGGGTATCATATACATTGTGCAGAAGTCGGCCCCGAGAGCCCAGTCACCTGTGCCGATGGTCTGGTTGCAGGCGTAAGTAAAATCCATCGCTGCGGCCCCTGAGGCAAGCCTCATCCGGCCGGAAGTGAACTCATACATCCCATCCGCGTATGCCCCGCGAACAGTGATGCTGTTGATGTGATAGATGGTGTTGCCGCTGCCGCACTGTGAGCCCTTCACCCTGAATGACACCTCGGACATCACGCTGTTGAACTTGAGTTCCACCCTCTCGTCCGGATTCCCGCTTATGGTCTTGGCGACCTTCACATCCTTCTGGTCTGCGGCGTTTGCGGCCACACTGTATGTAAAGGAGGGGAGGCGGTCACTCTCCATTCCGGTGTATTCACGGGTGTCAAGGGTGATGGTGGCGGGCATCACTCCGAAAACGGCGAGATGCTTGCCCTTTGAAACCACTTCCTCGGGCCAGTAATTCACGCGGCCGCTGTCCCAAAGTCCGTTTTCGTGGGAGAACACCCCGCTGAAGAGTTGCTGGGCGGGGATATGCCCCTCGCTGAAGATATAGGCGCTGATGCGTGAATCCTCAAACTCTGCGGATGACTTTGATATATTGCCGTAAGAAGTCAGGACTATCTCTTTGTCCGAGAGGCTGACTGTTGAGGGAGTTTCAATCTGTGAGCATGAAGCAAATCCGGTGGCAAGGCAAATCAGGATTGCGGCTTTGGCTGATAACTGTCTTGTTTTCATAACTGTTCGGGTTGTTGGGTCTGTTTCCGTTTCTGAGAGCAAAATTATTGCGGAAACGCCCTAACACTAAACAGTTACGTCCAAGCTCAGTATAGAAAAAAATAAGCCCGGCAATTGTGTGTTTTATCCAACATCTTGGACAAAATGCAATTGTCGGGAATTAGTGTGGAGAAAAATCCAAACTACTCTTCCGGGGCCCGGGTGGCGTCCCGGATCAGCCATTCAAGTCTAATAATGTCTTTCCTGTGTCCACTTAAGAACAAAGGGCTCTCCCCCTTGGTCAGGGTTATGCCGTCTTCACCCAGACGGCTCAAACGGCGTGAAACGGCTATGGCACGGAAATAAAGTTTCTCGTCATCCTCTTTTTCGAGCCTGTAGCCCCTGTCTCCGAAGATCGAGATGATCTTGTCCCTGTGCTGCTCGAACTCTCCCTCTATGAACACTTCCTTCTTGACATAGGTCACGCCGGGGTAGATGGCGGCACAGGCAATGAAGAAGGCCAGAATCTTCCACTCGCTGTTGGGTTGGAACATTCCGCCCTCGGGAGCAAAGACGCGGTCAAAACTGTATTCGGGGGTAAGAAGAACAAGCACGACAACCAGGACGGCGAAAATCAGCAGAAACCAGACCAGTGATTTCAATGCGCGGATGATGTATCTTTTCATAACGCGGCAAATTTACAACAAATTCTCTATTATCCATTCGCTGATGAACAGATGGGCGGGCGGGATGCGCAGATTGCCGGAAGGGCTGTACTCCAGAAGCCCGTCCGCAAGCAGCCTCTGTGCAGCCGCCTTGTCCGCCGCCCCCGGCCTTACGCCCTCGGCGCAACGCAGCCCCAGAAGCAGTTCCTCCTCCCTCAGTTGCTCCTCATCCAGGGTCTCGCTCTGGCGGGGGGCTCCCGCAAGGTAGGCATCCAGATCAGAAGGGTTCCACGACCTCTCGCGGGCCCCGTCGTAGGAATGCGCCGCCGGCCCCAGTCCCAGATAGGGCAGACGCGTCCAGTATCCGCTGTTGTGACGCGACTCACGCCCCTCCTTCGCCCAAGAGGACACCTCGTATTGCCTGTATCCGGCCTTGGCGAGAACATCCTGCAAAAGTCTGTACTCAGCCTCGCACTCGGCATCAGAAGGCTCTGTGTATTTCCCCTTTGAAGCCAAACGCACCAGGGCGCTGTCCCCCTCGAGGGTCATCTGGTAGGAAGATATATGCTCTGGGGCGAGGGCGCAGACGGAATCCAGGTCATACTCCCAGCCGAGCCTCCTCCAGGACAGGTCGTATCCGTAAATCAAATCGAGGCTTATGTTGTCAAAACCGGCCTCCCTCAAAATCCGGAAGGCGTCCCTGGCCTTCGCTGAATTGTGCCGCCTTGCCATCCTGGAAAGCACATCGTCGTCAAAGGACTGCACGCCCATACTGATTCTCGTCACTCCCATTTCCTTCCAGGCGGCAGCGCTCTCCGGGTTCACGTCGTCCGGATTGACTTCCATAGTGAACTCACAGGGCCTGCCGTGAGAGGGGAAGCCGGCTTTGAGCGCTTCGCAGATTCTCTCCAGATCGGCGACAGGCATAAGCGAAGGGGTGCCGCCGCCGAAATAGACGGTGGGACGGATGCTGTCGGGAGGACAGGCACGGAAGAAGCCCTTCTGCGAGTCAATCTCCCGCAAAAGGGCTTCAGCATACTGCCCCATTTTCCCTTTTGAGACTACCGAATAGAAATCGCAGTAGGTGCAGAAACTCCTGCAGAAAGGGAAATGGACATAAATCATTACCTCAGACTGATGGAGCCGCTTCCAAGAGGGCCGTCCTCAGTATAGACATCCACGGTGTATTCACCTTTGGTGAAACCTGCGCTCCAGGCGAAATAGACGCACACTTCAATTTCGTCGCCTTCATAGTCTATCTCCCTGCGGTCGGAATAGATCATTTCATCGGAACCGCATCTGAACACTCTCTGCGAATCCTCGGTCATAAGCAGTCCGTCAGGACCCTTGACCCTGATATAAACCCACTTGGGACCTTTGGGGGCAATGGCGTTCTCGATGATGGTCAGACAGGTCTTGATCTGGGCCACCTGCTTGTGGGGATTGGTCTTGAGAACCTTGTTGGCTGAATTGATGGTCTCGATGACCACATTGCGGCCCTTGAGTACGGAGCCTGCAGCCACCTGGTCGGCATATTTGTTCGTGGTTGACTGGAGGTCCTCATAGGCCTTCTTGCTGCTTGCGGCCTCGGCGCGGGCTGCCTGGGCATCCTTGCGCAATGCCACATTGAGGGTGTTGAGGGAGTCAATCTGCACGATATAGTGTTTCATTATGCTGCGCAGCGTGCCCAGTTCCTTTTCGTATTCCCTGATTTTGGCCCTGTTGGCTGCCTGGGTCTGCTGGAGGCGTTCCAGAAGCTGGTCAACCTTCTCGCGCTCGCGCTCGATCTGGGTGCTGAGGGTGTCATTGCTTGTAGCCAGCTGCGAATAATCCTCCTGCAGGGCGAGCATTTCCTCCGTGAGCTCCTGTTTCTCGATCACAAGCTGGTCTATCATCTGCTTGCGGTCCATCCATACATACAAGAATACGCCTAATAAAAGCACAACCACCACTCCCAAAACTATGGAGATGGTTTTCAAAGTATTGTTCTGTTCCATATTGCAAAGATAAATATTTTCCGTACTTTTGTGTGATAATACTGTGTAATTATGTCTTACAAGCGCATTCTACTCAAATTGAGCGGTGAAAGCATCGGCGGCCCGGACGGTCGCGGTCTTGACGAAAAAGTAATGAACTCCTACGCACGCCAGATTGCCGCCGTGGTCAAAGCCGGCACACAGGTGGCCATCGTCATCGGCGGAGGCAACATCTTCCGCGGCCTGCAGGGAGTGGGACGAGGCTTCGACCGTGTGAAGGGGGACTCTATGGGAATGCTCGCAACCGTCATAAACAGCATAGGAATGTCACTCGCCATCAAGGATGCGGGAGTGGATGCGGAAGTCTTCACCTCGACCCCTATGGCACCTATGGCTAAATACTACAACCGTGACGAGGCCGTCTCCTGCCTTGAAAGAGGGGCTGTGGCCCTGATTGCCGGAGGCACCGGGAACCCCTTCTTCACCACAGACTCCGCTTCGGCCCTCCGCGCCTGCGAAATCGGGGCTGACGCCCTCCTCAAGGGCACAAGGGTGGACGGAGTCTATACCGCCGACCCGGAGAAAGACCCCAATGCCGTCAAATACGACAGCCTCAGTTATGACAAGGCCCTGGCAGACGGTCTCAAGATTATGGACAGCACCGCCTTCGCGCTTTGCAAGGACAACAGAATGCCCATCATAGTGTTCGATATGAACACGGAGGGCAATCTCGAGAAACTTGCCGCAGGCGGACAGATAGGCACAATCGTGAAATAATCAAAATCCACAGCTATGATAGACAATTCCAAAGAACTCATCGCCGCTGCCGTCAAGAAGATGACAGACGCCGTCACCCATCTTGAGGAAGAACTCAAGACCTACCGCGCCGGAAAGGCCAATCCCGCCGTTTTCAACAATGTGATGGTGGATTACTACGGCAACCCCACCCCCCTGCCCCAGGTTTCCTCAGTGTCCGTGCCCGATGCCCGCACTATGATCATCCAGCCCTGGGAGCGTAACCTCATTTCAAAAATCGAGAAGGCCATTATGGATGCCAACCTGGGCTTTACCCCCCAGAACAACGGCGAGACCATACGCATCAACATTCCCCCTTTGACCGAGGAGCGCCGCAAGGACCTCGTCAAGAAGGCCCGCAACGCAGGTGAGAGCAGCAAGGTGTCCGCCCGCAACGCCCGCCGCGACTGCATCGAGCTCGTGAAGAAGGCCAAGAAGGACGGACTGCCCGAGGATGTGGCAAAAGATACGGAAGAGAATGTCCAGAAGGAATTGGACAAATACATCAAGAAGATTGATGAGATTCTCGCCGCAAAGGAAAAGGAGATAATGACCGTTTAAGGTCTAAGAGTGCATAGCGGTCCAGAGAGCAATCGTGGCCGCAGCTTCCACTACCGGTGGGGTGCGCAGTGCAAAACAGGCATCGTGGCGCCCCGCCGTTTTCATTGCCTTGACCTCACCCGCGCTGAAATCGAAGGTGCGCTGTTCCCGCGAAATGCTGGATGTGGGTTTGAAGGCCACCCTGAACACAATGGGGTTGCCGTTGGATATGCCGCCGTTGATGCCTCCCGCACCGTTTCGCGATGTGTGCCCCTCCGCATCCACGATGGGGTCGTTGTGGCTGCTGCCAAGCATTGCACTTGCGGCGAAACCGTCTCCGAACTCTATGCCCCTCACCCCGGGGATGGCGAAGACAAGCCTGGCGATCGTGCCTTCAAGGGAATCGAAGAAGGGCTCGCCCAATCCGGCGGGCACGCCCCTGCACTCGCATCTTACCGTGGCCCCTATAGAATCCCCCGCCGCGATGGCCGCATCAAGACGCCGGTCGAAGTTTTCGTCGCGTTCCAGCTGTGCGCAAATGCTGACCGAGGGGGGCATTGCCGCCTTCAGCACCACGGACGCCGCCACAAGGGGAAGGGTCATCCTGCCGCTGAATATGCCGCCGCCGGGGAAGACCTTTCCGTATTTAATCCTGCTGACATAGTCCGCATGGCCCGGCCTGGGTTGCGACTCGAAGCGGGAATAATCCGCCGGCCGCGTGTCGTTGTTGGCGAAAAGTATCCTGATTGTGGCCCCCGTGGTCACTCCCTCCGCTATGCCGCGCTCAATCAGCGGCAAATCCGCTTCGCGGCGGGGGGTTGTGCCCTTCGCCCCGCTGCGCCTGCGCGAGAGGGCCTGTTCGAAATCCTCGTCCCCTATCCTTATGCCGGCCGGGATGTTGGCGATATCCACCCCCACAAAAGGGCTGTGCGAAGCACCCAGAAGCGTGATGTCGCCGAATGTCATCCTCATAACGGCCTATTTCTGTATCAGCTTGAAAAGTTCCTTGAAGCTCGGGAAGGACTTGTCCACACAGTCCATGGACTCGAAACTCATTTTGTCGGAGATGCCGATGGACGCTATCTTGAGGGCCATCACGATACGATGGTCTGCGTGCGACTTGAACTTGCCCCCGTGGAGCAGATCGCCATCCATAAGACGTTTGGTGAGACTCTTTCCCGAAATTATCATCCTGTCGCCCGCTATCTGTGACTGCATTCCCATCTTCCCGAACTCTTCCCTGACCGCGCTGACCCTGTCGGATTCCTTGTTGCGCAGACGCTGTATTCCCTGAATCACCGAGTCACCATCGATGTACAGGGCCAGGGCCACAAGTGTGGGGAACAGGTCAGGGCAGTCGGCCACATCCACATTGAAGGGCACCAGGTGGCTTCGCTCCACCATCAGGCGTCCCTCACTCCAATATATTCTGGCGCCCGCCTCCTGCATTATGCTTACAATGCGCCTGTCAGCCTGAAGCGAATCGGGATTCAGCGCACCTATGCTCAGGGAGCCGAACAACGCCGCAGCAGCAATGAAGTATGAGGCGGAACTCCAGTCCCCCTCCAGATCCGCACTGACGGGAAGGTATCTCTGCCGGCCGGGGATGGTGAAAATCAGATCTTTCCCCTTTACCTCCATTTCCACCCTGATGCCGCTCTGCTCCAGAGTCTTCAGGGTGAGCATAATGTAGGGCACGCTCGTAGGCTCGGTGACGGTAAGTTTGCTGTCTTTCCTGGAAAGGGGCAGGGCCATCAGAAGGCCCGAAATGAGTTGTGAACCCTTTCTGCCCGACACCTCTATATTGCCTCCCTTGAGAGGGCCGCTGACCACTGCGGGCAGGGTCTCGTTTTCTGTCAGTATGCAACTGGCGCCGTTGTCCTCCAGGGCTTCACGACAGCCGTACATGTGTCTCTCCAGCAGGCTGCCCTCGCCGGACACCGTGGTCGGCATACCGAGTTGGGCGGCTATGGGGATGCAGAGCCTCGACAAAAGTCCGGACTCGCCCACGAACAGGTCCTTGGCCTCGCCGAGGGTCATATTCAAGGAGCGGTCTATGATCATATTCGGGAAGGGAAGGGGCTCCACGGCCTTTTTCTCAAAGGGATAACCCTGGCTCTCCACATTGAGGGTGCCGCCTTCCGTGAACACTCTGGCGGAAAGGGCCTTCGCCACACCCACGGCTGCGTCTATGTCGCGGCAGTGCGAGAAATTTCTCAACTCGCTGCTTCCCTTTGCGAGCGCGGCGGCAACTATCGCCCTCTGTGTCACGCTCTTGCTGCAGGGGATTTCAACGTCCCCCTCCACCCTGTATCTGCTCTTTTTCAGGAAATCCTCCAGATTCGACAGGGACGGCATGCCGTGAACCACGGAAATGTGGCCGGCGAGGGAACAATAGGTGTGGGGCGCCCCGGCTATCAGGGACTCGTAACGGCTCCAGGTCACCTCTTTCCCCATCGCAAAGGCTATCAGTTTCATCTGGGACTCGCCTGCAAAACGGTAAAGGGACAGGACACGCCGGGCATCTTCCTGACAGGTGGCCGTGGTCACAATCTTGGCCGCCCAGGGATGGTATGAGGCTGTCATCCTGTAGATTTTCTCCAGTTCCCTGTCGGAGGGCGTGCCGTTATAGTCGTGGAAGGACAGAATCAGTTTGACGCCCTTCATTTCCAGGGCGTGCAACAACTCCTTGGACAGGCGCGGATACTGGAGCACGTCTATGTCCACATATTCGGCTCCTGCAAGGACGGCCGGCATGCACAAGTCTATGGTGCGGGGACGGCAAGTGGCGAGCAAGGGGAGTTTGGCTCCTTCGAACAGCAGGCTCGTGTCCTTCTCGTTGAGGCCGCAAAGGTCAAGGCGAATTTCGGCCATCACATCGTGATGCTGCCTGTGGAGCCTCTCCACCTTGGAAAGAGCCTTCCTGCAGTCATTGAAACCGAGTTCTCCTATGCTAACGCAGATCATTGAGCAGTTCCTTTAGTTCTTGAAGGCCTATATAGTAGATCTCCACCTTGCCTATGGTGACAGGCATAATGAAGAATATCCTTTGCCCCTTGACGGCGCATTTCTTGTCGTTCTTGATGGCTTCGAAAAGTTCCGACTTGGGAATGTCACATTTTTCGGGCAGATCCAGTTCACGGTAGATTTCGTGGAGGCGCATCAGGTCGTTCTTGCTCATCAGGTTGAGCGAACGGGAGATTTTGGCCGCGAGAATCATCCCTATGGCCACAGCCTCACCGTGATTGTAGCGGTCCGTGCATTTCTCTATGGCGTGACCGAAAGTGTGTCCGAGATTCAACTTGCGCCTCACGCCCTTTTCCCCCCTGTCCTGCTCCACTATCTGCATCTTGCACTCAATGGCCTTGGTTATCAGGTCTATCGTCAGCCTTTTCTTCCGCACAAAAGAATTGATGGTGTTGCGCTCTCCGCTGATCATGAAAATCTTTATCAGTTCCGCAACGCCGGAGAGACGCTCCCGCTCGGGCAGGGTCTTGAGCACCGAAGGCACTATGTAGATGAAACTGGGTTCGCTGATGGTGCCCAGTTCGTTTTTCATACCATTGTGGTTGATGCCGTTCTTGCCGCCTATGGCCGCGTCTATCTGGCTGACCAGGGTCGTGGGCACAAGGCCGTAGCGCACCCCTCTCTTGTATATGGATGCCACAAAGCCTGTGATGTCTGTCGTCACACCGCCTCCCATACCAATGAGGAACACATTGCGGGTAGCCTCTATCTCAAGCAAACGGTCTATTATCTGAATGACTGTGGCCCAAGTCTTTACGGCCTCCGTGGGTTCGAATACGAACTTGCGCTCCGGATCGAAGTCTATGAGCCCGTCCACTGCCTTGTCCACTATGGCGAAGTACTCCCCCTCGCGGCTTACAGGCCCCCAGAAGGAGCTGAAATCATCGTGTATAGAATAGTTGTCCACCAGTATCTGCGAATTATTTCGCAAATGTAATCATTTTTTTTACCTTTGCCGCCGATTTGTTTACCGTACATTGTTGCCCGGATGGCGGAATCGGTAGACGCGCTGGTCTCAAACACCAGTGGCCGCAAGGCTGTGCCGGTTCGACCCCGGCTCCGGGTACAAATTTTCCCCCCTACTTGATACTGTTGAGCACGTGGACGCGGCCTTCGCGGACGGTCTTGGCGATGAGTTCACCGAAGAGGGTGTTCTGCCAGGCAAACCACTCACGAGTGAAGTCGGCCGCATTGTTCCTGTGGAAGGACTCGTGCATGAAGCCGGTGCCGGCATCAGTGGTCATCAGTGCGGCGATGCAGTCACGCAATTCCTCGTCGCTGCTTGAGGTGAAGGCCTTCATCATAATGCTCATGGGCCAGATCATCTCGGTGCCGATATGAGGGCCGCCTATGCCTTCCCCTGCAGGACCGCGGAAGAAATAGGGGTTGTCCTCGCTCCACACGAAACGCCTTGTGTTCTGATAGATGGGGTCATCGGCGCTGACATCCCCGAGGTAGGCCATAGCGAGCAGCGAGGGCACATTCGCGTCGTCCATCAGGAAACAGCTGCCGAAACCGTCCACCTCGTAGGCGTAAATCTTCCCGTACTTGGGATGCTCGACCACCGCATATTTGCGAAGAGCCCGCTCCACCTCATCGGCAAGAGCCCTGCAGCCTTGGGCAAGGTCATCCCTCCTGTTGACGCTTGAGAGAATCTCAGCCGCCTTGCGGAGGGAGGTCACGGCCATAAAGTTGGAAGGAATCAGGTACTCGAAGGTGGTGGCATCATCCGAAGGACGGAACGCGGAGGCGATAAGGCCTACAGGCTTCACTGGATTGCCCTGGCCTACCACGCACTTGGTGTCCAACTGGCGGTCGGTTATGCGCAGGAAGGTATAGGAACCGTGGCCTTCATAGCGCTGCTGCTCGCGCAGGGTGGCCAGAATCTTCTCCGCAGCCTCTTCCCAGACCTTGCCGAACACGGAGGTGTCGCCCGTCTTCTTCCAGTAGGCGTAGGCCAGGCGGATGGGATAGCACTGCGAGTCAATCTCCCATTTGCGCTCGAACACATAGGGACTTGTCTTGGGGATGTCCGTGTCGTCGGCGGGTCCCACCGGGTCCACATTGAAGGCATTGGCATAGGGGTCAATGCAGATGAGTTTGAACTGCCTGTTGATGGTGCCCGCAATCATCTTCTTGAGGGCGGGGTCGTCATTGGCATATTCCAAATAAGGCCATACCTGGGCGCCGGAGTCACGCAGCCACATCGCGGGAATGTCACCGGTATAAACGAAGGTGTCGGGATTGCCCTC
>JABUTN010000001.1:14720-39853 GCA_021443665.1 Bacteroidales bacterium | reverse complement strand
TTGGGGAAGCAGTTCACGAACATCCAGCGCAGGCGGGGGTTCTCAATCTGGGCAGCGATGGCGGCGATTTCCTTCTCAAGGGCAGGGGAAGTGAAAAGTCTCTTCTCGGGGGCGGGCCTGTTGTCCGCATACACGGAGGGCTCATCGGGGTTGTACCAGATCTTGGGCTCGGAGCCCATCTCAAAGACAATCTCACCTCCGGCGGCTATATCGGCATAGTCGATATAGGCCTTGGTGTAAAGCATTCCGTTGAGGAACACGCGCTGAATGTACTTGTTGCTCTCGGAATTGTCCTTTGCCACAATGCTGAACTCGCCTCCGGCTACGCTCAACTTGGCGCTGTCAAAGAGAGGAGAGCCGAAATAATAGCGGCCGCCGGCAGGCTCCACCTGATAGAAGCCCAGGGAGGAGAGTATGTACCAAGCTGACATCTGTCCCACATCCTCGTTGCCCGACAGTCCGTCCGGAGCATTGAAGTACATCTCCCTGCAGGTCCTTCTGACCAGGTCGGCAGTCTTCCAGGGCTGACCGGCAAGTGTGTAGAAATAGAGAATGTGGTGGCTCGGCTCGTTGCCGTGGGCATACTGCCCTATCAGGCCGCTGATGTCAGGAGAGGCATCCTCGCCTTCGAGTTTGGAATCGACCACGAAGAGGGAATCCAGTTTGACAAGCAGTTTGGCCTTGCCGCCGAAACACTCGCAGAGTCCCTTAAAGTCGTGAGGCACAAGCCAGGTGTACTGCCAGGCATTGCCCTCGCAGTAGTCGTTGGCGCGGTGGGTAGCATAGAAGGGGTTGAAAGGCTCGCGGAAACGGCCCTTGGAGTCGGTGCCACGCACAAAGCCGAGTTCCTTGTCAAAGAGATGGCGGTAGGACTTGCTGCGCTCGAGGAAATAGGTATAGTCCTCATCGTGTCCGAGTTTGAGGGCCACCTGGGCCAAGGCCCAGTCGGCGAGAGCGTATTCCATATCGTAGGCCACAGACTCGTTGCCGAAGAGGTCGCAGGGCAGGTAGCCGTATTTGATGCGGTACTGCTGGCCCCTGTCGGGACGCATGGCCGAAACCTTCATCGCCTCGTAGGCCTTCTCCACATCAAAGCCCTCAAAACCCTTGAGTATGGCGTCAGCCACAACGGGGATGCCGGGGTTGCCGACCATACAGTCCGTCTCGCAGCCCATCAGGTGCCAAACGGGGAGTTTGCCCTGGGCGTCGTATATGTCGAGGAAGGTGTTGATGAAATCCTTCTCCCTCTCGGGCTGCAGTATGGTCATCAGGGGCATCTGGGCGCGGTAGGTGTCCCAAAGCGAGAAGGTGGTGTAGCGAGCGGGCTCTCCGTTGTCACAGAAGAGCGAAGGCGCGGTCATACTGTGATATAGGGCAGTGTAGAAAATGGTCTTGTTGTCCTTGTCGGCAGTTTGGATTCTGACCTTGGAAAGTTCGCTGTTCCAGGCATCGCGGGCGGTCTTCTTCACGGCCTCGAAATCCCAGCCGGCAAGCTCTGCCTGCATATTCGAGAGGGCTCCCTCCACCGATTTGGGGGAGATTGCCACCTTCAGCATCACTTCTTTTGTCCCGGGGGAGAACTCGAAACGGTAATGGTGTGGCGCCACCTCGGAGCAGGAAGCATAGGGCTCGGAAAATTCTCCGCTGAACCACAGTTTCTGATTGTCAGCCCAGCCCGTGGAATGACGGTGGCCGTTGAAAGTGGTCTTACCCGTCTGCTCGAGAGTCTCGTCGGTCACGGCATCCCAGCAGCCGCCGTTCTCCAGATCCACCAGTATGGACCTGGTCTTGGCTCCTTCGGGGAAGATGTAGCGGTGCAGGCCCACGCGGGCGGTGGCCGTCAGTTCCACCTTCACCCCGCTGTTTCTAAGTTTCACGCTGTAGTAGCCGGGAACACAGACCTCCGTGTCGCGGTCCGCCTTGTCCGCAATGCCCTCGCGGGAATAGTCGCATTCGCCTGTGGTCAGGGGTAGGACTGTCACATCAAAGAGGTCTCCTATGCCCGTACCGTTGAGGTGGGTGTGGGAGAAACCTATTACCGTGGAGTCAGAGACGTGATAACCGGAGCACCAGTCCCAGGTCTGGGGAATGCTGGTGGGGCCCAACTGGACAGCCCCGAAAGGCACATTCGCTCCCACGAACACGTGACCGTGGCCGCCGGTGCCGATGGAAGTGTTGACCCATTTCGTGAAATCCTCCTGCTCTGTCTTCTGTGAGCAGGCGGTGAGTGCGGATACAAGGATTGCCGCTATTATCAGATTGCGTTTCATAGTCTTGGTTTATTTTACAGCCTTGATTACCACTGCGGCACCGCCGGAAGGCAGAAGCTGCAGTTTCAGCGTGTCGGTCCCGCCCACCTGTTGCGTGCTTATCACACAGGACTCGGGATTGACCTCGCCGAAGATTTTTTTGTATATGGGAGCGACCTGCTCAGAGAACAGTTCGTCGGGATTTGCGGGGCTGAAGTCATCCGCATAGACGGTGGCGGTGTAACTGCCCTTGGGCAGGAAATCAAGGGGCAGGTCTATGCTGCGTCCTTCGGTATTGGTGATGACCCCTATGTAATACACGTCTTCATCAGCCGACTTGCGGGCTATGGCGAGGTACTCGCCTATCTCGCCGCACAGGGCCCTCGACCACTCGCAATCCGCATTGAAGTCCCTGAAGAATTGGAAAGCGGGATGTCCGTCGTAATTCTCTATCATATCGCAGGCCATCTGCAGAGGGGAATAGATCACCACCCAGTTGGCTATCTGCCTTGAGAGGGTGGTCTTGATGCAGCAGGCCGTGTTGTCGCCGTTCCACATCTTCAGCGGGGCGAAATGCTCACGGGCGTAGGAATAGTCCAGGTCGAAAACGCCGGGAGTGTAGTCCATAGGGCCTCCGAGAAGTCTGACGTAGGGAAGGATGGCAAGGTAGTCCGCGCTGTTGCCCTCACTCCAGGCGTTCCATTCCATTCCGCGGGCACCCTCACGCGTCATCATATTGGGCCAGGTGCGCCTGATGCCCGTGGCCTTTATGGGCTCGTGGGCGTCTATGGAAATCTTGTGGGCGGCAGCGGTTTCCACCACTTTCTGGTAATGTTTCACTCCATACTGGCTGTGGTGCAGATAGCCTCCCTTGAAACCACCGGCATAACCTGTCTTGACGGTATGCACACCCTTGGACTCGTAGTATGTGAAAGCCTCTTCCATGTGCTCTTCAAAATCGGGGATGTTTCCGCCCGTCTCATCGTGCATCCAGAGGGCGACACCTTTCCCGGCAGCGTATTCGCTCACCTTGTCCACATCAAAATCGGCCGCACCGCGGGCATAATCGAAAATCTGGGCGCCTCCCCAGGTATCCCAGCCCTCGTTCCAGCCTTCAAACAGCACACCGTCAATATTGTTGGCGGCAGCAAAGTCTATGTAGCGCAGGGCCTCTGAGGTGGTGGCTCCGTGGGCGGGCTCCGAAGGATTGCCGCTGTCATACCAGAGATTTGCACCAAGGTGCATTCCCCACCACACCCCTATATATTTCTGGGGCCTGATCCAGGAAACATCTTCCAGGGAGCAGGGCTCGTTGAGATTCAGAATCAGCGAAGAATTTATCAGGCCTACCGCGCTGCCGCTAATCTGCACGCTTCTGAAAGGGGTGTTGAAGCGGCCGGGCACGAAGGCGCGGACACCCGTGCGGGGCAGGGGAGCAAGGTCGCTCACAAAAACACCGGAACCGGCACAGCGCAGCACCATTTCGGGATAGTCATACAGGCCCGCCTCGTGGATGGAGCCGTAAACGCCGCTCTCTGTCCTGAATGTCATGGGTGTCTGGGACTCCTGAAGTTCGGAAAGCGGAAGCACCCTGTACTGAAGTTCGTAGGTCTCGTAATTGGCGGGCAGGGTCCAGGTGGTGGCCTGCTGCGCGAAACAGAAATGGGTGTCCTCGTTAACGATCCTGAGGCTGTCCGCCTTGGAATCTATCTCATAACGGAAGCCGAAACCGTCATCGAACACGCGAATCCTTATGGTCATCTTCGTGCCCTTCTCATTTGCAAACACCGAAGCGAGTTCCCTGTAATCGGAGCGGATTCTGCGGTTCTCCCCCCAGGGCTGGGTCCAGTCCTCCGTGTGCCGCGAGGTCTTGGAGCCCTCGAAGGTCCAGGGGCCGGCCAGGTATCCGTCCTCGTCAACTATCCCCAGGCGGGATTTGTCGAACAGGACTGAGCCGTTGACGCTTGCCGAGAAAGCCATTTCCCCTCCCTCCGCGATAAGGGATACCTCTATTGTCTTGTCGGGGGAGGCCACCTTCAAAGCATCCTTGCAGGAACCCGCAAGAAGCAGCGTCAGGAAAATCACAGGCAGAAAGTTTTTCATATAGTCAGGGGTTTAGTAGAATCGTATGGTGCCGGCACCAATCAGTTCCCGGTGGCTGATTCGCCTGCGCAGGCTGCCTTTGGAGGACTTGATGCCCTTAATTTTCCCGGAGCCGGAAGGTGCGATGATGGTCAGGGACTCCCTGCCCCCGCAATACTTGGGGTCAAGGGTAATCGTCACCTTGTCGAAAGTGGGGCGCACAAGCGAATAGGAAGGGTCGCCGGGACAGTCGGGATAGAAACCCATCATCGAGAACACGGCCCAGGCCGACATTGCCCCCGTATCGTCATTGCCGGGGATGCCGTAGGGCTGCGTGGAGAAATGCTTGGCCAAGAGGGAGGCTACCACCTCGTCGCTGCGCCACTCATAGCCGGGGAAACGGCAGAACAGGAAGGGATAGGCAATATCGGGCTCATTCGCGGGGTCGTAGTTGCCCTTGTCGAACACGCTCTGAAGCCTGTCCACAAATTTGCGTGGACCGCCCATCAGTTTGGCCAGACCCTCAATGTCATGGGGTACATAGAAAGTGTAGTTCCAGGCGCTCCCCTCGTGGAAGCCGGGGGCATTCTCGAAATTCTCCCCCTGCTTGGGGTCGAAGGGGCTGAGGAAAGAGCCGTCAGCCATTATGGGCCGCAGCACTCCGGTCTCCCTGTCGTAGTAGTGGCGGTAGCCCAGAGACCTCTCGCGGTAGAGTTTCGCGTCCTCCGGATGCCCGAGGTCAGCGGCCAGAAGCGAAAGCGCGTTGTCGGCCACATAATACTCAAGAGCGTGGGAAACGGAGTTGTCTCCGGACAGGTCAGCCTGCACCCCGCCCATAGGGATATAGCCCTTTTCACGGTACAAGTCCCCGTCGGGACGCATCCTGTTGTATGCCTGAGGAGTCTCGGCCCCCTTGAGGCAAGCCTGATAGGCGGTCTCAATGTCGAAGTCGCGCAGGCCCTTGAGCCAGGTGTCCGCAATCACGGGGATGGCGGGGTCGCCCTCCATAGTAAAGGTCTCGCGGCCGAAAAGTTCCCATTTGGGCAGCCATCCCCATTCCTTGTATATATCAACCATAGAGCGGACCATATCCAGCTGGCGCTCGGGATAGAGCAGGGTCAGCAGCTGGTGGACATTGCGGTAGGTGTCCCAAAGCGAATAGACGGTGTAACGGCTGTGGCCTTCCTGCACCCTGCCTATGCCGCCCTGTTCCATCAGCGGGTACTCGCCGTTGACATCGTTGAGCACATTGGGATGGATGAGGGCGTGATAGAGGCCGGTATAGAATACCTGTTTCTGTTCAAGGCTGCCTCCCTCCACCTTGACTCTGGAGAGGTCCGCCTCCCAGGTGTCGGAAGCCTTGCGGCGGATCCGGTCAAAATCAAGGCCACTCTGCTCCGTATTGAGGTTCTCCCAGGCATTCGCGCAGCTTACGAAGGAAACTCCCATCTGCAGCACGATCTGCTCACCCTCCTGCGTTTCAAACGAGAACCAGTAGCCTATGTCGTCGCCCGCCAACTCGCGGCCGTAGCCTTTGTAGAGCCTTTGTTTCCCATTGTCGGGGGTCCATTCCGCCTCCACCCCGTTCATCTTGGGCAGACGCTTCCAGAAGCCCGCCTCGTCGGGCACGCGGCTCACGCGGATTGCGAAATAGAGGGGGAACACAGCGCCGGGGTTGTAGCAGAAGGTGCCGCAGAAACGCATGCCCTCTATCTCCGTGTCGCTGATTTTGCGCAGAGAGGCGCCGTACTCGTTGGTAAGGCCCTCCCCGAGATTCACGAGGATGTTGGAGAGTCCCTTGTGGAAGGTGTATCTCTCCACGGAGCTGCGCATTGTTGCGCTCACCTCGGCATAGATGTCGCCCTTGTCAAGCCTGAGACCGCACCAGCCCGGCTCGGCCTTCAGTTCCGAATATTCAGAGCCGTATTCACGGTAGTCCGTTTGCAGGGGGCCGCTCGTGGGCATAGTCAGCACCACGCCGACTTCAGGGCAGCCCACGCCGCTGAGGTTCACGTGGGAAAAGCCTGTGAAGAAACAATTGTCACTGCTGAACGGAGTGCTCCACCAACGGCTGTCCTTGTCCCAGGTATTGAGCTGTGAGCCCATCACATTGAAGGGGGTGACGCTCATCATACCTCCCGGACATACGGCGCCGGGATTGGTCGTGCCGAAATTGCTCGTGCCTATGAAGGGATTGACGTAGGACACAAGGCTCTGCGCGGAAGCGGAAAGGGACAGGAAGGCGAGCGCTATCGTCAGGAGTTTCTTCATTTCACTATATTGGTTCTCTTTGTAAACTCTATAATTTCATCAATGTAGCCGAAGGCAAGGCCCGTGACGGTATCTGCGCAGCCATAGTAGATTGCAACGCGGCCCGTCTCGGGGTCGTGGAGGGCGGCGCAGGGGAAGGCCACATTGGGCACATCGCCTGTGCATTCGTAGAGAGTCTGGGGGGAAAGCAGGTACTGACCGCTGCGGGCAAGCACTTTCCAGGGCTTCTCGAGGTCCAGAAGGGCGGAGCCGAAAGAATACACATAGCCGTTGCAGGAACGGAGCACTCCGTGGAATATCACGAGCCAGCCCTCCTTCGTTTCTATGGGGGTGGGGCCGGCGCCGATTTTCATACACTGCCAGGCGCTCTCCTCAAAGGGGGCGGGGGACATTACGTGGCGGTGCCTGCCCCAGAACTCCATATCCTTGGAGAAGGAGAGGAAGATGTCGCCGAAGGCCGTGTGGCCGGTATCGCTGGGTCTTGACAGCATGGCGTACATCCCGTCTATCTTGCGGGGGAAAAGCACGCCGTTGCGGTTGTAGGGCAGAAAGGCGTTCTCCACCTGATGGAAATGCTCAAAGTCCTTGGTCCAGGCCACGCCTATGGTCGGGCCGAAGTAACCGTTGCACCAGCACACCCAGTACCTGTCCTCTATGAAGCAGACTCTCGGGTCATAGCCGTACACCCACTCCCCCGCCTCGGGGTTCTCCCTCTCGAAACGGATGGTCTCGGGTCTGATATCCCAGTTGATGCCGTCCTGCGAAAAGCCGGCGTGGAGCGTCATTCTCCTGTTGCGGTCGTCACAACGGAAGACTCCGGCAAAGCCTTTGCCGAAAGGTACCACAGCCGAGTTGAAAATGCTGTTGGAGTCCGATAACTGGTCTCTCTTGATGATGGGGTTGGCGCTGTATCTCCATACTGTATCCCTGCATCCCGCAGGTTTGTTTTCCCAAGGAATATTCATTGTTTTCTGTTTTTATCTAATGCAAAATTACTCAAAAATCTCCATATTGGCCATATTCCAGGCATTCAGGTAGGAGGCCTTCGTGATTTCCGTAAGCTTGTCCCAATTCAGCCCCTCAGCGTGGTCACCGGGTTTGTGGTAGTTGGGATGCGCATCGGTATGATACCACAGGATGGGTATGCCGCAACGGGCAAAGGATGCGTTGTCGCTTCCGCTGACGGGATTGTCCCAGGAGCGGCAGTCCGGATGCAGACGCAGACCGTAACGCTCTATGTCCGACCTGAGCCATCTGCCGAAAGCGGGCACCGCCGCCGTATGGAAGAATACCATATACTGCGGGTCCTCGGGCCTGTTGTTGCCCCCGATCATATCGAAATTCAGATAGGCCTTGATTTGTCCGATGAAAGGGCACTCCAGAGTGAAGTGCTTCGAGCCGAGCAAGCCCCTTTCCTCCCCGTCCCAGAAGGCGAAGATAATGTTGCGCAGGGGCTTTTTCCCGCTTTCCACGAAGGCCTTCGCAATCTGCAGGACAGCGCTCACGCCCGAGGCGTTGTCGTCCGCCCCGTTGTAGATTTTGTCCCCTTCAAGCATCCGGTCAGTCCCGAGATGGTCGAAATGCGCTCCCACCACCACATACTCGTCACTGTGTTCGCCCGGAATCATCGCAAGCACATTGCGCAGGTTGATGCGGCGGTGCAGGCCCTGCTGCAGTTTGGCGATGGAGTCCCGGTGGACCTCGAAACGCCCTTTCACCTGGCGTTCGGGGGCACAGGCGGAAAACTCCTGGAAATAGCCCTCGGGCAGCAGAGGCTGCACGCCCATCATCTGCAGGCAGGAGGCTATGTAGCGGCCGGCCACATTCGCCCCGTTGAGTCCGGACTCGCGTCCTTCCAGTTCGTCACTTGCCAGAAAACCCACTATTGCCCGGGCCGTGGTCTCGCTGATGCTTGCCAGACCCTTTTCCTTCGGGTCCGGAGCGGAGTTTTTCCTTTTCTGCGCCGTCAGGGGCAAGACTGCCAGTATGCAGCAGAGGATTATGGCGGAGAGTCTCCTTGTCATAGCCTTATTTCAGGTTGTGCACAGCCTTCATCAGCTGCTCGCCCATTCCAATAGTGTAGCCCTGGGACGAGAAGTAAACCTTGCCGTCCGTGTTGGCAAGTATCACGATGGGCAGCTGGTCGGGGTCACCGAGCTGGCCTCCCTCGGCCATAGCCTTCTGCAGGGCCACGGCATTATCCAGTCCGAAACGCACCGTATTGGGCAGGGCGGGGAAGTCCTGGAAACGGAACTTGGCAAGCTGCTCCTTGTCGGGGAAAATCAGGAACAGGGGACGACCCCACTGCTCGAAATCGGCTTTGAGTGCGGAAATGTCGCGAAGGACGTGGTTGGTGGGCTCCTGGTTCACTCCAAGCACCACTGCCACATAGTAACCCTCACCGGCAGACTTAAGACTTTCAGCCGCATTGCCCTTGACAAGCATATAGGTCAGGGAGGCGTCCATAGATCCTATCACCTGCCTGCCCACATCGGATGAGCGGAGCAGCAGGGCAAGATCCGTGGTCTCGCCCTCCTTCACATTAAAGAAGGACAGGTGGCTCAATACGGAACCATCGGGCTGGCGGGTGCCTGTGGTCAGGAGATAGTAGCCCTCATCGAGACTCAGGCCGCGGCTCACTGACGAAAGATCGGAACCCTCGCCCAGGTCGGTGTCGCCGTCGGTGAAGTCGAGCAGGTTCAACTTCCCGTCCTCGTACCTGGAGATGGTGAACTGGTTGTAGTAGCGGGGATTGCCCATTCCTTTTGTGGGCGTGTAGGAAAGTTTCACGCTGCCCTTGGCTGTCGATACGGCCTCTCCCTTCTCGAAATCCGCGTCTATCCACTGATTGTCCTTGAGGTACTGCACCTTCCCGGTCACGGGGTCAAGCCTTGAGGGGATACCCAGGCTGCGGCATACGGACACGAAGAACACCCCTCTCGAACGCTTGTTGGCAACGCCCGATTTCCACACGCCTTCGGGCGAAACGGGAACATTGGTGGCGTTGAGTTCGTCATTGATGCTGATGTTGTCCTTTACCCACAGCACGAACTTCGAGGGATCGTGGCGGTAGGTTTCCGCGGTCTTCGCGCTGATTGCCTTCTGGAAGAAGGGCTTGTATTTGGTAAGGGCCTCAAGTTCAACCCTCGGGCAAAGCACATATTTGAAGTAAGTATCATCGCTCATTCCTTCTGCACGGGGAGAAGATAGCAGATGGTCGGCGATGACATCGGCGGGCACGTCACGCAGGTCCTTTTGGGACAGAGTCTCCAGTAGCTCCACGGCAAGGGCCTTGTCTGCAGCCCCGCTCAGGTAGGTCTTGATTGCAGGATGGTTGCCACGGCTCCTTTCAAGTATGGGGCCCACCACCTTGGGGTCGAAACCTTTGGCCTTCGCCCAGGCTTCAGCCTTGGGCTTGTCCATCATTGTGGCTACGTAGGCATTGCGGATTTCGTCCTCGGCGGCCATCATTCTATCGTTGGCGGCCCTCTGTTCGGGACTCACCGCGGGTTTGTCGAAATGCACCGGAGGCGGCACCATATCTATGTCGAGTTCATACACATCCCCGCTGTTGCGGTTCAAGGTCACGGTCAGTTCCTTGTCCTTGCCGAAGGACGCCTTCTCGAAGCCATATTTGCCGTCCTTGCTCACCCATACCAGCAGGTTGCCCAGACCGGAGCTCAGGAAGGTCCTACCCTGGGCGTCGCTCTGTTTCTTGGCCACCGTGTAGAACTCTCCGTAGTTGTAGAGTTTGAACTCCACCAAGGCGTCACTCACGGGCTTGCCGGCGGCATCCACCACCTTCACATCCAGACGGGCGCTCTTGGCGTAGTTGTCAATCACATTGATTTCGGTGAAATTCATCTGGCGCACCATCACTTCCTCCGCACCGTCATAGTTGCCGAACACCTTCGTGTGCATCAGCATACTGCGGCTCGCGGGGGCGTTGAACCAGCCCAGGTCCAGCACCGGCTCGGGCTCACAGGCTCCGAGGAAATGCCAGCCGCCGTCAACCCATACCTCCACCCAAGCGTGGTTGTCATCCGTGTGGGCCCAGCGGGGGGTATAGACCTGACGGGCGGGAATGCCCACAGAACGCATTGCAGCCACGCAGAAAGTACTCTCCTCGCCGCATCTGCCGTAGGCTGTGCGAAGCGACTGCAGGGGACTGCTGGTGCGGCCGTCACTCGGGGTATAGACCACCTTCTCGTGGCACCAGTGGTTCACTTCGAGGGCTGCCTCAGTCATACTCAGACCCTTCACCCTGTTCTTGAGCTGATGGAAGAACACCCTTCTGGCATCGTCCAAAGGCTCGTTGTTGACCCTGAGGGGCAAGATGAAATGGCGGATCAGGGATTCATCCAACTGGCCGCCCCAGGGCATCTGGGCAATGGCCTGGCGGGTGAGCCTCACGTTCTCCAGGAAGAAAGCACCGCTTCTGTCCACGATATCGCTCTGGGGCATATAGGCATAGAGGAACTCCAGGGCCTCCTTCTCGTAGGTGTTCAGGTCCTTGCAATCGAGAATGCTGAAAAAGTCGCCTTTCGGAAGCATTTTCTTCTTGGCTTCCAAGTCCTTGCGCACCTTTTTCATAAAATTGTTGTCGCTGATGAAATGCTTGTCCTCTTTGCTGTATTTCTGATTGATGGCCTTCTCAAACTCCACCCAGTGCTCCTCCGTCATATCGTTGGGGGTGAAAATGCAGACTCCGTAGGCACCGGCCTTCATAGCCCCGGACACAGCCTCGGCTATTTCCGAAGGCAGCAGACCTGAGTCTTCGGGGTCCTCCAGTTCGAGCTTGCGCTTCCACTCGCGGCAGATGAACAAGCCGCTCAGGATGGGCTTCTCGGTGCAGGCAACCTCCTCGGCCGTAATCTCATACAGCCAGGATGCGGGCTGGAGATAGAAGTCGTTGTAGTTCATGGGCAGGAACATATCCACATCCCACTTGTTCCACTCCTGGCGCACCATCTTCACAGCGTGGCTGGCGGGGCCGGGGAACACATCGGCACTCAGTTTCTTGCCTCTGGCGTGAACCGCCTCGGCGATTTTGCCCACAAGAGCGGTGACATTGTCGCAGCGGAACTGCAGCCACTCCTTGATGGTGGCGGGGTCTGTGCCTTTGGCAATTTCGGCCTTGATGTCTATGCCTGTCTTTGCAAGGAAGTCCGCGCAGCAGGCATCGCAATAGCAGTAGTCCGCCCCGGGATACTCCTGCACCCTGCCTTCGGCGTCACGCCACTCGTGTTCGATTGTTTTCTTGTATTTGTCCCACAGACCCTCGGAGAGAATCACATCCGCATAACGCACATAGTCGAGCTGCACATAGTCCACCTCCTCTATTTCGGCGATAGCGGCATATTTGTCCACCAGATACTGCACTACCTCCGGGTTGTGGGGGTCTAGGGTGGCGTAATAGGTCACATAGGCCCTGTTCTCGGGCTTGTAGGCGGACTCGCCGTTGCGGTTTACCGTGTACCATAGGGAGTCGCAGCCGTCGTGAAGCATAGTGGGAGCCCAGGCGTGATACTCCAGACCCACTTCCTTCGCCACCTTTGCGGCGGTGCGGATCTTGGCCGTGTCCATACCCGCATTGAGACAGACACCCACCAGGCCGTGTTCCTTCCATTTCAGGAACTCGGATTTCATTTCCTCCACATTGGCGAAGTTGCCCCAGCTTGTCCAGCCGTAGGCCTTAACCGCCTCGTTCTCCTTATTGCTGCAGGAGAGTGCCAGAACAAGGGATGTAAAAATCAGCAGTAGTTTTTTCATATCAGTTTGGCTTTTGTCATTTTCTGCACAGATAACCGTTCTGGTCTATGCTTATGGATGAACCATCAGCCGCCTTCACGCTTATTTGAAATGTTTCCGTGGTGGCTTCCACGATTATTTTGCTGCCTTTCGACAGTTTGTCAAGTTCCGCCTTGGGGATATTGAAGTCGCCCACCATTTTCAGATACGCCCCGCTGACGGACTTGCTCTCTTCCTGCTCGTAGAACATCGCCCAAAGCAACCTCTCTACGGGACGTGACTCGGGATAGCGGAAGGCCTCTCCCTTCTTGTCGGAGAGATATACATAGCCCCAGCGCTCGGGCATATGCATCGCAATCATACCCGTGGAGGGCCAAGTCCAGTTGTCTTCAGGAAGGTATTTCCCGTCCGCTCCCTTTTTGCGCTCTATTCGTCCGCCTTCCAGGACCTCCGTATGCCATTCCACACGGCTGAAGCCCACACGTAGCCAATTGCCCGCCTTGAGATAATTGTCAAACTCGGCGGCAATCGCCTCGCGGGGAATCGCCATTTCCACGGTCCAGCCCCTATCCACATCGGAAGGATTGTTCAGAGTGCCGTCCAGATGCGTCCTGATTATGGTGCCGGGGGCATCCCAGGAGAAGGTCACGAAGGCACGGGTACGTGCCCTGTAGGGCTTCTGCACAAAGAGGTCGAACACATTCTCGCGGGCGTTCAGCTCTATCTCGAAATAGTTCTGCCCGTCACCGTCAGGGTCGATGAAGACCTCGAAATCATTGTCGTAATAGACCACCGTGTCGCGCTTGGTCAGATTCGCCCAGATGCAGGGCTCCTCAAGTTCGGCCCCGACATAGAGATAATTGTCGTCCCAAAGCATTTTGGCCCTTGTCCTGAAGCGCGGCTCGGGAAAACCCTCGCCGCTGATGTCGGCAAAATACTCAGTGTAGGGAGCCTCGCACCAATCGGCCTCGTCCAGGACTCCGTCCAGCTTTATTTCTCCGACTGCCTTCTGCGCCACATAGCCGTAAGGCTCTGTCAGAAAGCGGGAGTGTTTTTTAAATATATCGGGTCCGGAGCAGCAGGCCGACAGCAGGCCGGCAGACAAGATGACGATAGCGGTCCTTTTCATATACTAATCATTTACGGATATTACCTGTCCCTCCCCGCGATAAAGCCTGATGGGGCCGTCAAGCTGCACTCCTATCACCGTTATCTGCTCGTCAAGCACCTTCTCGGGAACATTGATGTAGAGTATGCCGGGGACCTCGCTCCAGGAAATGTCGTTTATCAGATAGTGCTCCAGCTCGCAGCCGCTGCCCACAACCCAGACTTTCTTCACCTTGTTCACAAGTCCCTTGATGTCCACGGACTCGTTGGGCTTTCCGGGAATATATAGATAGAGGACATCGCCCGTAGTGCTGAGGGCTGTGTAGCCTCCGTGGAAATGGTTCTCGGGAATGCCGGCGCGGGTCTCATAGATGGCTTCCTTGTGCTTGCCTGTCCAGCGGGCGAACTCCTTGAGTATGGCCACCTCCTCTTCTGGAATGCTGCCGTCCTCCTTGGGCCCTATGTCCAGAAGCAGGTTGCCTCCCATACTTATACACTCCACGAAGGTGCGCAGAAGGGTCTGGGGAGTCTTGAACAGGGTGTCCTGGTGCTGGTAGCCCCAGGAGTCGTTCATAGTGTAGCACAACTCCCAATAGCGGCTTGCGGGGCGCACCACGGGCACGCCGAGTTCGGGTGTGGAGTAGTCTCCGTAGCCCTGGATGCGGCTGTTGATGACAACATTGGGGTTGGTGCTGCGCAATTGGCGGATTATGCCCTTGCAGTCCCAGGTTTCAGCGTCCTGCTCCCAATCTCCGTCAAACCAGAACAGGTCGGGCTTGTACTGCGAATTGAGCTCCTCCAACTGGGCGGCGTTGAATTTTTTGAACTTCTCCCATCTGGCAGGCTCGTCCTTTATGTTGTAACGGACCTTTGTCCTGGTGGCATTGGGATAGTCATCACGGCTCCAGTCCAGAAGCGAATAGTAGATTCCTAGATGCAGGTCCCCACGCTTGCGCACCTCATCCACAAAGGGGGTGAAAAGGTCCCTGCCGGCCTTTGAAGACTTCTTAGCGCTGATTTTGCCCGCCTTGGTGTTCCAAAGGGCGAAGCCGTCGTGATGCTTGGATGTGAGCACGGTGTATTTCGCTCCGCTCTGCTCGATCAGATCCACCCATTCCTTGGGGTCATAGTTGCTTGCTGTGAAGCGCTTTGCCTGATCCATATATTTGTCGTAGGGAACCCTTTCATTGTAGAAAGACCAGCTTTCGGACACTCCATCGACAGCATAGATGCCCCAATGGATGAAGATACCGAGCTTGGCCTTGCCAAACCATTCCATACGCTGCTTGTAGGAGTCCGCGTCCTCTCCTGTAAGTGGAGACTGCGCAAAGGCAGCTGCCGAAGCCAGACAGCACAACAGGGCTGCAAGGCTGAATTTCCTGAATTTTGCCATAGCACAAATGTAACAAAAAAAAAGAAAGTGACCAAAAGGGTCAACACCCTCCGGGTCACTTTCTATTATATGGAGTTTTTTAACTCTTTTTCAGGGATTTATTCCTCAAAACCGTACCACCAGATGGGAACCATCATATTGTTGTTTCCACCGAGAAGCTCAAGAGCGTGCTGGTACTCTTTGGGGTCTGCATTTGAGAGGGATGTGGGATAGCGCATACGCTGGGTGAACATACCCCAGTTCTGTCCGATTTCCCTGCAATCCTCAACTGCGGGATCAAAGGTTCCGGCTTCAGCGATATCGGAACCGCTGAGGCTTATCTCTGCACCGGGCACCTCGAAGAAAGGAAGGCCGAGACGGCGTCTGTCGTTCCACATTTCAACTGCTCCGTAAGGAGTGTTGGCAATGTATTTCTGGGTGATGATCTTCACAAGTTGGTCATTGAGTTTGTGTCCCTTGTAGAGAGCCTTGTTGGGATCGGGATAGTTGTAGGTCTTTCTCTTGAGTGAACCACGGCCGGTAATGAGATCCTCAGCCACCTCATTCTCATATCCGTCATAGTATGAGGCTGTGAATGATGAAGGCTCGGTGGTGTGGTCAAACTTGGCTGAGGTACCTACCCTGTTGTACTCCTCGGAAGCGAGATAGTCAGCAGCATACTGGCCAATACCGTGATGCTCGAAGCTGGCCATTACACCTGCCTCGTATGCACTCTTTGCAGAAACACCGGCATTCCATCCATAATATGCACCCTCGGCGAGGAGGAAATGTGTCTCCCAAGCACCGAACCAAATGCGTTTCTGGGAGTTGTCGCGGTATTTGCCGCTGAGGAAGGAGCACACATCCCAGCTCTTGGTGAGAAGGTTGTTCAGTGTGAAGTTGGGGGTCTCACCGGCCTTGGCCTCTTTGATCCAGGCAGTACGTACGCCTGCAAGAGGGCCGTTGAATGTCATAGTGGCATCCTCCTTACCCCATTTGAAAGGAGTGGAACCATCGGCCTCCTTTGACTGCATACCGTGACTCAGGTATCCTTTGACGGTCTGTGAAGCAGGAGAACTGTAGGTTTTAGCTGTAGGGTCATTGGGAAGATTGTAAATCACGAACGCACGAGGATCGACATACTTGGGAATACCGTCAAGCCACATACCGTTCATAGGGTTGTCGGTCTTTTCGGGGTAGTGGTTCTTGTACTCAATGCCGATATATTCCATATCTTTTATGTAGGGAGTAATGTCCTGGGTGCTGCCGGAAACAACGCTGTATGAACTTGCTGTGGATACACCACCGATACCGGAAAGGATGTTGACCATAGAGGAAGATATCACGTGGTCGCTCCAGGAACGGTTATATACACCCTCCCAATCGCTCCATCCGCCATACTCCTGGAAACCGAAGAGGTCGGCATTGGACTCGAGAAGGGGAAGAACGGCGGCAGCCTCAAACTCGGATTTAGCCTTTTCAGGGGCAACCTCTGAAAGCCTGAGCGCATAACGCAAACGGAGGGAGTTGGCAAGTTTCTGCCATTTGTCGGCATCCATATTGTAGGCGATATCCTGTTTCTTCTCTGAATCTGAGAGAGTCACACCTTTTTTAAGGGCAGCCTGCGCGTCGGCAAGTTCCTCGAATATGAAGTAATATACCTCTTCCACACTGTTGAAATGGGGATTTTTGCCCTGGAAGGCATCGAGGGGATAGGGGCCGAAGCAGTCAACGAAATCCGCAATCACCATACAGCGCCATATACGGGCAATCTGCTTCACATTGTTGAAGTAATCCTTGTCGTGGGTGTTGTAGGTTCCCTTTTCAAGGTTGTAGTCAACATTGTTGATGGCCTGGGTTGCGGCCTTGATGGAGTTGGATGAGAAGTTGTACAGGCAGCTGTTGTAGTCATCGCTGTAGCGGGCAGCGCAGCCAAAGGAATTCTCACCCGTGACACGGGCTATTGAAGCCCAGTTATACACGAACACACGCTCGGCGTCATTGGGGTTCTGCTGGGCCTGCTGGAAGGAAGTGGCAAGCAGATAGTCCGCACGGACTGCATCATCACCTGCCGCAGAAGGGTTGATGTTGATACTGTCGAAATCTTTACAGGAAGCAAGAGCTGCAACCAGTGTGATTCCAAGAATATATTTAGTGATATGTTTCATTGCTTTGTTGTTGGTGGGTTAGAAACCAAGGATTACATTGAACAGGAATGTGCGGGAGGTGGGAGAAGAGAGGTTCTCGAAACCGTATGCATTCGTGTTGACTGCGAATACAGACTCGGGATCCACACCGTTCATCGCGCTGTAAATCATAGCTACATTCGTGCAGGTGAAGCCGAGTTTGACCTGCTGAAGCACTTTCTGCCTTTCAAGGAGCCTTCTCGGGAAAGCGTAGGTGAGGGATACATTACGCAGACGGACGTTGGTGGCGTCATATACGTTGGCCTCGCCGATACCGAGGTTGCCTGAGGTGACTGCTGACCAGTACTGCTGGGGAGTAACCTTGATGTCGCTGACCACATAGCCGTTGTTGCCATCTTCAATCACACCGTCAACCACGAACTCGTCACGGGAACCGTTGACAACTGTGAGAGCGGCTGTACCGTTTGCCTGGAGGGCCTTGTTGGTACCTGAGTACATCTGGCCGCCGATGCGGGCATCAATCAGGAAGCTGAGGGAGAAGTCCCAGATCTTGAAGCTGTTGTTCCAGCCAAGGAGGCAGATGGCCTGCTGGTCACCGAGTTTGCGGAGGTCTGAAGTTCCCTGGGGAACACCGCTTGAGTTGAGCAGGAGTTTGCCGTAGTAAGGGCTTGACTTGTCCTCAACCCTTCTGTAGGCTGTACCCCAGATCTCACCGTAGTTGCCGCCGGTCTTGGCGATAATCTTCAGGTTGTCGTAACCGCCGAGCTGGTACTCGGAGATGCCTTCCTCAAGAGCGAGAATCTTGTTGGTGTTCTGAGAGAAGTTGATGTAGGTGTCCCAGGTGAAGTTCTTTCTCTCAACGGGAGTGGCGTTGACCATCAACTCCCAACCCATATTCTGGATATCACCGGCGTTGATCTTGTACTGGCTATATCCTGAAAGGGAGTTCATAGGCATATTGAGGAGCTGGCGTCTTGCGTTGGTCTTATACCAGGCAAGGTCGAATCCCAATCTGTTGTTGAAGAAACGGAGCTCGAGACCAACCTCCCAAGATGAAATCAGCTCGCTGCGTACATCGTCATTGTAGAGGGTTGAGTTGGAACTTGCGGTGATGTTGCCCGCGTTGCCGTCAGAACCGATTGAGTAGGTGTTGTAGAGCTGATAGGGATCCATATCGTTACCTACCTGTGCGAAGGAAGCGCGAACCTTGGCGTATGAGAACCAGTCGGGCATTCTCTTGCCAATCTTGTTGACCATCTCGCTGATTACCCAGGAAACGCTGACTGAAGGATAGAAGAAAGAGCGGTTCTTGGCGCTGAGGGTTGAAGACCAGTCATTACGGAAAGTGCCATCGAGGAAGATCCAGCCGTCCCAGTTGAGGGAGAGGGTTCCGTAGAGGGAGTTCATCTTTCTGTGGGAGTAAACCTGATTGATGCTGCGGTTACCTGCCTGAGAGTTGGTGATCCAGAAGAGGTTGGGGGTAATCAGCTCGCTGGCGGAAGTGGTGACGCCTGTGGATTTGCGCTCCATGATGTTGCCGCCGAATGTGGCATTGATACCGAAGCCTTTTGCAATCCTGTCCTTGCCGGCAGTAATCAAGAAGCTGGCGTTGTTCTCGAAGAACTTCTGCTCGCCTGTGCTGTAGCGTGACTTGCCGTTGTTCTGGGGGCTGCCTGTCCAAAGTTTGGACTCAGTCTCTGTGAAGTACATATCGCTTCCGAAACGGAGCTCGGCGCTGAGCCAGTCGGTGATGTTGGCCTTCAGGGAGAAGTTCATCAGGAAACGGTTACGGTCATCGACGTTGGTGTTGTAGTCCTTTGACCAGTAGGGGTTCAGACCGCTGCCCTTTGACCACCAGTACATTGTACCGTCATTCTTGTTGACTGCTGTTTTGTACTTTGTAATGTCCAGGGTGTTGGGGAGAGAATAGATTGCGTAGAAGTAGTTGTTGTCGTTCTGACCTGAAAGGGGACGGTTCTTGGCGTGAGAGTTGATATACTGCACTTTGCCGTCGAGAACGAAGAGGTCCTTGCCGGGGCTCAGGAGCCTGTTCTTGCCGAATCCTGAGTTTACGCGAGTGGTGATGTTGGTACGGTTGTACTCTGCACCGGGAATCTTTGAGAAATCGTCAAGACGGGTTGCTGAAACATAGACGGAGGTCTTGTCGTATTTCTGTGAGAAAGCGATGTTCTGGTTGGAGTTCACACCCGTGCTGAAGAAGTTGGCGACATTATCATAATACTTATAGGTAAAGTCGTTGCCGTCCTTGTCCTGATAAATCTGGCCTTCAATCTTGGGACCCCAGTTGCTGCTGCTCTCTGCATCGAAGATTCCGCTGGAACCCTGACCATATACGGTCTGACGGTCGGGCCTCATGAAGATGTCCTCCACTGAAACGGAGCTGGAGATGGTGATACCGAGGCCGGGGTTCTTCGCACCTTTCTTGGTGGTGATGAGTATGACACCGTTACCTGCACGTGAACCGTAAAGAGCGGCTGCGGATGCACCCTTGAGGACTGACATAGACTCGATGTCCTCGGCGTTGATATCCGAAAGACCATTACCCATATCGGTGCCGGGGTTCCAGTAGTCGTTGTTGTTGGCTCCGGTGAAGTTGTCGATAGGGGTGCCGTCGACAACGATCAGAGGCTGGTTGGTACCGGTGATTGAGTTTGCACCACGAAGCTGGATTTTTGAAGAACCGGCAGGGCCGTTGCTTGAACGGATAACCTGCAGACCTGAAACCTTACCGGTCAGGGCGTTGGCAACGTTCACCTCACGGGTGGCCAGCAGTTCCTCGCCTTTCACATCCTGAAGGGCGTAACCGAGGGATTTCTTTTCCCTTGTGATGCCGAGAGCCGTTACCACTGTGGCCTCGAGAAGAATGGCGTCCTCCTGAAGCATAACCTCAACGGGTGAGCCTGCCCAGGTGACGGTGGAAGTGACATAGCCGATGAATGAAATTTCGAGAACATCCCCGTTTTTCACGCCGGGAATCACGAATTTACCATCAATGTCTGTAATGGCACCGTTTGTAGTGCCTTGAACAAGAACGGATGCCCCGGCAACCGGTCCGAAAGCATCGCTGACTGTTCCGGTCGCCTCACTCTGCGCAAACGCTGTGGCATTCGCAACAAAAATGAGCATAACCAAAACACTCATGAGTTGATACAATTTTTTCATCAATGTTGTTTTTAAGGTTAATGTTTGTTGGGCAAATTTAATGTTTTTTTAATTTTTTTCAATCTTTTTCTACTCTTCGCCTTCATTTCGCAACGGCTCCACCCTGCCGCGGTAGCTTATGTATGAGCGGTGCAGGGACACTATGTTGAGGGTGGCGTCCCCGTCATAATAGATTTTGAATCTCATATCGAGTTCATCGTCACTCGTTTTCACCTTGATGTTAATCTCCACGGAGTCACCGGATTTCTTGGCGCTGTAGGATTTCATCGGTTCTTTGTAGTTGTAACCGTCCCCGCCGCCGTAGGCTATGGCCTCGGCCGACCCTATGTAAGGAAGGGCGGAAGACACCATATTGTCCTTGATTTCTATGTAATAGCCCCCGTCAATCACCTGCATCGGGAAGCCGGCGGGATACATATACTCGCAGTACATAATGAATTTCTTGTCCTTGAGCGCCCGGACCACATCTGCATCGGCCACCACCTGTCTGGTGACGCCGCAGGAAGACAGCAGGCATACCGCTGTCAGAAACATAAACAACTTTTTCATTTTATTATCTGATTTTTGGAGAATCTCATAAACCACAGGGAGCAGGCCCCGTCGGGGTTTTCCTCTATATAGGCCCCTATGGTGCCGTCCTTTAGTACGGTCAGCGAAGAATAGACCGACTCGTAGGGGCAGATGCACTTGGCCGGCTTCCAGCTGCGGCCCTCGTCCTTGCTCACGAAGAGGGATACCTTCTCCCTCTGCATCGAATTTGTCAGGCTGTGCAGGAGGGTGCCGTCATCCAGACGGATCAGGTCCCCGTTGCAGGCATTGGTCTTCATATCGGGCCACTTGCCGCTCTCAGTCCAGGTCCGGCCGCCGTCGCCGGAACGGCTCCAGCCCCTCTGCCCGTTCTGCCTGACGCTCATCAGCACCGTGCCGTCCGAAAGTTCCACCACCTTGGACTCGTCGCCGTCGCTGTAAGCCAGCTCTGACATAGTCCAGCTGTGGCCGTTGTCGTCCGAGTAGAACGCGAAGTTGTCAAGCCTGTAGCCGGCCTTCGCCAGAGACAGGGTGTAGATGATTCTGCCCGCATGGGGGCCGTTCCTGAGAACAAGGCCGTTGCCGGAAGAGAAAAAGGCAGAATGGTATTTGCCGGGAACTTTCGAGCGTCCGTCCACGTCCCAGATCAGGGCCGTCACGTCGCGGGGCTCGTCCCAGGTCCTTCCCCCGTCGGTGGAACGGCAGATGTAGTTTCTCTGGGGATTCTGCGTGGTGGAAGCCCAAACCCCGGCCCCTCCGCTGAAGGCGCAGAGGACAGCGCCGTCACCTGCCACCACAAGAGCCGCATCCCCATAACCTTTCCCGTAGCCCTCGCCACGGATGATGTATCCGGGCTCAGACCAGGTCTTTCCGAGGTCCTCGCTCCTTTTGAACACTATGTCTATGTCCTCCGGGAGGTCGGTCTCGTTGTATTTGCGCCTGTCGTTCACGGCAAGTACCGAGCCGTCGGGAAGGGAAATCACCGCGGGAATCCTGTAGTTCGAGGAGCCATAATCCCCGGGACGGAACAGGCACTGCCTTGTGAGCAGCACTTCCTTGGACACTGCCATCGAATCGCCCGTGCCGATTCTGTCTCCGCCTACCCTGACCTGTGCGACTTCCGCTTTGAGGACAGCCCCTTCCGGAGCCTCGCAGCAGATATCCGCCAGCACCTTGAAGCTGCAGGGTGCCTCCACCGCCTCACGGCTTTTGAGCACAATCCTGCCCCCTTTGCCCCTGACATCCTTCGAGGCAATCACTTTGTCGCCAAGCACTACACTGACGCTGCCGGCAACTCCTTCCGGGGCATCTATGTCCAGGGCAAGACGCAGCCGGCCGGACCCTGTTCCTTCAAGATTTATGTCGTACAGAAGTTCGCCCTTGTTGCCTTGGGCCGTAAAACCGGATTTTGTATTAAACTTCGCCTCCATCTCCTCGGACACCGCGGGCGCGGCGCAGGAGGAAAGGAGCAGGGCAATGCCTATCGGGAATATGAGTCTTTTCATCATTTTACTATTATTTCATCTATGAAAAGCCAATCGTTCTGGGGCAAATCCGCACGCTTTGCCTTCAGGCGCACATATCTCGCCGTGACATCCGCGTCCGTCCCGAACTGCATATAGCCGGAAGTCCGCGCACCCACCTGTGAGAACACAGTGCCCACACTTGTATAGTTGACGCCGTCGGAAGAGACCAGGTACTCCACGGATTCGGGGAAACCTATCCAGACGCTCTCCTGCGAGAGGAAGGAGGCGGTCAGATAGTGAATCTGGGTGGGCTTTCCAAGGTCTATGACCACATCCATATCTCCCAGGAAACCCTGCCAGACCCCATCTCCATAGGCCCAGCCTCCACGTTCTCCGTCAGTGAGCGACCTGTCTCCTTTTGCGGGATATTTCTCGTGATAAGTTGTGCCGAGGAACTTCACGGGGCAGCCTGCGGCAAGATGCCGAATGGGACTTTTTGACTCCGGCCTTTCCCCAAACTCCTTGCGCAAGTCGAACACATTGAAGCCCTGAGAGCGCAGCCAATCGCACAAACTTATGGCCCTTTCCCTGAACTGCCCGTATTCCGCGTCCGGCCTCTTTCCCCAGGCAATCTCCGCAAGGGCCGCCATACGGGGATAGAGCAGATATTCATACTCCTCATCCTCAACGACATACTCAGCCCAAAGGTTTGCCTGATAGCCCAGAGGCTTCCCGATGGAGGCCGCGTCATAGTTATAGACTTTTGACAGAGGGAGGTAGTTGCCCATTCCCGGACTTGCGAGAATCGGTGCATCCTGCTTGGCGTTGATATAGAAATGGGTGGAGGGGGACATTATCACCTCGTGGCCCATCTGCATAGCCTTGATGCCGGGCTCCGAACCTCTCCAGGACATCACGATGGCTCCCGGGGCAAGGCCTCCTTCTATAATCTCATCCCAGCCTATCATGCGCCTGCCCTTCGATGCTATAAAACTGCCGATGCGTTTCACGAAATAACTCTGCAGTTCATCCACATCCCTGAGACCCTCTTCCTCCATCTTTTTGCGACAGTCCGGACACTGCTTCCAGGCGCTCTTGGCGGCCTCGTCTCCGCCTATATGTATGTAGGACGAAGGGAACAGGTCCATCATTTCGATGAGGATTTTCTCGCAAAACTCATAACTTTCCTCCTTGCCCGGGCAGATTTCCGAGTTCAATGCTTTGCCGTCCACGCCCCCGCAACGCAGCTCCGGATGGGCATAAAGCACCTCGCGGCTGTGTCCCGGCATCTCGATTTCGGGCACGATGTTGATGTACCTGTCAGCGGCATAGGCAATGATTTCACGCACATCCGCCTTCGTGAGGTAGCCGCCGTATGCCCCTTCCTGCTCCTCCGTGCTGTAGCTCATTCCCGTCTTGGTCCAGTCAGTCCAAGTTTTGCCCCAGCGCCAGGCGGTCTTTGCGGTCAGGTCGGGAAAGGACTCCAGTTCCAGACGCCAGCCGGCATCGTCAGTCAGGTGGAGATGGAGATTGTTTACACGCAACAGCGCAAGAGCGTCTATCTGCTTGATGATAAAGTCCTTGTCGCGGAAATGCCTGGAGAGGTCGAACATCGCGCCCCTGTAGCTGCAGGCCGGACTGTCCTCAATCTTGCAGCAACTCATCTGAGGCGAGACGGCATACATCTGAATCAGGGCTTGTATTGCATAAAAAGCCCCGGCATTGCCTTTGGACCCTATTTTCACCCCTTTCCCGGTGATTTCAAGCCGGAATGCCTCCGCTCCGCTGACGGATTTGTCGGTCAGGCTGATGCTGACGGTCGGCTTTTCGCCTTTACCCGCTTCCCTGAAGTGCAGGGGGCAGACCGACAGATACCTGCGAAGGGCCCCATCCCTGTCCTCGCCGCTGATGCGGTAAGTGGCTGCGGCCGGGAAATTGAACATCCCCTTCCCTATCTCACAGGATATGGGAGCGGGGATGACATCGCGGGGAGAAGACGCGGCAATCGCGCTCCGGGTCACGCCCAGGAGCAATATCACGATAATTATAACTCGTTTACTCATAATGGTCTGACCATACCGCCGTAGCTGATGAAGGGACGGAATGCGGGTATCACATCCAATGTGGCCGAGCCGTCATAATAAACCTTTAATGTGCAGGAGTAGGTGTCGGAGATGTTGGTGACCTTGAAGGAGATATCGACGTGGTCCTTGTACCTCTTGCTGCTGTAGTCGTCGATGTCCTCGTCAAAATCGATGCCTTCCCATCCGGCAAAGGTCAAATCGGTATGCGAACCGATATAGGGCAGGACAAAGGTTATGTGTTCATCCCTGATTTCCACAAAATAGCCGCCTCCAAGCCTCTGCATCGGGTATCCGGTCGGATACATATAGTCGCAGATCATTTCGTACCTCCTGTTCTTGAGGGCCTTTACAACCTGGGGATCCACTGTCACGTGCGATGTGACGCCGCATCCTGCCAATACAAACAATGCGGACAGCAATACAATAAACTTCTTCATATTAGTGTCATTTTCTGCAAATATACGATGATTTCTCCGCTTTTGCTACACCCCCTTCCAAATCCCGCTGCTGACTGTTTGGCAAAACCTCCATTTCGCTGAAAGGTGCCATTTCCAAGAATCGGGGTTCACTTCATCGCCCTCCTGCAGTGCGCTGGCGTGAGTTGAGAAATATTCTTTGACGACTGAATCAGCAATATGGGATCCCTTTATCTGCTTACATCAATTGGCTGACCACAAATAAGCCCAAATATGTGGACAGTGGCGAGGCACATAAAAGCCGACCTGTCGAGGGCCGGCTTTTGTTGTGATGTCCGCAGGAACCCCTGCGATGAGGCTCAAGAAAGCGGGCTTCGATGCGGGGAACAAGTCCCCTTGATTATTTTGTGACTGCGCGGACGGAATAGCCGTAGCAACGGTAGCCGTTGCTCCAGTCGTGATAGTTCGAATCGAAGC